>NZ_WOEY01000148.1 GCF_013177695.1 Paraburkholderia solitsugae | reverse complement strand
TAGATTGTGAAATGCTCTTGCCGCAATGTAGTCGCGCTCGTGCATCGCCGGCAACACCCATCGATCTCTGAGAGGGCGTCTGAGAGCCGCAGCTATGGTTGCAGCTTCTTTTGGTGCGCCAGATGCAAAATGCCCAGCGCGGGGCAGGGCTCATCTGTGGTCGACCCGGGAGAGGCGACCTCTTCTTCTTGCTGCTCTCAAGTTGAGAGAGACGGGACATCCACCGTCAGTCGTGAAACCTTTTGAGGAGCGGTATGAAAACTCCAGTCGCGACTGCATTGCTTGTGAGCCTTGGAAGCGGCCTTTCTGGTTGCATCGTCCAGGCCCCGGGGGGTGTCGCTCCCGTGCCCGTTGGAATCACAATTGGATGGCACGGGGACCAGTACTATGATGGCCATCGTTACTGGGCGCACGACGACTGGATGCGCAACCACCCCAATGATCAGGACCCGCACGGTCAACATGACGACCACCACGATGACGATCACTAACGGGCGCGTAATTCGGCATCCGAGGGCACGGCGGTATTGAGGCACCATCTGTCTGAGATGGATTGATCAAACATTATGCGAGGGCACAATGACATCAGACTTCGAGCCAACAGTCATACCAGCTGGGGAGTCGGCCGGGCTATTCGACACCGCATGCAACCACGTGCGAGACATGACGCACGCGCGCTGTGCAGTCGTGATCGTCATCGATGGCGAATCGGGATCGGGGTATTCCGTAATGGGCCCACTTGAGGCGCAGGTTCTTCTGCCAGACATCTTGCAGAAGATGGCAGATACCTTGCGCGGACAGCTCTCAAAGAATCTGCAGTAACTCGCCGTTCGCCTCGCCACACCGATCAAACTCGAGCGGCCTATCATGAACGGCTGGCAAATCTAAAGCAGCGGCCGTTCAGCTTCCGCTCGCGACGGTCGCTTCATGGCCGAGGCCGGCCCTCGAGAAGCTGGCAGGCGTAGTGCTCCGCGGACCTGGCTCCCAGTCACCCTGCCCCGATCAACGCATCCTACACACACAGGCCCATGGGCCTAAAGTCCAATACCGCGAACTTCCGGCGTGAAATACTCTCAGTCGGAGATTGGCTAACTTCAAAAAGCGGCTACCGCGTTCTAGCCGTTTCCCGTCGCCGACGCGCGGGTCAGCCGGCATACAAAGGCAGAACCGACATGGAGATCTGCATGCTTCGCCCCCCCGAATTCCTGATGCAATCGGGTCGCCATGCCTGTCCGAACCCACGCGCCGAGACGCCCGTGATCGTGATCACCGGCGCTTCTTCCGGCATCGGACGCAGCGCGCCGCAAGCCGAGTAGCACGTGGCACATCGATGAGATGTTCGTCACCTTGGATGGCGAACCGTACGTGCTTTGGCGGGCAGTCGACGAGCACAGCGCCGAACTCGACATCCTGCTGCAAAAGCGGCGCGACAAAGCCGCCGCCAAACGTCTCTTCAGGCGTGTGCTGCGCTCAAGCCCGCTGCCACGCAAGATCGTTACCGATCAATTGCGCAGCTATTCCGCAGCGAAAGCCGACATGCCGGATGTTGTTAAACGTGAAGCACGTGTTCGTCAAGGCTGCGGACCGTGTCAACAACCGTGCAGAGAACAGCCATCAGCCCACGCCGGAGCGCGAGCGGCGCATGCGGGGCTTTCGCGCCCCGAAGCGCACGCAGAGCTTCGGTCCGATCCGACGGCACTTCGCATTGAAACGACATCTGCTGCGCGCTTCTCTTTATCGCAAACCCCTCGCAGCGCGGTTCGCCGCATGGCGCGAATTTACCAACGTCACCCAAACTCCGTCGAATGCTTTCCAAGCCATAGTGACTTATGCATCAACACCGACGAAGTCCCGCAAGTTGACAGTGCCTTTTAGAGCATTAATCAGCAAGTTGACGAAGCGGGTATCGAATTGTCTTGCGCAACGGTGCGGCAATTGATTGAGGCGCAGAACCGCCGCGGCATTCCGACTTCGAACATCTTTCTCGGGGGTTTTTCGCAAGGCGGGGCGATGACCTATTCAGCAGGAATGGCGCACCCTGAGGCACTTGCCGGCTTGATCGTGTTGTCAGGTTACGTGCCATCGCCGGGTTTTATCGATAGCCACTTGAGCGCCGCGAACCGTAGCACGCCGATCTTTGCCGCGCACGGCATATACGACGCCGTGCTGCCGATCCAGTTAGGGGAGGCCGCGCGCGACTCTGTGATCGCGCGAGGTTGCAAGGTCGACTGGAGCGCGTATCGAATGCCGCATTCAGTGTGCGAGGAAGAGATATCGGCGCTGCGCGCCTGGCTAGGCACGCTCCTCGCAGCATCTTCCTGAAGCGTCCCGCAGAGTGTCTTTTTGTAGAGAGGCAACTCGGCTACGGCGGTATCGCGCGGTCTGCCGACTTCCGTTGAAACTCGCGCGGCGAGACGCCGAAGCGTGCACGGAAATCCCGCGAGAAATGCGCGCCGTCTGAGAAGCCGCAATCGAGCGCGATCTGGGTGATGCTGCGCGGATTATTGAGCAACAGCCAACTGCCGTATTCGAGCCGCAGCGAGCGCAGGAACGCCATCGGCGAGAGGCCAAGCGCGTCATGAAACGCGCGCTCCAGTTGCCGCCTGCCGACGCCCACATAGCGCGCAATGGCGTCAAGCGTAGGTGGATTGTCGATGCGCTGCTCGACGAAATGGGCCGCCTGACGCACGCGGATATCGGCGATATGCGTGAGATCGGCGTAGAAGTGCGCCTGCGGCAATTTCGCTGGGCGTATGCCTTGCAGCATCATATGGCGCACAACCTGCTGCGCCTTGTCCCGGCCGCAATGACGGGCGACGAGGTATAGCCCGAGATCGATCGCAGCGGTCGAGCCGGCGCACGTGATCAGGTCCCCTTCATCCACGAACAGATGATCGACGACAGCAGGCGTCAGCGGAAAGCGAGCGCGAAACGCGTCGAGCACATTCCAGTGTACGCAGACAACCCGCGCTCCAATCAATCCCGCTTGCGCCAGTGCGAATGTGCCGGTGCAGATACCTAGCATCCGGACGCGGCTCGTGCTCGCTTGCCTCAGCCAGTCGCCTAGCGACGGCGGCAAATACGTGTTGGGATAGTCGTTGCCGCCGCAGACCGCGATGTAGTCGAATTCCGCTGGGTCGTCCGGCAAGCCGCCGCCGACCTGGAGCGTCACCCCTGCGCTCGAGGTGCGGGGCAAGCCGTCCATGCTCATGACACGCCAGCGTGCGTGAATCTGCCGGCTACGCCCGCCGTGATCCGCAGCCAGACGCAGCACGTCGACCAGCCCCGCGAACGCGGCCAGTGTGAATTGGTGCAGCAGAATGAAACCGATGGAAATCTCGGGTTTACCCGTTTCATGGATGGCCGCAGACGTACGCGTGCGGCGGATTTCAGCATCGACGTTGGGCGGACTCGGCATGACGCAATTATTCAATTATTTGGCCGTGACTTGCAAGCTCGCGGCGCCACGCGACGCGCAAGATACAAGTGTGGTCACAACCAGGCAAACCTATCAGGGGACGACATGGGACTCGGAAGTCGCAATACGATCAAGGCAGCCATTGCGCTGGCCGGCACGATAGCTTCACTGGGCGCGGCCGCACAGTCGCCACGACTGACCGTCGCCATGTATGGCGGCAACTGGGGCGACGCCTTTCGCAGTTGCGTGGCTGAGCCCTTCACGAAGGCGACGGGGATCGCCGTGACGCCGGAGCTCGGCACCTCGACCACGACGCTCGCCAAGTTGCAGCAGCAGAAGGCTGCGCCGACCATAGACGTCGCCTGGATGGATGGCGGCATCAGCGAGCTGGCCTATCAAGCCGGTGTGCTCGACAACCTCGATAGCGCCGCGATTCCGAATCTCAAGCAGGTCATCGCCAAGGCGATCTATCGCAGCGGCAATACGACCTATGCGGTCGGCTCCGGCTACTACTCGCTGGGGCTGGCCTACAACACCAAATCGGCCAAGCCCCCGACGAGCTGGAAGGACCTCTGGAATCCCGCCTATGCGGGCGCGGTGACGGTGCCGTCCCCGGCCAACTCCGCCGGCATCCCGTTTGTGGTGTTCCTTGCTCAGGTCTGGGGCGCCGACCCCGCTCATCTCGATCCTGTCTACGCCAGGCTCGCATCGCTCGATACCGCGCTTTTCTACGACAGCTCGGGCGCCGCGACGAACGCCTTCCAAAGCGGTGAGGCCACGATCGGCGCGTTCTTCAACGTCGGCGCGTGGGACCTGATCGATAAGGGCGTGCCGATCGGCTTTGTCGTACCGAAGGAGGGGGCGTGGGCCACCGACGCCCGGCTGCATCTCGTGAAGGGATCGCGCAACAAGGCAGCGGCGGAGAAATTCATCAATGCCGCGCTGACGCCTGAGGCGGCGACATGCCTTGCGACGAAGCTGTATCTCGGCCCTGCCGTCGCAGGCGTCAAGCTGCCCGCCGACGTGGCGCGCAAGCTGCCTTGGGGCGCCAACGGCTCGGTCGACAGCCTGAAACTGTTCGACTGGAGCGTCATCAACGCGCGCCGCGCCGAGATCACGGCTGCGTGGAACCGCCAAGTGGCCACCAAGCAATGAACCGCGCGCAAGCAATGCCAGCCCTTTTGACGCTCGATGCCGTATGCAAGCGCTTTGGCGCGTACACAGCGCTCGACCGGATTCAACTGGATATCCGCCAGGGAGAATTCGTCGCGCTGCTCGGACCGAGCGGCTGCGGAAAGACTACTTTGCTGCGGTCGATCGCAGGCTTTCTGGCCCCCGATAGCGGCCGTATCGTGATCGATGGCGAAGATGTCACCGGTCTGCCGCCCTACCGGCGCCCCCTGAACACGGTGTTCCAGAACTACGCGCTCTTTCCGCACATGAGCGTGCTCGAGAACGTGGCCTACGGTCCGCGACGGCGGGGCGCGTCGCGTCGCGAGGCGAGCGAACGCGCCAGAGCGGCGCTTGAACTGGTCGGTTTGGAATCGCTTGGCGAGCGCTATCCGCGGGAGATGTCTGGCGGCCAGCAGCAGCGTGTGGCGCTGGCGCGTGCGGTCGTCAACCGGCCGAAGCTGCTGCTGCTCGACGAGCCGCTGTCCGCACTCGACATGAAGTTGCGCAAGCGCATGCAGCTCGAACTCAAGCATCTGCAGGAGAAGCTCGGCATTGCGTTCGTGTTCGTCACGCACGATCAGGAGGAGGCGATGACGATGGCCGACCGGATCGTCGTGATGAACGCGGGGCGCATCGAACAGATCGGTGCCGGCACGGACATCTATCGCGCGCCTGCCACGCGCTTCGTCACCGAGTTCATCGGTGACGCCAACCTGATCGACTTTACCGCTGCCAGTGGCGAGATTTCACTGACGTTGCCGGGCGCGCCCGCTCGTTTCGCGCGCGCCGACGCGCCATCAAGGGGCGTCGCCGTGTTGCGACCCGAGCAACTGCGCGTCCTCGACCACGGGGGCCGCGACGATGCGTCACTGTGCTGCGTCTCCGGGGTGCTGATCGACGTGGTGTGCGTCGGCAGTCATACGATGCTTCATGCCAATGTTGACGGCCAGCGCGTAGTTGCCCGCGTGATGGGGCTACCGACGTCAGCAGCGCAAACGGGCGGGACCGTACGTTTCGGTTTTGATCCGTCCGACCTGCATCTGATCGGGGAGCCGGCATGAATCGTCCCGTCGTCACGCCGCTGCTGATGATGGCCGCGCCGATGGTGTTCTTCACGGCCTTCTTTCTCGCGCCGCTCGCCGTGGTGCTGCTCGCCAGCTTGACCAGCCCCGAAACGCATGGCATCTCGCTGGCCAACTACGTGCGCGTGCTGGCCGACCAGTATCACTGGGGCGTCATTCTCGTCACGTTCCGCATCGCCTGCCTGAGTACACTGGCGTGCCTGCTGCTCGGCTATCCGCTCGCCTGGTATCTGGTGCGCGTGGTCCGCTGGGGCCCGTGGCGGCGGATCTGCGTGATCCTGCTCGTGGTGCCGATGCTGACGAGCAACATCGTGCGCTCGTTCGGCTGGATGGTTCTGCTGGGCCGCAACGGGCTCGTCAACCAGACGCTCCTTGCCAGCGGCGCGATCGAGCGGCCCGTGCGGTTCCTCGGCACCGAGCTCGGCATTCTGATCGGCATGGTCTACGTGCTGCTGCCTTTTGTCGTGCTGGCGGTCGGCAATGCGCTCGCGCAAGTCGATCCCGCTGTTGAGCAGGCGTCCGCGGATCTCGGTGCGAGCCCGATCGAGACCTTCCGCTATGTCACATTGCCGTTGACGTTGCCGGGCGTGGTCGCCGGCGCGATCATGGTGTTCACGCTCGCGGTCAGCGCGTATGTGACGCCGGCGCTGTTGTCGGGAGGGCGCGTCACCGTCCTGTCGATGTTGATCTTCCAGCAGTACAGCGCGACGTTCGATTTTCATTACGGCGGCGCGCTCAGTATCGTGCTGCTCGTCTTCACGCTGGTCATGGTCGCGCTGGCGGGCCGGGTCGGCGAGATTCGCGGGGGCGCACGATGATCGCCCGAGCTTCGATTCGTCTTGTCTCCTGGGTCGTGCTTGCCTATCTGGTGCTACCGCTTGTGGTGATTCTCGGCAGCTCGGTGACGGCGTCCCAATTCCTCACGTTTCCGCCGCGCGGCCTGACCTTGCACTGGTACCAGGTGATGTTGTCCGACCCGAGCTACGTCGCGGCGTTCTCGACCAGCACGCTGCTGGCGCTGGCTGCCACGGCGGCAGCGCTTGGGCTCACCGTGCCCGCGGCGCTGGCGTTGGCGCGTTACCCGTTTCCGGGTAAGCGCGCGTTGACGGCCGCGCTGATGGCGCCGCTCGTGCTGCCTCACATCGTGCTCGGCGCGGCCTTGCTGCAATTCGGCGGTTATTTCGGACTCACGCGCAGCTTTGCTTCGCTGTTGATCGGTCATACCGTGATCGTCGCGCCGTTCGTGCTGCGCTCGGTGATGTCGATGATGACGCCCGAGCAGCGCGCGCTCGAGGAGGCGTCTTATGACCTCGGCGGCAATCCGTGGTCAACGTTCTTCCTTGTCGTGTTGCCACGAATCCGTTCCGGCATCGTGACGGGATCGATCTTCGCGTTCATCTCGTCGTGGATCAACGTCGAGCTGTCGATCTTCAACACGACGGCCGACCTCAACACGATACCGGTCAAGCTTTTCAACTACGTGCAGTACACCATCGATCCGACGATCGCCGCTGTATCGGGCGCGACCATCGTCGTGGCGATCGTGGTGATCACGATTCTCGATTTGACGATCGGCCTGGACATGTTGTCCGACCGCACCTAACCCTCTCTCACTTTCCAACGAGGAGCTTCAATCATGCGTAAGCAGGACGCGTTCGACGTCATCTATACCCACACCGAAGGGGAGCCCCTTTGCATCGTACATAGCGGCATCCCTTATCCACCGGGATCAACGATCCTGGAAAAGCGCGCCTTCCTTGAGACGAATTACGACTGGCTGCGCAAGGCGCTGATGCGCGAGCCGCGCGGGCACAAGGACATGTTTGGCGTGTTTCTGACGCCGCCGTCGAGCAAGGAATTCGACGCGGGTCTGATTTACATCGACGGAACTGAATATTCACACATGTGCGGTCACGGCACGATCGCGGTCGGCATGACGATGGTGGCGTTGGGCCTTGTGCCGCGCGGCGACAATGGCGTCACGCGGATTCGTTTCGAAACGACCGCGGGCCTTGTGGTCGCCGAAGTGGCTTCAGAGGGCGACGAGGTGCTGTGGACGCGTTTCGAGAACGTGCCGGCCTATGTGGCCGCGCAGGACATTCCCGTGCACCTGCCGGGCTATGGCGATCTGAAGGCCGATCTCGTCTGGGGTGGCAACTATTTCGGTATCGTCGATTTGTCGAACTGCGCGCTGCGGATCTCTCCCGAGAACGGCAGCGAACTGTCGCGCCTTGGCCTGCTCGTGCGCGACCAGATCAACGAGCAGATGCGCATCCAGCATCCGACCGAGGCGCACATCAACAATCTGAACTTCATCACATTCTGGCATTCGCCGACGATCGAAGGCGCTTTCTACAAAAATGTCCACGTGTTCAGCGCGGGCCAACTGGACCGCTCGCCGGGCGGCACCGGTACCAGCGCGATGATGGCGATGTTCGAGGCGCGCGGCAAACTCAAACTGAATCAGCCGATCCTGTCCGAGGGGTTGCTGGGCAGCGGCACGTTCGAAGGCTGCCTGCTCGGCGAGGTCGACTTGAACGGCACGCGCGCCGTACGTCCGACCGTGAAGGGTACGGCCAGCATTCTCGGCACGGCACGCTGGATGCTCGACCGGAAAGATGAAGTCGGCGCGGGCTTCGTGGTGCGCTAAGTCAGTGAAGCGAGCGGCGGGCACGCTGCTCGCTTCACTGATGCCCGCATACTGGCCGATCGGCGTGCGGCCCATCAGTCCGCTGTTAAGGCCGCCGGTCAGCCCTTTGTCCATATTTCATGCTTGAAACAGTTTTCGACCAAGCTATTCGGTATCGAAGCACCGTCGTGCATCGCGATGAGTACTGGGGCTAGGCGAAAGCATATCGACCGGATTCATCGCAACGTCAAATCACGGATGGACGTCATCCTCGGCTCAAACGCTTAAGGCACTCCACCGTTACGATCTCCGGGATCAAACTGATGCATGGCATTCGCTGAGGCCAACTCGTTCTGACCAACGTGCGGCTCACAGAGACTACCGCGCCTGTCGTCTGGATAGCCAAGCTTTCGGTTTGTTGAGTTGACGCACAAACTGGCGGCTTCTCGCTCGCTTTCGCTATTGGCACCACATCCCACTGGAGCAACGCCGTCAGCGTTTGGGTCACCAGAACAGCTCGTTGGCTGACGACAAGCCCGGCGTGGGTACTCCCTCGCTTATAATCCCTGCATTGATAGTGATTTCACCGGCGGAGAGCCCCATTTTATGAATCAGCCACATGGGCGATATCCGGGACCTCGCGATAAGGGCCCGCGTCAATCGCGCCAACCATCGACTTCTCATCGACAGAACAAGCCATACGTAAAAAAGCCACCTTCGCGGGATCCAAACCAGACGGCATCCATTTTCAAAACGCGTTCGTTTAAATGGCTGGTCGATGCGGTGGGCGCAGAGAATATTGCACTGGGACTCGATTCCAACCTGACGCGTGTGGCCGAATTAATAAACGGCGAGAGATTCACACCCGAGACGGCCTTCCACATTGAAACGACGCTCGGGCTACCCGATGGGTTTTTCGATCAACCCAACCCTGCCCTCACATCCGAGACCATCAATCGTTTGAAGGCGCCACTTGACTTTATTCGTGCTAACGCTGAGCCGGAATCGACGGACGAGCAGGCATCGGAACCGGCTCCTGCAATACCAGCGAACCACCACGCTACCCCCACTGACCGTTTGCCCAGGGAACCAGAAATGTCAAAGAGAACCGATGGCGGCTCGCCACAGGCCGTCGCGACGAGCAAGCCTACAGCGGCAAGGACTGCCAAGGTTACTTCCTCGAAACCGGCATCAGCGAAAGCTAAAGCGTCCGTGAAGTTGGGGGCCCAACAATCCTTGCCGCTGAACGACGTGGCGGCTCTGCAAAGCATTCGTCGCGCCAACCTGCACGTACTTACCTCCCGTAAGGGATCGAAGGTGCGTCTCAGCGCGGTAATGAGTATCAGCGCCTCCAACCTGGACAATCGTCTATATGGGCAGAAGCGCATGGACGACGCCGAAGCCAGCCGTTTCACTGAACGCCTCGGGTTGCCAACTGCCTGGCTGGACATTCCGCGTTCAGTCACGGACATTCCTGAGTCGGTGTTGGCTCTGCTTGATCCACAGTCGGGTCGACCTGCATCTGATCAACAGGAGCTATCAGCTGCGATAAGGCCGGAAGCGGCGGTGGCAAGAAAGTCCTCGGATAAGAAGGCGAAAGCCGCGAGCGATCGACACATCCATCCGTCCGAGGCGAATCATGCCAGCGGCGCCACCGCGACGAAGGCAGTCGTGGAGCAACTGGATCCAGTATTCCCGTCCACCTCCGATCTGGCGATCCGTCAAACTGTTGACAACGATGTGCCACCGTCCGATTCTCACCAGCAGCCTGCGCCAGCCCCCGTTACAGAGGTCGTTGCGGAGCCGCGCCGTTCTGCTCCCGTGACGAGCCTGGACGATCTGATAGGCATTGAACCAATAGCAGAAGCGCTGATCAAGACGCTCGCAGGGAAAGCACGGACTGGACGGCTGGATGAGATGAAAGCGCTGGAACTATTGCGACAGATCGTGTCGCTCTGACCCGAATCGACAGTTCAGCAGAACTCCGTGGCGGCGGGGCTGCCAGCGGAACGGCGCGCCCTTTCAGCAGCCGCCACGTACCCGGTCGTTGAGACGAGAAAACTGCGCGATCGCGAAGGGCCTGCAGTCGTCCCAACCAGGTGCTCTGCGATAGCCTTTTTCACCGCGCAGTGAACTCATCCCGAATAAGACGAACCGGTCGAACAGCAGCGCAGCCTTCTTCGCACGTGATTCAACCGAGATGAAGTAACCTGAGGCAACTGCGACGCGGTTGGTCAAGTTGTGCTTCCCGATGAAAACAAACAAGACACCCCGAACACGGAAATCGGACCTGGTGTTCAGACACCGGAGGGTGTGCGCGTGCGTGTCGATGCGCTCGCGCGCCGAACAGATGGGTTGACGGACACCCGCTTCAATGCCAATTTTGACAGCGAAGTTCTGGACGCACTACCAGCCACACTTCGATTGGCTGCGCGCGGGAATAAAACTGTGCATGTCGACGGCAACGACACCCCGGTGCCAGGACCCGATCAGTCGGATGCCATTATCAACCAAGCGCAATTTCGGCAAAATGCCTATAATGAGTGAGCATTTTGCCAAAACGGAGTTGCTATGGCCACGATTGCCTTCATGCCCACCGGAGCCGGAAATCCGCGCCGGGCGGAACTGACGATGCTCGGGCAGTTGCTTGACGCGCGCATTCGCAACGAGACCGATCTCGCAGAGCTGGCAAGCGAGCGGGTGGCCGTTGAAGTTATCGACCGCTTGACGGCTCAGGGACTGAGGGCGGATGAACTCGCATTCATCATCCCACGTCGCACCCTAACTCACAGGCGTCAGCAGCACGAACGTCTCTCAACCGAGGAATCCGACCGGGCGATCCGTCTGGCGCGCATCCTGGCGCAGGCGGCAGCGGTCTTTGGAAACACTGCAAAAGCGATGCACTGGCTGCGAAACCCGCAGAAGCGCTTCGCAGGCCGCAGTGCGCTTGAGATGGCTAGCACTGAACATGGGGCGCGTCTGGTTGAGGACGCATTGATCCAGATCGACGAAGGATACTTCGCCTGATGGTCTTGTGGAGAATCAGCAACTTTGCCGATCTGAAGGGAATTGGCGGACTTCGTGCACCCGGTAGATGGCATTTTGCAGGGCAGCCTGCGGTCTATCTGGCAGAGCACCCTGCTGGCGCCCTTCTGGAAACGCTCGTGCATCAGGAAATCGGCGGCACCGCGGATCTCCCCGATTCTTATCAGCTGCTGAAGGTTGAGGTCGACGACGGCATTACGATCGCCGAAATGGAAGAGGATGGTTTTCCGCCCGATTGGCGCGACGACCAGGCTTGGACCCAGGCCGCCGGGACAGAGTGGCTCGCGCATGCAACTTCTGCCCTTCTCAAGGTGCCCAGCGCCGTGATGCCTTTTGCCTTTAACTTCATTCTCAATCCCGCCCATAAGGAAGCGTCGTTCATTGAAATCAGCATGGCCATTGAGGTGCGGCAGGATCCGCGCATCCTCCGGCTTTTGACGCGGCCATAGCTGCGAATCTGCCAGGCGAATTTAACCGGTTCGATCGCTGAACCCTCTTTCATTGGATATTCCACCGCGCCCTCCATGACAGAACCGCGACTCATCGAAATCACGCCCGCCACGCACGGCGTCGACATCGACCTCGTCTATGCCACCGAGCGCAACCTGACCGGCAAGCCCATCTACAAGAAGGCCCACTGCTTGCTGCTCGAACCAGCCGAAGCCGGTTTGCGGAAGGCAGTCAAGATTGCCCGCGACGCCGGCCTGACGCTGCGGATTTTCGACGCCTACCGTCCGCCCCAGGCGCAGCAGGTGCTGTGGGATTTCCTGCCGGATCCCACCTACGTCGCTGAGCTTGACCGTGGTTCGAACCATAGCCGCGGCACGGCGATCGACTTGACGCTGCTCGATGCCAGCGGCAACGAACTCGACATGGGCACGGGCTTCGACGCCATGACAATCGAATCCGAGCACTTCCATCCCGGCCTATCCCAGCACGTGCAGCGCAACCGTCTGTTACTGCTCGGCATCATGCACGCCGCGGGTTTCACGCACATCAGGAACGAATGGTGGCATTACGAGCTGCCAGGCTCCCGTGCGCTGCCTCTGATCGACAACAGTGAAAGCGGCCCGTTACGTCTCATGTAGTGGCTTTCGATTTTCCCATCCGTTGTTCCCTGACGGGCTCTACCCCATTTCCTTAAGGAGCGAGTATGAAACTGGTACTGCGCAATGCATTGGCGGCGGCAGCGATCGTCTCCGCCTTGACCCTGTCGTTCACAGCGGCCAGCCCCGCTGCGGCGGCGACGCCGAAAGACATGTTCGTCATGGCGACTTTCCTCGACGAATTCACCACGCTCGATCCCGGCGAAGTCTACGAGCTGGTGCCAGAAGAATATGTGGCGAATACCTATGACCGGCTGGTGCGAGTCGATCTGAAAGACCCGTCGAAGTTCAACGGCGATGTCGCACAATCATGGACCGTCAGCCCCGACGGTCTGACCTTCACGTTCAAGATCCGTCCGGGTCTTAAGTTCCACTCGGGCAATCCGTTGACCGCCGACGACGTCGCCTGGTCGATCCAACGCACGGTCCTGCTCGACAAAGGTGCGGCCGCCGTGCTGCAAGGCATCGGCCTGACTAGGGACAACGTGCTCAACAACGTGAAAAAGATTGATGACACCACCGTCAGTGTGACGACAGACCAGAAATACGCCCCGACGTTTGTCCTGAACGTGCTCGGCGCGTGGCCTGCATCGGTGGTGGACAAACAGTTGCTGCTCTCGCACCAGAAAGCGAATGACTTCGGCAACGACTGGCTGCGCACGAACGAGGCGGGCTCTGGCGCCTACAAGCTCGTCAAGTGGACGGCCAACGACAGCATCGTGCTGCAGCGCTTCGACGGTTATCGCTTACCGCTCGCGATGAAGCGCATTGTGTTGCGTCACGTGCCGGAAGCATCGAGCCAGCGCCTGCTACTCGAGAACGGCGACGTCGATGTGGCGCGCAATCTGAGCCCGGACGATCTCGCCGCACTGACGAAGTCCGGCAAGGCGCATATGAGCGCGGTGCCGCAGGCGACGCTTCTGTACCTCGGCCTCAACGTCAAGAATCCGAACCTGGAAAAACCGGAAGTCCAGGAAGCGATGAAGTGGCTGATTGACTATAACGGCATCCAGAGCAATGTCGCGAAGACCACCTACAAGGTGCACGAAACGTTCCTTCCGGAAGGCTTTCTCGGCGCGCTGAACACGAATCCGTACCAGCAGAACGTCGCAAAGGCCAAGGCGCTGCTGGCAAAAGCCGGGCTTCCGAATGGCTTCTCCGTGACCATGGACGTGCGTAACGGATACCCGTACAGCGAAATCGCCGAAGCCGTGCAGGCCAATCTCGCCTAGGGCGGCATCAAGGTTCAGATCATCCCGGCCGACAACAAGCAGACGCTTGCGAAGTACCGCTCGCGCTCGCACGACATCTATATCGGCGAATGGTCGGCGGACTACATCGACCCGCACAGCAATGCGCAGGGCTTCGCCTGGAATCCGGACAACTCCGACAAATCGGCCTACAAGATGCTCGCGTGGCGCAACTCGTGGGATATTCCTGATCTGACGAAGGAAACCAACGCGGCGCTCGCCGAATCGTCGACCACCAGGCGCGCCGAGCTGTACCAGACGATGCAAAAACAGATGCTTGCGAACTCGCCCTTCGTGATCATGTTCCAACAGGTCTCGCAGGTCGCCGCGCGGCCGGGCGTGACGGGGCTCGAAGTGGGTCCGATCAACGACCTCGTGTCGTATCGTGACCTGAAGAAGCAGTAACGTAAGCGGCGAAGGCGAAACTGTGCTGGCTTCGCCATCGGCCGAGGAACCCATTATGTCGACTCCCCTCACGACTTTCGAGCGCATGCGCGCGCTTTCGGCTGAAAGCGCCAGCGTGCGCTGGACCTTGCGCCTCGTGCGCTGGATCTTCACGCTCGTGATCACCTTCACCGGCTTGCTGGCGGTCACGTTCGTGATCGGCCGCAAGATACCGATCGACCCGGTACTGGCGATTCTAGGCGATCGCGCCTCGGCGGCGGCCTACGCGGCGGCGCGCCTGCAACTCGGGCTCGACAAGCCGCTCACCGTGCAGTTCCTGATCTACGTGCGCGATGTGCTGCATGGCAACTTCGGCATGTCGCTGCTGACGGCGCACCCTGTAATCGAAGACATCCAGCGCGTGTTCCCCGCGACGCTCGAACTCGCGACCCTATCGACGATCATCGGCGTGCTGCTAGGAGTGCCGCTGGGCGTGATCGCCGCCGTGCGCCACAACCGCTGGATCGATCATGTTGCACGCTTCGTCGGTCTCGTCGGCAGCTCGGTGCCAGTGTTCTGGCTTGGACTGATGGGACTGCTATTGTTCTACGCGAAGCTGCACTGGGTAGCCGGTCCGGGCCGCGTCGATCCCGTATTCGACGGTATGATCGATACGCATACGGGCAGCCTGCTGGTCGATTCACTCATCGCGGGCGAATGGGACGTGTTTTTCAATGCGTTCTCCCATATCGCGCTGCCTGCGGCCATTCTCGGCTACTACTCGGTCGCTTATCTGAGCCGGATGACGCGTTCATTCATGCTCGAGCAGTTGAGCCAGGAGTACGTCACTACGGCACGCGCAAAAGGCTTGCCCGAGCGCCGGGTGATCTGGCGTCACGCCTTCGGGAATATCGCCGTGCCGCTTCTGACCGTCATCGCACTCACGTACAGCTATCTGCTCGAAGGCTCGGTGCTGACCGAAATCGTCTTCGCCTGGCCCGGTATCGGCTCATATCTGACGGGCGCACTGCTGAATGCCGATATGAACGCCGTGCTTGGCAGCACGCTCGTGATCGGCGTCACGTTCATCGCGCTCAATCTGCTTACCGACGCGCTCTATCGCGTGTTCGATCCGCGCGCCCGCTGATGCTCCGGAGGTTCCTTCCGTGCTTCCCCCATTGGATCAATCAACGCAAACGCAGGACTGGCCGATGAATGCCGCGCCCCGACGATGGAAAGACTGGCTGCTGAGCGACACGCCCGCGTCACGCAAACAGGCCGCGCTCGGGCTCGCTTATCGGCGCTGGCGACGCCTCGCGGGCAATCCGCTGTCTGTGTTCGGCTTTGTAATTCTCGCCTTGCTGATCATCGTCGCGGCAATCGGACCGCTGATCGCGCCGCACGATCCGTTGCAGCAAGTCCTCTCCGACCGCCTTCTGCCGCCGGGTTCGCCGTCGCACTGGTTCGGCACCGACCAGCTTGGCCGCGACATCCTCTCGCGGCTCATCTACGGCTCGCGGCTCACGCTTTCGATTGCGATTCTCGTCGTGGTGATCGTGGTTCCAGTCGGCCTGCTGATCGGCACCACGGCCGGCTTCTTTGGCGGCTGGGTCGATAACGTACTGATGCGGGTCACCGACGTGGCCCTTGCGTTTCCGAAGATCGTGCTTGCGCTCGCGTTCGCGGCCGCGCTGGGGCCCGGTGTCATCAACGCGGTGATCGCGATTTCGATTACGGCGTGGCCGGCATATGCTCGTCTCGCGCGGGCGGAGACCCTGCGGCTCGTGCAAGCCGATTTCATTCACGTCGCCCGGTTGCAGGGTGCGTCGCAGATGCGCATCCTGTTGCGCTATATCGTGCCGCTATGCTCGTCGTCGGTGATCGTGCGCGCGACCCTCGATATGGCCGGCATCATTCTCACCGTCGCGGGTCTCGGGTTCCTCGGCCTCGGCGCGCAGCCGCCGAGCCCCGAATGGGGTTACATGGTCGCGTCGGGCCGCAACGTGCTGCTCGATTCGTGGTGGGTGGCCACCATTCCGGGCTTTGCCATTCTGCTGGTGAGCCTCGCCTTCAACCTGCTCGGCGACGGTCTGCGCGACGTCTTGGATCCCCGCCATGGAAACTGAAATGTCAGCCGATATGACCCAGCCCCTGTGTGAAATCGACGACCTGCGAATCGGCTTTCGCGGCCACGACGGCGAATTGACGGAAGCCGTACGCGGCCTGTCGCTGACGCTCCATCGCGGCGAGCGGCTTGGCATCGTCGGCGAATCCGGTTCGGGCAAATCGCTGTCCGGGCGCGCGCTGCTCGGCCTGCTGCCGCCTGGCGCGCAATACCATGCGAAGGCGATGAATTTCGATGGTCAGGATCTGCTGGCGATGTCGGCACGCAAGCGCCGGCAACTGTGCGGCCAGCAGATGGGCATGATCCTGCAGGATCCGAAATACTCGCTGAACCCGGTGATGACCGTCGCGCAGCAGATGCGCGAGGCGTTCGACCTGCACGGCCCGAAGCTCGGCCGCCGCGAGATGCGCGAGAAGATCATCGCGGCGCTGGCAGCGGTGCACATCCGCAATCCGGAGCGTGTCGCCGATGCGTACCCGCACGAGTTGTCGGGCGGCATGGGACAACGCGTGATGATCGCCATGATGGTGTCGTCCGGCCCGCGACTCCTCGTCGCCGACGAGCCCACCAGCGCGCTCGACGTGCTCGTCTCGATGCAGGTGCTCGGGATTCTCGACGAAATGATCGAAAAGCACGACACGGGCCTCATTTTCATCAGCCATGACCTGCCGCTCGTGATGTCGTTCTGCGACCGCGTCGTCGTGATGTACGCGGGGCGCGTGGTGGAAACCTGCGCGGCACGCGATCTCATCCACGCCCAGCATCCTTACACGCGCGGCCTGCTCGCGGCGAATCCCCCGCTCGTCAATCCGCCCGATGAACTTCCCGTGCTGAAGCCGGATGCAGCGTGGCTCACTCAATCGACAGGAGCGTCAGCATGATCGACGTCAACGCCCTTACGGTCCGCTTCAGGACGAAGACCGGTTACTTCGACGCAGTGCGCGAGGCGAGCTTTCACGTCGGCGAAGGAGAAGTTTTCGGACTGGTCGGCGAATCCGGATCCGGCAAGTCGACGACCCTGCGCGCGCTGACCGGCCTCGCGCCCATCGCTGGCGGCAATATGAAGATCGGCTCGCATGTGCCCGGAGAAAAGATCAACCGCTCGTTTCGACGCGAAGTGCAGATGGTCTTTCAGGATCCGTACGGCTCACTGCATCCGCGTTTCACAGTCGATCAGACCTTGCGCGAGCCGCTGACCATCAACGGCATCGACCGGCAGGACGAGCGCATCGTCGATGCGCTACACGAAGTCGGGTTGGGCCCGGCGTATCGCTTCCGCTATCCGCATCAGTTGTCAGGGGGTCAGCGGCAGCGCGTCTCGATCGCACGGGCACTGATTCTCGAACCGCGCGTGCTGCTGCTCGATGAGCCGACGTCCGCGCTCGATGTGTCCGTGCAGGCCGAGATTCTCAATCTGCTGCGACGGCTTCATCGAGAGCGCAATCTGACGATGATGCTCGTGAGCCACAACCTGGCCGTGGTCGGCTTTCTCTGCTCGCGCGTCGCGGTCATGCGCAATGGCGAGATCGTCGAGCAGTGCGATGTCGCGTCCATTCGCGCGCAACAGGTCGAGCATGAGTACACGCACAGCCTGCTACTCGCGACCACGGGCTATCAGCGCAAGCCGGTTCAAGCATTATGAAGCGCATCTGTCCACGCAGGTCTTCAGAGCGACGCACCGCCGCACACCACGATCTGATGTCCGGCAATCGACCCACCATCCGGTCCGAGCAGGAATTGCGCTCATGCCATTGCGTTGGGACTGACACTCGTGACTGACAACACGAGAGAGTTCAGCCCAATTTGCGGCCTCACGATCGAGAATTGGCTTGAACGATAGCCGGTGCTTTCAACAGGACCGTTACGCGACACATAAGCACTGCTCGGGGTCGCGGATCGAAGGACCGCTTTCAAGGGCTTCCCGTTGTTCGAACGCCTCGGGTGACGCGTCGAATGAATGACGTCTCACGGCTGTCACCTGCCCTCGCAACTCAATGTACCGTACAAAAATGATCGGATTAGTTACACAAAAATTGATCACTTTAATTATGTAAAATGTGTAGTAATCCGAAGTTTATCGAGAACCGAATTAACAATGCAACTACCCCTGCGGCAAGTGCTGCGCCTGAATAAGTAATCTGTTAAGGCTCGCCGATACGGCGATTACGGGATCGGCGAAGGGTCCGTTCCCGTCAGAAAAACCCTCAGCTGCCGCTCCGCTTCGAATACTTCGTGAAGAGGAGCCCTTGCGAGCTGGGCGTCATACAGGGTCAGCAGCGCTTCAAAGTCGCAGATTACCTCAGACGCGAGCCCCCATTCCCCCGTCTCATGAGCGTGCGCCAGGGTGTTCTCGACCGCGTATTCGGCGATCTTGAACTGCTCCACCAGTTGGTTGCCGTAACCAGCGCGCTGCAGATACCAGCTCAGGTACACCGCGCGCATAAGTTCATTGACCAGATGGCTGTTGCCATGTCCGTCGCGGCATGCGACCAGCGCAAGATGACAGGACAGCGACCGTTCACTGGCGGAGGCGAGATCCATCGGCAATAGAAGTGCTTTCGTCAGCGGCCTGCGGGCTCGGCCGGGGGACCTGTTTCGCCTGGAAGACATTTTTTCGACATTGCGACGCCGGGAAGCGATTGATTATAGCGAAGCCATATCAGAGATACGGCCGCGACGACAATCAAGGGCTGAGTTCGACCCTCATCCGCCATTGGAGCCGGCGCCAGGTCAACGGCCGCTTCCGAGTGTACAGCGGTCATTCAACCGCTCGTGGCGGCCGGAAAGTCATCAGCCAGACCGGTCGTACGGACCTCATGCTATTTTAGAAATCCTTAACGATTAGCGCATTGTTGCGCGCGATTACAAGCGCGCCTATTTCGAATGTAAGTCGCTACACTTAGTTGCCGAATTTGGTCAGCTTGTCGACGCTAATATAGCCGCTCTGTGCCTTCTGGTGCGAGTCCATCGGGACCCAGTTGATAGTTACTTTTGATTCACTCTCGGTCCAGCAACCGACCCCGGTCACTTGAAAACTGGCCGTAAGATATACCGCGAGATTGCCGACACCATCCGCCGCTGAACACCTCGCCGTCGTGAATTGAACGAGCCCTTTCCCGGCATCCGCCTCGTATGCTAGGCCAGCCTTGCGAGCAATGGCGCCATAAGCCTCAAGTCGAGCCTTGACCTTGCCCGCCGCTTCTCGCTTCGCGACTTCAGCCGCGGGGAGAGGGGGCGGCATATGGTACTCGGGAACAGGGGCTTGCGTGGGTTCCAGTGGCCCGTTCACCGATTCACTCGGCTCAAACGAACTGATTACAGACTTATCGAATTGCGCTTCCTGAATACCCCCAAAGACGGCCAAACCGTTGCCATTGGAGACCCCCTGCCACACCACCTTGATAGCCCCTGAGTATTCAGTCCAGCATCCCGAGAGAACCATTTTCCCGCCGCCGATCATGAACACAGAATATCCCGGCGCACTCTTCAACGCAGGGGGAGACAGGGCACCGCCCTTGCATGCCAGGTCGGTAAAGGTGATGGTGGCTGCGGCGCCTTCCTGCATCTGGCCGATGACCTTCGCATGCGCGCCGGTGAATGTGAGGGCCAGCGCTGCGGTAGCGATAATACATTTCATGACTTCTCCAGCCGTGAGGGGGAGGCGGGTTACCCTCGCTTGATGTGGCGGCGGTTCGGCCCGGCGGTAGCCCAAGTTTTAGCAGCCAGTCTTCGGACAAGATCGAGTGCGCTGCGGTTGCCCGTTACCAGCGGTGTGCTATCGGTCATGTCTGAGTTCTCTCGCAGGTATCCGCTAGAAATGCCGTTCCGACCATCATGATTTCGTGACCGGTGCGCAGCGCTTCGTCGAGACCGAGGCAGCGAAACTGCAAGCGCGTGAGAAGATCTTCGATGGATTCGCTCACTGGTTTCTCCTCGAATGCTCCGTAAAGGTCGTCACAGAATGGGCTCCAGCAAAAGCAAAATGGGGCGCACGGGCGAATCATTCGGACCTCGCCGTAGTCACCGCTGTAGTGAATTGCTGTTTGAATCGATCCAGTTGTGAAGAGTGAGCGCTGACGAAACCGAATTCCGAATTTTGCTTCGAACCAATCGTCCATCTGATTCTGGATCTCCGGTGGCATGCTGCGCGGACGCCGATTTTCGGGCGAGGAAACTTGGATTGATGCGCCATCCATGCGAGTTGAAAATCCGCGATATAAAGGAATCCCACCCGACAGACGGGGCCACTCTACGGCGTCATTCCACATAATCATCCCTGTACAATTGACTCCATATTGACGACAGTCTCGTCTTCAGCAAGGGGGATTCCCCCTTGCTGAAGGATACCAAATGGCAATCCTCGTCGGAGGCTGTATCCACAAGTTATGCTGGTCATGCAGCCGGACCGACTGGTTGCTGAGTGCGTTGCCGACGGCGTACAGCAGCGCAGATGCAGGCGCGACACAACGTGCGCCGATCTGCTTGGCGCCAGTCAGGAACGTACAGTGACTATTACCACGAGTATAGGGGCTGCGACCGTTTCACCATACTGCTGTCGCCTAACCATAGGATGTCCGCTTAAGGCGCCGGCTTCGTGGTGACCCGATCGATACGCCTTAAGGACGCCTCGCCGGCGCAATGTGAATTCTCGGGGCAAATTCAAGCCGGATGCCGGCCGGCCGGGCCGGGGAAACGTGGAGCCCCCGACACATGATTGGCGCCCAAGGGCTCAGGCGTTTTCGCACACGCGAAAATGTTGGCGGGTCGCTTACTGCTGCGCGGAGCTTCACATCCGGTCAACGGCAGTCGCATAGGGGCTTTACTGTGGTCGCCGTAGAGGTTCGCAACCTTGCGCGCCGAAGCCTGATCACCAAAAGCGGCGACAGGGAGGCTCGATTGGGAGGCGCTCCGAGTGATCGCAAGCCGTTATAATCATTCTCGACGAAAGCCGGGGGGCGGGCGCGAGACTGATGCGCGCTCAACACAGAACGAAGCGGGGCAAACATGAGAACAAGCCGTGCCGCAATCTTGACAACCCTATCGTGCGCGCTTTTTACTTGCATGGGTGGTTGCCAGAAATCAGAAACGCCTTCTCAATCTCCGACGGGGCAAGCGGGGAACGCGGCCGCGCCAGTAGTCCAGGCAGCGGCGATGCAACCGAGTTCAATGGTGAGCCCATCCGACGCTGGATCACCGCCCTCCAGCCAGGAGTGGATCGGCGTCACCTTGTCGAGCAAGGAACGTGAGACCGACCGATTTTGCAGGCTTCACTTCGACGTGGACAACCACACCGACCTGAATTTCACGAACCTCTCGATTAAGGCGGTCACCCGTGATTCGGCTGGCAATATTGTGGATGAACTGGCACTCAACGATCGCGTCCCTCCGCAGGGCCATACGACCATGGAAGTACCCGCTGATCATTGCCCCGCTGTTTCGTCGATCGAGTTGCAGCACGTCAAGAGCATCACGGAGATCGATGGCACCTTTGTTAGCGGCGCCTTGGAAGGCCGGGTTACGGCGTTGCCGCTCCGATGGGCCAACCACGTTCAAGACATTACACTCAAATCGAACGGCGGACCAATTCCCGCTGAAGTGGCCGCCAGCCCCGCGTCGCAGGAGACTGCGCGCGCATCCAGCCAAAGAAACATGCTGGAAAGCGCGCTGGATCCCTTCGCCCCGAACAGAAAGCTGTTCGATCAGTTTCGGGACCAGGGCGGACTCAACGCGGAAAACTCGTTCTACGGCCTTCCTGTGGAAGGAGTGGTCGTGCAGTGGGAGCGTTCCGGCGCTTATAGCACAGCCATCATGAACGTCCCCGGAAGTGTTTCCCCGGCTCAGGTCCGAACCGCGCTCTCGGCCGCCTGCAAAGCTCCGCCCGCGGCGTGGACCTACAAGATCGACCCCTGGCCCTTTGGCACCGTCCGCAATGGTGCCATTACCTGTACATACGTCGGGTCGGAACGCTCATCCTCGCTTGAGGTGTCGATTGGCCGGGAAGACGACTCCAGTTCCGGAGCATCTTCGTCCGACAGCGCGAATGCGCCCACGGGTTCGAGTTCGCCGACACCTTCCGCGCCGTCGGCTCCCGCGGTCCTCGCTTCCACAACTCAACCGATCAATTGCGCAGCAGCCGCACAGTGCGCAAAGGCAATGCTGGCGGCGGCGAAGTCACAAGACCTCGCGGCCGCCATGGCTGCTGCGGCGGCCATGGACGCGTTGCCCAAGCCTGCCCGCGGTGACCGCAATACTGCGCGCAAACTCAACCAGCAAGGGCTCTTAGCACTAGCAGCCGCCAATCCGGACGGTGCGGTGAAGTTGTTTAGCCAGGCCACAGCCGCCGACCCTGGCGATCAAGAGATTATTGGCAACCTGGCCTACGCTTACTCCGCGGCGGGCGATCAGATCAAAGCCGAAGACACTGCTGTTCTCGCACTGTCGATCAACCCGCGGCGCACAAGCATCTGGGCGCCGTTGGCGG
>NZ_WOEY01000147.1 GCF_013177695.1 Paraburkholderia solitsugae | reverse complement strand
GGGCCACGATTTCCAGCGAGTGTCGCTGGTCGGCGTGCTGAATGCCGACACCGCCTTGTTTTCCCACGACTTCCGCGCGAGCGAACGCCTTTTTGCGCAATTGATGCAAGTGAGCGGTCGAGCGGGCCGCTCCGGGTTGCCGGGCGAAGTGCTGGTGCAGACGCGCTATCCGCGCCATGCGCTGTATCACGCGCTGGGGCGGCATGACTACGTCGGCTTTGCCAGTTCGACGCTGGCCGAGCGGCGCGATGCCCATCTGCCGCCGTTCGTCTATCAGGCTTTGCTGCGTGCCGAAGGCCGCACGCTCGAAGCCGCGATCGCCTTCCTGCAGCAGGCCGCCGCCGCGCTGACGGAGATTCCGGCCGCCGAGCGTGTGACGGTCTATGACGCCGTGCCGCTCACCATCGTCAAAGTGATGCACGCGCATCGCGCGCAATTGCTGATCGAGAGCGCGTCGCGGGGCGCGCTGCAGGCCACCTTGCGCGCATGGCAACCGATGCTGCGCGGCCTGAAAGGCGTGCTGCGCTGGAACCTCGAAGTCGACCCGCTCGACATTTGACGCCTGGCCCCTTGGCCCTTGCCCGTGACGCCGCGGCACCCGGGGCATTACTCCTTTGAGTCATATTCATAGAGCGAATGGTCGTTTCGCTTTGCGACGCCGCTCGCCTATATTTCGCCGAATCGGCGCGTGCTTTAACAAAACTCAAAATTTCCCGCGCCGATGCACCTCAACTACCTCGGGGGCATTGCGATGAGCGACACCAATCAAACGCTGCCGACCGGTGCTGCGCCCGGCAAGCACCGCAGCGGCCATAGCGCACACGGCGGCGGTCTCTTTTTGACTGAAGACTGGTGGGCCGTCTGGATCGGCCTGCTGGTCATCGTGATCGCCTGGGGGCTGTTCGCCTCGGGCGGTAGCATCAAGTGGCTGGCGGTCGCGCCGGCCAAATGGTCGACTGTGGCACAAGCCGCGCAGGACATTGGCAAGCATCTGCCGAACTATGTCGCGTTGTTCATCGCGTTCGCGTTGCTGTTCGGCGTGAGCCTTGCTGCGCTGAAACAGCGGGTTGGCTCGTTCCTGGCGTCGTTCCTGATCCTATTCATCGCATCGGCGCTGATCTTCACGCTGGGCGCCTGGGTCAATGCGTCGAAGTACAACCTCGAGCCGCCGCTGGTGGCGCTGGCGCTCGGCCTGTTGATCTCGAACGTGTTCACGCTGCCCGAGTGGTTTTCGGCCGGCTTGCGCGTGGAGTTTTACATCAAGGTCGGCATTGTGCTGCTCGGCGCGACCCTGCCGTTCACCTTGCTGGTGTGGGCGGGGCCGGTCGCGGTCGGGCAGGCGACCATCGTCTCGCTCGTGACGTTCTTCGTCATCTTCTTTGCCGCCAAGGCGCTCGGTCTCGACCGGCGTTTTGCGGCCGTGCTCGGCGTGGGCGGCGCGGTGTGCGGCGTGTCGGCAGCGATTGCGATCGCCGGCGCGGTGCGGGCCAAGCGCGAACAGGCGTCGGTGGCGATCACGCTGGTCGTGCTATGGGCCATCGTGATGATCTTCGTGCTGCCGTTCGCATCGCGTTCGCTGGGACTATCGACGGCGGTGGCGGGCGCATGGATTGGCACGTCCGAATTCGCCGACGCCGCCGGCATCGCCGCCGCGCAGGCCTATGGTGACTTCGCGAAGCACGCGGGCGGCGTGATTGCGGGCGCACCAGAGGCGTCGCTGCAGGCGTTCACCTTGATGAAGGTGGTCGGCCGCGATATCTGGATCGGTATCTGGGCGTTCGTGCTGGCAATTGTCGCGACGACGCGCTGGGAATCGCAGGACAGCGGCGTCAAAGCCAAGGCCCATGCGGGTGAAATCTGGGCGCGCTTTCCGAAATTCGTGATCGGCTTCGTGATCGCATCGGCGCTGGTGACGTGGATCGCCAGCCACTACTCGTTGGCTGACTACCGCAAGATCGTCACGCCCGAGTTCGTTGCGCCGATCACCGCGCTGCGTACGTGGGCGTTTACGTTCTGTTTCCTGAGCATCGGGTTGACCACACGCCTGCGCTCGCTGACGTCCATCGGCCTGAAGCCGTTCCTGGCTTTCACAGCGGGTGTCGCTGTCAATATCGCCATCGGCTACGCGCTGTCCGCGCACGTGTTCGCACCGTACTGGAATAGCTTGGGGCAGGGCTCGTGATGAGCGCCGCTGTTCGCATCGCCGGCACGGCCCACGCACGTGGAGACGCGTGTGCGCCGCGCTGTGCAAGCTGCCGGTATCGCGCCGAGGATCGGCATTCACTGGAGCAGACCATTCCGGATCTCGCCGTGTTCAGTTCCGGGTTTGGTGCGAGCGTGGCGGACAGCCGGCTTTGCCGTCTGCACGACCAGCTCGTTTCGCCCGACGACGCTTGCGCTCAGTTCGAGTCAATCCCGCCTCACTGACGCACGCGCCGGCGCCGCCGCCGGTTGAACCTGGCGACGCATATCCACTGCTCGTTGTGTCAGTCGGGACCGGCGTCGCTATGGCTATCGCGAGTCGCCGGAATTAACCACTCAATCGTTCAACGCGGTTCGCGTATCGCCCGCCGATGCACGCGATGCGGGGCGCGCGCGCTCATCCGCGGGCGTGCGCCGGGACGAAGCACCCGTCGCGCCGCGGATGAACAGCACAGCGCACGTCGCGCACATCGCCCAGATGCCCAATATCACTAACCACTTTTCCATTTCGCCAGTCCTCTAAAACCCCGTACCGTTTTTATGTGCGTGCCTTGCGGCCGCGACCATCCATGTTCTGTATAACGGCGCGCCGAGCAATCTGATAAGGGTAAAAGCGAAAAGAATCACGCCAGGGAAAGTACTGATCGCAACCGCTGTCGCCACGCCCGGCACCATTCGGCGCAAACCCCCGCCGTACAGGGCTCTCACGAAGGTGCAACCATGCGATGTGCATGGTTGCACCTTTTTATTTGGAGGCGTACGATTCGCCCAACTTTTAGTCTTTCTCCAGCGAATTCGTCTGGTATCCGAAGAAGGAAACATGGCTAGCACCACCCTTGGCGTCAAGGTCGACGACCTCCTGCGTTCCCGGCTGAAAGATGCCGCCACCCGCCTCGAGCGCACTCCGCACTGGCTGATCAAGCAGGCGATCTTCGCATACCTCGAAAAGATCGAACACGGCCAATTGCCGCCTGAATTGTCGGGCCACACCGGCTCGGCCGATCTGGCTGATGGCGCCTCGGTAGAGCAGGAGGAAGACGGTGCGTCGCATCCGTTCCTCGAATTCGCGCAGAACGTGCAACCGCAATCGGTGCTGCGCGCCGCGATCACCGCTGCGTACCGCCGTCCCGAGCCGGAATGCGTGCCGTTCCTGCTCGGCCAGGCGCGTTTGCCGGCCAACCTCGCGGGCGACGTGCAAGCGATGGCCGGCAAGCTGGTCGAAACGCTGCGCACCAAGAGCAAGGGCGGCGGCGTCGAAGGGCTGATCCACGAGTTCTCGCTGTCGAGCCAGGAAGGCGTCGCGCTGATGTGCCTCGCCGAAGCGCTGCTGCGCATTCCGGATCGCGCCACGCGTGACGCGCTGATCCGCGACAAGATCAGCAAGGGCGACTGGAAGTCGCATGTCGGCCAGGCACCGTCGCTGTTCGTCAACGCCGCGACGTGGGGCTTGATGATCACCGGCAAACTGGTGGGGACCAACAGCGAGGCGAGCCTCTCGTCAGCGCTCACGCGTCTGATCGGCAAGGGCGGCGAGCCGCTGATCCGCAAGGGCGTCGACATGGCGATGCGCCTGATGGGCGAGCAGTTCGTCACGGGCGAGAACATCTCCGAAGCGCTGGCGAATAGCCGCAAGTACGAAGCACGCGGCTTTCGCTACTCGTACGACATGCTCGGCGAAGCCGCCACCACCGAAGCTGACGCACAACGCTACTACGCGTCGTACGAACAGGCGATCCACGCGATCGGCAAGGCTGCCGGCGGCCGCGGCATTTACGAAGGCCCGGGTATTTCGATCAAGCTGTCGGCGTTGCACGCACGCTATTCGCGTTCGCAACAGGAACGCACGATGAGCGAGTTGCTGCCGCGCGTGCGCTCGTTGGCGATCCTCGCGCGCCGCTACGACATCGGCCTGAACATCGACGCTGAAGAAGCCGACCGCCTCGAAATCTCGCTCGATCTGCTCGAAGCGCTGTGCTTCGATCCGGAACTGGCCGGCTGGAACGGCATCGGTTTTGTGGTGCAGGCGTATCAGAAACGCTGCCCGTTCGTGATCGAGTACATCATCGATCTGGCGCGCCGCAGCCGTCACCGCATCATGGTCCGCCTTGTGAAGGGTGCGTACTGGGATACTGAAATCAAGCGTGCGCAAGTGGACGGCCTCGAAGGCTATCCGGTCTACACGCGCAAGATCTACACCGATGTGTCGTACGTTGCCTGCGCGAAGAAGTTGCTCGGCGCGCCGGACGCGGTCTATCCCCAGTTCGCCACGCACAACGCGCACACGCTGTCGGCGATCTATCACCTCGCGGGCAATAACTACTACCCCGGCCAGTACGAGTTCCAATGCCTGCACGGCATGGGTGAACCGCTGTATGAGGAAGTGACCGGCCGCGACAAGCTGAACCGTCCGTGCCGCGTGTATGCGCCGGTCGGCACCCATGAAACGCTGCTCGCGTACCTCGTGCGCCGTCTGCTGGAAAACGGCGCGAACACGTCGTTCGTGAACCGCATCGCCGACGAAAACGTCGCGATCAAGGACCTGATCGCCGATCCGGTCGACGAAGCCTCGAAGATCGCCCCGCTCGGCGCGCCGCACGCGAAGATTCCGCTGCCGCGCAATCTGTTTGGCGCCGAGCGTCTCAATTCGATGGGCCTGGATCTGTCGAACGAACATCGTCTGGCCTCGCTGTCGTCGGCATTGCTGGCGAGCGCGCATCATCCGTGGCGCGCCGCGCCGATGCTGGAGGACAACGAGATCGCCGTCGGCGTCGCACGTGATGTGCGCAATCCGGCCGATCATCGCGACCTCGTCGGTACGGTCGTCGAAGCGACGTCGGAACACGTGAGCGCGGCATTGGCACACGCGGTCGCCGCCGCACCGATCTGGCAAGCCACGCCGGTCGATGCCCGCGCCGATTGCCTCGCGCGTGCCGCCGATCTGCTCGAAGCGCAGATGCACACGCTGATGGGTCTCGTGGTGCGTGAAGCCGGCAAGTCGCTGGCGAACGCAGTCGCGGAAATCCGCGAAGCGATCGACTTCCTGCGCTACTACTCGACGCAGATCCGCAACGAATTCTCCAACGACACGCACCGCCCGCTCGGTCCGGTAGTGTGTATCAGCCCGTGGAACTTCCCGCTGGCAATTTTCATGGGCCAGGTCGCCGCGGCGCTTGCAGCGGGTAACACCGTGCTAGCAAAGCCGGCTGAACAAACGCCGCTGATCGCAGCGCAAGCCGTGCGTATCTTGCGCGAAGCCGGCGTGCCGGCGGGCGCGGTGCAACTGCTGCCGGGCAATGGCGAAACGGTCGGCGCCGCTTTGGTGGCCGATCCGCGCACCCGTGCGGTGATGTTCACCGGTTCCACCGAAGTCGCGCGTCTGATCAACAAGACGCTGTCGAATCGCCTCGACCCGGAAGGCAAACCGATCCCGCTGATCGCCGAAACCGGCGGCCAGAACGCGATGATCGTCGATTCCTCGGCGCTCGCTGAGCAGGTGGTTGCGGACGTGCTGCAGTCGTCGTTCGATTCCGCCGGTCAACGGTGTTCCGCGTTGCGCGTTCTTTGTCTACAAGAGGATGTCGCGGACCGCACGCTCGAAATGCTGACGGGCGCGATGCGCGAACTGTCGGTGGGCAATCCGGACCGCCTGTCGATCGACGTCGGCCCGGTGATCGACCTCGACGCGAAACGCGGCATCGACGCGCACGTCGCGGCGATGCGCGAGAAAGGCCGCAAAGTCGAGCAACTGCCGATGCCGGAAGGCGGCGCGCAAGGCACGTTTGTTCCGCCGACGCTGATCGAACTCGACAGCATCGACGAATTGAAGCGCGAAGTGTTCGGCCCGGTGCTGCATGTGGTGCGTTACCGCCGCAGCCAGTTGGACAAGCTGCTCGAACAGATTCGCTCGACCGGTTATGGTCTGACGCTCGGCATTCACACGCGGATCGATGAAACCATCGCTCACGTGATCAGCCGCGCGCACGTCGGCAACATCTATGTGAACCGCAATGTGATCGGCGCGGTGGTGGGTGTGCAGCCGTTCGGTGGCGAAGGTTTGTCGGGTACGGGGCCGAAAGCGGGTGGCGCACTGTATCTGCAACGTCTGTTGGCTACGCGTCCGGCTGGGTTGCCGAAGTCGCTGGCGCAGTCGTTGATCGTGGATGCGCCACAAGCGGGTGAAAACAGCGACAATCCGTCCGCTGCCTTGACGGCGTTGCGCGACTGGCTGATCAGCGAACAGCAGCCGGTGCTGGCCGCACGCTGCGACGGTTATCTGTCGCATGTGCCGGCGGGCGCAACTGCGGTATTGTCTGGGCCCACCGGCGAGCGCAACACGTACACGTTGGGCGCGCGCGGCACGGTGCTGTGTATTGCCTCGACGGCGAGCGGTGCGCGCGTGCAGTTTGCCGCGGCGCTGGCTACGGGAAATCGCGCGTTGTTCGAGGGCGCGGCTGGTGAACAATTGGTGGCGCAGTTGCCTGCCGCGTTGAAGTCTTACGCAAGCGTGAAGAAGAGCGCCGATACGCCTTTTGATGCCGTGCTGTTCGAAGGCGATAGCGACGAACTGCTGGCGCTGGTGAAGGAAGTCGCGAAACGTCCGGGGCCGATCGTCTCGGTGCAGGGCGTCGCGGCTCGCGCGCTGGAAAGCGGCGATGAGGACTATGCGCTCGAGCGTCTGTTGACGGAGCGCTCGGTCAGCGTGAATACGGCAGCAGCAGGCGGTAATGCGAATTTGATGACGATCGGTTGAGCGAACCTCATCGATTACTTCAAAAAAACGGAAGCGGTACGGCGACCCCGAAAAACCGCTCCATCCACACCTGGTACCAAGGAGAAGCTATGCAACACAAGATGAAACAGCTGGCAGGCGCAGCACTAGTTGCGGCAATGTCGCTGGCGGGGACGGCCAACGCTCAATCGACGGAAGACGTGAAGATCGGCTTTGCCGGTCCGATGACGGGCGCACAGGCGCACTACGGTAAGGACTTCCAGAACGGCATCACGCTGGCTGTCGAAGACATGAACGCGACCAAGCCGATGATCGGCGGCAAGCAGGTTCGCTTCGTGCTGGATTCGGCCGACGACCAGGCTGACCCGCGCACCGGTACGACCGTTGCACAAAAGCTGGTGGATGACGGCATCAAGGGCATGCTCGGCCACTTCAACTCGGGCACCACGATTCCGGCTTCGCGCATCTACGCGAACGCGGGCATCCCCGAAATCGCCATGGCGACGGCGCCTGAGTACACGCAACAAGGCTTCAAGACCACGTTCCGCATGATGACGTCCGACACGCAGCAAGGTTCGGTCGCCGGCACGTTCGCGGTGAAGACCCTGGGCATGAAGAAGATCGTGATCGTCGACGACCGCACGGCGTACGGCCAGGGTCTGGCAGATCAGTTCGAAAAGGCGGCGAAGGCTGCAGGCGGCCAGATCGTCGATCGTGAATACACGAACGACAAGGCTGTCGACTTCAAGTCGATCCTGACCAAGCTGAAGTCGGTCAACCCGGACATGGTGTACTACGGCGGCGCGGATTCGCAAGCGGCGCCGATGGTCAAGCAGATGAAGCAACTGGGCATCAAGGCTCCGTTGATGGGCGGCGAAATGGTCCACACGCCGACGTTCATCCAGCTCGCGGGTGACGCAGCGAACGGCACGGTGGCGTCGCTGGCTGGCCTGCCGCTGGAAGAAATGCCGGGTGGCAAGGACTACGTCGCGAAGTACAAGAAGCGCTTCAACGAAGACGTGCAAACGTACTCGCCGTACGCTTACGACGGCGCAATGGCCATGTTCGACGCGATGAAGAAGGCTAACTCGACCGATCCGGCCAAGTACCTGCCGCTGCTCGCGAAGACCTCGATGCCGGCAGTGACGGCAGCGAACCTCGCGTACGACAGCAAGGGTGACCTGAAGAACGGCGGCATCACGCTGTACAAGGTTGTCGACGGCAAGTGGACGACGCTGCAAAGCGTGGGCGGGAAGTAAGCGGCTCTCGTTCGCGTGTTCGAGTATCGCGTACTGGTTTTGACGCGGCGCTCGATGCAAAAAAGCCCTGCAGTTCTTTTGAGCCGCAGGGCTTTTTCTTTGGTGCTTCGCTATGCGTGCCGGTCGCAACGCAACTTCATTATTCCCCTCGCAACTTCCTCCCCTGCTCCCGAATCTGTTCCAACGTCGCGCCCGGCGTGCTTGCCTCCTGCGGCATGCGAATCTCGATCACCGCTGCACGCTTGGCTTCCATCGAACGCTGCAACGCCGGCAGAAAATCTTCAGTCCGCTCCACTGTCTCTCCGTGTGCGCCGAACGACCTCGCGAATGCCGCAAAGTCCGGATTCGTGAGACCCGTGCCATGCACACGATTCGGATAGTGCCGTTCCTGATGCATCCGGATCGTGCCGAAGTGGCTGTTATTCACGACGATAAAAATCACATGCAGGTCGTACTGCATCGCCGTCGCGAGTTCTTGCGCGGACATCATGAAACAGCCGTCACCGGCGAGCGCGACCACCGCGCGTTGCGGATACATCGACTTCGCCGCGATCGCCGCCGGTACACCGTAGCCCATTGCGCCGCTGGTCGGCGCAAGTTGCGAGCGGAAATGCCGATAAGAGAAATGCCGATGCAGCCACGTTGCGTAGTTGCCCGCACCGTTTGTGAGGATCGCGTCTTCCGGTAGATGCGCGCGCAACTGCTGGATTACTTCGCCCATTTGCACGTCGCCAGGAATCTGACGTGGTTTGCGCCACTCGAGATACGCTTGATGCGCTTCCTCCGCCGCACCGGCCCATGCGGGCTTGCCGGAAGACGGCTTTAGCGCCGCAAGCAGTGCTGCCAGCTCGGGCATCCCAGAGACAATCGGCAGATCCGCCGCATACACGCGCCCGAGTTCTTCCGCGCCTTGATGCACATGCACCAGCGTCTGCTTGGTCTTCGGAATGTCGAGTAGCGTGTAGCCGTTTGTCGTTGCTTCGCCTAGCCGTGGGCCGAGCGTGAGTAGCAGGTCCGCATCGCGGATGCGTTGAGCAAGCGCTGGGTTGATGCCGAGGCCGACGTCGCCCGCATAGTTCGGATGTTCGTTGTCGAGCGTGTCCTGAAAGCGGAACGCGAGGCCAATCGGCAATTGCCAATTTTCAATGAAGCGTTGGAGATCGGCACATGCTGCAGGCGTCCAACCGCTGCCGCCGGCGATCACCATTGGCCGTTGCGCGCCTTCCAGCAATTGACGCAGTTCTTCCATCTGCGCGGCAGATGGCGACGCTGCCACACGCTTATACGTAGGTGCACCGGCGACGGCTTCACACGCGTCGCTCAACACATCTTCCGGCAACGACAACACGACTGGCCCCGGACGTCCCGACGTTGCCGTGTGAAACGCATGGCTCAGATATTCGGGAATGCGCTTCGGATCGTCAATCTGCGCGACCCATTTGGCCATCTGCCCGAACATGCGCCGGTAGTCGATTTCTTGGAAGGCCTCGCGATCGAGATGCTCACGTGCGCATTGGCCGATCAGCAGGATCATCGGCGTCGAATCCTGAAACGCGGTGTGCACGCCGATTGACGCATGCGTCGCACCGGGTCCGCGCGTGACGATCGCAACACCCGGGCGGCCGGTCAATTTGCCGACTGCTTCGGCCATGTTTGCTGCGGCCGCTTCGTGACGACAGACGATGGTCTGAATGCGTTCGGTCTCGTCGTGCAGCGAATCGAGTACGGCGAGAAAGCTCTCACCAGGAACACAGAAAACACGTTCGACGCCGTGCGTCAGCAAGGCATCAACGACGAGACGCGCGCCGGTGGTTTGGGCGGCGGCGCTGGAAAGGGAAGCGGAAACGGGAGCATTCGGCTGCGACATTGCGATGAAGCCTCCAGACAGTGCGTTATTACGTGGGTGCGGTCGTGGTGTTCTGAGTTCGGCTGAGGCCGCGTCGGCGAACGGACCGATGGGCGCGCCCACAGCTTACGCCGATGCCGCAGGCCGTGTCACGGCGCAGCGCAACCGCGCGCAGGGGCGTCGATGCTGGGAAACAAGCGCAGAAACGAACAGGGCACAAAAAACGCGGGCCGAAGCCCGCGTCATTATCTGCATAACCTGCCGCACAAATCCTGCGCCCTCAACACTCCACAATATTCACCGCCAACCCGCCGCGCGAGGTTTCCTTGTACTTGGTCTTCATATCCGCGCCGGTCTGCATCATCGTTTTGATCACCGAGTCCAGCGACACGTAATGGGTGCCGTCACCGCGTAGCGCCATTCGCGCGGCATTGACGGCCTTCACCGAGCCCATCGCATTGCGCTCGATACACGGAATCTGCACCATCCCGCCGACCGGGTCGCAGGTCAGCCCGAGGTTATGCTCCATGCCGATCTCGGCCGCGTTCTCGACTTGCGCAGGCGTGCCGCCCATCACCGCCGCGAGCGCACCCGCGGCCATCGAACAGGCCACGCCGACCTCGCCCTGGCACCCCACTTCCGCGCCCGAAATCGACGCGTTCAGCTTGTACAGAATGCCGATGGCCGCGGCCGTCAGCAGGAAGTCGATCACGCCTTGCTCGTTCGAGCCCGGCATGAAGCGCGTGTAGTAATGCAGCACGGCGGGAATGATGCCGGCCGCGCCATTGGTCGGGGCCGTGACCACGCGCCCGCCCGCCGCGTTTTCTTCATTCACGGCGATGGCGTAGAGATTGATCCAGTCGACCATCGACAGTGGGTCGCGCAGCGCCAGCTCAGGATTGCCCGACAACGCGCGATACAACTGCGGCGCACGGCGCTTCACCTGGAACGGACCGGGCAACGTACCATCGGCATCCGGATTGTTGATGCCGCAACCGCGCGCCACGCACGATTGCATCACGTTCCAGATCTTCAGCAAGCCCGTACGCGTCTCTTCTTCCGTATGCCAGACGCGCTCGTTTTCCCACATCAACTGCGCGATGCTCTTACCGGTCGAGTCGCACAGCGCGAGCAATTCGTTGCCGCTGCGGAACGAATGCGGCAATTGTTCGACGGCGCTTAGCACCTTCGTGTTCGGCGCGCCCGCCGTCACCACAAAACCGCCGCCCACCGACAGATACGTCGACTCGCGCAGCGTCTCGCCCTGCGCATCAAACGCACGCAGCTTCAGGCCGTTCGGATGCTCCGACAGCGCCTGGCGATAAAACGAAATGTGATCTTTCTGGACGAACGGCACGTCGTGCGTGCCGAGCAAGGCGAGCTTGCGCGACGCCTTCACCGCTTCCAGACGCTGCGCGATCGTGTCCGGATCGACCGTGTCAGGCGCATCGCCCATCAAGCCGAGCATCACGCCGCGATCGGTGCCGTGCCCCTTGCCGGTCGCACCGAGCGAGCCGTACAAATCCACTTTCACCGATGCCGTCGCCTCAAGGAGCCCATCGCGTTCGAGCCCTTGCGCGAACATCAGCGCCGCACGCATCGGCCCGACCGTATGCGAACTGGACGGACCAATGCCGATTTTGAAGAGGTCAAACACGCTAACTGCCATTTACTGCTCCCTGCTGATAAAAGTAAGTTTAGCGCGCCGGCAGCGGTAAACACACGGCGAGCCACGCGGGCGGCGTCGGTGCGAGCTGCAGCGCGATCGGCGTATAGCGTCCATCGAGACGCGCCGCCAGGTGAAACAGTTCTGTCGCGTTTTTCGGATCCCATTGACCCGAATAGCCGGGCAAACCGGCCTCGCGACGTTTGGCATCGAACGGAACGCTCGAATGCGCGAATTCTTCATGCGTCCTGCTGCCGTCCGCATACGGCGTGAGCCAGTTCAGTGCGGCTTGCAGCGACGCGCCGTTTGCCCCCTTCTCCGGCAACCAGTTGCGGTTGTGGCGGCGCGCGGCGAGCGCGGCGGTCACGAGCGGCTGCAGGTCGTAGGTGACGTAATGCAATGCATCGCGCTCGGCGAAGTCCACCGTTGAGCCGTCCGGCGCGATGTTGTCGCCGATATGCTCGTCGAACAAACGCTGCGCCGCGTTGATCATCTTGCGGTTATCGAGCGTGAACGCGGCCATCGCGATCAGCTTGATCCGGTGGCTTTGCCAATTGTTCTTGAACGTGCCCTTGAGCGGCCGTGGCTGCGCGTCGATCTGCTCGATATAGCCGCTCGCGAGCTTGGTCAGGAACGCCATCGATGCGTTGCGCGTTTTCACCGGCAGCGCGCTCGCGGTCATGTCATAGGCGAGGATCAGGCCTTCGAAATGGGTTTCGTCGATCGGATTGAAACTGGGTTGATAAGTCGTGACCCACGCATACAGCAGGCGGTCGACCAGCTTCAGATACCGGTCCTCGCTGGTCGCGCGCCAGGCGAGCGCGGCGTCGCGCAGCAGATCGAGATCCTTCTCCGCCTCGACGCTTTGATCGTAGATGCCCTCGTGCGGCAACGTGCCTTCGGTATGCAATTTCGCCACCGCATGCGGCGGGTCGTTCAGATGCGCCTGCACATTGCTCACCAGTGCTTTGACGCCCGGATCGGAATTCGTGCGCTCGCTGGTTTGCAGCGCGGGCGCTGCACAAAAATTCATCGCGGCTTGCGCCTGCCGCAGCGGCAGCAGCACCGCTGCGCCTGCCAACAACAGTGTGCAAGCCTGCTGCCACGTCTGGGCTCGCCTTGCTTCGGTCCGGCTTTGCATCCATCGCACCTTTCGCGCCATGCGAAACTCCTCGTTAGGCTGATTCGGTGTGTGATGTTAGCCGTTTGCAGTGACAAGCGACAGAACCGCGCAACGCCTGCTTACAACCTTCAGGCGATGCGCGGTTGGCGGCCACGCTTACTCGTAGTCGGCGATCGGCACGCAGGAGCAGAACAGATTGCGGTCGCCGTACACGTTGTCCGCACGGCCGACCGGCGGCCAGTACTTCTTCGCGATCAACGTGGGCAGCGGATACGCCGCGGTTTCGCGCGCATAGGCGTGCTTCCAGTCGTTGGCGATGACCACCGCCGCCGTATGCGGCGCGTGCTTCAGCGGATTGTCTTCGCGATCCGAGCGGCCTTCTTCCACGGCGCGAATTTCCTCGCGGATCGCGATCATCGCTTCGATGAAGCGGTCGAGCTCTTCCTTCGATTCCGATTCGGTCGGCTCGACCATCAGCGTGCCCGGCACCGGGAAGCTCATGGTCGGTGCGTGGAAGCCGTAGTCGGCGAGACGCTTGGCGACGTCGTCGACGGTGATGCCGCTGGTTTCCTTGATCGGACGCAGATCGAGAATGCACTCGTGCGCAACCAGTCCGCCTGGGCCCGAGTACAGCACCGGGTAATGCGGCGCGAGTTTGTTCGCGACGTAGTTCGCGTTGAGAATCGCGGTTTCGGTGGCAGCCGTGAGGTTCTTCGCGCCCATCATCGCGATGTACATCCACGAAATCGGCAGGATCGACGCGGAACCGTACGGTGCGCCCGACACGGCGCCGATACCGTTCGGCGTGCGTTCATAGCCCGACGAAATCTGATTCGGCAGGAATTGCGCGAGATGCGCGCCGACCGCGACCGGACCAACGCCCGGTCCGCCGCCGCCGTGCGGAATGCAGAAGGTCTTGTGCAGATTCAGGTGCGAGACGTCGCCGCCGAACTGGCCCGGCGCACACAGGCCGACCATCGCGTTCATGTTCGCGCCGTCGACGTAGACCTGGCCGCCGTGCGCATGCACGATCTCGCAGATTTCGCGGACGTTCGATTCGAACACGCCGTGTGTGGACGGGTACGTGATCATGATCGCCGCGAGCTTGTCGGCGTGCTGATCGGCCTTCTTCTGCAGATCGGCGATATCGACGTTGCCTTGCGCGTCGCAAGCGACGACGACGACCTGCATGCCGGCCATTTGCGCCGACGCCGGGTTCGTGCCGTGCGCCGAAGCGGGAATCAGGCAGACATTGCGGTGGCCTTCGCCGCGCGATGCGTGGTACGCGTGAATGATCAAGAGACCCGCGTATTCACCTTGCGAGCCGGCATTCGGCTGCAGCGACACGGCTGCGTAGCCGGTGGCCGCGACCAGCATCTGTTCGAGCTGATCGATCATTTCGCGGTAGCCGACCGTTTGCTCAGCCGGAGCAAACGGGTGAATCTGACCGAATTCGGGCCACGTGACCGGCAGCATTTCCGAGGTCGCGTTCAGCTTCATGGTGCAGGAGCCGAGCGGGATCATCGAGCGGTCGAGTGCCAGATCCTTGTCGGAGAGGCTGCGCAGGTAGCGCAGCATTTCCGTTTCCGAATGGTGGCGGTTGAACACGTGGTGCGTGAGGTACGCGCTGGTGCGTTCGAGCGCGGCGGGCACGCTGTTCTCGGCGGGGAGTTCTGCGTCGAGGGCGTCGATTTGCGGGACTTCTTCGACAAATGCCGCTTGCGCAAATGCCGCGAGCAGATCGGCCAGATCGCTGCGCTTGGTGGTTTCGTCGATCGAGATGCCGACGCGCGTGTCGCTCACGCGGCGCAGATTGATGCGCTTGGCCGTCGCCGCGTCATGCAGCGCCTGGGTGCGTGAGCCGGTTTCGAACGTGAGCGTGTCGAAGAATGTGTCGTTGACGAGCGTGTAACCGAGCTTCTTCGCGCCGGCTGCGAGCAGCGCCGCGATACGGTTCACGCGCAGCGCGATCGTCTTCAGACCATGCGGGCCGTGGTAGACGGCGTACATGCTGGCCATGATCGCGAGCAGCGCTTGCGCGGTACACACGTTCGAGGTCGCCTTTTCGCGGCGGATATGTTGTTCGCGCGTTTGCAGAGCCAGACGCAACGCCGGATTGCCTTGGGCATCGACGGTCACGCCGACCAGACGGCCCGGCATCTGGCGCTTGAATTCGTCGCGCACAGCGAGGTAAGCCGCGTGCGGGCCGCCGAAACCAACCGGCACGCCGAAACGCTGCGTGTTGCCGACGGCCACGTCCGCACCCCATTCGCCCGGCGGCGTGAGCACGGTCAGCGCGAGCAGGTCGGCGGCGACCACCACGTGGCCGCCCGCTGCGTGGATGGCATCAGCAAGTGCGCGGTAGTCGCGCACATCGCCGTTCACGCCCGGGTATTGCAACAGCACGCCGAACGCATTCGCGTTCGCCGCATCCGCTGCCGGGCCGACTTTTACTTCGATGCCGACCGGCGTGGCGCGCGTCTTCACCACTTCGATGGTTTGCGGCAGCACGTCGTCGGCGACGTAGAACACGTTCGACTTCGGCTTGCCGATGCGTTGCAGCAGCGTCATCGCTTCGGCGGCAGCGGTTGCTTCGTCGAGCAGCGAGGCGTTCGAGATCGCCAGACCGGTGAGGTCGACGATCATCTGCTGGAAGTTCAGCAGCGCCTCCAGACGGCCCTGCGAGATTTCCGGCTGATACGGCGTGTAGGCGGTGTACCACGCCGGATTTTCCAGCACGTTACGCAGGATCACCGTCGGCGTGTGCGCGTTGTAATAACCCTGCCCGATGTACGAGCGGAACACCTGGTTCTTGTCCGCCAGCTCACGCAGTGCGGCGAGCGCTTCGGCTTCGCTCTTCGGCTGGGCGAAGGGGCCGAGCGGCAGCGTTTCGGTGCGGCGGATCGTCTTCGGAATGACGGCGTCGATCAGCGCGGCGCGCGACGCGAAGCCGAGGGCTTCGAGCATCGCATGCTGGTCGGCCGAATCCGGGCCGATGTGCCGTTCAGCGAAGGCATCATGCACTTCGAGCGCGGCGAGCGAGAGAGGAGTGCGGTTCATCAGACGATCCGGGTGTTCGAGCTTCATGAGGTGTTCCTGCCGGTGCGGGCGTCCGTTCGACGGTTGAATCGGACGCGCCGCGCCTGTCGGGTTTAAACGTAATGGTGCAACGTGCGGTGAATCAGGCGCCGATCGCCTTCGAGTACGCGTCCGCGTCGATCAGGCGGTCAAGCGATGCGCCCGCGGCCGGCTTGATCTTGAAGAGCCAGTTCTCGTACGGTGCGCTGTTGACGCCGTCCGGCGTGTCGGCGACGGCCGGGTTCGCTTCGATGATTTCGCCCGAAACCGGCGCGTAGATATCGGAAGCGGCTTTTACCGATTCGATCACGGCGACGGTGTCGCCAGCGTCGACGGTCTTGCCCAGTTCCTGGACTTCGAAGAAGACGATATCGCCGAGCGCTTCCTGCGCGTGGTCGGTGATGCCGACCGTCAGCGTGCCGTCCGCTTCGGTGCGGACCCACTCGTGCGATTCGGTGTATTTCAGATCGGCCGGGATGCTCATCGGATGCTCCTATGCGGTGTTATTCGGTATGAACTTAAAAAGGTAAACGCACGCGCCGGCTGCTTAAACTGCGAGCACTTTGCCGTTGCGTACGAACGGCAGTTTTACCACGCTTGCGGGTACGTTTTTGTCACGAATCTGGACGTGAACGGTGTCGCCTGGCTGCACGCCTTTCGGCACGCGCGCGAAGGCGATCGATTCCTGCATCGTGGGGGAAAAAGTGCCGCTGGTGATTTCGCCTTCGCCCTGCGGCGTGACGACTTTCTGGTGAGCACGCAGCACGCCTGCCGCCTTGCCGTTTTCCTTCAGCAGGATCAGACCGACGAACGAGGCCTGTGAGCCATCGGCTTCGAGCTTGCTTTTGCCGACGAAGTCGCGGGGCGAGGTCAGATCGACGGTCCAGGCGAGGCCGGCGTCGAGCGGCGAGACGTTGTCGTCCATATCCTGGCCGTACAGGTTCATGCCGGCTTCGAGACGCAGCGTGTCGCGCGCGCCGAGACCGGCGGGGCGCACGCCTTGACGTACCAATGCGTCCCAGAACTCGCAGACGGACGTTGCGGGCAGGACGATTTCGAAGCCGTCTTCGCCGGTGTAGCCGGTGCGGGCAATCATCAATTCGCCAAACGGCGTGTTGTCGACGATCGCGGCGTTAAACGGCTTAAGGAGTTCGGTCGAGGTGCGGCTGGACGGCGCGACTTGCCAGACCTTATCGCGGGCGTTCGGGCCCTGCACGGCGACGATCGCCAGATCGCGGCGCGGCGTGATGGTCAGGCCGTAGCTGCCTTCGGCGTTGAGCTTGCTGAACCAGGCGACGTCTTTCTCGGCGGTACCGGCGTTGACGACCAGGCGGAAGTGCGTCTCGCTGAAGTAGTAGACGATCAGATCGTCGATCACGCCGCCATTCGGGTTCAGCAGACAGGAGTAGAGCGCGCGGCCCGGCGTTTGCAGCTTGCCGACATTGTTGGCAAGCGCATGTTCGAAAAAGGGCCGCACGCGTTCGCCGGTGAAATCGACGACGCACATGTGCGAGACGTCGAACATGCCGGCGTCGGTGCGCACGGCGCGGTGTTCGTCGATCTGCGAGCCGTAGTTGACGGGCATGTCCCAGCCGCCGAAATCGACCATGCGGGCGTTAAGCGCACGATGGGTGGCGTTGAGCGGGGTGTGTTTGAGTTCGGTCATGGGGCCTCAGGCGTCTCGCGAAACAAAAAAGGCCATGCGGCACTACGCCTCGCGGCCTGCTGGCTGCGAGCGATTGCGTTGCATGACCCCTCTGTCCTCGATACCTGAGAGATTGCGCTGCCGTGCGATGTTGAAGCCGTGATCGCCACGGTGAAGCGCGCGCCCCTTCGGTGGGCAGCCTGCCAAAGTCTGCTCAATGCAGACGGCTACTGCCGCTCTCCAGAGTGCGAAAAACCGATGCCCTGATGTTGCCTGGGCGCGGGTTTTTCGACGCAGTCGGTCCTTTTGCCTGAGAGTTTGCGGGTGTGCCCCTTCGGCGGCGCGGCCTGCGATTCTCTGCGGCCAGCACGCTCTCCCGACGCGTGCGGCGAATGTACGCGAGGGCCGGGGGCTTGTCAAATAAAGGCCCGCAAGGGGCGCGGGGGTTGGCGCTGCGGGCTCGCGAAAGTTAAAAAAAAAGCGCGGGACGTGATGCCCGCGCTTCTTTGCTGCAGTGCCTGAACCGGCGCGGTTATTCGCCGATGGCGTGTGCCGCGTTGTCCAGTTCCTGGTTCAGCACGCGCTGTTCGTCGCCGGACAGGCCGCCGCCGTGTTGCGCTGCCATGTCGTGCGCTTCCTGACGGATCACGTCGAGGCGGTGATGCAACGCGCCGCCTTGCGGGGGCGGGTAGTAGCCTTGGTTGACGTGCGCGTCAATGCGGCGGCTCAGGTTGTCGATACGGCCGTCGACCTGATGGAGGCGCTCATCCGCGATTTGCTGCGGGTTAGGACGCGGTGCCGGTGCCGGCGCGGGTTGCTGGGGGGCCACCACGCAGGCGGCCAGGGAGCTGAGCAATGCGCATGCTGCTACTGCGCGGGCGATACGGGGCATGGACTCTCCGGAAGTCGTTGTCATTTTGTGGTGCTACTGGGGTAGCAACGGATTATCCGGGATTCGCGCTGACCAGGGAGGCGGAGTTATTTGTAACGTTATGTTCCTTTCGGGCTTGTCAGGACTTTTTCCCTTTGGCGGCGGCATGGTCGGTGTGCTACCGCCAAAGGGCGCCCAAAGCGCTCCGTAGCGGAGGGAAAAGTCAGCGAATACGCTCAAACGGAAGCCGGGTACCTTCCTCGGAACTCCGGGCAGCAAGCTGGATAATCGTCATCACGTCGACCGCATCCTGAGCGCTGACCGGGAATTTCACGCCATTCTGAATGGTGTCCGCCAGCGCAATATAAAAGCCAACATACTCCCCGTTACGCGTAGGCACCGCCCGCTCGACTTCCTGATCGCCTTCGAGCACACGCACTACCCCCGCCGTATTGTCGGCGCCGAACCCCTCGTCGCCAGGCCGCAAGCCCGCTTTCAACTGATCTTCCTGCGTATCGAGCCCGTATTTCACGTAGCTCCCCTGCGTGCCGTGAATCGCAAACCTCGGCGCGACTAGCGCAGTCAACGCGCTGGCATGCAACACCACTTCGAACTCGCCGTACCCTAGTTGAATATGCACGTAGTCCGGCGCGCTGGCCTGCTCGCGATGGGTCCGAACCGTCGCGGATACGGTCTGCGGTGCGCCGAACAACGCCAACGCCTGATCGATCAGGTGCGGTCCAAGGTCGAGCAGCAGACCGCCGCCGCGCGAAGTCTCTTCGCGCCACCGCTGCCGAACCTCCGGGCGGAAACGGTCGAAATGCGATTCGTATTGCGTGATGCGGCCCAATTCTCTGCTGGCCAGCAGATCCCGCACGGTCAGAAAGTCACCGTCCCAGCGGCGGTTGTGAAAGGGCACGAACCGCTTGCCCCGGGCGAGTGCAATGTTGGCAAGCGTGTGGGCATCCGCGGCAGTCAGGGTAACCGGCTTGTCGACCACCACGTGCTTGCCCGCCTCCAGGGCGCGGCGCGCCAGGTCGAAGTGCGTGTCATTGGGCGTCGCGATCACGACGCACTCGACTTCTTCGAGCGCCAGCAGCGCGTCGAGATCGGCCACCACCTTCGCGTGCGGGTAATCGGCCAGCGCGTGCTCGGGCTGACTCGTCGCGATGGCCGCGATGCTCGCTCGCCCGCAGTGCTCGATCACCGGCGCATGAAAGGTCGCGCCAGCAAAACCGTAACCCATCAATCCAATCTTCAGCGATGCGGACATGCGTGTCTTCCTGCAAAAACGGCGCGCCGCTTTGCCACTGCGGCGACGGCGCGCAACACTGTAATTGTGGCATGTCCCGAAGGCGGGCTGTCAGCATTGGTGCGGAGGCTGTCAGTGACAGTCTGCCAGGGTGTCGGGCGCAGCCGTTCGTTGAGACGACCCGCGCCGGCCTTGGCGCGCTCCTTAGCCACGGTGGCGAGCGGCGTCATCGGCCTGGGCATCCGACGCGGTCGTCCGTCGCGGTCATCCGTGTTAACATCGCTCCTCTCGCGCGGGAACGCAGCGAGCCGGAACGCCCTCGCTGCCACGCGAGTTGTCTGTTCCAGCCGCCCGCCCCGTGCAGCATGCCCCCGGGCCTTCGGTCTCGCGATTTCGAACCCAAGCGCCCTCAACCGCATTACCCATCCACAGACGATGTCCGCAGGCCTGAACCCCGCTCAAAATGAAGCGGTCCGTTATCTTGACGGTCCGTGTCTCGTGCTCGCCGGCGCAGGCAGCGGCAAGACGCGCGTGATCACGCAGAAAATCGCCCACCTGATCGAAGCCAAAGGCTTCGAGCCGCGCCACATCGCCGCCGTCACGTTCACGAACAAGGCCGCGTTGGAAATGCGCGAGCGCGTCGGCAAGCTGCTCGAAGGCAAGACGCTCACCACGCCCGGCAAGGAAGGCCGCAAAGTGCCCGTCAACCAGTTGACGGTCTGCACCTTCCACTCGCTCGGCGTGCAGATTCTGCGGCAGGAAGCGGAACACGTCGGCCTGAAGCCGCAGTTCTCGATCATGGATTCCGATGACTGCTTCGGCCTGATCCAGGAACAGGTCGGCTCGACGGACAAGGGCTTCATCCGCAAGATCCAGTCGATCATCTCGCTGTGGAAGAACGGCATGGTCATGCCCGAGCAGGCGATCGCGATCGCCGCGAACGAGGACGAACATCAGGCCGCGATCGTCTACCGTAATTACGTGGCGACGCTGCATGCGTATCAGGCGGTCGATTTCGACGACCTGATCCGTCTGCCTGCCGAACTCTTCGAGAAGAACGAGCAGGTGCGCGACCGCTGGCAGAACAAGCTGCGCTATCTGCTGATCGACGAGTATCAGGACACCAACGCCTGCCAGTACGAACTGGTGAAACTGCTGGCCGGCAAGCGCGCGGCGTTCACGGCGGTCGGCGACGACGATCAGGCGATCTATGGCTGGCGCGGCGCAACGCTCGAAAATCTCGGGCAGCTCAGCAAGGATTTTCCGAAGCTGCATCTGATCAAGCTCGAGCAGAACTACCGTTCGACGGTGCGCATTCTGACCGCCGCGAACAACGTGATCGCGAACAACCCGAAGCTGTTCGAAAAGAAGCTCTGGTCCGAACACGGCATGGGCGACACGATCACCGTCACACCTTGCAACGACGAAGAGCACGAGGCCGAGTCTGTTGTGTTCCGCCTGTCCGCGCACAAATTCGAGCGGCGCGCGAATTTCCGCGACTACGCGATTTTGTACCGCGGCAACTTTCAGGCGCGCATCTTCGAACAGGTGCTGCGTCGTGAACGGATTCCGTATGTGCTGTCGGGCGGGCAGTCGTTCTTCGACAAAGCCGAGATCAAGGATATCTGCGCGTATTTGCGCCTGATCGCCAACGCGAACGACGACCCGGCGTTCATCCGCGCGATCACCACACCGCGCCGCGGCGTCGGCAATACGACGCTCGAAGCGCTCGGCTCGTTTGCGGGCCAGGCGAAGGTGTCGCTGTTCGAAGCGGTGTATATGGGCGGCATCGAGGCGCGCCTGTCACCGCGTCAGATTGAACCGATGCGTGTATTTTGCGACTTCATGCAGCGCCTCACCGATCGCGCCGAGAAGGATGCCGCCGGCACGCTGCTCGACGAACTGATGGACGCGATCCACTACGAAGCCTATCTGTACGACGCGTTCGACGAACGTCAGGCGCAGTCCAAGTGGCAGAACGTGCTCGAGTTCATGGAATGGTTGAAGCGCAAAGGCACCAAGGCTGAGCCCGAGGGTTCGGAGAAGAGCGAGGCAACCGGCTACGACACCGCCGACGGCCTCGGCGACACCGGCAAGAGTCTGCTCGGCCTGATCCAGACTGTCGCTCTGATGTCGATGCTCGAAGGCCGCGAAGAAGATCCGGACGCCGTGCGGCTCTCGACGGTGCACGCGTCGAAGGGGCTGGAGTATCCGCACGTGTTTCTGGTGGGCGTCGAAGAAGGCATCATGCCGCACCGCGGCGGCCCGGACGACGAGCCGATCGACGACGCGCGCATCGAGGAAGAGCGTCGTCTGATGTACGTCGCGATCACGCGTGCGCAGCGCAGCCTGCATCTGAACTGGTGCAAGAAGCGCAAGCGCGCACGCGAAACCGTGGTGTGCGAGCCGTCACGCTTCATCCCCGAGATGCTGCTCGACGATGCGCCGCCGCCGACCCCCGAAGAAGCGCCGATGTCACCGAAAGACCGGCTCGCGAGTTTGAAGGCGCTGTTGCAGAAGCCTTGAAGAAAAAATCCCTGCCCGTGTCGCCACGGTGCAGGGATTTTTTTGTTCTGCGACAACCGCCGGGAGCGCCTTACTTCGCCGCGCTGACCATGTAGTCGACGGCGGCCTTCACGTCCGCATCGGAGGCTGTCGAGCCGCCTTTGGGCGGCATCGCCCCCTTGCCGTGCAGTGCGTAGTTGTAGATCGTGTCCATCGGGTCTTTCAGGCGAGGCGCCCACGCGTCCTTGTCGCCGAACTTCGGTGCGTTCAGCACGCCGGCCGCGTGACACGCCTGGCAAACCTGCTGATACAGCGCCTTGCCGGCTTGCGAGGCGTCTGCGCTTTGTGCCCCGCCGGCTGCCGGTGCAGCCGCTTGCGGCACGCTGGCCATGGCTGCCATCGCGGCAGCGGCTTGTGCGGCGCCTGCGTCCGAAGCACCCGCCGGCGCGGCGGCGGCAGCGCCCGAGGCGGCGGCTGCCGCACCCGCTGCCGGTTGCGCCGGTTCAGGGAAACTCCCGCCAGAATTGTTCGCCATGTAGACCACCGCACGGGCGATTTCGAAGTCGCTGTAGTCGTCCGGGCTGGTGCCGCCGCGCGGGGGCATCGCGCCCTTGCCGGTGAGCGCCGTGTGCCACAACGTGTCGAAGCCCTGCGCAATGCGCGGCGCCCAGTCGGCGGTGTTGGTGAATTTCGGCGCGCCTGCCGCACCCGCTGCGTGACAGGCGGAGCAAACGGCCTTGTAGACCTCTTCGCCCGTTTTGTAGACGCGTGGAGCATTGGCGTCGCGAATGTCGACCTGGGCGAGCGGTTTGATGCGCGCGCTGACCTCGGCTTGGGAAAGACTGTCTGTGCCAGCGCCTGTGCGCGTCGAGTTATCGACGTAGATCACTAGCAGAACGATGATGACGATCGGTACCGCAAAACTGGCAATGATCGCGGCAATGAGCTGCCCGGGGGTTTTGATTGGGGCTCCGTGTGGTGCTTCGCTCATGCTTGTCTCGTCTCCGTGGGTATGTGAGCGGTACAGCGTGACGGCAACTTCTTGTTCTTTAATCAGGCACGGACGATTATAGACGCAACATTTCAGCGGCGGCGAGGGGCGCGGCGAGGTGTTCAGCAGGCGTTTACCCGCATCGCGGGGCGCGGCCGGCATTGCCTGGATTGCGGGCAACAGGCGCTCGATCCCGTCATATAGGCCGTCCGGTGGACGGTTTGGCCGAAACCGGGTATCCTTTCGGTCTCGCTTTGGCGTCGCTCCTGTTCAGGTTGCCGCGCTTTCGTGTTGAAGCGCCCGTAGCTCAATGGATAGAGTACTGCCCTCCGAAGGCAGGGGTTGCTGGTTCGATCCCAGCCGGGCGCACCAAGTCTGACAAGGGTTCCAACGGATTCACCCGTTCCCGCTCCCCCCGAATTACACCTAAATTGCACCTACACTGCGGCCAGGTGTAGCTTCGCCGGCACTTCGGTTATCGCATGCACCCACTGCGACAGATGATCGGCCGACAGGTGGGCATAGCGCTGCACCATTTCCATCGTTTCCCATCGTCCCAGCTCCTTCAGCACCTGGATAGGCGTACCGCGCTGCACATGCCAGCTCGCCCACGTATGGCGCAGATCGTGCCAGCGGAAGTCGCGGATGCCGACGCGCTTCAGCGCCTTTTTCCACGCGGCCGTCACGGTCTGGTAGACCGGGCTGCCGTGGTACACAAACACGCTTTCAACATGCTCGGGTTTCCGTTTCTTCGGGAGCTGCCGCCGCACCGCCGACGCCGGCCGCACCGTCGACGGCGCCGAGGGCCGAGGCCTTCACCTTCGGCGACCCCGTGCCGGTGATGGATCGCGCCGAGATTCTGGATTACGTCGAAACCTGGTCGGCCGGAAACTGGTTCGAGCCGCCGGTGTCCTGGTCGGGCCTGGCTAAGACATTCCGCGCCGGTGTCCATCACGGCTCCGCGATCTACTTCAAACGCAACGTGCTATCGGCGACGTTCATTCCGCACAGGTTGCTCACGCGCGAGGTGTTCGATAAGTGGGCGCTCGATTTCCTCACGTTCGGCAATGGGTATCTTGAGCTGCGAAAGAACCGGCTAGGCGGGCCGCTCGCGTTCGAGCGTGCGCCGGCCAAGTACATGCGCCGCGCGGCGGACCTGCAGCGCTTTTATCAGGTCAACGGGTGGCAGGTGTCGCACGAGTTCGCGGCCGGGACCGTGCATCACTTGATGGAGCCGGACATTAACCAGGAGGTGTACGGCTTGCCCGAATATCTCGGCGCGCTGCACGCGGCATGGTTGAACGAGTCGGCGACGCTATTTCGCCGGCGGTATTACGAGAATGGTTCGCATGCGGGTTTCATCCTGTACATGACGGATGCGGCACAGTCGCAAACCGATGTCGACGACATGCGCGCAGCGTTGAAAAACAGCAAGGGGCCGGGCAATTTCCGAAACCTGTTTATGTACGCGCCGAACGGCAAGAAAGACGGCATTCAGCTCATTCCCGTTTCCGAGGTCACGGCGAAAGACGAGTTTTTCAATATCAAGAATGTGACGCGCGACGACTTGCTCGCGGCGCATCGTATCCCGCCGCAGCTCATGGGGATCGTGCCGAGCAATACGGGCGGGTTTGGTGCGGCCGAAACAGCCGCCGAGGTATTCGGGCGTAACGAAATCGAGCCGTTGCAGCGTCGATTCGCGCAGCTTAATGATCGGATCGGCGAGGAGGTGGTGCGCTTCAATCGATACAGCATCAATCCGGCCGTTAAACCATAGGGGCAGGAACGAAAGAAGTTCTGTAAGGGTGGTCGCAACTCCCCATACGTTGATGTGAGAAGGGCATCGCGTCACCGTAAAAGAGGGCTGCCTGCTATGAGAGACTTGTACACGGCAAAACTGAGCTGCGTCCTAAGATAACCGCCGCTGCCGGGCGTCGACAAGAAGCTCCGTTGGATCTTGTCCGTTGTTGTACGCCTCAATTTCTAGCAGCCGAGGTTTCGCTTCTACGAATCACGGTCGCCCTTCATATCAGGGCTACGTACGCTCAAAGGCAACTCGTACCCCTTGCAAAAGTCCTCGGATAAGGTCCTTATCGGTGTCCGGATATTTCGGCTGCCGAACCAGATAAGCGTACGCGACAGCAAGTATTTCACGCTTGCTGACAGACCTTGCATCGGCCCATGTTCGACATGCCTTAACAAACTCCGGCGATGGGCAGTTTTTAAGATAGGTGTTGATGTCCAAAAATACCGAACTGGCAGAATCGCCAGGCCATCCAGATCCTTTCATTGGTCCATCGACGTGGAAAAGGGCGCTTAGCTCTAGCGTTATCGGATCGCGTGTAGCCGGGCCATCGGACATATCCCCGAAGTCGATCAATATGGGCATCGACTTCTGGTCAACCAAAATATTGGCCCCGTGCAAATCTCCGTGCGTACATGACCAGCTCGTCTGCACCATTTGATTTTCGAGAGAACCGATCCAGTCAAAATTTAGTTCACCACGAACGTAAGCAAAATCGGCATCGGAAATCTCGATCCTCCTGATGTCCGAAAAATGCCTGCGTTCTTGACCTCTCGCCCACGGGTCCATCATGCGTTTGAGTTCGTTGATCGTTTCTACGATTCGAGAGCCGTCGTGCAAAATCGAAAACACGTTTTCGTCATATCCGCTTGCCAGTTGATAGAACACCCCAGCGTCCCCTGCGGCCCCCCAGCGCTGAACTCTGACTTTGCGTGGCGTTGCGGCTGGAGGCAGGCGGTTGGCAAATTTGTCGTAACGGGTAGCTTCGTCAAGGACGCTCGACAATTCGCCCAATTTGCACACGACGCTTTGCGTAAGATTTCCTTGTGCGTCTCGGACATGCAGGCGAAAAAAACGGGTGTGCCGGAGAGCACGCCCGAAATACTCGCGACTGTGCATGTCGCACCGTCAATCGAGCGCGCAAAGATCCGTAGAAGTCGGTCGTAAGTGAGGGGCAATTCCAAGCTACCCCTATCTAGTTCGACACCTCGTGTTTGTTCGTATGACTTTATGTAAGAGCCCAACGTCCCCTCGAAGCTCAGGAGGTCTCGCTTACGGCTGAAGTTCACCATTTCGAGTTCTTCCGCGCTGCCCCATATATCGGCTTTCGTCGCCCCCTTGACGAGTTCCTCTATATGTTCGCCGTATTCCCGAGCTGATGAACCGGTCAGGATGAGGATAGGAGTTCCGGGCGATTTCTGTTGAGCCTCTGCTAGCCCGAGCATGCCGTGCGCCGGTTTGTCCGTTGCGTCGACTGCTTGTGCCGGAATACTCATGTCCAGCACCACCAGGTCAAAGAATTCCTTTTGGATCAGTGCGCTTGCCGACTCTGCATCTGTGCGTACAGATATGTATGCGTCCCCGCTCAGCCTTGACGTCATTTCCGATAGGACATCGATGTAATCGGGGTTATCTTCGACAATTAGAACGTTCATTGAGATCTCTGCCACGTAAGAGAAAACTTCGCACCGCCACCGCTTGACGGCTCTAAGCCTATAGTCCCGTCCATCGTTTCCATCGCCTGTTTCGCTATCGCTAGTCCAAACCCAGAGTGACGTGGTTTCGTACTTGTTCCGAGTTCAAACCATAACGTGTCTGTATTCGGTAGACCGATGCCTGAATCGATGACAGATATCCAACAGTCGATGTCAGTTACGCCCCATGAGATCACCACACCTGGAATATTTGGATGTTCTGTATCTAAAGTGCGAGATTTAGCGATTGTTTGGGCCTCTTTTGATGCGTCGACGGCATTACGTAGCCCGTTGCGTAGAGCGAGCTTGAGCAAGCGGGGTACGCCGTAGACTAACAACGGTCTAGTTCCGACCGCCAAGACTTCAACCGCCTGATCAAGCTGTTCCGCGTCTACTGTCTCGTCAACGAATGCTGCGAGATCGAATTGCTCCTGCGATGTTGCTTTGGTTGCCGACTGCAGGTCTTCAATAGCTGCTAAGGTGAGGGCGGTGACCACGCGGCTTCGGGAAGAGTTTGCCAAACTGCAGGTTGAGGTCAATGAAGAGAAGAGCCGCACCGTTAATCTGGACCGCTCAGAGAGCTTCGGCTTTCTGGGATTCGACTTCCGTCGACTCCGCAGCGTACAGAGGGAGGTGTGGCGGGGCACTATACGCCAAAGCTGAAGAAGCGCACGGCGTTATTGCGCAAGCTCAAAGAGGTGTTTCGGCGATACCAGTCGCAGCCGGTAGATCGGGTGGTAGAACTGATCAATCCCGTGTTACGCGGTTGGGTGAATTACTTCGCCGTTGGACATTCGAGCGAGTGCTTCAGCTTCATCAAAGACTGGGTAGAAAAGAAGATCAGGCGCCACATGGGGCGCTCCCGGAATCGACGCGGCTTCGGCTGGAAGCGGTGGAGCAGGCGTTGGCTGTACGAGGAACTGAAGCTGTTCAACGGCTATCGTGTTCGTCGTGCTGCCGCACCGAAAGCGCGCCCAGCATGATAGGTCCCATAAATCTTGACATGAAGCACACAGGAGAGCGTAGTGCCGGAAACCGGCCCGCTGCGTTCGACGTGGCGGGAGCTGGAAACGTGACCATGGTTGCCGGATTGCGGGCCATCGCGAAAGCGGGGGAATCACCACCGGCGCCTACCGGTGCGCGCGCCAGTTCTCGATATAGGTAGTCTGTCCTGCTTTCCGTGATACTGGTCACAGCTGACAGGTAGCTGCCAGCGAAGGCGGAACATGCACCCGTGGGCTACGAATAAGTTCTCGTAATGTACTGACATTTCTAGGGTCAGCTTCGAGTTCACGGGTGCGCCTGCGTCCAAACGAATACTCAGGGTTTGCCGTTGCACCGGCTTGCTATATCGCCTTCGGCGGACGTAGGCATGCATGTTCCTTTGCGTAATCTACTACTTGCAGAGGTCCCACATGTCGCTTCTACCCGAGCAGCCATTCACGGCCTATGTCGGTATCGACTGGGCGGACACGAAGCACGATATCTGCGTTCAGGCACCAGGCTCCCCCCGTCGCGAGTCGAGCTGCATTGCGCACCGGGTGGCGGCCATCGACGAATGGGCAAACGCGCTGCACCGGCGCTTCGGCGGACCGATTGCGGTGGCCCTTGAACTGGCCAAGGGGCCAATCGTGGCGGCGCTTCAGAAGTATGATTTCCTCGTGTTGTTTCCGATCAATCCGGCGACCCTGGCAAAGTATCGTGAGGCATTCCAGCCCAGTGGTGCCAAGAATGATCCGAAAGATGCGGAACTCGCGCTTGACCTCCTGCTGCACCATCCGGAGCGTTTCGGTCCCTTGAGGCCGCAGAGCGCCGCGATGCGGACACTGGTGAGCCTGGTGGAACGGCGCCGGCAGCTGGTTGGCGACCAGACCCGCCTGACCAATCGGCTGTGCGACACGCTCAAGCAGTATTACCCGCAGGCGCTGGAATGGTTCGATGACCGGGGCACGCTGCTGTTCTGCGACTTTCTCGACCGCTGGCCGACGCTGCGCTCGGTCAGGCAGGCCCGCACGGCGACCCTTGAGGCATTCTTCCATGCACACCACTGTCGCAGTGCTAGGCGGATCAGCGCCCGCATCGGATCGATCCGGGAGGCGGCACCGCTGACTGAAGATCCGGCGATCATCGGTCCGTGCAGGCTGCACGTGCTGGCACTGGCTGCACAGCTACGCGCTGTGCTGACCGCAATCGTGCAGTTCGAGCACGAGATCGCCGCGGTAGCGCCCACGCTGCCGGACTATACGCTGTTCAAGAACCTGCCGGGTGCCGGCGCGCAGCTCGCCCCCCGCCTGCTGGCTGCCTTCGGTGAGCAGCGGGAACGGTTCAGGAGTGCTGATGAACTGCAGAAGTACGTGGGTATTGCCCCGGTGACCGAGCGCAGCGGGAAACAGAGCTGGGTTCACTGGCGCCTGCAGTGTCCGAAATTCCTGCGCCAGACCTTCGTGGAATGGGCCGCCCAGACCATTCCACGCTCATTCTGGGCGGGCGCCTACTACCGGCAGCAGCGCGCGAAGGGCAGTTCGCACCACATCGCCGTGAGGGCTCTCGCGTTCAAGTGGATCCGCATTCTGTATCGATGCTGGCAAACGCGTACGCCGTACAACGAGACTGTGTATCTCAACGTGCTCAGGAAACGAGGTTCGCGCCTTCTGGGCACGCTGGGCGCTTAGGTCAAGACCGTGGCCTGTTCTTTTATCTGATTGGGGCAAGCCGCGCAGCGGCGCGTCAGGCCGAAGGCGAAGCTCGCGGGGAGACGGTGGGCAACGATGGAACCGCCGTCAGGCGGCTGTCCACAGCCTCGTGCTGTGGGCAGCGTCGTTGTCCACGGGCGGGCGTGGGATGATCGTCGTAGCGAGATTTAGACGTTAAAGAAAAAAGCTTGACAGACTTCCTCAGGGCATGACCCTACCGATGAGCGGGGTGTGGAAACGGAGTTAGGGCGAGGTTACTCGGGCACCGCCAGACGAAAGGGGCGGCAACAGACAAACCGAACCTACTGCCACCGCGCCACATCTCGATACCGATATGCGTCCGACGCGAGGATCGGGTGGTTCTCTCGCCCAAGCGACGGGTTAGCATCCGCGCCGGCGCTGCGTATCGAGGCCCAATGCGGTTTCATGTCATCATCGTGTGCACCTTCACACCACCGCGGGAGCGCACGTCATGGCGACTTATATTGTCTTCACAAGGGAAAGCACGCAGGATCAAGTTGAGCTCGACATCTACCAGAGCAAGGTGGGCGAGACTTTCAAAGGTCATCCTGTCAAGATTCTCGCTGCCTACGGACCTCAGCAGGTCCTTGAGGGCGACGCGCCAGAGGGCGTCGTGATCGTGGAGTTTCCGTCGACAGCGGCCGCGCGTGCGTGGTACGACAGCCCGGCGTATCAGGAGGTCGCGCAGCACCGATTCAAGGGCGCGCGCTATCGCGCAGTTCTCGTCGAAGGCGTGTGACGAAAGGCGGCGACGCTCGGGCGCGTGCAGCCGATCAACTACTCACGAGTTTCGAGCTACATACGCATCGCATGAGACAGCACCCGGCCATCTTCGGTCGTTCGATCGAGCTCTCAGACGGACATTCGAGCGTCGGCTCCGCCCAGACAACGGACCTTCCGCGACGGTCACGCTCGTCAAGTGATCGGCCATTACGGCTGTTGGCAATGTTCACGAAGCGGTCGTCCAAGTATTGAAAATACCCCCAATCTGGTCTGTGAAATCCTGAACCGGATACGTCCGCTGACGTTCAACATGATCGGGAGACTTCGCCAGACGCCGGGGTTTCCCGATGAGAAGAATTTCATTCATCGACGTCAATCGTCTCCCGAGTCGCCATGCGAGATGAAATCGGAGTTTAGCGAGATTTACTTTTCACCGGTTGAGCACTGGCGCGCTTCCTTGTTGCAGCCTTTTTCGGCGTTGCAGGCGAGGTCGCCACGTTTGCTTTACCGGAAACGACGTCGCTGGATGTTGATTTACGTGGCCCAGCAGATGGCTTGACTGGCAACTTCTTTGTTACCGATTTATTGTCCGTGTCCGCCACAGTCTTCGCGGTCGCAGCTGGCTTCCGGGTTGTCGAGACAGCAGACTTGGCCGCCTTCTTTGCTGTCACCTTGCCTTCCGATGGCTTGGTACGTCCGGCAGCAGTCTTCACCGATGGGTAAGCTTCGGCCATCTCGATGCCAAACACATCGGCCACCAACGCGTCGTCGAGGACCTTGCCGGTAGCCGGGCGTTTTCTCGATTTAGGCAGGCCGGCACCGACCTGACTGACAAGATCATTGGCATCGACCCGCCGCAAGGCGAAAAGGAATTCTGGCTGCTGGTCGAGCCGCGCGCCGACGCCGTAGAGCACGGCAGCAACGTGCTTGCACATCGAAGCCCAGTCCGGGCAGCTGCAATTGAACTTGATTTCCTTCGGCGCTGGGAAAAGACCGGTGCCAGGTTTGCAGATGCGCTCCATCACGGCTGTTGAGAGCTTGCCCTGCAAGAGTTCCACGATCGAATCGATCGACCCCGCGCAATCGGCTCCGATCGCTCGCCATTGCTTTTCAGGACACGTCGTCACGGTCACAGCAACCGTGTAGAGGCTCGAACCCATTACCTGCGCGCGGACTTCGCCGGCCGTAATCTGAAGGTCGATCACGGAACCGTTGCGCACATAGGTACGGCCGCGCGGCAGGCGGTTGGCATAGTCGCTATAGCCTTCCAGATTGTCGCACCATGCCTTGCCCCAGAACGTCTTGGCGATGGCACCGCGATACGACGCGATTGGCGACAGGACCGCACCGGCCTTATTAGCCTTCGCGGCGGCCAGTTCAGCCTTTTTTCTGCGCTCGGCGACCGAGACATAGGGCTTCCATCCCCCGTAACTCATTGCGCTTCCTCTTGACGATCAATTTTCTTGCGCGGCATGAACGTCGAGCTTCACGAGATCGAGCAATTCACGATCGCTCAACTCGGTGAGCAGGAGTTCCGCCCCGCCCTCTAGCACGTCCTTCACCAATTGCTGCTTCGCTTCGATCAACTGGTCGATACGCTCCTCGATCGTGCCACGGCAGATGAACTTATGCACCAGAACGTTCCTCTGCTGGCCGATACGAAACGCACGATCAGTCGCCTGATTTTCCACGGCCGGGTTCCACCACCGGTCATAGTGGATCACATGCGAAGCGGCGGTGAGATTCAGACCCGCCCCGCCGGCCTTGAGCGACAGCACGAAGAAGGGCGTCAGCTCATCTTCCTGGAATTGCTTGACCAATGCGCGGCGCTTGGCTACCGGGGTGCCACCATGGAGCACCAGACCTTCGCGTCCAAAGATTGAACCCAGAAATGCAGCGAGCGGCTCAGTGGTCTCGCGGAACTGGGTGAATACCAGCACCTTTTCCTGCTTGGCGGCAATGACTTCGGCCAGTTGGCGCAGGCGGGCGAACTTGCCGCTGTCTTGCGCCTTCCACGCCGCGTCGCCCAACCATTGCGACGGATGGTTGCATATCTGTTTGAAGCGCATCAGGAAGCTCAACACTACACCCTTGCGACCGATACCTTCGGCGTCGTCAAGCGCGGCGGCCAGATCCTTAACCGCACGCTGATAAAGTGCTGCCTGGC
>NZ_WOEY01000146.1 GCF_013177695.1 Paraburkholderia solitsugae | reverse complement strand
CGCGAGCAATTCGTTGCCGCTGCGGAACGAATGCGGCAATTGTTCGACGGCGCTTAGCACCTTCGTGTTCGGCGCGCCCGCCGTCACCACAAAACCGCCGCCCACCGACAGATACGTCGACTCGCGCAGCGTCTCGCCCTGCGCATCAAACGCACGCAGCTTCAGGCCGTTCGGATGCTCCGACAGCGCCTGGCGATAAAACGAAATGTGATCTTTCTGGACGAACGGCACGTCGTGCGTGCCGAGCAAGGCGAGCTTGCGCGACGCCTTCACCGCTTCCAGACGCTGCGCGATCGTGTCCGGATCGACCGTGTCAGGCGCATCGCCCATCAAGCCGAGCATCACGCCGCGATCGGTGCCGTGCCCCTTGCCGGTCGCACCGAGCGAGCCGTACAAATCCACTTTCACCGATGCCGTCGCCTCAAGGAGCCCATCGCGTTCGAGCCCTTGCGCGAACATCAGCGCCGCACGCATCGGCCCGACCGTATGCGAACTGGACGGACCAATGCCGATTTTGAAGAGGTCAAACACGCTAACTGCCATTTACTGCTCCCTGCTGATAAAAGTAAGTTTAGCGCGCCGGCAGCGGTAAACACACGGCGAGCCACGCGGGCGGCGTCGGTGCGAGCTGCAGCGCGATCGGCGTATAGCGTCCATCGAGACGCGCCGCCAGGTGAAACAGTTCTGTCGCGTTTTTCGGATCCCATTGACCCGAATAGCCGGGCAAACCGGCCTCGCGACGTTTGGCATCGAACGGAACGCTCGAATGCGCGAATTCTTCATGCGTCCTGCTGCCGTCCGCATACGGCGTGAGCCAGTTCAGTGCGGCTTGCAGCGACGCGCCGTTTGCCCCCTTCTCCGGCAACCAGTTGCGGTTGTGGCGGCGCGCGGCGAGCGCGGCGGTCACGAGCGGCTGCAGGTCGTAGGTGACGTAATGCAATGCATCGCGCTCGGCGAAGTCCACCGTTGAGCCGTCCGGCGCGATGTTGTCGCCGATATGCTCGTCGAACAAACGCTGCGCCGCGTTGATCATCTTGCGGTTATCGAGCGTGAACGCGGCCATCGCGATCAGCTTGATCCGGTGGCTTTGCCAATTGTTCTTGAACGTGCCCTTGAGCGGCCGTGGCTGCGCGTCGATCTGCTCGATATAGCCGCTCGCGAGCTTGGTCAGGAACGCCATCGATGCGTTGCGCGTTTTCACCGGCAGCGCGCTCGCGGTCATGTCATAGGCGAGGATCAGGCCTTCGAAATGGGTTTCGTCGATCGGATTGAAACTGGGTTGATAAGTCGTGACCCACGCATACAGCAGGCGGTCGACCAGCTTCAGATACCGGTCCTCGCTGGTCGCGCGCCAGGCGAGCGCGGCGTCGCGCAGCAGATCGAGATCCTTCTCCGCCTCGACGCTTTGATCGTAGATGCCCTCGTGCGGCAACGTGCCTTCGGTATGCAATTTCGCCACCGCATGCGGCGGGTCGTTCAGATGCGCCTGCACATTGCTCACCAGTGCTTTGACGCCCGGATCGGAATTCGTGCGCTCGCTGGTTTGCAGCGCGGGCGCTGCACAAAAATTCATCGCGGCTTGCGCCTGCCGCAGCGGCAGCAGCACCGCTGCGCCTGCCAACAACAGTGTGCAAGCCTGCTGCCACGTCTGGGCTCGCCTTGCTTCGGTCCGGCTTTGCATCCATCGCACCTTTCGCGCCATGCGAAACTCCTCGTTAGGCTGATTCGGTGTGTGATGTTAGCCGTTTGCAGTGACAAGCGACAGAACCGCGCAACGCCTGCTTACAACCTTCAGGCGATGCGCGGTTGGCGGCCACGCTTACTCGTAGTCGGCGATCGGCACGCAGGAGCAGAACAGATTGCGGTCGCCGTACACGTTGTCCGCACGGCCGACCGGCGGCCAGTACTTCTTCGCGATCAACGTGGGCAGCGGATACGCCGCGGTTTCGCGCGCATAGGCGTGCTTCCAGTCGTTGGCGATGACCACCGCCGCCGTATGCGGCGCGTGCTTCAGCGGATTGTCTTCGCGATCCGAGCGGCCTTCTTCCACGGCGCGAATTTCCTCGCGGATCGCGATCATCGCTTCGATGAAGCGGTCGAGCTCTTCCTTCGATTCCGATTCGGTCGGCTCGACCATCAGCGTGCCCGGCACCGGGAAGCTCATGGTCGGTGCGTGGAAGCCGTAGTCGGCGAGACGCTTGGCGACGTCGTCGACGGTGATGCCGCTGGTTTCCTTGATCGGACGCAGATCGAGAATGCACTCGTGCGCAACCAGTCCGCCTGGGCCCGAGTACAGCACCGGGTAATGCGGCGCGAGTTTGTTCGCGACGTAGTTCGCGTTGAGAATCGCGGTTTCGGTGGCAGCCGTGAGGTTCTTCGCGCCCATCATCGCGATGTACATCCACGAAATCGGCAGGATCGACGCGGAACCGTACGGTGCGCCCGACACGGCGCCGATACCGTTCGGCGTGCGTTCATAGCCCGACGAAATCTGATTCGGCAGGAATTGCGCGAGATGCGCGCCGACCGCGACCGGACCAACGCCCGGTCCGCCGCCGCCGTGCGGAATGCAGAAGGTCTTGTGCAGATTCAGGTGCGAGACGTCGCCGCCGAACTGGCCCGGCGCACACAGGCCGACCATCGCGTTCATGTTCGCGCCGTCGACGTAGACCTGGCCGCCGTGCGCATGCACGATCTCGCAGATTTCGCGGACGTTCGATTCGAACACGCCGTGTGTGGACGGGTACGTGATCATGATCGCCGCGAGCTTGTCGGCGTGCTGATCGGCCTTCTTCTGCAGATCGGCGATATCGACGTTGCCTTGCGCGTCGCAAGCGACGACGACGACCTGCATGCCGGCCATTTGCGCCGACGCCGGGTTCGTGCCGTGCGCCGAAGCGGGAATCAGGCAGACATTGCGGTGGCCTTCGCCGCGCGATGCGTGGTACGCGTGAATGATCAAGAGACCCGCGTATTCACCTTGCGAGCCGGCATTCGGCTGCAGCGACACGGCTGCGTAGCCGGTGGCCGCGACCAGCATCTGTTCGAGCTGATCGATCATTTCGCGGTAGCCGACCGTTTGCTCAGCCGGAGCAAACGGGTGAATCTGACCGAATTCGGGCCACGTGACCGGCAGCATTTCCGAGGTCGCGTTCAGCTTCATGGTGCAGGAGCCGAGCGGGATCATCGAGCGGTCGAGTGCCAGATCCTTGTCGGAGAGGCTGCGCAGGTAGCGCAGCATTTCCGTTTCCGAATGGTGGCGGTTGAACACGTGGTGCGTGAGGTACGCGCTGGTGCGTTCGAGCGCGGCGGGCACGCTGTTCTCGGCGGGGAGTTCTGCGTCGAGGGCGTCGATTTGCGGGACTTCTTCGACAAATGCCGCTTGCGCAAATGCCGCGAGCAGATCGGCCAGATCGCTGCGCTTGGTGGTTTCGTCGATCGAGATGCCGACGCGCGTGTCGCTCACGCGGCGCAGATTGATGCGCTTGGCCGTCGCCGCGTCATGCAGCGCCTGGGTGCGTGAGCCGGTTTCGAACGTGAGCGTGTCGAAGAATGTGTCGTTGACGAGCGTGTAACCGAGCTTCTTCGCGCCGGCTGCGAGCAGCGCCGCGATACGGTTCACGCGCAGCGCGATCGTCTTCAGACCATGCGGGCCGTGGTAGACGGCGTACATGCTGGCCATGATCGCGAGCAGCGCTTGCGCGGTACACACGTTCGAGGTCGCCTTTTCGCGGCGGATATGTTGTTCGCGCGTTTGCAGAGCCAGACGCAACGCCGGATTGCCTTGGGCATCGACGGTCACGCCGACCAGACGGCCCGGCATCTGGCGCTTGAATTCGTCGCGCACAGCGAGGTAAGCCGCGTGCGGGCCGCCGAAACCAACCGGCACGCCGAAACGCTGCGTGTTGCCGACGGCCACGTCCGCACCCCATTCGCCCGGCGGCGTGAGCACGGTCAGCGCGAGCAGGTCGGCGGCGACCACCACGTGGCCGCCCGCTGCGTGGATGGCATCAGCAAGTGCGCGGTAGTCGCGCACATCGCCGTTCACGCCCGGGTATTGCAACAGCACGCCGAACGCATTCGCGTTCGCCGCATCCGCTGCCGGGCCGACTTTTACTTCGATGCCGACCGGCGTGGCGCGCGTCTTCACCACTTCGATGGTTTGCGGCAGCACGTCGTCGGCGACGTAGAACACGTTCGACTTCGGCTTGCCGATGCGTTGCAGCAGCGTCATCGCTTCGGCGGCAGCGGTTGCTTCGTCGAGCAGCGAGGCGTTCGAGATCGCCAGACCGGTGAGGTCGACGATCATCTGCTGGAAGTTCAGCAGCGCCTCCAGACGGCCCTGCGAGATTTCCGGCTGATACGGCGTGTAGGCGGTGTACCACGCCGGATTTTCCAGCACGTTACGCAGGATCACCGTCGGCGTGTGCGCGTTGTAATAACCCTGCCCGATGTACGAGCGGAACACCTGGTTCTTGTCCGCCAGCTCACGCAGTGCGGCGAGCGCTTCGGCTTCGCTCTTCGGCTGGGCGAAGGGGCCGAGCGGCAGCGTTTCGGTGCGGCGGATCGTCTTCGGAATGACGGCGTCGATCAGCGCGGCGCGCGACGCGAAGCCGAGGGCTTCGAGCATCGCATGCTGGTCGGCCGAATCCGGGCCGATGTGCCGTTCAGCGAAGGCATCATGCACTTCGAGCGCGGCGAGCGAGAGAGGAGTGCGGTTCATCAGACGATCCGGGTGTTCGAGCTTCATGAGGTGTTCCTGCCGGTGCGGGCGTCCGTTCGACGGTTGAATCGGACGCGCCGCGCCTGTCGGGTTTAAACGTAATGGTGCAACGTGCGGTGAATCAGGCGCCGATCGCCTTCGAGTACGCGTCCGCGTCGATCAGGCGGTCAAGCGATGCGCCCGCGGCCGGCTTGATCTTGAAGAGCCAGTTCTCGTACGGTGCGCTGTTGACGCCGTCCGGCGTGTCGGCGACGGCCGGGTTCGCTTCGATGATTTCGCCCGAAACCGGCGCGTAGATATCGGAAGCGGCTTTTACCGATTCGATCACGGCGACGGTGTCGCCAGCGTCGACGGTCTTGCCCAGTTCCTGGACTTCGAAGAAGACGATATCGCCGAGCGCTTCCTGCGCGTGGTCGGTGATGCCGACCGTCAGCGTGCCGTCCGCTTCGGTGCGGACCCACTCGTGCGATTCGGTGTATTTCAGATCGGCCGGGATGCTCATCGGATGCTCCTATGCGGTGTTATTCGGTATGAACTTAAAAAGGTAAACGCACGCGCCGGCTGCTTAAACTGCGAGCACTTTGCCGTTGCGTACGAACGGCAGTTTTACCACGCTTGCGGGTACGTTTTTGTCACGAATCTGGACGTGAACGGTGTCGCCTGGCTGCACGCCTTTCGGCACGCGCGCGAAGGCGATCGATTCCTGCATCGTGGGGGAAAAAGTGCCGCTGGTGATTTCGCCTTCGCCCTGCGGCGTGACGACTTTCTGGTGAGCACGCAGCACGCCTGCCGCCTTGCCGTTTTCCTTCAGCAGGATCAGACCGACGAACGAGGCCTGTGAGCCATCGGCTTCGAGCTTGCTTTTGCCGACGAAGTCGCGGGGCGAGGTCAGATCGACGGTCCAGGCGAGGCCGGCGTCGAGCGGCGAGACGTTGTCGTCCATATCCTGGCCGTACAGGTTCATGCCGGCTTCGAGACGCAGCGTGTCGCGCGCGCCGAGACCGGCGGGGCGCACGCCTTGACGTACCAATGCGTCCCAGAACTCGCAGACGGACGTTGCGGGCAGGACGATTTCGAAGCCGTCTTCGCCGGTGTAGCCGGTGCGGGCAATCATCAATTCGCCAAACGGCGTGTTGTCGACGATCGCGGCGTTAAACGGCTTAAGGAGTTCGGTCGAGGTGCGGCTGGACGGCGCGACTTGCCAGACCTTATCGCGGGCGTTCGGGCCCTGCACGGCGACGATCGCCAGATCGCGGCGCGGCGTGATGGTCAGGCCGTAGCTGCCTTCGGCGTTGAGCTTGCTGAACCAGGCGACGTCTTTCTCGGCGGTACCGGCGTTGACGACCAGGCGGAAGTGCGTCTCGCTGAAGTAGTAGACGATCAGATCGTCGATCACGCCGCCATTCGGGTTCAGCAGACAGGAGTAGAGCGCGCGGCCCGGCGTTTGCAGCTTGCCGACATTGTTGGCAAGCGCATGTTCGAAAAAGGGCCGCACGCGTTCGCCGGTGAAATCGACGACGCACATGTGCGAGACGTCGAACATGCCGGCGTCGGTGCGCACGGCGCGGTGTTCGTCGATCTGCGAGCCGTAGTTGACGGGCATGTCCCAGCCGCCGAAATCGACCATGCGGGCGTTAAGCGCACGATGGGTGGCGTTGAGCGGGGTGTGTTTGAGTTCGGTCATGGGGCCTCAGGCGTCTCGCGAAACAAAAAAGGCCATGCGGCACTACGCCTCGCGGCCTGCTGGCTGCGAGCGATTGCGTTGCATGACCCCTCTGTCCTCGATACCTGAGAGATTGCGCTGCCGTGCGATGTTGAAGCCGTGATCGCCACGGTGAAGCGCGCGCCCCTTCGGTGGGCAGCCTGCCAAAGTCTGCTCAATGCAGACGGCTACTGCCGCTCTCCAGAGTGCGAAAAACCGATGCCCTGATGTTGCCTGGGCGCGGGTTTTTCGACGCAGTCGGTCCTTTTGCCTGAGAGTTTGCGGGTGTGCCCCTTCGGCGGCGCGGCCTGCGATTCTCTGCGGCCAGCACGCTCTCCCGACGCGTGCGGCGAATGTACGCGAGGGCCGGGGGCTTGTCAAATAAAGGCCCGCAAGGGGCGCGGGGGTTGGCGCTGCGGGCTCGCGAAAGTTAAAAAAAAAGCGCGGGACGTGATGCCCGCGCTTCTTTGCTGCAGTGCCTGAACCGGCGCGGTTATTCGCCGATGGCGTGTGCCGCGTTGTCCAGTTCCTGGTTCAGCACGCGCTGTTCGTCGCCGGACAGGCCGCCGCCGTGTTGCGCTGCCATGTCGTGCGCTTCCTGACGGATCACGTCGAGGCGGTGATGCAACGCGCCGCCTTGCGGGGGCGGGTAGTAGCCTTGGTTGACGTGCGCGTCAATGCGGCGGCTCAGGTTGTCGATACGGCCGTCGACCTGATGGAGGCGCTCATCCGCGATTTGCTGCGGGTTAGGACGCGGTGCCGGTGCCGGCGCGGGTTGCTGGGGGGCCACCACGCAGGCGGCCAGGGAGCTGAGCAATGCGCATGCTGCTACTGCGCGGGCGATACGGGGCATGGACTCTCCGGAAGTCGTTGTCATTTTGTGGTGCTACTGGGGTAGCAACGGATTATCCGGGATTCGCGCTGACCAGGGAGGCGGAGTTATTTGTAACGTTATGTTCCTTTCGGGCTTGTCAGGACTTTTTCCCTTTGGCGGCGGCATGGTCGGTGTGCTACCGCCAAAGGGCGCCCAAAGCGCTCCGTAGCGGAGGGAAAAGTCAGCGAATACGCTCAAACGGAAGCCGGGTACCTTCCTCGGAACTCCGGGCAGCAAGCTGGATAATCGTCATCACGTCGACCGCATCCTGAGCGCTGACCGGGAATTTCACGCCATTCTGAATGGTGTCCGCCAGCGCAATATAAAAGCCAACATACTCCCCGTTACGCGTAGGCACCGCCCGCTCGACTTCCTGATCGCCTTCGAGCACACGCACTACCCCCGCCGTATTGTCGGCGCCGAACCCCTCGTCGCCAGGCCGCAAGCCCGCTTTCAACTGATCTTCCTGCGTATCGAGCCCGTATTTCACGTAGCTCCCCTGCGTGCCGTGAATCGCAAACCTCGGCGCGACTAGCGCAGTCAACGCGCTGGCATGCAACACCACTTCGAACTCGCCGTACCCTAGTTGAATATGCACGTAGTCCGGCGCGCTGGCCTGCTCGCGATGGGTCCGAACCGTCGCGGATACGGTCTGCGGTGCGCCGAACAACGCCAACGCCTGATCGATCAGGTGCGGTCCAAGGTCGAGCAGCAGACCGCCGCCGCGCGAAGTCTCTTCGCGCCACCGCTGCCGAACCTCCGGGCGGAAACGGTCGAAATGCGATTCGTATTGCGTGATGCGGCCCAATTCTCTGCTGGCCAGCAGATCCCGCACGGTCAGAAAGTCACCGTCCCAGCGGCGGTTGTGAAAGGGCACGAACCGCTTGCCCCGGGCGAGTGCAATGTTGGCAAGCGTGTGGGCATCCGCGGCAGTCAGGGTAACCGGCTTGTCGACCACCACGTGCTTGCCCGCCTCCAGGGCGCGGCGCGCCAGGTCGAAGTGCGTGTCATTGGGCGTCGCGATCACGACGCACTCGACTTCTTCGAGCGCCAGCAGCGCGTCGAGATCGGCCACCACCTTCGCGTGCGGGTAATCGGCCAGCGCGTGCTCGGGCTGACTCGTCGCGATGGCCGCGATGCTCGCTCGCCCGCAGTGCTCGATCACCGGCGCATGAAAGGTCGCGCCAGCAAAACCGTAACCCATCAATCCAATCTTCAGCGATGCGGACATGCGTGTCTTCCTGCAAAAACGGCGCGCCGCTTTGCCACTGCGGCGACGGCGCGCAACACTGTAATTGTGGCATGTCCCGAAGGCGGGCTGTCAGCATTGGTGCGGAGGCTGTCAGTGACAGTCTGCCAGGGTGTCGGGCGCAGCCGTTCGTTGAGACGACCCGCGCCGGCCTTGGCGCGCTCCTTAGCCACGGTGGCGAGCGGCGTCATCGGCCTGGGCATCCGACGCGGTCGTCCGTCGCGGTCATCCGTGTTAACATCGCTCCTCTCGCGCGGGAACGCAGCGAGCCGGAACGCCCTCGCTGCCACGCGAGTTGTCTGTTCCAGCCGCCCGCCCCGTGCAGCATGCCCCCGGGCCTTCGGTCTCGCGATTTCGAACCCAAGCGCCCTCAACCGCATTACCCATCCACAGACGATGTCCGCAGGCCTGAACCCCGCTCAAAATGAAGCGGTCCGTTATCTTGACGGTCCGTGTCTCGTGCTCGCCGGCGCAGGCAGCGGCAAGACGCGCGTGATCACGCAGAAAATCGCCCACCTGATCGAAGCCAAAGGCTTCGAGCCGCGCCACATCGCCGCCGTCACGTTCACGAACAAGGCCGCGTTGGAAATGCGCGAGCGCGTCGGCAAGCTGCTCGAAGGCAAGACGCTCACCACGCCCGGCAAGGAAGGCCGCAAAGTGCCCGTCAACCAGTTGACGGTCTGCACCTTCCACTCGCTCGGCGTGCAGATTCTGCGGCAGGAAGCGGAACACGTCGGCCTGAAGCCGCAGTTCTCGATCATGGATTCCGATGACTGCTTCGGCCTGATCCAGGAACAGGTCGGCTCGACGGACAAGGGCTTCATCCGCAAGATCCAGTCGATCATCTCGCTGTGGAAGAACGGCATGGTCATGCCCGAGCAGGCGATCGCGATCGCCGCGAACGAGGACGAACATCAGGCCGCGATCGTCTACCGTAATTACGTGGCGACGCTGCATGCGTATCAGGCGGTCGATTTCGACGACCTGATCCGTCTGCCTGCCGAACTCTTCGAGAAGAACGAGCAGGTGCGCGACCGCTGGCAGAACAAGCTGCGCTATCTGCTGATCGACGAGTATCAGGACACCAACGCCTGCCAGTACGAACTGGTGAAACTGCTGGCCGGCAAGCGCGCGGCGTTCACGGCGGTCGGCGACGACGATCAGGCGATCTATGGCTGGCGCGGCGCAACGCTCGAAAATCTCGGGCAGCTCAGCAAGGATTTTCCGAAGCTGCATCTGATCAAGCTCGAGCAGAACTACCGTTCGACGGTGCGCATTCTGACCGCCGCGAACAACGTGATCGCGAACAACCCGAAGCTGTTCGAAAAGAAGCTCTGGTCCGAACACGGCATGGGCGACACGATCACCGTCACACCTTGCAACGACGAAGAGCACGAGGCCGAGTCTGTTGTGTTCCGCCTGTCCGCGCACAAATTCGAGCGGCGCGCGAATTTCCGCGACTACGCGATTTTGTACCGCGGCAACTTTCAGGCGCGCATCTTCGAACAGGTGCTGCGTCGTGAACGGATTCCGTATGTGCTGTCGGGCGGGCAGTCGTTCTTCGACAAAGCCGAGATCAAGGATATCTGCGCGTATTTGCGCCTGATCGCCAACGCGAACGACGACCCGGCGTTCATCCGCGCGATCACCACACCGCGCCGCGGCGTCGGCAATACGACGCTCGAAGCGCTCGGCTCGTTTGCGGGCCAGGCGAAGGTGTCGCTGTTCGAAGCGGTGTATATGGGCGGCATCGAGGCGCGCCTGTCACCGCGTCAGATTGAACCGATGCGTGTATTTTGCGACTTCATGCAGCGCCTCACCGATCGCGCCGAGAAGGATGCCGCCGGCACGCTGCTCGACGAACTGATGGACGCGATCCACTACGAAGCCTATCTGTACGACGCGTTCGACGAACGTCAGGCGCAGTCCAAGTGGCAGAACGTGCTCGAGTTCATGGAATGGTTGAAGCGCAAAGGCACCAAGGCTGAGCCCGAGGGTTCGGAGAAGAGCGAGGCAACCGGCTACGACACCGCCGACGGCCTCGGCGACACCGGCAAGAGTCTGCTCGGCCTGATCCAGACTGTCGCTCTGATGTCGATGCTCGAAGGCCGCGAAGAAGATCCGGACGCCGTGCGGCTCTCGACGGTGCACGCGTCGAAGGGGCTGGAGTATCCGCACGTGTTTCTGGTGGGCGTCGAAGAAGGCATCATGCCGCACCGCGGCGGCCCGGACGACGAGCCGATCGACGACGCGCGCATCGAGGAAGAGCGTCGTCTGATGTACGTCGCGATCACGCGTGCGCAGCGCAGCCTGCATCTGAACTGGTGCAAGAAGCGCAAGCGCGCACGCGAAACCGTGGTGTGCGAGCCGTCACGCTTCATCCCCGAGATGCTGCTCGACGATGCGCCGCCGCCGACCCCCGAAGAAGCGCCGATGTCACCGAAAGACCGGCTCGCGAGTTTGAAGGCGCTGTTGCAGAAGCCTTGAAGAAAAAATCCCTGCCCGTGTCGCCACGGTGCAGGGATTTTTTTGTTCTGCGACAACCGCCGGGAGCGCCTTACTTCGCCGCGCTGACCATGTAGTCGACGGCGGCCTTCACGTCCGCATCGGAGGCTGTCGAGCCGCCTTTGGGCGGCATCGCCCCCTTGCCGTGCAGTGCGTAGTTGTAGATCGTGTCCATCGGGTCTTTCAGGCGAGGCGCCCACGCGTCCTTGTCGCCGAACTTCGGTGCGTTCAGCACGCCGGCCGCGTGACACGCCTGGCAAACCTGCTGATACAGCGCCTTGCCGGCTTGCGAGGCGTCTGCGCTTTGTGCCCCGCCGGCTGCCGGTGCAGCCGCTTGCGGCACGCTGGCCATGGCTGCCATCGCGGCAGCGGCTTGTGCGGCGCCTGCGTCCGAAGCACCCGCCGGCGCGGCGGCGGCAGCGCCCGAGGCGGCGGCTGCCGCACCCGCTGCCGGTTGCGCCGGTTCAGGGAAACTCCCGCCAGAATTGTTCGCCATGTAGACCACCGCACGGGCGATTTCGAAGTCGCTGTAGTCGTCCGGGCTGGTGCCGCCGCGCGGGGGCATCGCGCCCTTGCCGGTGAGCGCCGTGTGCCACAACGTGTCGAAGCCCTGCGCAATGCGCGGCGCCCAGTCGGCGGTGTTGGTGAATTTCGGCGCGCCTGCCGCACCCGCTGCGTGACAGGCGGAGCAAACGGCCTTGTAGACCTCTTCGCCCGTTTTGTAGACGCGTGGAGCATTGGCGTCGCGAATGTCGACCTGGGCGAGCGGTTTGATGCGCGCGCTGACCTCGGCTTGGGAAAGACTGTCTGTGCCAGCGCCTGTGCGCGTCGAGTTATCGACGTAGATCACTAGCAGAACGATGATGACGATCGGTACCGCAAAACTGGCAATGATCGCGGCAATGAGCTGCCCGGGGGTTTTGATTGGGGCTCCGTGTGGTGCTTCGCTCATGCTTGTCTCGTCTCCGTGGGTATGTGAGCGGTACAGCGTGACGGCAACTTCTTGTTCTTTAATCAGGCACGGACGATTATAGACGCAACATTTCAGCGGCGGCGAGGGGCGCGGCGAGGTGTTCAGCAGGCGTTTACCCGCATCGCGGGGCGCGGCCGGCATTGCCTGGATTGCGGGCAACAGGCGCTCGATCCCGTCATATAGGCCGTCCGGTGGACGGTTTGGCCGAAACCGGGTATCCTTTCGGTCTCGCTTTGGCGTCGCTCCTGTTCAGGTTGCCGCGCTTTCGTGTTGAAGCGCCCGTAGCTCAATGGATAGAGTACTGCCCTCCGAAGGCAGGGGTTGCTGGTTCGATCCCAGCCGGGCGCACCAAGTCTGACAAGGGTTCCAACGGATTCACCCGTTCCCGCTCCCCCCGAATTACACCTAAATTGCACCTACACTGCGGCCAGGTGTAGCTTCGCCGGCACTTCGGTTATCGCATGCACCCACTGCGACAGATGATCGGCCGACAGGTGGGCATAGCGCTGCACCATTTCCATCGTTTCCCATCGTCCCAGCTCCTTCAGCACCTGGATAGGCGTACCGCGCTGCACATGCCAGCTCGCCCACGTATGGCGCAGATCGTGCCAGCGGAAGTCGCGGATGCCGACGCGCTTCAGCGCCTTTTTCCACGCGGCCGTCACGGTCTGGTAGACCGGGCTGCCGTGGTACACAAACACGCTTTCAACATGCTCGGGTTTCCGTTTCTTCGGGAGCTGCCGCCGCACCGCCGACGCCGGCCGCACCGTCGACGGCGCCGAGGGCCGAGGCCTTCACCTTCGGCGACCCCGTGCCGGTGATGGATCGCGCCGAGATTCTGGATTACGTCGAAACCTGGTCGGCCGGAAACTGGTTCGAGCCGCCGGTGTCCTGGTCGGGCCTGGCTAAGACATTCCGCGCCGGTGTCCATCACGGCTCCGCGATCTACTTCAAACGCAACGTGCTATCGGCGACGTTCATTCCGCACAGGTTGCTCACGCGCGAGGTGTTCGATAAGTGGGCGCTCGATTTCCTCACGTTCGGCAATGGGTATCTTGAGCTGCGAAAGAACCGGCTAGGCGGGCCGCTCGCGTTCGAGCGTGCGCCGGCCAAGTACATGCGCCGCGCGGCGGACCTGCAGCGCTTTTATCAGGTCAACGGGTGGCAGGTGTCGCACGAGTTCGCGGCCGGGACCGTGCATCACTTGATGGAGCCGGACATTAACCAGGAGGTGTACGGCTTGCCCGAATATCTCGGCGCGCTGCACGCGGCATGGTTGAACGAGTCGGCGACGCTATTTCGCCGGCGGTATTACGAGAATGGTTCGCATGCGGGTTTCATCCTGTACATGACGGATGCGGCACAGTCGCAAACCGATGTCGACGACATGCGCGCAGCGTTGAAAAACAGCAAGGGGCCGGGCAATTTCCGAAACCTGTTTATGTACGCGCCGAACGGCAAGAAAGACGGCATTCAGCTCATTCCCGTTTCCGAGGTCACGGCGAAAGACGAGTTTTTCAATATCAAGAATGTGACGCGCGACGACTTGCTCGCGGCGCATCGTATCCCGCCGCAGCTCATGGGGATCGTGCCGAGCAATACGGGCGGGTTTGGTGCGGCCGAAACAGCCGCCGAGGTATTCGGGCGTAACGAAATCGAGCCGTTGCAGCGTCGATTCGCGCAGCTTAATGATCGGATCGGCGAGGAGGTGGTGCGCTTCAATCGATACAGCATCAATCCGGCCGTTAAACCATAGGGGCAGGAACGAAAGAAGTTCTGTAAGGGTGGTCGCAACTCCCCATACGTTGATGTGAGAAGGGCATCGCGTCACCGTAAAAGAGGGCTGCCTGCTATGAGAGACTTGTACACGGCAAAACTGAGCTGCGTCCTAAGATAACCGCCGCTGCCGGGCGTCGACAAGAAGCTCCGTTGGATCTTGTCCGTTGTTGTACGCCTCAATTTCTAGCAGCCGAGGTTTCGCTTCTACGAATCACGGTCGCCCTTCATATCAGGGCTACGTACGCTCAAAGGCAACTCGTACCCCTTGCAAAAGTCCTCGGATAAGGTCCTTATCGGTGTCCGGATATTTCGGCTGCCGAACCAGATAAGCGTACGCGACAGCAAGTATTTCACGCTTGCTGACAGACCTTGCATCGGCCCATGTTCGACATGCCTTAACAAACTCCGGCGATGGGCAGTTTTTAAGATAGGTGTTGATGTCCAAAAATACCGAACTGGCAGAATCGCCAGGCCATCCAGATCCTTTCATTGGTCCATCGACGTGGAAAAGGGCGCTTAGCTCTAGCGTTATCGGATCGCGTGTAGCCGGGCCATCGGACATATCCCCGAAGTCGATCAATATGGGCATCGACTTCTGGTCAACCAAAATATTGGCCCCGTGCAAATCTCCGTGCGTACATGACCAGCTCGTCTGCACCATTTGATTTTCGAGAGAACCGATCCAGTCAAAATTTAGTTCACCACGAACGTAAGCAAAATCGGCATCGGAAATCTCGATCCTCCTGATGTCCGAAAAATGCCTGCGTTCTTGACCTCTCGCCCACGGGTCCATCATGCGTTTGAGTTCGTTGATCGTTTCTACGATTCGAGAGCCGTCGTGCAAAATCGAAAACACGTTTTCGTCATATCCGCTTGCCAGTTGATAGAACACCCCAGCGTCCCCTGCGGCCCCCCAGCGCTGAACTCTGACTTTGCGTGGCGTTGCGGCTGGAGGCAGGCGGTTGGCAAATTTGTCGTAACGGGTAGCTTCGTCAAGGACGCTCGACAATTCGCCCAATTTGCACACGACGCTTTGCGTAAGATTTCCTTGTGCGTCTCGGACATGCAGGCGAAAAAAACGGGTGTGCCGGAGAGCACGCCCGAAATACTCGCGACTGTGCATGTCGCACCGTCAATCGAGCGCGCAAAGATCCGTAGAAGTCGGTCGTAAGTGAGGGGCAATTCCAAGCTACCCCTATCTAGTTCGACACCTCGTGTTTGTTCGTATGACTTTATGTAAGAGCCCAACGTCCCCTCGAAGCTCAGGAGGTCTCGCTTACGGCTGAAGTTCACCATTTCGAGTTCTTCCGCGCTGCCCCATATATCGGCTTTCGTCGCCCCCTTGACGAGTTCCTCTATATGTTCGCCGTATTCCCGAGCTGATGAACCGGTCAGGATGAGGATAGGAGTTCCGGGCGATTTCTGTTGAGCCTCTGCTAGCCCGAGCATGCCGTGCGCCGGTTTGTCCGTTGCGTCGACTGCTTGTGCCGGAATACTCATGTCCAGCACCACCAGGTCAAAGAATTCCTTTTGGATCAGTGCGCTTGCCGACTCTGCATCTGTGCGTACAGATATGTATGCGTCCCCGCTCAGCCTTGACGTCATTTCCGATAGGACATCGATGTAATCGGGGTTATCTTCGACAATTAGAACGTTCATTGAGATCTCTGCCACGTAAGAGAAAACTTCGCACCGCCACCGCTTGACGGCTCTAAGCCTATAGTCCCGTCCATCGTTTCCATCGCCTGTTTCGCTATCGCTAGTCCAAACCCAGAGTGACGTGGTTTCGTACTTGTTCCGAGTTCAAACCATAACGTGTCTGTATTCGGTAGACCGATGCCTGAATCGATGACAGATATCCAACAGTCGATGTCAGTTACGCCCCATGAGATCACCACACCTGGAATATTTGGATGTTCTGTATCTAAAGTGCGAGATTTAGCGATTGTTTGGGCCTCTTTTGATGCGTCGACGGCATTACGTAGCCCGTTGCGTAGAGCGAGCTTGAGCAAGCGGGGTACGCCGTAGACTAACAACGGTCTAGTTCCGACCGCCAAGACTTCAACCGCCTGATCAAGCTGTTCCGCGTCTACTGTCTCGTCAACGAATGCTGCGAGATCGAATTGCTCCTGCGATGTTGCTTTGGTTGCCGACTGCAGGTCTTCAATAGCTGCTAAGGTGAGGGCGGTGACCACGCGGCTTCGGGAAGAGTTTGCCAAACTGCAGGTTGAGGTCAATGAAGAGAAGAGCCGCACCGTTAATCTGGACCGCTCAGAGAGCTTCGGCTTTCTGGGATTCGACTTCCGTCGACTCCGCAGCGTACAGAGGGAGGTGTGGCGGGGCACTATACGCCAAAGCTGAAGAAGCGCACGGCGTTATTGCGCAAGCTCAAAGAGGTGTTTCGGCGATACCAGTCGCAGCCGGTAGATCGGGTGGTAGAACTGATCAATCCCGTGTTACGCGGTTGGGTGAATTACTTCGCCGTTGGACATTCGAGCGAGTGCTTCAGCTTCATCAAAGACTGGGTAGAAAAGAAGATCAGGCGCCACATGGGGCGCTCCCGGAATCGACGCGGCTTCGGCTGGAAGCGGTGGAGCAGGCGTTGGCTGTACGAGGAACTGAAGCTGTTCAACGGCTATCGTGTTCGTCGTGCTGCCGCACCGAAAGCGCGCCCAGCATGATAGGTCCCATAAATCTTGACATGAAGCACACAGGAGAGCGTAGTGCCGGAAACCGGCCCGCTGCGTTCGACGTGGCGGGAGCTGGAAACGTGACCATGGTTGCCGGATTGCGGGCCATCGCGAAAGCGGGGGAATCACCACCGGCGCCTACCGGTGCGCGCGCCAGTTCTCGATATAGGTAGTCTGTCCTGCTTTCCGTGATACTGGTCACAGCTGACAGGTAGCTGCCAGCGAAGGCGGAACATGCACCCGTGGGCTACGAATAAGTTCTCGTAATGTACTGACATTTCTAGGGTCAGCTTCGAGTTCACGGGTGCGCCTGCGTCCAAACGAATACTCAGGGTTTGCCGTTGCACCGGCTTGCTATATCGCCTTCGGCGGACGTAGGCATGCATGTTCCTTTGCGTAATCTACTACTTGCAGAGGTCCCACATGTCGCTTCTACCCGAGCAGCCATTCACGGCCTATGTCGGTATCGACTGGGCGGACACGAAGCACGATATCTGCGTTCAGGCACCAGGCTCCCCCCGTCGCGAGTCGAGCTGCATTGCGCACCGGGTGGCGGCCATCGACGAATGGGCAAACGCGCTGCACCGGCGCTTCGGCGGACCGATTGCGGTGGCCCTTGAACTGGCCAAGGGGCCAATCGTGGCGGCGCTTCAGAAGTATGATTTCCTCGTGTTGTTTCCGATCAATCCGGCGACCCTGGCAAAGTATCGTGAGGCATTCCAGCCCAGTGGTGCCAAGAATGATCCGAAAGATGCGGAACTCGCGCTTGACCTCCTGCTGCACCATCCGGAGCGTTTCGGTCCCTTGAGGCCGCAGAGCGCCGCGATGCGGACACTGGTGAGCCTGGTGGAACGGCGCCGGCAGCTGGTTGGCGACCAGACCCGCCTGACCAATCGGCTGTGCGACACGCTCAAGCAGTATTACCCGCAGGCGCTGGAATGGTTCGATGACCGGGGCACGCTGCTGTTCTGCGACTTTCTCGACCGCTGGCCGACGCTGCGCTCGGTCAGGCAGGCCCGCACGGCGACCCTTGAGGCATTCTTCCATGCACACCACTGTCGCAGTGCTAGGCGGATCAGCGCCCGCATCGGATCGATCCGGGAGGCGGCACCGCTGACTGAAGATCCGGCGATCATCGGTCCGTGCAGGCTGCACGTGCTGGCACTGGCTGCACAGCTACGCGCTGTGCTGACCGCAATCGTGCAGTTCGAGCACGAGATCGCCGCGGTAGCGCCCACGCTGCCGGACTATACGCTGTTCAAGAACCTGCCGGGTGCCGGCGCGCAGCTCGCCCCCCGCCTGCTGGCTGCCTTCGGTGAGCAGCGGGAACGGTTCAGGAGTGCTGATGAACTGCAGAAGTACGTGGGTATTGCCCCGGTGACCGAGCGCAGCGGGAAACAGAGCTGGGTTCACTGGCGCCTGCAGTGTCCGAAATTCCTGCGCCAGACCTTCGTGGAATGGGCCGCCCAGACCATTCCACGCTCATTCTGGGCGGGCGCCTACTACCGGCAGCAGCGCGCGAAGGGCAGTTCGCACCACATCGCCGTGAGGGCTCTCGCGTTCAAGTGGATCCGCATTCTGTATCGATGCTGGCAAACGCGTACGCCGTACAACGAGACTGTGTATCTCAACGTGCTCAGGAAACGAGGTTCGCGCCTTCTGGGCACGCTGGGCGCTTAGGTCAAGACCGTGGCCTGTTCTTTTATCTGATTGGGGCAAGCCGCGCAGCGGCGCGTCAGGCCGAAGGCGAAGCTCGCGGGGAGACGGTGGGCAACGATGGAACCGCCGTCAGGCGGCTGTCCACAGCCTCGTGCTGTGGGCAGCGTCGTTGTCCACGGGCGGGCGTGGGATGATCGTCGTAGCGAGATTTAGACGTTAAAGAAAAAAGCTTGACAGACTTCCTCAGGGCATGACCCTACCGATGAGCGGGGTGTGGAAACGGAGTTAGGGCGAGGTTACTCGGGCACCGCCAGACGAAAGGGGCGGCAACAGACAAACCGAACCTACTGCCACCGCGCCACATCTCGATACCGATATGCGTCCGACGCGAGGATCGGGTGGTTCTCTCGCCCAAGCGACGGGTTAGCATCCGCGCCGGCGCTGCGTATCGAGGCCCAATGCGGTTTCATGTCATCATCGTGTGCACCTTCACACCACCGCGGGAGCGCACGTCATGGCGACTTATATTGTCTTCACAAGGGAAAGCACGCAGGATCAAGTTGAGCTCGACATCTACCAGAGCAAGGTGGGCGAGACTTTCAAAGGTCATCCTGTCAAGATTCTCGCTGCCTACGGACCTCAGCAGGTCCTTGAGGGCGACGCGCCAGAGGGCGTCGTGATCGTGGAGTTTCCGTCGACAGCGGCCGCGCGTGCGTGGTACGACAGCCCGGCGTATCAGGAGGTCGCGCAGCACCGATTCAAGGGCGCGCGCTATCGCGCAGTTCTCGTCGAAGGCGTGTGACGAAAGGCGGCGACGCTCGGGCGCGTGCAGCCGATCAACTACTCACGAGTTTCGAGCTACATACGCATCGCATGAGACAGCACCCGGCCATCTTCGGTCGTTCGATCGAGCTCTCAGACGGACATTCGAGCGTCGGCTCCGCCCAGACAACGGACCTTCCGCGACGGTCACGCTCGTCAAGTGATCGGCCATTACGGCTGTTGGCAATGTTCACGAAGCGGTCGTCCAAGTATTGAAAATACCCCCAATCTGGTCTGTGAAATCCTGAACCGGATACGTCCGCTGACGTTCAACATGATCGGGAGACTTCGCCAGACGCCGGGGTTTCCCGATGAGAAGAATTTCATTCATCGACGTCAATCGTCTCCCGAGTCGCCATGCGAGATGAAATCGGAGTTTAGCGAGATTTACTTTTCACCGGTTGAGCACTGGCGCGCTTCCTTGTTGCAGCCTTTTTCGGCGTTGCAGGCGAGGTCGCCACGTTTGCTTTACCGGAAACGACGTCGCTGGATGTTGATTTACGTGGCCCAGCAGATGGCTTGACTGGCAACTTCTTTGTTACCGATTTATTGTCCGTGTCCGCCACAGTCTTCGCGGTCGCAGCTGGCTTCCGGGTTGTCGAGACAGCAGACTTGGCCGCCTTCTTTGCTGTCACCTTGCCTTCCGATGGCTTGGTACGTCCGGCAGCAGTCTTCACCGATGGGTAAGCTTCGGCCATCTCGATGCCAAACACATCGGCCACCAACGCGTCGTCGAGGACCTTGCCGGTAGCCGGGCGTTTTCTCGATTTAGGCAGGCCGGCACCGACCTGACTGACAAGATCATTGGCATCGACCCGCCGCAAGGCGAAAAGGAATTCTGGCTGCTGGTCGAGCCGCGCGCCGACGCCGTAGAGCACGGCAGCAACGTGCTTGCACATCGAAGCCCAGTCCGGGCAGCTGCAATTGAACTTGATTTCCTTCGGCGCTGGGAAAAGACCGGTGCCAGGTTTGCAGATGCGCTCCATCACGGCTGTTGAGAGCTTGCCCTGCAAGAGTTCCACGATCGAATCGATCGACCCCGCGCAATCGGCTCCGATCGCTCGCCATTGCTTTTCAGGACACGTCGTCACGGTCACAGCAACCGTGTAGAGGCTCGAACCCATTACCTGCGCGCGGACTTCGCCGGCCGTAATCTGAAGGTCGATCACGGAACCGTTGCGCACATAGGTACGGCCGCGCGGCAGGCGGTTGGCATAGTCGCTATAGCCTTCCAGATTGTCGCACCATGCCTTGCCCCAGAACGTCTTGGCGATGGCACCGCGATACGACGCGATTGGCGACAGGACCGCACCGGCCTTATTAGCCTTCGCGGCGGCCAGTTCAGCCTTTTTTCTGCGCTCGGCGACCGAGACATAGGGCTTCCATCCCCCGTAACTCATTGCGCTTCCTCTTGACGATCAATTTTCTTGCGCGGCATGAACGTCGAGCTTCACGAGATCGAGCAATTCACGATCGCTCAACTCGGTGAGCAGGAGTTCCGCCCCGCCCTCTAGCACGTCCTTCACCAATTGCTGCTTCGCTTCGATCAACTGGTCGATACGCTCCTCGATCGTGCCACGGCAGATGAACTTATGCACCAGAACGTTCCTCTGCTGGCCGATACGAAACGCACGATCAGTCGCCTGATTTTCCACGGCCGGGTTCCACCACCGGTCATAGTGGATCACATGCGAAGCGGCGGTGAGATTCAGACCCGCCCCGCCGGCCTTGAGCGACAGCACGAAGAAGGGCGTCAGCTCATCTTCCTGGAATTGCTTGACCAATGCGCGGCGCTTGGCTACCGGGGTGCCACCATGGAGCACCAGACCTTCGCGTCCAAAGATTGAACCCAGAAATGCAGCGAGCGGCTCAGTGGTCTCGCGGAACTGGGTGAATACCAGCACCTTTTCCTGCTTGGCGGCAATGACTTCGGCCAGTTGGCGCAGGCGGGCGAACTTGCCGCTGTCTTGCGCCTTCCACGCCGCGTCGCCCAACCATTGCGACGGATGGTTGCATATCTGTTTGAAGCGCATCAGGAAGCTCAACACTACACCCTTGCGACCGATACCTTCGGCGTCGTCAAGCGCGGCGGCCAGATCCTTAACCGCACGCTGATAAAGTGCTGCCTGGCTCGGGCTCAGGTGGCACCAGGCCTTGAGTTCGGTCTTGTCCGGAAGGTCGTCGATTACCCGCCTGTCGGTCTTCAGGCGGCGCAGGATGTAGGGCCGCACGAGCGTTCGCAGCGGACCGAAGTGCTCGGCCTTCGCCAGCCGCCGGGTAAAGTTGGCAAAGACCTTGTCTGAGCCCAGCAATCCGGGGTGGGTGAAATCGAAAATGGACCACAGATCGGACAGGCGGTTTTCCACGGGGGTTCCGGTCAGCGCGATGCGCGATTGTGCATGGAGCTGCTTGACCTGTCGCGTTTGCTTGGCGCTCGGATTCTTGATCGCCTGCGCTTCATCGACGACGGCGACGCGCCATTGGATGGTCCCCAGCACCGGCTGGCGAAGAAGCGAGCCAAAGCTGGTGACGACGAGATCGATGTCCGCAAGCCGCGCGGCGTCCAGCGCACGCAAATCTGTCGCCGGCATGACCGACGGATGGGCGACCAGCAGGCGCAAGCCGGGGGCAAAGCGCTCGGCCTCTGCCGCCCAGTTGGCCAGCAGCGATGCGGGGGCGACCAGCAGGCTAGGCCGCGCCTCGGCGCTTTCGCGCTTCAGCACCAGCAGCAGCGAGAGTATCTGCATGGTCTTGCCCAAGCCCATATCGTCCGCCAGGCAAGCGCCCAGTCCGAGCCGGGTGAGCAGGTACAACCACCGCACGCCGGCCTGTTGGTAGGGCCGCAGACTGGCCTTGAGTTCGGGTCCCGGGCTGATCTGCGCCAAGCCCTCCGGCTGACGCAACTCTTGCAAGATGCCGGCCAGCCATGGCCCTGCAACAAGCTGCGACCAGTCGTGGTCAGTGGGGTCGCTGCTATCTTCGAGCGAAACACCCGCCAGAAGGCGTAGGGCCTCATTTAAGGGCAGACCGGTTTTAGCCGCCTGTTCCACGGCCTCGAATCGCTTCAGGAGGCGACTGAGCTTTTTCTTGTCCACCTCGACCCAGCGACCGCGGATGAGTTGCAAACCATCAGCGCCTTTAAGCAGATCCCTGACCTCAGAGGCGCTGAGACGCTCGCCGTCGAGGGACACCTCCGTATTGAAGTCGAGCAACGCCTCCTTGCCCAGGAGCGAAGGCGGCCGAGCGCCGACGCTGGCTTTCACAACGGGACGAGCAGGACGGCCAGACTGCCAGACGCTTGGCGTGCGAACGACAATACCTGCGGTTTCGAGTCTGGGCAGGTCAGTGAGAAAGCGGTGGGCATCAAGCGGCGTCCAGCGCAGCGGATGGTATATCTCGCCGGTATCCACCATTTCGCGAAGCCAATCGCAGTGTTCCGCGGCGCGCTGCACCGGCAGCAGCAGAGACAAGAGCTGCGCCTTGCTCCTGGCTCCCGAATATTCCGCCAGGGCTTGCGACAGTGGCTGGTGTTGCGCTTTGCCATGCGCCGACAGGCGCGAAGTGTAAGTCGCGAGGAAGGCGAACGGTGACTCCGGATCCTTGCGGTTCTCAGCGAGGTTGAAATGCACGCGGCCGACGAGATTCCAGGCCGGGTGGCGTAACTTGAGGAAATCCTGAAGCGAGACTTTTGCGGTCGCCAGTTCCTGGTGCAAGGCGGTATTGATGTCGTCCCACAGCGTGGCCAGCACATCTGGCGTTAGATACTCCCCGCCCGTCATCGGCGGCGCATCGACAATCAGGACATCGAAATCCTTGGCAGCAGGCGTGACGACCGCGATCTCGCCGCCTTCGGGCGTAGCGCACAAGGCGGTGACATAACGCGCGGCAAAATCACGCCACCAGGCCCATGCGGGGGGCAAAATGCGACCAATTTCCACCGTGCCCAGATGCAGCAAGCCATGCCCCGCGCCAAGCGCAAAAGCACTGACTAGCCGCAGTCGTATTTCATCCGCCAATAGTGGCGCGGCGTCGTCCACCGGCAACGCAAGCAGGTGTCCGCTGGGCGTAAGGTGTGGCGCGAGAATGTCGGGAGCAGTCAAAAGCGCCCGTCCCAATCGCACTGTTGCCGCAAGCGCTGAAGCCGCGTATTTTCAAGGAGAGCAGTTGCGGAATCAACCAGCAGGCCCTCCGGCCTAGCGCAGACTGGGCGAATCTCCGTTTGAGTCTGGTTCGACCGAATTATCGGGTGGACCAACCGTCCGGGGTTTGCCCGTCCGCTGCGTTGCACATGTCTTGTGAACTGTCTTTTCATCTGCTGTACCTGATCGCCACGTAGTAACTCGCGGAAGTTCGCCCCCGGCTCTACCACCGGCTGGCCAACCTTCAAGGCCGCCCCCGCGAATCTCCGAATTCTGCCAAAAGAAACTACCCACCATGAAAGGGTACCAAAGCCTGAGTCATACGAGATGGGATGCCGATGACGGCTCTCGCCCGCGCGGCGAAAATCAGTTGGCCCGGTTGTTACAAACGACTATATCGCAGCGTGTCTCGTTGGACCGACCTACGGACGTTCAACTCTGCTCCTTTGAACGTCCCTTCATGGCGGATTACCGCCGATCACCGACCGGTGTGAGTCACTCCATCGCGGTCGCTCGCGCCTATACTTCAAGCGCCCCTTGCTCTGCCCACGCAGCCACTACTTCCTGAACCCGCTTGTCTGGCGGACGGTGAAGGCGTAAAAACGTGGGCGCTTTGTGTACTTGGGTGACGCCGCTTACGTCACCCGGCAAGGCATGCGAGGGAGGGGGCATGACATTCAAGGCTCAGTGGTACCGGGACAAGTTTGCGAAAAAACGTGACAAAGGCTTCTGTGGCTATCCGGTGGCAACGGTTGCCTTCTACGGGCCAGACGACACGAGAGCGACGAAGGTCTCTGTTGGCATCGTCGCGCACGAAGGTGCTGACGCCAACCCTATTGAGCGGTGGTTCTGCAAAACAACCGATGCGAGAATCGACCCAGAAGTCGCTGAAGCAATCGTTCGATTCATCGATCAGCATGGTGCCAAATCGGTGGTGGCCGTCGATCGTATCGTCGGCTGCCCGCATGAGGAAGGCATTGACTACCCGGAAGGTGAAAAATGCGCGCAGTGTTCGTTCTGGGCCAACCGTGATCGATGGAGCGGCGAGATCATCCAGTGAGACGTCAAGAGGCAAGCGCTTCCATCCTCACGCTAAGGCGGTCCTTACTCTGGTGAGCATCACCGTTAATGCACGGGGCAGAACCATGGGCTTTTCTTGCCGAACGTTTCTGGTCGCTCGTGACGATACCCTCTGGCGGCTGTCAAACGCCAAGTTCGACCGGATGCTGCGAGATCCGGCAAGCCACTGTCTGCCCGTTTTTGCGGGGCAACGAGCGCGAATGGCCAGCGTCGTGGTCGAGCTTGTGGCCAGAAACCCGGTGCGCGTCGTTCTGAACACGTTTTCCATTCTCACTTTCGATGCCGAAGGCCGCATTGACCTGGGCAGATTCGAAAAGCAGCAATTTTCCCTCGTGGAGTCGGCCGTCGCACCTGTCTTTGCTGTGTTCAATGTTGACGGCAACCAGACGGTCGTCGACGCAACCTCCCGATTCATTGCACAGGGAGGCCAATGGGTTCCGTCACGCGCTTTGGCGAGCGTCATAGATCAGACTGCGTTGGGCCAACGACAGTGCCGACACCTGTAGGCGGTCGCTCAAAGGCTGCTCTACGGTATCCAGTTTTCCATTCTCGAGTGTCGGAGATGGGTCGAAAGTGAGGAGGTCATATGGTCGTTGCGTAAGCCGCCACTCTCGATCGATAAAATTCGCGGTTATCCGAACGGTGGCCGATGACTTGACGGGCGGCAAGCGTGCACGAATGACCGCTGGACCCCGGAAGCCGCCATTCACGCCGCGCTGGCTCCAACGGCCGGAGTGGGTCGATCACGGTCGGCCCGGAAATCGGTGACCCTAATAGAGCGCAGGGGAATGGTCGTCAAAGCGCAGATGCACTATGCCATTGGCGGAACCGCCGATCGCGCGCAGCACACGCATTGCTGTCTCGCGTCAGGATCTTGTCGCTTGTGAGGCAGCCCTCGCTTTGGCGCGCTCTCCTGCGTTATTCGTTCGTCATCTGTTTTCCGGCGAACGCGCGTCATTGCGGCCGGAGGTGCAGATCGTTGCTCACGGATTGCACTCCCGGCACGCCGCGCGTCACGGCAAGCGCTTTCTGAATCTGTACCTCCGAGTCCACGTATCCTGACAACTGCACGACGCCTCGATACGTCGCGACGCTCATCGGCAACGATCTCAGCCCCGGGTCCGCGACGAGCGCCTGCTTCACCCGGGCGGCGAGCGTAGCGTCGTCAGTGGCGATCTCCCCCGGTGCGGTCACGGACGGCGTCGCCGTCGACTTACAGCCGTTGGTGAAAACGAACGCGGGCAACGCGAACGCCGCGACGATCAGCAATCGGCTTTTGATGTATGGCGCGTTTCGCATGTCGGTTATGACACCCAGATTCGTGCATTAAGCAGGGACCGCGCCATAAAGTCGATTTTCCTATATCAGCGCTAAATGGCGAGCTAAAAGCGGGCCGAGTGGCCTTGCCCAAGTTTATTGAGACATTCTGGACGGATCGCGGTCCGCTTAGCAGGCGAACCGGCTGGTTGCGACCACTTCAGTTTCGCGCTGTTCCTTACGCGTCAACTGCGCAAGCAGGGTTTGTGCGGCGTCGGGCGGCGCAGCACGCGGCACGCGGCGCGTCACAACGCGGCTACGCCGGGCGCCGCGAACATCATCGCATATCGCGCCTTCATGAAGACCTCCAATGCCACAGCTACGGGGCTTTGACAATTTGACCGCATCGGCGCGACAGCGTTGCGCAGGTCATGTTGCAGAGCACTTGCCATCCCGTCACGAGTGCGGCGCAAGAGCCAGTGCTTGTGCGATGCTCGGATTGCGCTTCATCTCCAGCGATGAACTGGCGAGTAGCATCGACGTAGCCGGATTTCGCAAGATCGAATTGTTCGGGGACTGGAGCGGCGGTCAATTCCAAGAAGCATCCAGCCCTGAAATCATTGCGACTTGCCACGCGTAAATCCCGGACAACGCCGTCCTCCCGAGTTCAGAATCCACTCGGTTCGATCAACGAATTGCGCCGCAGCGCGACCGTCAGTTGTCGGACAGCGGGACAGTCCCCTGCGGGTCGATCACAGGGTGGCATGAGCGTGGAGCGGCCAGTTCGAGACGTTCGACATTCGGGTGTAGATCGTCGATCATTGTGCGATCGCCTTGTGTTCGATTCCTCAGTTGTCCCATTCAGCAGGAGTTTCAGGAGACATGGTCGCTTCCCCATCCCGTGAAGAATTGATTGCTTGGGCTGCCGAGTCTGTTGCGTTCCACGGGCTCGAGTTATCGAGAATCAATACGGTCTTGCTCGAGCAAGCGTATTCGTTTGAGATTAATAGAATCTTTTCGACGTTTGATCTTACTCAACCGATCAAAGTGCTCGAAGGGCTTCGCTCTTCAAATGCGACAGGTCAAGAGGATCAATTTCAACATGCGCCGTTGACCGGTCTCTATAAAAAGCATTTCACCAGCCCGAGGTTTCACATAAAGAATTTGCTTAACTTTCTGCGCAGTAGGGAAGGTGATCGTCACTTCAAAGAGGTGTGGGCCAAGGCTGCTCAAGCCAGTGGCTCGGGGCATGTTGATGATGCGTTCACCAAGTACCTTTCCCACCATGTGGTCATTGAGCCAATCGAGATCAGGAGCTCGTCGAATAGGATGACGGGAGAGTGGTTCGTGTTCCACAAGCATGAAGGGAAGAACTACTATCTGACATTCGGTTTGCACGGCGAAACGAATGATGAAATTTACAAGAGAATCGTCCTTGCATGTGAATTCGACAGTCTTCCATTCAAGCTATGAAGCGCCCCGCATCATGATCGGGTGATTACATGGATCAAACGTTGAAGGTCCGCTTTCACAATTGTCAATTGATCGCTCCGGGTCGTGAGCCGCCGTATCGTTCGTTCAGTATCGATGGATCGCTGAGGGTTGGCCGGCGCTATCGGTATCTCGTAATAATTTGTTGCAAAAGAACCGCAATGGTACGGCAGTGGTACCCCTAGTCGTACCCGTAAGGCAGTGGGTGCCTCTTAATGCCTTATCTGGCGTACCTTCAGCCGATTTTTTCGATCCCAGCCGGGCACCATTTCTGGTCGAGTTTCAACGCGATTTCCCCCTGTTTTTTGCATCCCAGTTCAGCAGCGCAGTTTTGCCGCGAACGACAACCGTCATCATGACCGCTTGCCGCCCGCAGGTTTTAACTCGCGCTCACACCGTCACACCCTGACCAGCAGCTTCCCGAGATTCTTGCCCTCGAACAGGCTGTTCAGCGCCTGAGGCAACGCGTCAAACCCATCGACGTACGTCTCCTGGTAAACGATTTCACCGTTCTTCACCCACGGCGCGACGGTCTGCAGCATCTCGTCCATTCGGTGCATGAAGTCGCGCGCCAGAATCCCCTGAATCGTCGCGCGCTGAAACAACATGTGCTGCAGGAAGCGCGGCGCGAGGTCCGGAGTGTCGAGCCCGCCGTCGTATTGAGCGATCGCGCCGCAGATCACGATCCGCGCGCGGCGCTTGATCAGCGGAATCACCGCGTCGGTGACCATGCCGCCCACATTGTCGAAATAGACATCGACGCCGCCAGTCGCCGCCTGCAGCGCTGAGCGCAAGCTTTCGAACGTGGGATGCGCCCGATAGTCGACCGCGCCGTCAAGCTTGAGCGTATCCGTCAGAAACGCGCACTTGTCCGGACCGCCCGCGATCCCGATGACGCGGCACCCGGCGCGCTTGCCGAACTGCGCGACCAGCGAGCCGACCGCGCCTGCCGCACCGGACACGACCAGCGTGTCGCCCGGACGCGGCTTACCCGCTTCCATCAACCCGAACCACGCGGTGCGTCCCGGCATGCCGAGCACGCCCAGCACGGTCGAAACCGGCGCTGCGTCCGGATTCAGCTTGGTCAGCTCGCTGTGATGGCACTTGGCGTACAACTGCCAGCCGCTATAGGCCGATACCCAATCGCCCTGCTTGAACAGCGGGCTCGCCGACGCCACCACTTCACCCACCACACCGGCTCGCTGCACGATCCCGAGCGGATGCGGCACGTCGTAGGTATTGCGTTCGTGCTGCTGGATTCGAATGTACGGATCGACGCTAATAATGCGCGCCCGAATAAGCACCTCATTCGACGACAAATTGTCGTCGAGTTCGCTTTCGCGCAACGCGTAATGCTCGTCGCCAACGCGTCCTTCGGGACGCTTGACGTAAAACCACTGGCGATTTTGATAATTCATGTGGGGACTCACTGCTGTCGTAGACGGTGAGCGATCTTACCAGTGGGGCTATCGCACGCTTGCGCGCCTGATGTCGCATCACCGGACGGGCGCAGCAAAGCCAGGAGGCGCAGACGCATGCGCCCAATTCCAAGCTTGTTGAAAGCTGCGGATCCCGTTAGAATCCCCCGGTCACTGGGGAGTAGCCTTCCTTCATCCATTGAAGGAGAGCGCGTCAACATACTTGACCTGCGGGTCATGGCGCGTTCGACCGGGTCGGTTTGGCGAGACCATTGGCGCACTGCTTCGTTCTGGTCGGACGTGTCGCGGTGCGTCATTGGTTCGTCACCTACGTCCGACCGCGGAGTTGCCCTGTGGAACATCGTTGTGCCCTGCTGGTTTCCCCACGTACCCGTTCGTTGTGCCGCTTTTCCTTTGCACTTGCAGGGAGCCGCGCATGACCAGTCTCCTGTTCGAACTCGCCATCATGCTGATCATCATTCTGGTGGCGGCTGAGCTTTTCACCAATGCGCTCGAACATCTCGGCGAGCGCCTGAAAATCTCCGAGGGCGTGACGGGTTCGTTATTCGCGGCAGTCGGTACCGCATTACCCGAAACCCTCGTCCCACTGCTCGCGATTGCCGGCGGCACGGCCGATAGCGCGGTCAATCAGGAGATCGGCGTCGGCGCGATTCTCGGCGCGCCGCTGATGCTCTCCACGTTGTCGACCTTCCTGATGACGCTCGCGATTCTTGGGTCGCGCGGCGTGGGCGGCTGGGTCACGCCGGAACGCACGGGTTTCACGCGCGATCTGAACTACTTCCTGTGTGCCTTCGTGCTGGCGGCCGCGGCGATGTACGTGCCGCACGAACAGATGGTTGTGCGGGCGTTGTTCAGCGTTGCGCTGGTCGGCGTGTACATCACCTATGTGGTGATGACGTTCCGCGCCTCGAACAAACTGGTCGACGCCGGCCACGGTACTGAAGCGCCGGGCAAGATGCTGCTGTCGCGTCTCGGCTTGCCCACCAATCTCGTGACCATCGCGGTGCAATTGGCGCTGGCCGTTGCGTTGCTAGTGTGGGGCGCGGAAGGCTTCATCCACGGTGTGCGGGGTGTGTCGCAGGTGCTCGGCGTCTCGCCGCTGCTGCTGTCGCTGCTGATCATTCCGATCGCCACCGAGTTGCCGGAGAAAGTCAACAGCATCCTGTGGATTCGCCGCGGCAAGGACACGCTGGCGTTCGGCAACATCACCGGCGCGATGGTGTTTCAGGGCACCTTGCTGCCCGCAATCGGGATTCTGCTGACGCCGTGGACGCCGCGCATCGAAGTGGTGACCGGCATCGTGATCACACTGGCCGCCGCCGCGTGGCTGCGGATCAACGTGCGTGAGCGCGGTGTGCCGGTGTGGGCGTTGCTGGTGTGCGGCGTGCTGTACGCCAGCTATCTGACGATCACGCTGAGTCGCTAAGCGGGTAATGAAAGGCGGGGAAGGCCGCAGCGGGAACCGCAGCAAAGGCTGCAGCAAAGGCGCAGCTATGACCGCAGCCAAGCCAGCATGGAAGGCCGCATCAAACGCCGCCCAACCGCGGCCTTCCCAACCAACCGCCCTTAATTGGAAGGTGCCGCAGCCGTTGCCGCGCTATCCGGCTTGAACACCGTCTTCCAGTCATCCTTCATATCGACGACGAGCCAGCCCTTCGCACCGGCTTCGTCCAGACCCTTATCAAGCTTGCCGCTTTTCGCCGTTCGGTCGTACGCATACTCCCGCTCCGCATCGGTGTGATGCAGCAGCGCAGCGAAACGCGGGCCGTCGCCGGCCGAGGTCCATTCGAGCATCGGCACGTCGCCGTCGGCGTTGCCGAACGCGATCACCGGACGCCTGCCGATCACGCGATCGATCGCGAGCGGTTTGGCCGCACCGTCGACGAGCGTGTCGACCTGCGCGAGCCGGGTCAATGACACCGCGCCGTTCGTCTGACTGTACTTGTATTTGACGGTGCTGCCGATCACCTGCTCGGGCGGAATGCCATACATGCGCTGCGCGATGTCGCGGACGAACTCGACATCGCTGCCCGTCACCAGATAGGTTTTGAAGCCGTTGGCACGCAGATAGGCGAGTAACTCGAGCATCGGCTGATAGGCCAGGTCGGTGTACGGCCGGTTAAAGCGCGGGTCGCTCGCGGAGTCGAACCATTCGTGCACGAGCGCGGCGAATTGATCGCTGGTCATACCGGCATGCGCCGCCGCAAGCAACCTCATCGAGCCGGTGTCGCCGCTCGCCGCGATACTCTTCAGATTGCCTCTCAGAATCGAGCGGAACGGTTCCTGCCGTTTCCATTCCGGATGCCGCCCGGCCACCGTCTTCACCCGTTGCAGCGCGAACACCAGTTGCACCGACGCGGGTTGCTCCGGCCACAACGTGCCGTCGTTGTCGAACACGGCGATCCGGTCAGCGCGCGCGATGAAATCCTTCGACTCGGGCGTCGTGACCAGCGTCACGAAATCGACAATCGAGCGTTTGGTCGCAGTGTCGTTCCATGACGCGAGGGCTGCGGCGCTCGACGCGCCGGCTGGCGACTCGCTCGCGTCGTGGCGCGGCGTAACGGTGCAAGCTGAAAGAACCACAACGGTCAAAGCAATGCAGTACCGGTGCATCGTGCGAATCATGAATGCCTCATCAAATACGGTGGGTCGAATCTAAAGCGAGCGCCAGTCTAATGGGACGCGGTGATTGTTGCAGCCCATTTTGTTGATTTTTTGAGCGGCGGCGTCAATGCGGGCAATTTGAGATGGCATATGACGCTATGCGATTTTTTATGAGTCGAGTGAACAAATTCTCAAAACTATGGCAAAAATATGCAATGGGAATGGCCGCAAAAATCTAATTCATGCGGAAATTTACGAATTCGCGTGTGTTACAAATTTATCTCTGTAATCTTCTGAAACGTTTGCTACCATTCCGCCACGACTTTCCCTGTTGTGAACTTTTTACCTCCCGCATGCTTCGTTTGGTGCGGCGTCCCTTGAGTCTGAAAGGAGCGTCCATGCAAGCCCTGTATCCGGTCGTACCGTCTTTCCAGCTTGTTAGAGAGACTTAGCGCGATTTAATAGCGCGCCATATCTGCTTTGCATATTTCCCCGGCCGAGCCACGCGCTGCCGGCTGGGTGAACGCACGCCCGCGATTAGTTCGATCTAATTCGAAAATACGAATGCTATTTCTTTTGCTTTATTGACGTTGAGCAAAGGAGTGCGTTTGCCAATAAGAAATGCCCATAGACGAGGTACGGGAATGGGTTGTAAATGCGTGGTTGGGTCGGCGGCGCTATACGCCGCCTCGGTGTTGTTGTCGCCGGCGTTCGCTCAAGCATCGGCCGACGACGCTAATAAGAGTAATAACCCGCTCAATCTGGCAGCCTCATTCAACATCCAGAATTACTACACGCCAAGCGTGTTCGGCGCGAGTGCGCACACCAACGATCTGCTCTTGCGCCCCACCGTGCCGATCGGCCCGAACAGCCTGATCGGCGTGCCGGAAATCTTCCGCGCCACGGTGCCGGTCAGCACGCGCCCCGATCCGAGCGGCGGCTATAACACTGGCCTCGGCGACCTGAATCTATTCGACATCTTCCTGCTCTCCCAAGGCGACGTGCAGGTCGGTGTCGGTCCGCTCGTGACCATGCCGACGGCCACCGATCCGAGCCTCGGCACCGGCAAGTGGCAGGCCGGTCTTGCCGCTGTCGCCGTCAGTGCGACGAAAGCGCGACTCCTCGGCGCGCTGGTGCAGTGGCAGCACTCGTTCGCCGGGCAAAGCAGCCGGCCCACCACGCAATCGCTCACCGCGCAGCCGTTCGGCATCTTCAACCTGCCGGGCGGCTGGTATATCCGCTCGACCGGCATCTGGACTTTCGACCTGCAGCACGGCAGCTATTACATTCCAGTCGGCCTCGGCGCCGGCAAGGCGTGGAAGGGTGGCTCGACCATCTACAACGCGTTCATCGAACCGCAGTACTCCGTCGCCCATTCCGGCGCGGGCGTACCGAAGTTCACGATCTTCGCGGGCCTGAACATGACGTTCGGCAAATAGACCGGACAGACCAGAAACTGAAGGAAAGCAAACATGACATTTCTTGAACGCCTGCAAATCGGTGCGCTCGTCGCCGGGCTGTCGTTGACGATGTTGCCGGCCACGCAAGCCGCTGCCCAGGTCCCTGCTTCATCCGCGGCCGTCACGGCCTCCCCGGAGGAGGCGCGCGCCATCGCCAAGGATGCGTATCTGTACGCGTATCCGATGCTGTTCAACTACAAGACGCTCTATGAGCAGGCGATCGATTCCAGCTCGAAGTCTTATGTTGGCGGCTTCGGCAGGTTCCGCAACTACTCGCATCCGTACGGTCCTGAGAACAAGGACATCGTCACGCCGAACAACGACACGCCGTACTCGTGGGCGTGGCTCGATCTGCGTCGCGAACCGTGGGTGCTGACGGTGCCTGCGGTGCCGAAGGAGCGCTATTACGTGTTCCAGTGGATCGACCTGTACACCTACAACTTCGCGTACGTCGGTTCGCGCGCCACGGGCAACGGCGCCGGTCACTATCTGTTCGCCGGACCGAACTGGCACGGCGACACGCCCAAGGGCATCGACAAGGTGTTTCGCTCCGAGACGGATCTGATCCTGACGCTCGGCCGCACGGCGCTCAACGGTGCGAGCGACGTCAAGAACGTCGAGGCGGTCCAGAAGCAGTACAAGCTCACGCCGCTATCCACCTTCGAGCATACGGCTGCACCGCCGCCCGTCGCGAAGCTCGATTTCCCGAAGTGGGATGAAGCGAAGGCGACCTCGGTCGACTTCATCGCCTATCTGAACTTCATGCTGCAGTTCACGCAGCCGCCCGCGCCTTCGGAGAAAGAATTGATGGCGCGCTTCGCGACGATCGGCATTGCGCCGGGCGCGCCGTTCGATCCGGCCGCCTTGCCGCCGGCAACCCGCGCCGCGCTAGAAGCAGGTGTCGCTGACGGCAAAGCCGCTCTGGCCGACGCCGAAAAGCACACCACTGGTTCGTTCAACCTGTTCGGCAGCCGTGCTGATCTGAAAGACGACTACACCACGCGCGCCGTCGCGGCGGCGATGGGGATTTACGGCAACACCAAGGAAGAAGCGGTGTACGTCGGTACGCGAGTGAACGGCGAGCACGCGCAACTGGTCGGCTCGCAGCCCTACGTGCTGCACTTCGACAAAAAGGACCTGCCGCCCGCGAAGTTCTTCTGGTCGATGACGCTGTACGACCTGCCCGCGCGCCATCTGGTCGCCAATCCGATCAACCGTTACTCGATCGGCGATCGCACGAAAGGTCTGAAGTACGGCACCGACGGCTCGCTGGATATCTACGTGCAGAACACGTCGCCGGGTGCGGACAAGGCTTCGAACTGGCTGCCGGCGCCCACCGGCGCGTACGACCTCGTGATGCGGATCTATGGCCCGGATCAGACGGTGCTCGATGGCAGCTGGAAATTCCCTGAACCCCAGAAACGCTAAACGGCGAATGGACGAAGAAGAGAAAACTATGAATAAAAAAACTGCGACGTGGGTCACCGCCGCCGTGCTGGCATCGGTCGCCGCACCCATTCTGGCGAAGACACAGCAGGACCAGCCGGCCCATGCGACCGCCACCGCGGCATCCGTGCCTGGCCCAGTGGCTGGCTACGCGGTCTCCGAAGAATACGCACGGCTGGTGGCGCGCCAGACTTACTTCTGGGCGTGGCCGATGGTGAACGTCTACGGCCGCCTGCTGGCGATGAAGCAGGTCCCGCAGCCGGGTCTGAACGGAGGCATCGTGCCGGTCGCGCCGCCCAATCACCTGTCGATGCTGCGCGACTATATCGAACCGCAGGAGCGCTTTGTCGCGTGCCCGAATCAGGACGTGGTCTACGGCTCCTCGATTCTCGATCTGAACCAGACGCCGGTGGTCGTGCAGGTGCCCGATTTCGGCAAACGCTTCTGGGTCTATCAGGCCGTCGATTTGCGCACCGACGGGTTCGCGAGTCTCGGCAAGATGTACGGCACGCGTCCGGGCTTCTATTTGTTAGCGGGTCCTGACTGGCACGGCCAGGTGCCGAAGGGCATCCGCCAGGTGTTCCGATCGCCGACCGGCGTCGGCAGTTTCATCCCGCGCGTTTTCATGGACGACACGCCTGAAGATCGTGCGGCCGTGCAGTCGGTGATTGCGAAGGTCGGTCTGTATCCCCTCGCCGAGTACGACGGCAAGGTCAAGGAAACTGACTGGTCGAAGCTGCCGAGCTTCGGTAAGTCCGGCGACAGTTCAGCCGGCGCGAGCGCGGAAGAGATCAAATGGGTCGATCCGAATCGTTTCTGGGACCTGCTGCCCACGGTGCTCGATGAGACGCCGCCGCAACGCGGCGAAGTAGCCCTCTACGCGCAGGCGCGCGCGCTGATCGCGGCGGCGCAGAAAGATCCGACGATCAAGACCGCGATTGTCGCCGAAGGGGCGAGGGCCGAGACGGATCTGGTCACGCCACTGTTCAACTTCAATACCTTCGGCAAGCGGCTGCCCGCCAACTGGAACACCATCAGCAATGGCGCTGCGTTCGGCACGGACTACTTCACGCGCACGGCGGTGGCGAAGTCGAACATCTTCGTCAACAAGCCTAACGAAACCAAGTATTTCTACGCCGACGCCGACGCATCCGGTCAGCGTCTCGACGGCAATGCGCACTACACGGTGACGTTTGCCAAGGATCAGTTGCCGCCGGTCAAAGGGTTCTGGTCGCTCACCTTGTACAACTCGCATCACTTCTTCTCGCCGAATGCGCAGAACCGCTACTCGCTCGGCACCAAGAACAAGGACCTGAAGTTCAATGCCGACGGTTCGCTGACGCTTTACGTGCAGAACACGAGCCCCGGTGACGACAAGGTCTCCAACTGGCTGCCGGCGCCGCCCAATGAAGCGTTCTCGCTGTACGTACGCGCCTATTGGCCGCAACAGCCAGCGCTTGACGGCAGCTGGACACCGCCGCCGGTGAAGCGCGAGCCGTGAGACACGTACCGTTGAATACGCGGACGGCATACCGCCGCGGTTCGTTCACCCCTTGTTCTACTGCGTTCAATTACGCCGCACTTCATTTCCGAGGATGACTATGAGTCGCACAAACCGCTTGTTCAATAGCCGGCCACTCGCTAGCCGATTGTGCAGAGGTGCGCTTCTGACCACCGTCGGCCTGTGTCTGTCCCAGCAAGGGTGGGCGACTGAGGGTGGTATCGGCAGGCCGATCACCGGCATGCAGGTGACGCCGTACGCGGGCGTCGTGCCGCCGACGGACGACTGGATCGTCTCGGCCAACACGATCTATTACGAAGGGTCGCTGGGCGCGAGCAAGACGATTCCGATTGCCGGCAAGATCACTGCGGGCCTCGACTATTCGGTCGTGTACACCCTCGTCAACGCGGTCAAGACATGGGGCATTACCGCGGGCGGCTGGAACTTCGCGTCCTCGTTCGGGGTGCCGTTCCAGTACACCAACGTGTCGTCGTTTCATGGCCTGCTGCCGAACGATCACGGCACACAATTCGCCGACATCTTCTTCACGCCGGTCGTGGCCGGTTATCACCTGACCAAGACCGACCACATCGCGTTGAGCGTGCAGATTTACGCGCCGACCGGCGCCTACACCTCGAGTCGGCTGGCCAATGCTGGACAGAACACGTGGACCTTCACGCCGACGGTTTCCTACACGAAGCTGTTCCCGAAAGAAGAGATCGAGTTGTCGCTGAACTACGGTGTCGAGTTCTACACGCCCAATAACGACACCCACTATCACAACGCACCGGTCAGCGTGCTCGACCTGCTGGCGCTCAAACGCTTCGGCGGCGGCTGGGGCGTGGGCGTGGTGGGCGGCTATAT
>NZ_WOEY01000145.1 GCF_013177695.1 Paraburkholderia solitsugae | reverse complement strand
TGATTTCAACAACCTGCTGATGATCGTCTCGGCCAACCTGCAGATCGCCCGGCGGCGTGGCGCGCCGGGGCTCGACCGGGAATTGTCGGCGATGGAGCGGGCGCTCAAGAGCGGTCAGTCGCTCACCCGGCAATTGCTCGGCGTCGCGCGCAAGCAGCCGTTGCGTAACGAGACCCTGGCGCTCGAGCGCTGGCTGCCGGCGTGCCGCGAACTGCTGCGCGCCTCGCTCGGCGCGAAGATTTCGCTGGTGATGGACCTCGGCGTCAATATCTGGCCGATGCGTGTCGACGTCGCCGAGCTCGAACTGGCGCTGATCAACGTCGCCGTGAACGCGCGCGACGCCATGCCCAACGGCGGGCGCTTCACCGTGCGAGCCGCCAATATCAATTTCCGCCACGAGGACGGCTTTCCGTTGACCGGCGACTTCGTGCAACTGTCGCTTGAAGACACCGGCGGCGGCATGCCGCCTGACGTGCTCGCGCGCGCCTTCGAACCGCTTTTCACGACGAAGCCGAAAGGCATGGGCACCGGTCTCGGGCTGCCACAGGTCTTCGCCTTCTGCGAGCGCTCCGGCGGACTTGCCGCGATCGATAGCGCAATCGGTGCGGGTACCTCGGTGCGCCTCTATCTGCCGCGCGCCACGGCCGCACCCGAGGCCGAATTGCCAGCCGAACCAGGCATCGACGAAAGCGGCGCGCCGCACGGCTTGCGCATCCTGCTGGTTGAAGACAACGACGAAGTCGCCGCCGGCACCGAGGCCCTGTTGCAAATGATGGGCCACCAGGTCACGTGCGTGTTCAACGCCGATAACGCGCTGCGCCTGTTCGACGACGCCCACGCGAGGCAGGCTCGCACCGGCGAGCCGCTGCCGTTCGACCTGGTGCTGTCGGACATCCACATGCCCGGCACGATGAACGGCATCGACCTCGCCGAAGCGGTGCTGGCGTTCGACACCAAGCTGCCGGTCATTCTGGTCACCGGCTACGCGGAAGAACTCGACCGCGCGCGGCACGTGAACGTGCGGGTGCTGTCCAAACCTTTCGATATCGCGTTGCTGGAAAAGCTCCTGCAAGCGATCCAGCGCGACCTCGCGCAGACGGACGCCGATCCGGCTGCGGCGGCGCATCCAGCAAGTTAAAACCTGCCTCTTCGGCGCCGCCGCCAATTACCGGCGATTGTAAAAGCGCGGCAGCGGTACGCCGTGGTTCCTGTGGCCGAGTCGGCGCAGGCAGGCAGCAGCGGGCGTGCGGTGACATCGTGCCCGCCCGGCATGATCGTTGCGGCGTTGTTTCAGGGAAAGAGGCCGACGCGTTTTTGCGCCGTCCAATCGACTCAGATACGCCGGGAGGCAGCCATGCGACACACCGTCATTGGTTTATTCGACACCTATTCTCGAGCAGAAGCCGCGCGCGACACGCTCGTACAGACCGGTTTTGCACGCGAAACGATCGAGTTGCAGGCGAATCCGGAACCCTCCGTTGGCTCAGCCGCCGACGAGGTTGCCAACTCCGGCGTGCTGGCCAATATCGAGCGCTTTCTTTCGAGCCTATTTGCTTCCGGCCCCCGCGCGTCGGAAACGGCTCGCTACACTGAAGCCGTGCGCCGCGGTGCCGTGCTGGTCTGTGTGAACGCGGCAAGCGAATCGCACGCGGATCTCGCTCGCAATACCTTGACGAGGCTGGGTGCGACCGACATCGGCGAGCGCTCGCCCGATTGGGACACGCCGTCGGAATCGAGCCGCGATCATTCGATACTCGACGAACTCGGCATTGGCGCTGTGATGCCCGGCACGCCGCACACATCGAGCGTGGCGAAGCCCGGCGTGGTGCCCCCCGGCGTAGCGACGTCCGGGACAACGACGGCGGGCTCAACCACTCGGCCGGCCACCACGCCCGATTCAAGCTATCCGCCACCGCTGATGGGCACCGACGCCGAGCCGTTCGTCCCGCCGCCGCTGGCTGAGCGGCCGGTGCGCGGCCCGGTCGACGAACCAGTCACCGACCCGCTCGCCGACGATGCGGGACGAAGCGCAATCGCTGCCGGTTCGGTGCCGGGCTCGGGCGCGATCATGCAGCCATCGGAAGCTGTCCCCGCAGCGGCGCAGCCGGCTGCGGGTTCAGGCGACCCGATTCCGAACGAGTATCTGGAATACGAAGAGGATTTCCGCACGCACTACGACGAGCAGTACGGGACCGGGAACGCGCGCTATGAAGATTACGTGCCGGCCTATCGCTACGGCGCGGAGATCGGTCAGGACGCGCGTTACCGCGACAGGCCGTGGGACGACGTCGAGCCGGAAGCCCGGCGCCATTGGGAAACCACTTCGCCGGACAGCACATGGGAGCGCTTCAAGCTCGCCGTGCGTCATGGTTGGGAACGGGTAACGGGGCACCACCACGTCTAAGCGAGGGGAGCCGTAGCGCCGACGTGCCGTCGCGTTGCGGCAACGTCGGCGCTTTCAGTCTGAATAGACCTTTGCAAAGCCGCCCGAATTGACCCGAATTGTCGGTCAGGCAGCGGTCTGACGTTTGACCCACGCGACGTAGCGGTCGACGAAAGACTGCAAGAACTTGCGCGTGCCGTCGTTCACGATCTCACCTTTCTCGTTGATAGCCGCCGGGTCGTGCTTGATGAACACTTCAGGTTGGCCGAGCGTAGGCACATCGAGGTACGCCAGCACATTGCGCAAATGCTGTTGCGCCAGCGCCGTGCCGGTCGCGCCGACCGAGGTACCGAGCACCGCGCCCGGCTTGTTGCGCCACGAATTGGTGCCCCACGGCCGCGAACCCCAGTCGAGTGCGTTCTTCAGGACGCCCGGCATGGAGCGGTTGTACTCGGGTGTGACGAACAGCAGGCCGTCGGCAGCTTCGACGCGCTGCTTCAGGTGTTTGGCGACTTCAGGATAGTCGGCGTCGTAGTCCTGGCTGTAGAGCGGCAAGGAGCCGATGTCGATGAACTCGAAGGTGAAGTCCGCAGGCGCGAGTGAAATCACGGCTTGCGCCAATTGGCGGTTGAACGACTCGCGACGCAAGCTGCCGACGACGACTGCGATGTGATGGGCCATGGTTCGCTTCCTTGGGTTGAGGCGCTTGGCGCGCAAAAGGGTACGAACTGTCCATCATAGGCAAAAGCCTCGCCGCATGGCGGCGGCGAGTACAAAAACACGTTCTTCTGGCTGCGCGGGCCCCGACCTCGAAAGTTGCTACCGGTGGATAACCCGGTAGCACCCAAAGTTATCCACAGATTTACTGAATAACCTTGTGGATAACTGGTACTTTTGCCTTGTCAATCAAGCATGCTTTCGGTCTAGGACGATTTTAGGCAAATGGGGATTCTTCGCTGTCCGGCCGGATAAAAATCCGCCCGTGCAGCATACGTCTGATCATTCATTCCGGGACGGCGATGTCGCCATCCACAAGCTGCCAGCCGTACGTCTCGGCAAATAGTTGGGCAGCATCGGCATTTTCAAAAAACGGCATGTCCGCGTGGCCCTGAAAGGGGTAGATCACGCGCTCGTCGCTCAACCGGATCACTTTCAGCGTCGGCACCGTCCCGCTGGATGTACGACGCGACGACGCGGCGACCTGATAGTTCGCGCGACCCGTCAGGGGGGTGGAATTCGCGCCCTGCGAGCGCCTGGAAAAGTGGCTTGCCATCGGTGCGCGCATCAAAGCCCGGCGATCGACTGGCCAACAACCATGCCGTCGATCACCCGCTCCGCATAACTGGCTGAGGCAATGCGCGCGTCGCCGGCTGCGCCAAACGGGGACCGGCTCGGCACGCGAAATACGCGGCTGCTGGTCAAGGTGTCGTCGGTGCCGCGCCGGCAGATTCGCACCGCGGCGTCGAAGCCCGCATCGTAGTGGCGTGCGCCGTCGGGAGAGCGCGGCTGGTGTGGATAAACCAGCGGATAAATCTCGAGGCCCCGGTAGCTTCTGATCGTATTGCTCATGGTGGTCGTCTCCGGTGAGGGATCTCGCTTTCAACGTGTCGCTGTATGTTCGGCGCGACGCGGGACGAGTCACGGCGTTTCAGCGGAAAACAGGGCGTTGATCGACGATGTGCGTAAAGAGCGGCCGATTCTGCCGGGCCACGCCAACGACACCGCAAAGCTGAGTAGAAGAAAGGGACCCCGTTCGATTCAGGGCGCTGTGATGAGAGGCTGATGCCTGAGGGACTGCGTAACACGCGCAGGAGAACTGCAAGCTGTTGACCCACTGTAACACGTTAGAAGAGTGAGCATTAGGCGCATTTGCGCGCCGGGCGCGGGTGTTGCTTCGGAGTGCCGGGTATTGTGTACCGCTTTCTGTTTCGTGACACTCGCATGCCGATGGAGTGGGCCCGCGGCCATGTTCTGCGGGTGCCTTGCACGCGGGTCAAACGTGTTGGATTCAATGCAAAAAGGGCGCCTTTATCGGCACCCTTTTTTGACTTCGAGGCCCCGCCTCGTCAGCAGACTTGCGCCGGACATCTGTCCGGCGGGATCCACCAGACGATTAGTTGCCGAAGAACACGTTGCAGTACGACGCCGGGCCGCTGCATTGGGCCGGTGCGGCAGCTTGGGCTGCGCCCGAAGCAGCGGCAAACAGGGCGACGGAAGCGATCAGGGCGGTAAGAATGCGTTTCATGGTGCGACTCCACTTCAGCGTTGGGTTCGCGATCGGGTGCGATCGATGGACTGAAGAATAGCGATACAGTGCCCGCTTAAAAATACCGAAGACAAGAAGACTTTTTTTCAAATAATGAAATAATTCGGGCATGCATTTGCGGCGAGTTTGAGACGTGCCTGCCTGCACGGCTCCCATGTAGGCTTGACGCAAAGGTTCACCACCGCAGCCTTGATTTCATTTTTCGCAATAATATTTTTTGCTGTCATAAAGCCCGTAGCGGCACGACTAAGTTCATCAGGTCATCGCTTGCTGGCGGACACATGTTCAATACCGATTCGCTTGTGCAGGAACGTGCGGGAGAATGGCGCACACGTCCAGGCACTGCACGAGGAAAACCACCCGCCTATGAACCACAACGATTCAAGAGAAAACGTGCGGCAACCGCAGGCGCAGCGACGGAGCTTGCCATGGCGCAAGTAAGCGGGCCGGCGCTCGACGATCCCGTCTATCTGACGCAACTGCGGCGCGACCTGTTGCGCTTTGCCCGTTTGCAGCTACGCGATGCCGCTGCCGCCGAAGACGCCGTCCAGGAGGCCCTGGCCGCCGCCTGGACGCAAGCCGACCGGTTTGCCGCACAATCGGAGCACAAGACGTGGGTGTTCGGCATCCTGCGGCACAAGCTCGTCGACACCTTGCGCGCCCGGCAGCGCACGGTGAACCTGTCGGCGCTCGAATCCGAAATCGACGGCGAAGCGCTGCTCGATCGCGAACTCTTCAAGGACAACGGCCACTGGTCGCGCGAGAGCAAGCCGCAACCATGGCCGGCGCCGGAAACCGCGCTGCGTCAGCAGCAATTCTGGACCTTGTTCGAGATGTGTCTGGAACACCTGCCCGAGCAGATCGGGCGCGTGTTCATGATGCGCGAATTCCTTGATCTCGAAACCGAAGCGATCTGCGCTGAACTACAGATGACCGCCAACCACTGCAGCGTGCTGATCTACCGCGCGCGGCTGCGCTTGCGCACTTGCCTGAGCGAAAAGGGCCTATCCAGAGAGGATGCGAATGGGGAAGTGTAAGCACATCACGCGCCTGTTGTCGGACGCGCTCGACCGCCGTTTGACGACCGGCGAATGGGTCGCGATCCGGCTGCATCTGCCGACTTGCAGCGGCTGCCGCAATTACCGCAAACAGATCCGGCTGCTGCGCGTAGCGGCGCGCACGGTGAGCGGGATTGCGACGCCAGGGGCGGGCGGCAGCGACGATTGAAGTGGGGCATCTGGGCTTGAGCGGTGCCCCAAGCGGTGGCCCCGAGGGCGGCCCTGCGAACGGCGGCCACATTGAACGCCGCCCTCAACTGTTGGCTTGTTTAGCGCTCGCTGGGCGGCGTGCTCCGGTAACGCTCGAAGAAGCTTGCGTGCGACGCTTCATTGATGGAGACAGGATGCGCTTCGGCGCGAGCCGGATGTTTGGCCAACTGCGCACGCGTGCGGATCGGCCGATGCTGGAAATTGCCGCCGCAGTTCGGACACACATTGCGCAGCGTGCTAAGCGCACACACTTCACAGAACGTACATTCGTAGGTGCAGATCATCGCGTCGGGTGCGTTCGGTGGCAGTGATTTGCCGCATCCTTCGCAGGACGGTCTCAGTTCAAGCATGGTGGCTCCGCGTTGAGAGAGGAGCGAGGGGCGGGACTGCACCTCGGCAGGGCCCAGGCAGTGTAAGCGGAGAGGGCCGTGCGGAATTGACAGCTCGGCGTCAATTCCTGCCACCGTTTGCAATCGCGATGCCAGACTCAGGTCAACAGGGTCCACAACGCATACGTCAAGGCGAGGCCGACGACGGATACGATCGTCTGCAGCACGGACCAGACCATCACCGTCTGCTTCAATTTCAGCCCGAAGTACTCACGCACCATCCAGAAGCCTGCATCGTTCACGTGACAGAAGAACACGGAACCGGCGCCGATCGCGAGCGCCATCAGCGAATTGTGCGTCGTGCTGAGACCCGCGACGACCGGCGCGACGATACCCGCGGTCGTGGTGGTCGCAACCGTCGCGGAACCGGTGGCCTGCCGCAGCGCGACGGCGATCAGCCACGCCAGCAGAATCAGCGGCATATGTGCGCCAACGGCGATCTTGCCGATCGTCGTGCTGATGCCCGCCACCACGAGCGCCTGCTTGAGACCACCGCCTGCGCCGATGGTCAGCAGCAGCGCGGCGATTGGCGGCAGGCTCTTGCGCAGAATGCCGCCGACCCGGTCGCGCGCCATGCCGCGCGACCAGCCCAGCGCCACCACCGTGAACAGCACGGTGAGGCCCAGTGCGACCAGCGGCTCACCCAGAAAATTGAGTGCGTTGAACAGGAAGGTCTCAGGTTGAAGCAGAAGTTTGGCGACCGTGCGGCCCAGCATCAGCACGACCGGCAACAGGATCGTGACGAGCGAGATCGCGAAACTCGGCGGCTCACCGACATTTTGTGGCGCGGTGAAAAGCTTGCCCATTTCTTCCGGTTCGACCACGTGCATCCGTTTCGACAACCAGATGCCGTAGACCGGCCCCGCGAGAATGACCGCCGGAATCGCGACGATCAGGCCGAGACCGAGCGTCAGGCCGAGATCGGCATGCAGTGCGCTCACCGCGATCAGCGGACCCGGATGCGGCGGCAGCAGCGCGTGCAGCGTGGTCATGCCCGCGAGCGCGGGAATCGCAATCCGCAGGATCGGCTGCTGCGAGCGGCGCGCCATCACGAAGATGATCGGCACCATCATCACCAGGCCGACCTCGAAGAAAAGCGGCAAGCCGACAATGATCGCCACCAGCGCCATCAGCCACGGCAGCGTGCGTGGCGTGGAATGTTTGAGGATGGTCGAGACGAGCCGGTCGGCCGCGCCCGATTCGGCCATCAGCGCACCGAGCATCGCGCCGAGCGCGATGATAATGCCGACGTCCCCGAGTAACGCACCGGCGCCTTTGCTGAAGGCGCTGGCCACCGCTTCCAGCGGCAGGCCGGCCGAAAAGCCCGCCGCGAATGTGCCCACCAGAATCGACAGAAACGGCGCGAGCTTCAGCACGCTGATGAAAGTGATGATCAGTACGAGCCCGAGCACGCACGACACAATCAGTTGCGTGTCGTGGGATGACCACGGCGCGAGTGTTGTCGTCAGATTCACGATGTTCCTTTTTCGATTGACGCAGCCGCGACTGCGCGCGGATGACGAATTGTAGCGGGGCGCGGCGACTTGACGCAGCGCGGCGCGCAGATAAGCACCGCTGGTCAGTCCGTACCCTCCGTCGTGATTTGCTTATGCGAATTTATCGGTTCGTCCAGGCTTGCAGACGAATTATCGTCAGAGCCAATCGGTCCGTTTTGCGTCCGCCTTCTTAACGAGCAATTTTATGTCCCGTCATCCGCTGCTTAACCGCCGCGCGTTTATCGCCGGCGTGGGCGCCTCGCTGGCCGTTGCGGCCTTACCCATTGTCTCCACGTCTGTCTTCGCCGCGGACGCCCAGGGGAAAGAATTTCGTATCGGTTATCAGAAAGCGGCCAGTGCGCTCGTGTTGCTGAAGGCGCATGGCACGCTCGAAAAGCGGCTCGCGCCGCTTGGCATCACGGTGAAGTGGACTGAGTTTCCCGCCGGGCCACAGTTACTCGAAGGATTGAATGTCGGCGCGATCGACTTCGGCTATGTCGGCGAGGCGCCGCCGGTGTTCGCGCAAGCGGCCGGCGCAAACTTCGTCTACACCGCTTATGAAATCCCGACGCCGCATGCCGAAGGCATCCTCGTCCATCAGGACGCGCCGATCAAAACGCTCGCCGATCTGAAGGGCAAAAAGATCGCGCTCAATAAAGGTTCGGATGTTCACTGGTTTCTGGTCGCCGCCTTGCAGAAGAGCGGCGTGAAGTACAGCGATATCCAACCGGTTTTTCTGGCACCCGCCGATGCGCGCGCGGCGTTCGAACGCGGTGCGATCGACGCATGGGCGATCTGGGACCCGTTCCTCGAGGCGGCAAAACGCCAGTCGAATGCCCGCTTGCTCGCGGACGCCGAAGGTATCGTGAGTCACCATCAGTTCCTCCTGAGCGCACGGCCGTTTGCGCAGCAAAACGGTGACGTGCTCGCGATCGTGATGGATGAGGTGGGTAAAGAGGGCGCGTGGGTACGCGGCCACTATAGAGAAGCAGCCGCCCAGCTCGCACCGATTCAGGGGCTCGACGCAGGCGTGATTGAAGCGGGTTTGCGGCACTATGCGCACATCTACAAACCCGTCGACGCGAACGTACTTGCAGAACAACAACGTATTGCCGACACATTCAGCGAACTGCGCATCATCCCGACAAAGATCGTGACGAAGGACGCCGCATTGCCTGCCAAGGCCTAGGTCAATTAGGCCGTGATATTTCGACGCCTAGGCGAATAACGCTTCGACATTTTCCGGCGGGCGGCCAATCACGGCTCGCCCGTTTCTCACGACGATCGGTCGTTGCAGAAGGATAGGGTGCTTGGCCAATGCTTCGTATAACTGAGCGTCGCTCAGCGTGGCGTTGGAGAGTTCGAGTGTTTTGTATTCGGCTTCGGTGTCGCGGATCATCTCGCGGACTGTGCAGCCTAGCTGCGCGTTGAGTTGCTTTAACTGCGCGACAGTGAGCGGCTGCTTCAGGTACTCGACAATTTCCGTTGCTTCGTTTGCGCTGTTGTAGGTGCTGGCGATCAGGTCGCACGTGGCTCGCGATTTCGAACAGCGGGGGTTGTGGTAGATGGTAATCATGGTTGTCTGGATAGGGCAGCTTGGATTGGGTCGAGGGTGGTTCTTGCAGGGGATTTTAGCGGGTGCTGGGAATCGAGTGGGGGCGTAGGGCGGCGCGGGGCGATCGGGTTTCGTGTGGTTGGAGAGCGGGCTTTGCCTGTCGGTGATGGTGTCGTTCGGTTTATGCGCATAAAGCGCGTACACGAAGGTTTCGTCACGTGCTCCAGGAAGGTACGCGTCGCGCGGCGGAAGGCTTCGACTCGTAGTGTGTGTGCCTGCCTCTGTGGGTATGACGGCAGTCCCGCCGTGCCGTGCCGACAGGATCATGCATTGATCCGCTCGGTCAGATCTCAACACCCGGGACGGCTCGATCCGTGAGTAGTGCCCGACGAGTTTATGCGCATAAAGGCATCGACTCAAAATGGCTCGCGGTCACGATCGTGACTGCCATATGTCCTTGCCGTCATCACCGGAGCCATGCGAAAGTGACGCGACCAGGCGAGGTCGCGTCACTCCGAAATACCTGACGTCCCCAGCTATACCCAAGGCATAGCCCCGCATCGCACTTGCTCGCGTTGCCACTTCACCCCTTCGATACCTCATAGCGTCTGACCTCTCCCAGACGCCGCCAAACTAGTTACCGCCCATAGCGCTTCACAGCCGCTTCGCTTTAGCTCAGCCACGCCACATCCTTTATGCGCATAAACCTATCCCAAACGGTTATTTCTTATCTCGTTTACACAAAAACGATTGAAATGCGAATCCATCCAGGTAAAATCCATCTGCGTCTAAAAAGAGGAGGTGAAGATTGGCAGCAGAAATCATCGCGGTAACTCAGCAGAAGGGCGGGGTCGGGAAGAGCACAATCGCGATGCACCTCGGCGCTGCGTTCCATGAGAAAGGCAAGCGCGTCCTCGTCGTAGACGCAGATGGTCAAAACACACTGGTTCACTGGGCCAGTGCATCATCAGACGGCGACACCGGCATCCCCTTTCCGGTGGTCAACCTCTCCGAAGCCGGTAGCCAGATCCATCGCGAGATCAAGAAGTTCGTGGCGGACTACGACATCATCGTCGTCGACTGCCCACCCTCCATCACAGAAAAAGTCTCTGGCGTCGTGTTGCTCGCGGCGAGCGTCGCGATCATGCCAACGTCGTCGTCGCCTGCCGACTATTGGTCGAGCGTCGGACTGGTGAAGCTCGTGCAGCAAGCCCAGGTCATGAACGAGGATCTGCGCGCAGTCTTTCTGCTGAATAAGACCGAAGAGAAACGGATGCTGACGCGCGAACTGAAGCGCGCGTTGGAAGAGCTCGGCTTCCCACTGCTCAAGACCCAGATCCCGACGCGCGAAGCCTACAAGCAGGCCATGGCGTTAGGGCAGACAGTGCTTCAGATGAACGATCGCGGCGCCAAGCTCGCCGCCATCGAAGTACGGGCGTGCGCCAACGAGATCGCAGCCCTGCTCCCCTGAATTTATGCGCATAAAGAAAGGACCCTGAATGAAACCCTCCCAATTCGCCAAAGGCTTTCAAGCACGTCCTGATACGACCAGCAGCGAAAAGCGAACCGCTCTCGACCGTCTGAATGCGATCGACGGTTTGGTCAAGAATGGCGCCACGACTGCCGATGTTCCGAGCCGCACGATCCAGCCGGTCATGTCGCAAGACGTCGCGGAAGTCGATGCAGCCGATATCGCCAATGAGTCGGCGGCCTACCGTGCGTGGCGAATCGAGCACGCTTACCGGCCGGGCCAGGTCATCGAGCTCGCGCTCAAAACGATCAAGCCGAGCCCGTTCAATCCGCGCCACTTCTATCTGAAGTCGTCGATTGCCGAACTTGCTGTCAATCTGGCAAAGCAGGGCCAGCAGCAGGCAATTCACGTCATTCCCGATTACGACAATCCTGGCACCTACTTCGTCAGCGACGGCGGACGGCGTGTGCGGGCGCTTAAAGAAGCGAACAAGGAATCGGTGAAGGCGATCGTGATCGATCTGCCGATTGGCATGCAAAGCTATAAGCTTGGCTACGACCTCAACGTCCAGCGCGATTCGCAGACCGTGTTCGACAACGCCGTCGTCTGGAAACGCTTTCTCGACGATCGGCATTTCCAGAGCCAGAAGGAGCTCGCCGAACATCTCGGACTCGACGAGTCGACCGTTGCGGTCGCCCTGTCAATTGCGAAGCTGCCCGAGGTGGTAATGCATGAGATGGTCGCAAGGCCTGACCGCTTCGGCTCGAACATGGCCTATCAGGTGGGCCGTTATCACACTGCCCGCGGCGCCGACGCTACGCTACGTCTGATCAACAAAATCCTCTCGGACGATCTGAGCACGCGACAAGTCGCGGACATCGTGAAGGGCAGGGCAAGCGCGCAGGAAAGCACCAAGCCGGCGGGTCGGCAGCGCTATGCGCAGCGTCTGGAGATCAAGCTCGGCGGTGTCGCAGTCGGCGATTTGAAGTCGTATGGGGACGATCGAATCGAACTGCGCCTGAAGGGTCTCACACGTGAAAAGCGTGACGACATTCTTCGTCAGATTGAAAAGATGCTGAAGTAACGAAGGGAAAGCATCAGCAGGAAAAGAATCGGCGGCGCACGAAAGTGGCCGCCGTTTTTCTTGGTGCGCGTTTGATGCGCTGTTGACGATTACGCCGCGCGCGATTGGCTCAGCGTGAAGGCGAGCAGGTCGCCATCGGTGGGTTCGCCCCAGGTTTTGCGCGCCAGCCAATCGAAGAACGCCGTTTCGACGATCTTCGAGTCCAGTCCACGACGGCGCCAGTCGTCGCGCATGTGTGTGCCGAGATCCGGTAACACGTCGTCCTCAAACGATTTCCGCGCGATCTCCCGCTCGGACTCACCTTGTTCGTCGTAAAGCTCGCGCGCTTCCTTGCGGCGAACCGCCGAGTACTCGCCAAGCAGACGCGCTTTCAGGTCGTCCGCCGGCGCGGCCACCGCGGCCTTGCCACCGCTACCGGACGGCAGCGCTTCGACCGGTGGCGCATAGCCTTTCTTCAACGCGTCCTTGAACAGAGCCGGTGCGCTGCGCACAGCGGGCAACGACGTGCTGCGCATGCGTTGCTCGGTCATCTGCAGCGCCGCGCGAATCCGATTTTCTTCGCTATCGGCGTACAGTGTTTGCGCTTCTTTCAGCGGAATGCCGATCTTCACCATCCGGTCGACCAGCGTGCTGTCGAACACATTCGGGTGTTCGTCGAGTGCAAGCATGGGTTGCTTGCGCTCGGTCACGCGGAACTGGATCTCGGCAACACGCCGCCCTTCCCGGTGCTCGATCAATTCGACAAAGATGTTGGTGACCGCGTTGACTTCGGCGATGGCCGGGCGCAGGTAATCGCGTTTGAAGTACTTGTACTCGCGCTTCGCCTCGTCACCGGCTTCGGTGTCGGGCGTGCCGGAGAGAATAGGGCGCCACCATTCCCATGTTTCGCGCATCGTCAGATGGCTCGGGTTGGTCAGGTAGCGGACGCAAATCTCGTAAAGTGCGAGACCCGCGCTACTGCGCAACTGGCTCTGGAACTGCAGACTTAGCCGCGCATACTGAACCGGATCGAGCAGCTTCTTCTTGATCTTCGGTGCAAACGAGAACTCCACCCAGACGCGGCGGGTGGTGGGGTCTTCGAGAATTTCCGCGTCGGCAATCAGCGTGGAAATACCCCATTTCCGGCCCGGCTTCTGGCTGGACGTGCCGGTACTCCATTCGACCTGCACCGACACCATGCGCCGCAGATGCTCTTTGACGAGTGCGGTGTCATTCGAATCGAATGCCGAATTGGCGACGATGTCGGACAGCAAGGCCCGATACGTGTCGCCGGACTCGTCGGCTTGCTGAGCGACGGCAAGGAGAACGTTGAACAGCTTGCGGGTGAGGAGCGTGATCTTGCCGCTCTTCGGCTGTATGGCGATCGCCTCGACGGCCTTGCGTAATTCGGCCGAGCTCGGGCTGACTACATCTGTCTTCTTCGCGCGCTTAGTGGCCATGCGTCTGGTCGAGGAGGGATTTGGCGAGAGCATACCGGCTGTGGTGATACGCGTCTATAGCATGGGTCTCACCGTTCCCGGTGAAGTGAGTTTACGAGGCGCAACTCACCTCGAGCAGCTCCCGAAAACCCTCACCTCACCCGTTTCGCGCCAGGTTCAGGGCATCCTTACAGGTCGCGGCCTCCCGAAATGCTGACCGATTTCTGACCTGCCGCGAACGGGAGTCATCCGATCCCGAATCTTCTCACCTCAAAAAATTCTCGTGAATTTTGGTGGTACGCATGTTGCGAGCCGGGCGGACTCAAGCCGTGTCGATGGCGCGAACAAGCGTCGGCCCACGTCAGCCGATAGGGGAGGGGTGGCGCGCGGGGAAAACCTGGGGCGGCAGCAAGCCGACGGCCCCACGCGCGGGACTATTCCCGGCGCAGCCCCGCTGGATCCCGGTTCGACGCAAGAAGTATTCGCCGACGCGCGCCAGGCGGCCTGCACGACGGGCGCGGCCACGAAACCCGCCAGACCGCACACCCGTCGATTGCGACCGCGTGGCCCTCGCGGCGCAGATACGCACCGCAAGGCAATCGCCGCCTATCCATTTGAGAAAAAGCGGCCGAACCCGGCAGACAAAAACCTCATACCACGAGCGTGAGCTCCAACTCGCGACAAACTCCCCCCGAAAAAGCTCACCTTAACGTCTGCCGAGCGCTCGGAACGACGCGGCCTCCAGACCTGGAGGCCTGAAAAAACACCGATAAATACTCCCGAAAAGCCTCACCAATGACCCCGGAGGAGGCTTGCGCAGGTCATCGAAAAGCGCCCCCGAAAAACCTCACCTTTGCGCGCCGCACAAAAATTATTCAATGATTTCATCGACTTATAGAATCCCCCCAAGACGAGCTATGGGCACGTTCTCCCGTATATCCTCACCTTTAGCAGCATTTCAGCGAAATTTGACGTTTCCGGTCGCAACCCAAAGGGCCCCGAAAAACCTCACCTTAGCAATTCAGCAGCCGCAAAATCGGAACTGCTCTGACAGCGTCTGTAGGGCTTTTCCGGCGCATCGCGGCGATTTTGGTCCCGTATTTCCTCACCTTAGCGATCACGAGCCCCCCAAAAGGCTCCCGAAAAACCTCACCTCAGGCCCAAAACAGGCAATTTGACGAGCCCGCGATCACCTCGATCCACGTCTCCCGAATTCGCTCACCTTTGCGCAAGGGTGACCGAGGACCTCGCTGATGCAGCAGACAGAATTTCGATCGAAATCCCACTCAGCTCCCGCAAACCCTCACCTTAAGCGCCCGAATGCCCAGAAATGAGGCAAAAATGACGTCTAGGCCCCGGAAAGTCTCACCTTCGGTTCGCGTTTTCTCCTGTCTTGACTCACCAATGGGGTTTACGAGGCCCAAATAAGGCCAAAAGTTGGGGTCCGCGACGGTCCCGAAAGCGCTCACCTTCAGGCCGGCCGCGGTCAGAACCGACTTTTGAGCGCTGCCGGGCGATCCCGGACGCTCAGGTCCCGCAAAATCTCACCTTTAGCCAAACCGCACTTTTAGGAGGGCTCCTGAACCCGCTCACGTTCTGTCCCGGACCCGCTCACCGAGGCCCCCGAACCTCATCACTCAACCCTCCCGCAAGACCTCACCACCACTCCCGTAAAGATTCACCTTACCTGTCTGGAACCCCTGCCTGGTAAGGGTTTGCCATGGCGTTAACGTTTTTAACATGGGTTCAAAGGTGTTTACTTTTATTACTCTCTAGCATTTCCCCGCGTGTCCTTCGGACAGCACCTTTCCACCACCTCAGCTCCCAGCAAGCGTTCGTGAAACAGTGAGCGATCAGAAAGAAACCCACGAAACATCTTTATTTACAAAGGCTTATTGGCTAATCTTCGTTTTGTTTCACGGAAAAACCAGGCTGGCTCCGATCTAGCGAGCTACCAGCACCTCTAAAACACGCCAACTCGCTAAACAACACCCTCCCCCAACAAATACGTAGCAAACAGTACGTAAATTGTTATGATCAATCCAATTCGAGCGACATCGAGGTATACATGAATCTGGATCAGGAACGACAAGCCATCCGTGACGAGCTTGAATCGTTGAGGGCTAGCGGGGCACGGCGGCAAGAACTGTCACTGCATGCTTGCAAGCGACTTTTTTTCGATTTGGGAATTCGTCCGTCCATGGCGGCCGTTCGCGACCTGACCCAAACAGGCAGCGCAAGCGACATCCCAAAGGACATCGACCACTTCTGGGAACGCATCAGAACGGTGTCGCGCGTAAAAGTCGGCGCAGGCGCTATCCCGAAAGGATTGGAAGATCGCGCTGGAGAATTGCTTGGCGCACTCTTTGAAGAAGCTGTCGTGCATGCCCGTTCGACGCTCGACAGCGAACGCGAGGAAATTCGAGCTCAAGTGACCGCCGCCGACCAACGTGCGCGAGAAGCGAAAATTCGTTGCGACGTGTCGGAAGAGACCATCAAGCGCAGCGAACTGAGAGCGGAAGCCGCGTGGGAACAAGTTCGCGCACTGGAAACTGAGCTATCCAGCACCACAACACACGGGACCGCGCACCAGGAAGGCTTGCAGGCAACAGTGCGCCGACTCGACGGCGAAAACGAAACGCTGCGTCAACGCCTCGATACCGAACAGGCGACCAACGCGTCGCTCCGCGACCGAATCGATGCACTCCACGTCGAATTGCGCCAAAGCACCGAACACTATGCGCAACAGATCAAGGACGCCGTCGCCGAAGCCGAGCGCCGTGTGAAGCCCATGCTGGTCGAGCTCGATTCCTTACGCAGCATGGCGGCCACCTATCAGTCGGGGGTGCGGGACGCAAGCCGCAAGGAATTCGAGTTTATTCAGCAGATCGCCGCCGCCAAGGCGCGTGGCGACCGGCTCGACGCGCAACTGCGCGAGCAATCGGACGAAGTGGAAGTTTTGACGAAAGAAGTGGCCGCGCTGCGCGGCCAGCAGGGCATCGACCCCGCGATCGCGAGCCTGCTGTGTTCGCTGGTCGAAGCAGGCAGGCTCACGCCCGACGAGCTGACAGCGATCGGCACCGTGGCGGACGGTCATGTCACGCTGCCACTGCGCTGCCCAAAATGTGAGGAAGGTGAGCCTGAGCTATCGCAAGTGGATCACCGCTTCGAACTGCAGTGTCCGGAATGCGATCACTCGTCAGGCCCCGGTGAATCAAGACTGGAGGCGGTTAGCCGGTTTTTGTCGAAGGGTTCGATTGCCGCGTCGGCATGACCGTTCGGTGCGGGCGCAATAGCGGATAAATCGCCAAAGGTGAGGAAATTCGGGACCCCAAGGGTGAGTATTTTCAGGGCTTACCCGATCACCCTTTTCTCGTCAAACGCCCGTCCCGCCTAGGCGTGGGCAATGGCGGAGCGGATGGATCCGGTTCATCGACGACCGGCGAATCCTGCTGGTCCATCCACTTTTGCCACGCCCGATACAAACGGTTGGCGGACACTGCCTGTACAAATCCCAGCCATTGCCCGACCAGTTCTGCCTCAACCCCGCTCTCGAACAGGTCTGCCGCGAAGGTGTTGCGCAAGGTTTGCGGACTGGCGCGCGAGGCTCGCGACGCAGCAATGCCAGCCGCGTCGATCAGCGCGTCGACTGCGCGGAGCATCGTTGCCTTGTGCATCGGGCGTCCTGAAGGCGACGCGGGAAAGACCAGATTGCCGGCCAGTTCGGAAAGGCGCCACTCAGCAAGCCATGTGTCGAGGATGGCGGCCGCGAAGGGGGCGAGCCGGGTACGCCGCGTCAGCAGTGGATTCGCGGACTCGATCGTGACCCAGGGTGAGCCCGCATTCACGCAACTAACTGTAAGCGCCGCAGCCTCGCCTGTCTTGAGTCCACCGCCGAGAAATACGGCAATCAATGCACGGTCGCGTCGCTCTCTCCACCGCTGCGCCGCGGACAAACCCGGCAAGGGCGAAAACAGATGCGCAATGAGCGCGGCTCGTTCGGCATGGTTAAGAAAGCCGGTCGGCTCGTTATCGCGTGCATTTCGCCATGCTGCTTCGCCATCCTGAGCAATGAAGCGGGCGGGATTGGTCGACGCGGATTCGACTTCGCGCACATGATCCAGCACCCGTTCAATGAGCCGCAAATACCTGACGCGTTGCGGTTTCCGGATCGCAAGACTGCCCACGAATTCAGCAATGGTTTGCGTATCGACCGTGACCAGACTCTTTTGGCGAACAGCGAGCCAGTCGAGGAAAAGCCCCCACTGTGCTTGATAGACTTCAGCGGAAGAGCGCCTGAAATGCTGCTTGGCAAGCCATGCGTCGAACGCGATTTGCGGATCGCGGCGCCAGTCTTCGCGTTCCTGATCGAAGAGATCGGTAGACGGTGCGGGACGTATGACCGGTTCGGACAGATGAGGAGGTGACATACGCTATCTTTCCGTTAGTTGCGCATATTGTAGGCGGCAACCGATGAAAGTACAGCCCTTAAGTCAGTCGCCCCACGCCCGCGCGTGCTTTAGCGGAGCGTCTTTAGATGCAGGTTGTGCGGCGCGGCGTGCCGCCTCTTCATAGGCCGAGACGGCAAACGCGAACACCGCCGGCAACGCGGTGGAGGTGCCGAAGTCCACCGCCTCGTCCGTTTCCGGATAAGGCAAGTCGGAGGGCCGTTGAAACAGGCCGAGCATGATCGCGTCGTGCCGGCTGGCAAACCCGAGATCCGCCAACGCTTCGGCTTCGATTGCTTGCAGCAGGCGCCACGTAAGCGGCACCTGCTGGACGATGTAGCGTGCAGCGATGTTGCGCACGATATGTTCAAGATCGCGCGCCGCGGTTTGATAGCGCAGCGCGGCCAGAGCATGCTCGGCTTGGTCGGTGGTCAGGTCGTTCATTATCGGCTCCAGTCGATATCCTGTACTGTACAAATATACAGTGTCTCGCGCAACCTTAGCCGAACGGACAATTCAGCCCGAATCGGCCAACAACCAGGCAAAGGTGCGCCCGCACCTCAGCCGTGAATCACCACCAGCAGCGCTTTCGCCTCACCCTTTCCGGCGTTGCGGATCGCGTGCGGCTCGTCGGCGACGTAGCGCGCGGTGTCCGCGGCCTTGAGCCGCTTCGTCGTGCCGGCCGCCTCGATCTCGATCGATCCTTGCAGCACGGTCAGATGCTCACGTGTACCGGGTTCGTGCGCGTTCGACACCAGTGCCCCGCCCGGCTGGAGCGTCAGCTCGTACCACTCGAACTTGCCGGCCAGCTCGATCGGCCCCCAAACTCGCAATTGATACTTGGCCTCGTGGCCGCTCAAAGTCGGGATGTCGTGGGGACCGGCGACGGCGATCGCCTCCGGCGCCTTTTGCGGCGCGAACAGCGAATCGAGACTGACGCCGAGCGCGTTCGTCAGACGCCAGGCGACCGCGATCGTCGGATTGGCCTTGTCGCGTTCGATTTCCGAGAGCATCGATTTCGACACGCCGGCCGCGCGCGACAGGTCGTCGAGCGTCATGCGCCGTTCGGCGCGCAGACGCTGAATCTGCTCGCCGACACGAGGCGGCGCCGCGATCGCCGGGACCGGGTTCGCGCCGGAAGTGGGTGTCGCGCTGGCTGCTGCGCGGCGGATTCCCGAACTTGCCATTTACTGACCTATCGTTTAGAGTTGTTCGACATACCGGATTTTAGTTCGGAAAAACGAAAATATCCGATAAAACTGACAGCCGACTATAACAGCCCGCCTCGACGTCGAAAATGCCGCAGATGCCGCAGATGCCGGCCGTGTCGGAGCGCACCACCCCTTTCAGGAGTCTGGTTCATGCGTGACCTTTACCTCGCCCATCTGCGCGGCACTCTCGAGCAGATTCGCGCTGATGGCTTTTACAAGAACGAGCGCGTGATCGCCAGCCCGCAGTCGGCTGACGTGCGTCTCGCGAACGGTACGGAAGTACTGAATTTCTGCGCGAACAACTATCTCGGTCTCGCCAACGACGAACGGCTGATCGAGGCCGCCAAGCTTGGCCTCGATCACGACGGTTTCGGCATGGCGTCGGTGCGTTTCATCTGCGGCACGCAAACTGTGCACAAAGACCTCGAAAAAGCGCTGGCCGCATTCCTGCAAACCGACGATTGCATCCTCTACTCCAGCTGTTTCGATGCGAACGGCGGTCTGTTCGAAACCCTGCTCGACGAAAACGACGCCATCATCAGCGACGAGTTGAACCACGCGAGCATCATCGACGGTGTACGGTTGTCGAAGGCGAAGCGCTTCCGCTACAAGAACAATGACCTTGCTGATCTCGAGGCCAGGCTGAAAGAGGCCGATGCCGCTGGCGCACGCTTCAAGCTGATCGCCACCGACGGCGTGTTTTCGATGGACGGTATCATCGCCAATCTCGCGGGTATTTGCGATCTCGCCGACCGCTACGGTGCGCTGGTGATGGTCGATGATTCGCACGCGGTCGGTTTCGTCGGCGAACATGGGCGCGGCACGCCGGAACATTGCGGTGTGCTGTCGCGCGTCGACATCATTACCGGCACGCTCGGCAAAGCGCTCGGTGGCGCATCGGGCGGCTACGTCGCCGCGCGCCAGGAAGTTGTCGATCTGTTGCGTCAACGCTCACGCCCCTATCTGTTCTCGAACACGCTGACGCCGAGCATTGCCGCCGCCTCGCTGAAAGTACTCGAATTGCTCGCCAGCGACGAAGGTGCTCAACTGCGCGCGCGCGTGCGTGAAAACGGCGCGCATTTCCGCCGTGCGATGAGCGCGCTCGGTTTCACGCTTGTGCCCGGCGAACACCCGATCATTCCGGTCATGCTCGGCGACGCGCAACTCGCATCGAACATGGCCGACGCCTTGCTGAAGGAAGGTGTCTACGTGATCGGCTTCTCGTTCCCCGTAGTACCGAAAGGCCGCGCGCGTATCCGCACGCAAATGAGCGCCGCGCACACGCCGGAACAAATCGACCGCGCTGTCGACGCATTCGCGCGCGTCGGCCGTCAACTCGGCATTATCTGAAGCGGAGGCGCACATGAAAGCACTAGCAAAACTCGAACGCGCACCGGGCCTCACGCTGACGGATGTGAAGAAACCCGAGGTCGGTCACAACGACGTGATGATCCGCATCACGCGCACCGCGATTTGCGGTACCGATATCCACATCTGGAAGTGGGACGACTGGGCGCAAAAGACGATTCCGGTGCCGATGCATGTCGGGCACGAATACGTCGGTGAAATCGTCGAGATGGGCCAGGAAGTACGCGGCTTTGCAATTGGCGATCGCGTCTCGGGCGAGGGGCATATCACCTGCGGCTTCTGCCGCAACTGTCGTGCGGGCCGCCGGCATCTGTGCCGCAATACGGTGGGCGTTGGCGTGAATCGTGAAGGCGCATTTGCCGAGTATCTCGTGATTCCCGCGTTCAACGCGTTCAAGATTCCGCCTGAAATCTCCGATGATCTCGCCGCGATCTTCGATCCGTTCGGCAACGCCACGCATACGGCGCTGTCGTTCAATCTGGTCGGCGAAGATGTGCTGATCACCGGTGCCGGGCCGATCGGCATCATGGCGGTCGCGATTGCGAAACACGTCGGCGCACGCAATGTGGTGATTACCGACGTCAACGATTATCGCCTCGAACTCGCGCGCAAGATGGGCGCGACGCGTGCGGTGAACGTCTCACGTGAATCGTTGCGCGACGTGATGACGGATCTGCATATGACCGAAGGTTTCGACGTCGGGCTGGAAATGTCAGGTGTGCCGAGCGCTTTTACCAGCATGCTCGAAGCGATGAACCACGGCGGCAAGATTGCGCTGCTCGGCATTCCGCCCGCGCAGACCGCGATCGACTGGACCCAGGTGATTTTCAAAGGCCTTGAAATCAAGGGCATTTATGGCCGCGAGATGTTCGAGACCTGGTACAAGATGGTTGCGATGCTGCAAAGCGGTTTGGATCTGTCGCCGATCCTCACTCACCATTTCAAGGTCGACGATTATCAGGAAGCGTTCGCCACGATGCTCTCAGGCGAGAGCGGCAAGGTGATTCTCGACTGGACGGCGGCGTGAGCTAGAACGACAACGCGCTCAGTCGCAACGCCTGAAACAAAAAGGCTAAAACGAAACGCCTGAACAAAACGCCCGCACCGTGCTCACCCGCCTGCGGGCGTTTTAACGAACTCGGCCTGAACGCGTACATGAATATCGTCGCCGACAGCCGGATACCACGTCGCCAGACCGAACCTCGCACGGCTGAAATGCCCGTCAGCGGAAAAACCGAGCGTGTCTTTTTTCGTGAGCGGATCGGGCGCGAAGCCGTTGAAAGTCACGTCTAACGTCACGGGTTGCGTGACACCGTGAATGGTCAGATTGCCGCTCAACGTGCCGCGCGCTTCGCCAGTGCGCTCAAAGCGCGTGCTGGCGAAGCGCACCTCCGGATAGCGCGACACGTCGAGCATGCTCGCGCTTTTCACCATCTTGTCGAGTAGCGGCACATTCGTATTGATGCTCGCGGCGTCGATCGTGATCGTCGCACTACTCTTGTCCAGTCCCCCTTCGTTCCAGTCGAGCTGCCCCTGTTTGCGGTCGAAGCGCATGGTAAAGCGCGAATACTTGAAGTGATCGATGTCGAAGGTAATGCTGCAATGGTCCGGGTCGAGATCGTAGTGTCCGACCGGCACGCGCGCTTCGTTCTGACTGACCGTATGGGTGAGCACTTGCACAGGCGTACAGGCCATTGCCGTCAGCAGCGTTGCGCTGAGAAGCACACGTATAAACGTTGCGCGGACAGGAGAGCGACTCATGAAATTCGTTCCAGTTGATTGATCGCCACTACGATAGCAGCAAGCGTACCCCACCCGCCGAAGCGAGCAAAAGCTTGACGAAGGAGAATGATCGTTCTACCCTTCGTACATGGCTACTCAAAACCCAACTGAATCGGCTGCATCCGGCAGCGCGCGTGAACGGCTGCTCGACGCTGCGGAAGCATTGATCTACGCCGGCGGCATCCACGCCACAGGCGTCGATGCGATCGTCAAGCAGTCCGGCACCGCGCGCAAAAGCTTCTACACGCATTTCGAATCGAAAGACGCGCTGGTTGCCGCCGCGCTGGAGCGGCGCGACGAACGCTGGATGAACTGGTTTGTCGCGGGCACGCTGCAGCAGGGTAAGACTGCGCGCAAACGTCTGCTCGGCATGTTCGATGTGCTGCGCGATTGGTTTGCGTCGGAGGACTTTCATGGTTGCGCGTTTCTGAACGCCGCCGGCGAAATCGCCTCCGCGGATGATCCAATCCGGATCGTCGCGCGTGAACACAAGGCGCGCCTGCTCGCGTTCGTGCGGACCCAGTGCGATGAATACGCGGCCGAATCGGGCATGGACGCCCGCCGCGCCGCGGGCTTGTCGCGCCAATGGCTGGTCCTGCTCGATGGCGCCATCGGCGTAGCGCTGGTGAGCGGCGAGGCCGACGCCGCGCTCGACGCGCGAACCGCAGCCGAGGCC
>NZ_WOEY01000144.1 GCF_013177695.1 Paraburkholderia solitsugae | reverse complement strand
GCAAAGAAAAGTAGGTGCCTGCCCCGCACAGGGGCGACACTAATAGACCACTAAGAAATCAAGGAAAGGCCAACGCCGCAGGCACACAGACGAACAAGCGCCGCGCACACAAAAAACCCAACCAAAGGCCAACGCCGCAGGCATACAGACAAAGCGCCGCGCAGGCAAAAAACACCGCTATTTCCTAGCGGCCAAATCAACATCCAACGCCCCATCCTCCCCCATCCTCACAGTCCCTTTGGACACAGCCCCCCGATACCCATAAAGATCAAACTTCATCACCCCAGGATTAGAACTATCCTGAATAAAAGTCCTGGCATTCGTGACCAACGAATTAAACATCTTCACATCACCGGACTCGATCCACACAAAACTCTTCCCAGCGCTGGCAGGCGCCCTCGCCGCAGCAACAGAACTATCCCGCTTGAACTTCAACACCAACCCTTCATCCGTCACCGTGGCGCTCGCCAACCGCCCCTGCAAAACCGGCGGCGGAAACACGGTGTATTGATCGAACACCAACGCATTCCCCTTCAGCGCAACACCCTTGCGCGTAAAAGGCGTCAACGACGCCAACGGAATATCCAGCGCCCGCAACAACCCCGCCTGCGGCACCCCAAGCACCTTCACGGAAGTAGGCTCATAGACAAGATGCCGCTCATCCTTGGCCACGATCGTGCCGCTCATCGTCGTCGGCAGCCACACGCCAGGAAAGTGATTCCACAACTTGATCCCGCCCGTCACTTCCAACTTGCCGTCCACCTGCTTCAACTGCAAATCGTTCAGCGAACGTGGCTCATAGTCGAGCAGGTAATCGTTGAACAACGCCGCCATCGCGGGCCACGGCTCCACCACTTCGCCGCCAATGATGCGAATGTCGTACTGGTCAGGATCGTCAAGATCCACCGGTTGACCCGGCTTCTTCGGCACCATCTGCGCATCCAGCGACCGTACATGAAAGCCGATTCGCCCCGATACGTAGAAGTCCACATTCTCGACGTGAATCAACGGCGCAGCCCCCGACGAGTGCCGCTCGTCGCTGATCGCGGAACCTGGCATCGCCATGCCCTGCGCGGAAAACGCCATGCGTGTCCCGACCGGAATCGCGCGTGCAACCGACGCGGTTCGCAAAGTCTGCGGCACGTGTTGCCACACAAGGCGCGCCTGTGCGAGCGAGGCCTGTTGCGCGCGAATGAAGCTGTCGTTAAAGCGCGCGCTCGCGCTGCCCATCTGCGTCGATGCATCTTTCGCGGCGCTGGCTAGCGTCGTATATGACGGCAGGTGCACGTCCAGCGCGCCCGCCTCGTCGAAGGTGAAGCAGCCGGCCGCCATCTGGTCACGGTAGTGGTACAAGTCGAGTACAAACGGCGCGTTCGCATCGAGCGGCGTCAGCGCCATGTCGATGTTCATAGGCATCGAACGCATGAATTTCACGTCGCCGCCCTCCACCAGCATGCCGCGCGGCGGCATCGTCACGGGCCAGTCGATTTTCTGCACCGTGTGGTCGTCGAGCGTGAAGCGTACGCCCGCAGAGCTCGTGTCGATCCGGGTGATCGTCATGCGCAACGCGGGTGGCGGCGTGAGTTTGGCCACCTGCATCACGACGTCGTCGCCGTCGAGGCGCGCAATCGGTGTGTCCACTTTCAACAGGTCGGCCATCTTCACGTGCGCGGCCTGCATCAGCTTGTCGGCGCCGACGCCGGCTACTTCGACATGGTCGGCATGGAACACAAGGTCGTCGGCGTTACGCATCGACAGCGATCCCGTCAGCACGATCGGCACCCATGTGTCGCGATGCATCTCGCCCGTGATGCGCAAGGTGCCGCCGTCTTGCGGCACCACACGCATATTGCGCAAGGGCGCGCCCTGGTATTGGAACAGGTAGCGGTTGAAAATCGCGGTGAGCTTGGCGCTGTCGAGCGTGACGTCGCCGCGATGGACGTTGATCGTCACGCTGGTCGGATCGTCGAACACAATCGGCTGACCGGCGTGCGTCGGGGTCAGTGTTGCCGCCATATCGTGAATCATGAAGCCGATGTCGCCGGTCACACGAAAGTCGACGTCGCGCGCGAACATCAACGAACCGTCGATGCCGGAATCGCGCAGCGTCAGCGGACGGCTGCGCTTCTCGGTCATGCCACTCGCAGAAGGCACGCGCCCGGCGACGCTCTGTTCTGCCGCGAGCTGTTTGGCTTTTGCGAGTTCGAGCGAGGGACGCGATGCAGAGGCAGGCTGATCGGCGCTTGCCGCGCCGCCGCCATTGGTGGTACTGGCGGCGTTCGTGGCGAGTCCAACATCCGGCTGCGATTTTGCGGTCAGCGGGCTATCGTTGTTGCTCACGGTATTCGCCGTCGCGCTCGTTTGTGTCGACGGCGCGGATGCCGCATCGTCAGTCGTGGAACTCGCGTCGGCGCATGCGGACATCAGCAAGGCGGCCGTCACCAGCGCGGCACCCGCCCCCGCGCGCGTACGCCACGTTTCTCTGAGCGCCGGTCGCGCCATTCGGAGCGGCAGCCTCCCTTGAAGCGATCGCTGCGAGGGCTCCACCTGCGTGCCATCAGCCGAATTTTCGCCCACTGCGCCTGTCTGTTTCATGACGTCTCCTCCTGAAGCCGCGGCGCGTCTTTCGCGCGTCCGGTACGGCATGGTCCGTCGCACATACGCGGGCTTTAAACACCGTGCCGCCGTTGCGCGCCTTTGACCTGATTGTCTTGATTTGTCAGCGCGCTGCCGACAAGATTTCTGGAGGGCGCTCACCAAACGATCAAGCGTTTGAATCGCTACAACAAGTCATTGGAAAGCCCCACGTGTCGGGCTTGAGCGGTCTACGCGCAAAAGGGATTCAAACGGCATCCGTGGAGCAATTTGGACGCGCAACGAGGTGCTCGTGCTTCGCGCCGGGCCTGCCGTGAACGTCAGGACAGCAAAATGGTCGCAAATTCGAATGCGGCGCTGCAATAAAACGTGATGAGATGCCCGCCAGTTGATTGGGCATGTAGTGCCGGGGTGCCGGGGTGCTAAGGAAGGTGCGATTGAGGCCGGTTACGGTACACCTAGGCTAACCCACCCCGAGCCATTCCTGCATCACGTCCGCTCGCTTCACAAACGACGCGAGCGCATCATCGAAGACGATCTCGCCATGCCCCATCACCGCCACCCGGCTGGCGATGTCTTGCGCGATCACGAGCCGCTGTTCGATCAACAGCATCGCCACACCACGATCACGCAGCATCCTCAGACATTGCGCGACCTGCTCCATCACCTGGCTGGCCAGCCCTTCGCCGGGTTCATCGATGACCAGCAGATCGGGATCGCCGAGCAATGCCCGGGCGAGTGTCAGCATCTGCTGTTCGCCACCCGATAGCGCGCCGGCGCGCGTGCGCTTTCTTTCGCGCAGAACAGGGAACAGTTCGTAGGCGTCGTCCAAGGCAAAGCGCGGCGTGCGGCCGCGAGCGCGCGGCGCCACACCGAGTTGCAGATTCTCGTGAACGCTCAACGTCGGAAAGACGTCGCGATGTTCGGGCACGTAACCGAGTCCCAGGCGGGCGATCTCGAAGGTGCGCAGTCCGCCGAGCGCATGGCCGGCAAACCGCAATTCGCCCTCGCTGCGCACGAGGCCCATGATCGCGCGCGCCAGCGTCGAGCGTCCGGAGCCGTTGCGCCCGGCCAGCGCGACGACTTCGCCAGCTTTGATCTGCAAGGTGACGCCGTGCAGAGCCTGACTTGCGCCGTACCAGGCGTTCAGTTGCTGAATGTCGAGCAAGGCGGTCATGTGCGGAAGCCGTCGCCAAGATACGCCGCCCGCACGGCCGCATCCGCACGAATCGCCGCCGGCGTGCCCGTCGCAATGACGCGGCCTTGCACGAGCACCGAAATGCGGTCGGCGATCGCGAACACCGCGTCCATGTCGTGCTCGACCATCAGCAACGTGCGGCCCGCGGTGGTCGCGCGAATCAGTTCGATGGCGCGCGCCGCTTCGGCGCGGTTCATGCCGGCGGTAGGTTCATCGAGCAGCAAGGTGTGCGCGCCGCCCGCAAGCGCGAGGCCGAGGTCGAGCGCGCGCTGCTCGGCGTAGCTGAGTGTGCCGGCCTGGCTATGCCTGCGCGCATTCAGCCCCACGGCGTCGAGCACCTGCTCGGCGCGCGCATCGACCGTGCGTGAGCCGCTGAAGCGCTGCCACCAGCGCGTGCGGTCGCGCTCGGCCAGCATGGCCGCACAGCGCAGATTGTCGAACACGCTGAGGCGGGCGAACACGCTGGTGGTCTGGAAGCTGCGCGCGAGACCTCGGCGCGTGATCGCGGCCGGCGCCAGACGCGTGATCTCCGCGCCGAACAGATCGATGCGCCCCGCGTTCGGCCGTGCGCCCCCGGCGATCAAATTGAAGAGCGTCGACTTGCCGGCGCCGTTCGGCCCGATCAATGCATGGCGCTCGCCGGGCTCGATTGCCAGATCGACGCCGCGCAGAATCTGCGTGGCGCCGAAGCGTTTTTCGATGCCGTAGAGCGCGAGGGCCGGGATCATCACGCGTCTCCGGTAATCTGCGCGGTGCTGGCGCTCGCGCGAAGGGCGAGACGTGCTTGCGCACGAACCGCGTAGCGCGCGGCGAGCGCCCCAGGCGCCGCCAGCATGAACACCGCAACGCCGAGCCAAAGATGCGGCGAGGCCGTCTTCAACGGCACGCCGATGACGTTGAAAGCCGCGCCATCGTCCGCGCCGAATTGCACGGCGTAAGCCCACTGCACCGCGAGCACGACGGCCAGCGTCCAAAACACCGCTGAGGCTGCGCCCCATAGATAAGCCTTCTTGCACACGCGCCAGCCGTAGGCAGCGACGCGGGCCGTATGCCGCTGCACGAAGCCCGCCAGTCCATCCGGCGACGCCACCACGACCACGATGAAGAACAGCCCCAGATAGAACAGCCAGGCCCGCGTGAGGCTCGCCACCGCGACGCTGAAAAATGTCAGGACGATCGCGCCCGCGACCGGCCCGAAAAACGCCGCCGTGCCGCCTATCACTGTCGCGATCAGCACAACGCCCGAGCGCATCATGCCGACGCTTTCCGTCGACACCAGCTCGACATTGATCAGCCCCAAGGTGCCCGCAATGCCCGCAAAAAAAGCCGACATCACCACCACGCCATAGCGGATGCGGCGCGGATAGCAGCCAATCGCCGCTGCGCGTGCGGGGTTGTCGCGCACGGCGTTGGCGAGCCGCATGAGCGGTGTGCGCGACAACGCGAACATCGCCACGCTCGCCAGCACGCACCACAGCGCGATCAGCGCATACGCCTCGCGGGCCGGGCCGAAGCTCCAGCTTGCCAGCATGGGCCCGCTTGCGCGGTCGATCGGCACACCGGCCTCGCCGCCGAACCAGTCGGGCAGCGTCCACGCGGCCGCCGCGACTAGCTCGCCGATGCCGAGCGTGATCATCGCGAAAGCCGTCCCCGCGCGCCGCGTCGACACAAAACCGAACAGCACGCCGCACAGCGCACCGCCGATGCCGCCGACCAACGGCAGCAGCACCAACGGCACGCCAACGCGGTTGAACACTTGCGCCGCGATAAGCGCGCCGAGGCCGGAATAAGCGGCATGTCCGAAGGACAGCAAGCCGGTTTCGCCAAGCAGCAGGTTGTACGAGAGCGCGAACACGATCATCGTCGCGGTCTGCGCAAGATAGGCGAGCAGCCAGCTTTGCGGCCAAACGAAGGGCGGCACGACGAGGAACAGGGCGAGTGCCAGCCATGGCGCGAACAGGCGCAACATTGAGCGGCGCGTGGCCGCAGGCAAAGCGAGCTTGTCGGGCGGCTCCGCATGATCGTCACGCCGTCCGAACAGTCCACGCGGGCGCAGCGCCAGCATCGCGACAAGCAACAGATAGGGAATCAGCGGCGCGAGTTGCGCAAGCGTCAGCGCGTCCCATGCGGCCGGCAGCGCGCCTCCGAATACCGCTGTGAGATCGCCCAACGACACGTCGCTCGCCACCGCAAACGTCTGCACGCAACCGACGATCAGCGAAGCCGCCAGCGCCCCGCTCAGCGAGCCCAACCCACCGATCACCACCACCACGAATACGATCGAGCCGAGCGACTCCGCCATCGCCGGTTCGATCACGAACAGCGGCGCGCCGATCACGCCGGCGAGAGCCGCGAGCGCCGTGCCCGCCGCAAATACGCCGGTGAACACGCGAGGCACGTTGTGGCCGAGCGCCTCGACAGCGCTCGCATGGGTGAGCGCGGCGCGCACGATCAGCCCCGTCTTCGACACGCGCAGCACCGCGTAGAGCACCACCAGCATCGCCAGCGACACCACCATCATGAAGGCCCGATAGCGTGCGAAGGCGGCGCCGTAGACCGTGAACAGCGGTCCGTCGAGCGCGGCCGGAACAGTCGCGCTGAGCGGACTCAAGCCCCAGCCAAGCTTAACCAGTTCGCCGAGCAGATACGCGGCGCCGAAAGTCAGCAATAACTCGGGGAGATGACCATGCACACGCACACGGCGCAGCAGCCAGCGCTCCAGCGCCGCGCCGATCAAGCCAACGATCAGCGGCGCAATCATGAGCGCACTCCAGAAACCCGCATGCGCCGCCACCGAAAAGCCGACATACGCGCCGAGCATATAGAAGCTCGCATGCGCGAAATTCAGCACGCCGAGCATGCTGAAAATCAGCGTCAGGCCCGCCGACAGCATGAACAGCAGCAGGCCGTAACTGACACCGTTGAGCAGATTGATGACGAACGACTGCACGCGCCTATTCCGCCTGCACAGCGACGGTCAGCGGTTCGAGTGCCGCGCGCAAGTCGGCGGGCAACGTCACCGGACGACGCGTGACGCGATCCACATACACGTGCACGAAATGGCCTTGAGCGGCGGGTTGATCTTCGCCCTCCTTGAAAAGCCCCACTTCGTAGCGCACGCTCGAGGTGCCGAGCCGCACCACCCGCAAGCCCGCTTCGACCCGCTCGGGGAACACCAGCGGCGCGAAGTAATTGCAATGCGTCTCGACCACGAGGCCGATCGTCGCACCGTGCTCGAAGTCGAGCACGCCTGCGCGGATCAGATACTCGTTCACCACGGTGTCGAAGTAGCTGTAATAGACGACGTTGTTGACGTGGCCGTAGACGTCGTTATCCATCCAGCGTGTGGTGATCGGCAGAAAATGCGGGTAGGCGCTACGCGTGGCGGGTGCGGGTTTGTTCATCGTGACGTGGCGTAGTGGTCAGATAGAAGATATAAGCCATGCCGTGCTCCTCCCGGAGCGCAAGATCATTGGCCAACTCGTTGGCGAGGCTCATTGGCCAACTTTACTGCCCCGGCTTTTCGACAAACTCGAACGGCAAGCCGCGCCGCCGCATCCATTCGCCGAGCGCCTGACCGGTGCCCGCGCGCCATGGACGCAGTTTGGCCGGCTCGACCAGCCGGTATTCGAGCAATTCCGGCGACAGCGCGACCGTCCCGTGCGCCTTCACGTGATAGGCGATGATCAGTTCGTTTTTTCGAATGAATTCGTACACGCCGATCAACTCGACCGTCTCCGCGTGCAACGAAGTTTCTTCCAGCACTTCGCGGGCAATGCCCTGTTCCGGGGTCTCGCCGTTTTCCAGAAAACCGGTGATCAGCGCGAACATGCCTTCCGGCCATGCGGCGTTGCGCGCGAGCAGGATCTTGCCCTCGTACTCGACGATCGCGGCCACCACCGGCAGCGGATTGTTCCAGTGGACGTAGCCGCATTCCGTATCAGGACAGGCCTGGCGGATCCGGCCGCCTTCGTGTTCGACATCGGTGCGCTCGATCAAAGGCGTAGCGCAGCGCGGACAAAATTGGTATTCGGTCATGGCGAGTGGGTTGTCTTTTATGTCTTGTGTCTGATTATCTTGTTCCAGCGCGGACGCAACGTGCGTCTCAGGCCATGCACAACTCGCGCACTTCCGCAGCGAAACGCTCGACGGTTTCCGGCTGCGTGTCCCACGCGCACATCAGCCGGCAACCGCCCGCGCCGATGAACTCGTAGAACTTCCAGCCGCGTGCGCGCATTGCCTTGGCGGCCTGCGCGGGCAATTGCGCAAAGACCGCGTTCGATTCTCTCGGAAACATGATGCTCACGCCGGGAATTTCCTGCAACCGCGTTTGCAGCAATTCCGCCATCGCATTCGCATGACGTCCATTGCGCAGCCAGACGTCGTTATCGAGCAGGCCAAGCCACGGCGCGGAGATGAAGCGCATTTTCGAGGCGAGCTGGCCTGCCTGCTTCAGACGGTAGGCGAAATCGTCGGCGAGCGAGCGGTCGAAGAACACCACCGCCTCGCCGACCGGCAAACCATTCTTGGTCCCGCCGAAGCACAACACGTCGACGCCCGCGCGCCACGTGATTTCGGACGGATGCACGTCGAGCGCCGCGACCGCGTTCGCAAACCGCGCGCCGTCCATGTGCACTTTCAGATGACGACGTTTGGCGATCGCGGCGATCGCTCGCACTTCCTCGACGGTGTAGACGGTGCCCACTTCCGTCGATTGGGTCAGCGTGACGACCTTCGGCTTCGGGTAGTGAATATCGGCGCGGCGCGTGACGACCGCTTCGATCGCATCCGGCGTGAGCTTGCCGCCAACACCCGGCGCGGTCAGCAGCTTCGAGCCGCCGGAGAAGAACTCAGGGCCGCCGCATTCATCGGTTTCGATGTGCGCGAGTTCATGGCAGATCACCGAGTGATATGACTGACACAACGACGCCAGCGCCAGCGAATTGGCGGCCGTGCCGTTGAACACGAAAAACACTTCGCAATCGGTCTGGAACAGATCCCGCAGGCGATCGCAGACCTGGTTGGTCCAGGAGTCGTCGCCGTAAGCGGGTTCGTGGCCGCTGTTGTTGGCGACGGTCAGCGCCTCGAGCGCTTCAGGACAGATGCCGGCGTAATTGTCGGACGCGAAATGTTGCATGGCTGGCGGCGCGCCCGGCGACAGGCACGCTGAGATGACGGGAAAGCGGTCATTTTAGTGCGCCGGTGGGTTATTTGTTTTTCGGTTTGGTATTTGCGCCGCCGAGGGTTCGACAGCCCCATGTTTTCGCCGCAAGACAGCAAGCCGGCGCCGGGCGCCCCGAATACGCGCCAGCGTGCACCGACCGCTCGGAAAGGCCGTTAGTTGCAGCCACAATCGGGCATGGGGCCGCGACCACGCGGCATGCGCGCCACGACGATCAGGCCGACCGCGCCTAGCAGCAGCGCCCCAGCCGCCAGCCACAACGCCGGCGAAAAAGACCCGGTGTGTGCGGCTATTGGCGCCGCGACCAGCGGGCCGACGATCTGGCCGACACCGTACGCCGCCGTCGCGTAGCCCATCAGGCCGGCCGCTTCGTCGCCACGCAGACGCCGCGCTTCGCGCATCGCGAACAGGGTGATTGCGGTAAATGGCAAACCGATCAGCATGCTGCCGAGCGAGAAGCCTCCCGCCGTCGGCCAAACGATGCCGAGCGCAATACCGGCGGCTTGCAGCACGTAGCAACCGGCGAGCAGCGTGCGGTTGTCCCAATGCACCGGCAGGCGTGCCGCGAGCAACGCGCCGACGATCAGCGCCGCGCCGAACATCGGCCAGAACAGATCGGGCCAGGACGAGCCCGGCAGCGCGTGGCGCGCGATCACCGGCAGGAACGTCGCGGTGATGATGTAGCCGAATCCGGGCACGCCGTAGAGCAGGACCAGCCAGAAGGCGTCGGCGCGGTGCGGGAGGTGGCTTGTGGGAGCGTGTTGGCTGGTGGGCTTCTGATTTGCAGCGTACTGGCCAGCGTTGTGCTGCCCAGCGGAGTGCTGGCCGCCCGAACGTTGACCCGCATGAGCGGCGGTGGCTGACCCGCCCGTGGCGAGCGCCGTGCCTCGTGAGGTGGTATCGGTCACGGTCCCGAACACGGACCACACCACGATCGAAAGCACCGCGCCGATAAGCCCGAAGCCGATCCAACCCGCCGTCGCGCCGTAACCGCCCGCGGCGCTGACCAGCAAGCCCGTCCCGACGATACCCACGCCCGGGCCGGTATAGATCACCCCGCCCCACCCGTGCGCGCCGAGTTCGGCGAGCCGCCGCAAGCCCCACTGCGAGGCGAACACGAAGGTCCAGGCGCTGACCGCGCCGGCGACGAAGCGCACGAAGGCCCAGACCCAGAATTGGCTCGTTACGCCCATCGCCAGCGTCAGCAAGACCGTCGCCACAAGCCCCGCGCGCACCATGCGCGCCGGTTCGACCCGCAGCGCCGCGCAGGTGACCGCACCGACGAAATAGCCCGCGTAGTTGAACGACGCGAGCCAGCCACCGTGCTGGATATCGATCTGTGGCTGACCGAAGGTGCTGCCGTGCAGCATCAGCGGCAAGAGCGGCGTGAACGCAAAACGGCCGATCCCGAGCACCACGGCCAAGGTGACCATGCAGGCAAGCGCCGCGCGGCGGGCGGCATGGCATTCGGCAAGCGTGTCGTGCGCGCTGGAAGCGAGATCGTTCATGATCAGACGGTAAATGGAATCGGGCCGGCAGTCACCGGTTTCTTCAATGCATATTAGCTTGACCTTTCAATCACGAAAAATGAATAATTCGAATACGAGCCATCGCTAGGAGAGAATCGTGGATCTGGCCGCCTTGACCATTTTTCGCGCTGTCGTGCGGGAAAACGGCGTGACGCGCGCCGCTGCCAAGCTCAATCGCGTGCAATCGAACGTCACCACGCGCATCAAGCAACTCGAGGAGCAACTGGGTACCGACCTGTTCATTCGCGACGGCCGGCGCCTCGTTTTGACGCCGGCTGGCGAGACACTGCTGCCCTACGCGGAGCGTCTGCTCGCGCTCGCCGATGAGGCGCGTCATGCGGTGCGCGAGGATCGTCCGAGTGGGCGCTTGCGTTTGGGCACGATGGAAAGCGTCGCGGCGACGCGTCTGCCTGGATTGCTCGCGCGTTATCACCAGCAGTGGCCGGATGTCGCGCTGGAACTCGAAACCGGTACGACCGGCAAGCTGATCGAGCGGGTCCGCGAATTCGAAGTGGATGCGGCGTTGGTGGCGACGCCGCTGGATCCTGCCCCACTCGGCGAATTGTTCGAAACGGTGCCGGTTTTCCGCGAAGAGTTGGTGATGCTGTCGCCGCGAGGCCATCGGCCGATTCGCGAAGTGCGGGATATTGCCTTATCGACGCTGATCGCGTTCGAGCGCGGGTGTGCTTACCGGGCGTACATCGAGAAGTGGTATCTGGAGCATGGCGTGAGGCCGGCTCGCGTTTTAGAGCTCGGCTCGTATCATGCGATCGTGGCTTGTGTCGCCGCCGGCGCCGGGGTGGCCGTGGCACCGCGATCCGTGCTCGATCTGCAAACCGATGCGAGTAACATCGCGGTTCATGAGCTTCCCGATATTGGCGTGATCGATACGCTGCTCGTCTGGCGACGAGGGCATTTTTCGTCCGCGCTCAATGCACTGCGGCAAACGCTTGTGTCGGGAGAGGATGCGGTAGCGTTACCGGCCGCTGCACCGGTAGGTGTTGCCTGATGCTTTGCCTGCGTGACGGAGAACGCTAACCGCCGCCGCAATCGGCCAGGTTGATGCACGGCAAGACACGCCAAGGCAAAAAACAACTTGTGCCACGCGGGACGCAAAAACCACCAGCGCCCCGCATGGCCCAATCAAACCCGAATCAAAGCTGGGCTTCGACCCAGCCCTTCACACCTGCCAGCGCCGCAGCAAGATTCGCCGGCTCGGTACCGCCAGCTTGCGCCATGTCTGGCCGCCCGCCGCCCTTGCCGCCGACTTGCTGTGCAACGAAGTTGACCAGTTCACCGGCCTTGACCTTCTTGCTCGCGTCCGCCGTCACACCGGCAATCAGGCTCACCTTGCCGCCTTCGACCGAGGCCAGCACGATCGCCGCGCTCTTCAGCTTATCCTTCAGCTTGTCGACCGTTTCGCGCAGCGTTTTCACGTCCGCGCCCTCGAGCGTCGCAGCCAGCACATGCACGCCGGCCACTTCGATTGCCTGACCGGCAAGTTCATCGCCCTGGCTCGAAGCCATCTTCGACTTCAATGCGCTCAGTTCCTTTTCCAGCGACTTCACCTGGTCCTGCACCTGCACGATCCGCTGCGTCAACTCCGACGGCTGCGCCTTCAACACGGCCGCAGCCGCATTGATCCGCGCGTCGAGATCCTGCACGAAACGCACGGCGTTATCGCCCGTGATCGCTTCCACGCGACGAATGCCGGCAGCCACGCCGCCTTCCATCACGATCTTGAAGAGACCAATGTCGCCCGTGCGATGCACGTGCGTACCGCCGCACAACTCGCGCGAGAAACCGAGGTCGAGCACGCGCACTTCGTCGCCGTACTTTTCGCCGAACAGCGCCATCGCGCCGCCCTTTACCGCTTCGTCGAACGGCATCACGCGCACAATGCCCGGCGCGTTCGCCAGCACTTCGGCGTTCACGATCGCTTCGACCTGACGGATCTGCTCGTCGGTCATTGGCGCGTTGTGCGCGAAGTCGAAACGCGTCTTGTCCGCATCGACGAGCGAGCCCTTCTGCTGCACGTGCGAGCCGAGCACTTCGCGCAGCGCCTTGTGCATCAGGTGGGTGGCCGAGTGATTGCGCTCGGTGCGGGCACGACGCACCGCATCGATTTCCGCCTTCACGACGTCGCCGACTTTCAGCGTGCCCTGCTCGAGGGTGCCGTGATGGCCGACCACGTCCGCCTGCACCTTCAGCGTATCGGCCACCGCAAAGCGCACGCTCGCGTTAGCCAGCACGCCCTGGTCGCCGACCTGGCCACCCGACTCCGCATAGAACGGCGTGTGGTCGAGCACGACGACAGCTTGCTGGCCGTTGTGCACTTCCTTGACCGACGCGCCGTCGACATACAGCGCGATCACTTTCGCGTCGTCAAAGATGATTTCTTCATAGCCGTGGAACGTGGTCTTCGCGCCCGAGTATTCGAGGCCCTGCGCCATCTTGAACTTGCCCGCGGCCCGTGCCTGTTCGCGCTGACGCGCCATCGCTTCGTCGAAGGCGGCTTCGTCGACCGTCACTTCGCGCTCGCGGCACACGTCCGCCGTCAGATCGAGCGGGAAGCCGTAGGTGTCGTGCAGCTTGAATGCGAGTTCGCCGTCGAGCGTCTTGCCGCCCTTCGCTTCCAGATCGGCCAGCGCGCTTTCGAGAATCGACATGCCGTGCTCGATGGTCTCGAAGAAGCGCTCTTCTTCCTGACGCAGCACGTCGGTCACGCGTTGCTCCGCGTCCTTCAGTTCCGGATAGGCGCCGCCCATTTGTGCGACGAGGTCCGGCACCATGCGGTGGAAGAACGAACCCTTCTTGCCCAGCTTGTAGCCGTGGCGGATCGCGCGACGCACGATCCGGCGCAGCACATAGCCTCGGCCTTCGTTGCCCGGAATCACGCCGTCGACGATCAGGAACGAGCAGGCGCGGATGTGATCGGCGATCACCTTCAGCGAGTTATTCGTCAGGTCGGTCACGCCGGTTTCGCGGCCCGCGGCCTTGATGAGCGCCTGGAACAGGTCGATCTCGTAGTTGCTGTGCACGTGCTGCAGAACTGCGGCGATACGCTCGAGACCCATGCCCGTGTCGACGCACTGCTTGGGCAGCGGCGTCATGTTGCCTTGAGCGTCGCGACTGAACTGCATGAACACGAGATTCCAGATCTCGATGTAGCGGTCGCCGTCTTCTTCAGGAGACCCCGGGGGGCCGCCCCACACGTCCGGACCGTGGTCGTAGAAGATTTCCGAGCACGGGCCGCACGGGCCGACGTCGGCCATCTGCCAGAAATTGTCCGAGGCGTAGCGGGCACCCTTGTTGTCGCCGATGCGGATGATCCGCTCGACCGGCACGCCCACTTCCTTCGCCCAGATGTCGTGCGCTTCGTCGTCTTCGTGATAGACGGTGACCCACAGCTTGTCTTTCGGCAGCTGGTACACGCCCGTCAGCAACTCCCACGCGTAGTGGATCGCATCGCGCTTGAAGTAGTCGCCGAACGAGAAGTTGCCCAGCATTTCGAAGAACGTGTGGTGACGCGCGGTATAGCCGACGTTTTCCAGATCATTGTGCTTGCCGCCGGCGCGCACGCTGCGCTGCGCGGTCGTGGCGCGCGAATACGGACGCGATTCCGCGCCGAGGAACACATCTTTGAACTGCACCATTCCCGAATTGGTGAAGAGCAGTGTCGGGTCGTTGCCGGGCACAAGGCTCGACGAGCGAACGATCGTATGGCCCTTCGATTCGAAGAACTTGAGGAATTTCTCGCGGATTTCGGCGGCTTTCATAGCGTGCGGGGGACGGTCCTGGCTGTTACCGGCGGCATCATGGGGATGCGCCAACTGATTGTTTCTTAAACGACTGATTATACGGGATCGGCGCACGTGCGCGGCGGCGCCCCTGCCCGGTTAGCCATTCGGCCGGATTTGGTCCGGTAGCGAGCGGCACGGCAAGGCGCGCCGCGCGTCCTATGACGTTCGGCTGACTGCGCCGGCGCGCGGGAATCGCTTAAGATTGCCCCCATCCGCGGCGACATGCGCGCCGCTTTGGCATGGGACCGGAGTACCCGCTAAAGCGCTAACTCCGGTCGACCGCTTTGCATGGGGCCGGACTAAGCGCTAAAGCGCTAACTCCGGCCGACACAGGAGACTTTGAAAAAAATGGGCGCTCTCAGTCATATCCGCGTGCTGGACCTCACACGCGTGCTCGCCGGGCCCTGGTGCGCGCAGACGCTCGCCGATTTCGGCGCCGACGTCATCAAGATCGAACGACCCGAAGTCGGCGACGACACCCGCCACTGGGGGCCGCCGTACCTGAAAACGCCGGAAGGCGCCGACACGCGCGAAGCCGCCTATTACCTCGCGGCGAATCGCAACAAGCGCTCGGTCACCGTCGATATCGCTTCGCCTGAAGGCCAGCGGATCATCCGCGAACTGGCCGCGCAAAGCGACGTGGTGCTGGAGAACTACAAGGTCGGGCAGTTGAAGAAGTACGGCCTCGATTACGCGTCGCTCAAAGAAGTGAAGCCCGATCTGATCTACTGCTCGGTAACCGGCTTCGGGCAAACCGGGCCGTATGCGCAGCGCGCCGGTTACGATTTCATCGTGCAAGGTATCGGCGGCTTCATGAGCATTACCGGCGAGCGCGACGGCCAGCCTGGCGGCGGCCCGCAAAAGGCCGGCGTCGCGATCGCCGACCTGATGACCGGCATGTATTCGACCATCGCCGTGCTCACGGCGCTCACGCACCGCGACCGAACGGGCGAAGGCCAATACATCGACATGGCGCTGCTCGACGTGCAGGTGGCCATGCTGGCCAACATGAATTCGAACTACCTGGCGAGCGGCGAGCCGCCCGTGCGCTGGGGCAATGCGCATCCAAACATCGTGCCCTACCAGACCTTCCAGACCAGCGATGGCTGGATCATCGTCGCGGTCGGCAACGACGGCCAGTTCCGCAAGTTCGTCGAGGCAGGCGGCCGCCCCGAACTGGCCAACGACGAGCGATTCGCGACCAACCCGGCCCGCGTGCGTCACCGCGACACGCTCGTACCGATCCTTGCCGACATGGTGCGCCTGCAGGGCAAGCAGCAATGGATCGCGGCGCTGGAAGCAGCCGGTGTGCCGTGCGGGCCGATCAACGATCTGGGCGAAGTATTCGAGAACGAGCAGGTGGTGGCGCGCGGTATGCAGGTCGATCTGCCACATCCGTCAGGCGGCACGGTCAAACTGGTGCGCAATCCGATCAATATGACCGGCACGCCGCCCGAAGCGCTGTCCCATCCGCCTATGCTCGGCGAGCACACCGACGGTATCCTGCGCGATGTGCTCGGTTACGACGAGGCGCGGATTGCAGCGTTGCGGGACCAGTCGGTGATTTGAGGCCGGCTGAGGCGGAGGTTTTCAGTGACGCTGGCTACGGCGCCAGCTCACTCGCCCCCCAGCTACGCAGGCAAGCCGCCCGCCAGAACAGCGACCGTGTGTCGGTACGCTTCAGCGTGCGCCGAACGCCCGCCGAATCAGCGCAATTGCGGGCTCAACGCCGCTCACCCAACGAGGCCAGCCAGCGCCGCCCTTCGTCCCAATCGCCGAGCCCACTGTCGGCATTGATGTGGCCACGCGGCCCGATATCGATCCAGCGGCTGCCCCACGCGCTCGCGCAAGTTTGCGAGAACGGCACGCCGCCGTACGGATCGTCGCTGCTCGCCACTACGATGCTCGCGAATGGCAAGCGCGTAAGCGGCACCGGTGCGAAACCGCTGGCATCCTGCGGAAAATGTGCCCCGGTCGGATCGGGCACCGCCACCAGCAGCGCGCCCGCCACCTTCGCAAGCTGGGCAGCGCTTGCGTACTGCGACGCCCAGAAGGCCGTCGTCAGACAGCCAAGGCTATGCGCGGCGAACACCACTGGCGAGTCGGCTGCGGTCACCGCGGTGTCAAGCGCGCGGCACCACGCGTCGCGTGCCGCATAGTCCCAGTCCGGCATCTGCACGCGCACGAAGGCGGGATCGAGCGCTTCCCAGCGCGTCTGCCAGTGTCCCGCGCCGGAGTTCTGGTAGCCCGGCAGTACGAGTACGTTTATTTTTTGTCCGCCCATCGCGTTCCCCGTCGCAGTTCGTTTCTCAAGTGAGTTGATCAAGTGCGCTTCTCAAGTGCATTTATCAAGTTCGACTCCGCAGTATGTTTCCGCAGTTCGCCTCTGCAATGAGCTATTTCGCCCGGCAGAAGAAGCCGCGCTTCAATTCATCACACGGCCCACGCCCACGCCGCGCGGATCGGCCGCCGGTTCGGGCGTCGCCACTTCGACGCGGATCATCTGCACGTCGCCGTTGAACGACTGCCCTTCCAGCGTGTAGCCCTTGGCTTTCAACTGGTCGGCCAGCTCGCCCGTGATCGGATGATACGGCTCAAAATAGATCGTCTTCGGCGGCAGCAACTGATGATGGAAGCGCATCGCGGCCAAAGCGTCGGCAGGCGACATATTGAAATCGTACAGGTTGGTCATCACCTGGAAGATCGACGTAAGGATTCGCGAGCCGCCGGGCGTGCCGATCACAAGCGACACCTTGTTGTCCTTCAACAGGATGGTCGGCGACATCGACGAAAGCGGCCGGCGTCCCGGCGCCACCGTGTTCAGGTCGTCCACCGTTGCGCCGGACGGGCCGGCGGCAGCCGGTTTGGTGACAAAGTCGTCCATCGCGTCGTTAAGCAGGAAGCCGCCGCCGTCCACCACCACGCCGGAACCGAAATCCCCGTTCAGCGTGTAGGTGTTCGACACGGCGTTGCCCCATTTATCGACCACCGAAAAATGCGTGGTTTGCGCTTTTTCCGGCAGCGCGTCGCCAAGGCCGCCTTTAACGGGCGTGGCGCCCGGCACTTGGTCAGGCTTCACTTCATCGGCGCGTTGCGCGAGGTAGCCGTCATCGATCAGTTTGTCGACTGGCACCTTGTACGAATCGGGTTCGCCGATGTATTGCTGGCGATCGGCGAACACGCGGTCTTCGATCTGCGCGATCAGATGGATATACGGCACGGAATTCAGCTCGAGGCCATCGAACGCCTGCTTCAGATCGGCTTTCATCTTCAGCATCTGGATCAGTCCGATACCACCCGAACTCGGCGGCGGCGCCGTCACGACCTTGTAGCCGTTCCAATCGGCGGTTAGCGGCTGGCGCCAGACGGCCTTGTATTGAATCAGATCCTGCTTCGTGACCAGCCCGTGGCCGTACATCTGCTGGGCGATCAGATCCGCGGTGCGGCCTTCATAGAACTCCCGGCCGCCGTCGCTGGCGATGCGCCAGAGGGTTTGCGCGAGTTCAGGCTGGCGGACCATCACGCCCGCCTTCAGGTTCGAGAAGTAGGCATCGAAGTTGGTCTTGCCGGCGAAACTCTTCGCCGCCACGTCGTGGCGCTGCTGCAACCCCTGGTCGACCTGGAAGCCGTCGGTGGCGTAACGGATCGCGGGCGCCAGCACCTGCTTCCATTTCAGCTTGCCGAAGCGTTGCTGCGCTTCCCACATGCCCTCGACGGTGCCCGGCACGCCCACCGCGCGATGGCCGACGAGGCTCATACCCGGCACGAGGCTGCCTTTATCGTCGAGGTACATGTCGCGGGTCGCCTGTTGCGGCGCGCGCTCGCGGTAGTCGAGAAAATACGGCTTGCCGTCCATGAACACGGTCATGAACCCGCCGCCGCCGATATTCCCCGCGTCCGGACAGGTCACGGCCAGCGTGAAGGCGATCGCCACCGCAGCGTCCACGGCGTTGCCGCCGGCGGCGAAGATCTGCTGGGCGGTGTCGGCGCTGTAACGATCCGGCACGGCCACAGCCGACGCGTCCAGCACGGCCTTGGGCGGGGGCGTTTTTGCGAGCGCCGGCGCCGGCGCGACCAAGCTGCCGGCAAGTGCGGCGAACACGGCCGTGGCCGTCACGATCCGGGCAAGGGAAAAAGAGGCAAAAGGCGCGCGAGGCGCGTCATGTGACGGGACGGACATCCGAGACACTCCGGGAACTGAGTGCGCCATGTTGCACGAACGGAAAGCGTCGATGCAAGATGGCGCAATGGGTGAGGCGGCCTGCCCGGCCAGCCGCACCGCGGGCGGGTTGCACGACAGGGCGCAGGCAGCCCAATCCAGCAGATTGAGCGGGGCGCGGGTGGACAGCGTGGCCGCCTGGCTTGCGCCACAAGGGCGCAAAGCGGCGCCGAGGAAAAAACAATGGGCAAATTGCTCCCCGTGCGCGGCGGGCGGAGAGTGCGCCGCCCGCATCCTAAGTCGCTGGCGCATGCGCCAACAAAACGTTTTACCTCCTGTTACAGCACCTTAAACGCAGCTTGCAGGATCCCGCCCGACCCCAAAAACCGCTCGAAACCGCTCAAACGTTGGCTGCGCGCCGCACTCGCCTGCCGCGAGCGAACGCGTCAGGTAGAATTGACGGATAAGTGGGCGCATTGCGCGTCCCCGACAGACTTTCACCTTCTCGCATGAATACCGAACGCAACGACGCGCCAGCGGCATCCAATTTCATCCGCAACATCATTGACGAAGACAACCGCACCGGCAAGTGGGGCCAGCGCGTCGAAACGCGCTTTCCGCCCGAGCCGAACGGCTACCTGCACATCGGTCACGCCAAGAGCATCTGCCTGAATTTCGGCGTGGCGCGCAGTTACGGCGGCGTGTGCCATCTGCGCTTCGACGATACGAATCCGGAAAAGGAAAGCGTCGAGTACGTCGACTCGATCATCGACTCGGTGCGCTGGCTCGGTTTCGAGTGGGAAAAAGAGGGCAAGGAACAGCTCTACTTCGCGAGCGACTACTACGACAAGCTGTACGAATTCGCCGAACTGCTGATCGAGCGCGGCAAGGCGTATGTGGACAGTCAGTCGGCCGAAGAAATGCGCGCGAACCGCGGCTCGGCCTCCGAAGTCGGCACGCCGTCGCGCTTCCGCGAGCGTTCGGTGCAGGAAAACCTCGACCTGTTCCGTCGCATGAAAACCGGCGAGTTCAAGGAAGGCGAGCACGTGCTGCGCGCGAAGATCGACATGTCGTCGCCGAACTTCAACATGCGCGACCCGGTCATCTACCGGATCCGCTTTGCGCACCATTACCGCACCGGCGACACATGGTGCGTGTACCCGATGTACGACTACACGCACTGCATCTCGGACGCGTTGGAAAACATCACGCATTCGCTGTGCACGCTCGAGTTCGAAGACCATCGTCCGCTGTACGACTGGATTCTGAACGAGCTGGCCGAAGCCGGGATTTTCACGCGCCCGCTGCCGCAACAGATCGAGTTTTCGCGCCTGAACCTGACCTACGCCATCACCAGCAAGCGCAAGCTGCTGCAACTGGTGACCGAAGGCCATGTCGAGGGCTGGGACGATCCGCGCATGCCCACCATCGTCGGTGTGCGCCGCCGCGGTTTCACGCCGGAAGCGATCCAGTTGTTCTGCGAGCGCATTGGCGTCACCAAGGTCGATTCATGGATCGACATGAGCGTGTTCGAAGGCGCGCTGCGCGACGATCTGGACGACAAGGCGCCGCGCACTGCTGCCGTGCTCGATCCGGTCAAGCTGATCATCGACAACTTCCCCGAAGGCGTGACCGAGCCGTGCAATGCACCGGTCCACCCGCATCATCCGGAAATGGGTGTCCGGGAGTTCCCGATCTCGCGCGAACTGTGGATCGAACGCGAGGACTACAACGAAACGCCGCCGAAGGGTTACTTCCGCCTGTTCCCGGGCAACAAGGTGCGCCTGCGCTACGGCTATGTGATCGAGTGCATCGGTGCGGACAAGGACGAGAACGGCAACATCGTCGCCGTCCACTGCAACTACTTCCCGGACAGCAAGTCGGGCACCGAAGGCGCGAACACCTATAAGGTCAAGGGCAACATTCACTGGGTCAGCGCGGCAGCCGCGTGCCCGGCCGAAGTACGCATCTACGACCGTCTGTTCAAGGAACCGCAACCGGACGCCGGTGGCCGCGACTTCCTCGAGGCACTGAATCCGGATTCCAAGCGTGTAGTCAATGCCTACCTGGAACCGGGTGCGAGCGATGCGTTGCCGGAACAGCGCTATCAGTTCGAGCGCCATGGCTATTTCGTCGCCGACCGTGTCGATTCGAAACCGGGCAAGCCCGTGTTCAATCGCATCGTCAGCTTGCGCGACAGTTGGGGCAAGCCGGCGTAAGCTGGAGCCGCTGCAGCACGGAGCGCATCGGATTTGAATACGGCGTGTATCCCGTGAGTGGGATGCACGCCGTTTCGTTGCATCATGTTCCATCGACAAAGACAGCGCGGCATAGGTGCACGCGCCAGCCAGGGAGGCCCGATGAAAGTTGCAGCCCGCCGCGGGGCACGTGAATGGGGCGCAGCACAAGGCACGTGTCACACGCGTACCGTACCTGCTACGCGCATGACCCGCGCCTTACGCGTCGCACACAGCATGCGTTGCGCACTCCTGGCGTCGATCGCGTTCGGCGCGGCGTCGCTCGCCTGCCCTGCTCATGCGCAAGAACTCACGGGCACACTGAAGAAGATCCACGACGACGGCGTGGTCGTGCTCGGCGTACGTGAAGCATCGATTCCCTTCTCGTACTTCGACGGGCAGGGCACGGCCGGTTACTCGCAGACCATCGCGCTGCAGATCGTCGACGAAATCAAGAAAACACTCGGCCTGCCGCAACTGAAGGTGCACGAAATCACCGTGACCTCATCGAACCGCACGCCGATGTTGCTGAACAACCAGATCGATCTGGAATGCGGCTCGACCACGCATACCGTGGAACGCGAAAACGTGGCCGCCTTCTCGAACAGCATCTTCCAGTACGCGGTGCGCATGATCGCTCGCAAGAGCAGCGGCATCACGGATTTTCCGGACCTGGCCGGTAAGACGGTGGTGACGACCGCGGGCACCTCCGACGAGCGCCTGCTACGCCGCCTGAACACCGAGAAGCACCTGAACATGCGCATCACGGCCGCGCGCGATCATCCTGAAGCATTCGCCGCGCTCAAGGATGACCGGGCGGTGGCCTTCGTGATGGACGAGCCGATCGTGTACGGCTTTAAATCGACCGACGCGCACCCCGAAGACTTCGTGGTGACCGGTACGCCGCTCGGTTACGAGGTCTACGCCTGCATGTTTCGCAAGGGCGATGAACCGTTCCGCACGCTCGTCAACGGGGTGATCGCTCATGGCCAGACTGCAGGCGACGCTGAACGTCTGTATAACCAGTGGTTCACGCAGCCGATTCCGCCGCACGGCATCAATCTGAATTTTCCGCTCTCGGAACAGAACCGCACGCTATTCGCGCATCCGAACGACCGCGCGCTCGACTGAGCGCGTCAGACAAACCATGTGGGTATGGGCGGCGCCAACGCTACAGCGGCAAATCCACCGCTATAGCGTTCGATGCAGTTCCGCGAGCGAAAGCGTGGTCTGAAAGAGCCGCGTGAGACTGCGGCTCGCGTACCGCTCGACTTCGTCCGGCGCGGCCCAGCGGTAGGCGTCCATTTCAGGAATCAACGTGCCGTCAGAGCGGCGCGGAAACAGCGACGTGCAGGTGCACGAAGTCAGATCGAGTTCGTCGTCCGTCGCGCGCGCCGCGAACAGATGCAGATCCTTGTCGCGCCGGTAGACGAACAGTCCGAGATCCCTCAGCCGCCCGGGCTCGATCACGATACCGGTCTCTTCGACCATCTCGCGCAACGCCGTGACGTGAGGCGCCTCGCCCTCTTCGCCGTGTCCTTTCGGAACGTCCCAGTGGGACGTTTCGGTGGCGTGCGCGAGCAGCACCCGACCGTCGGGGTCGAGCAGTACGACGCCGCACGAGACGACCCGCGCGCTCATCGCCGCAACGCACCGCAAGAACGCACGGCTTCAGGCTGCGCCGGCGGCAAGCCGGCGCGCCTCGTCATACCGGCCCGCACGCTCAGTGCTTTTTCTGCAATTGCCAGTTGACGCTGTCCTGCGTACAGAACTGCGGACGCAGGCTCATCGACTGCCCTTTTGCATTCAGTACGACGCCGACGTCGCGGCAGGTACGCTCGCCGTCCTTCGCGGTGCTGGCGATGGTGATCGTCGCGTCGATCTTGACGCTGTTGCCGGTGCCTTCGTTGACCCAGTTCGTGCTTTCGCCGTCCTGCTTGTCATTCAAGGCGGTGATGACGGCGCTTTTGATCGAATCGACATCGCGTTGCTTCATGTAGCTGATCGGCGTGTCGTTCAGAAAACCGAGGTTCGCCGCTTGCGCGCCGATAGCGCCACCAAGCAGCAGGCCACCGACGGTCAAGTGAAACAGGACACGGGTTTGCATCGACATGAAGGGTTCTCCTCGAAGAGTAGTTTCGGCGGTCTCGAGTGCGCTCACGGCGGCTCGTGATCTGGACCCCAAAAGCATAGCATGTCGCCCTCAACGTGACCGCCCGGATGCGGCCCTGCGGCGACCCGCAGCAGCCTGCAACACCCGGCGCGCGCCGGTCGGGAACGAACGGACACGACGGCTGCTGAGACTTTTTAGGACGAATCTCATATCTTCTTATGAAACGTCTTCTTAAGATAGGTCTGTTGCGCTGTCGCGCCGATCAAGCTTCCAACGCCGCCTTATGGACCTCTCGTTTGCTCTCGAAACCTTCGCCGTCGCGCTCGCGATCTTTTGCGTCGCGCTCATGCCGTTTGCCGTCAGCCGGGACCCCGGTCTGGCGCGACGCATCGTGCAAATGGACAGCCTCCCGCGTGCGCGCTGGCCAAATCTGCTGACACGCGTTGGCACTGCATGCCTCTTGATGTCGTTCGCACTGCTGCTTGCCGCCTGCTATTACATCATCGCCGGCGCGGGCAACTGACCACGGCCACGGCGGCACGCGCTGCCCCCGACCGGCGGCCCAGTCATCGCCCAGTGATCAATTCGCGGCCGCGCTGTTTCCCACTTTCTCACTCGCTTTATATCCATCCGTCAGCGTATTCAAAAACGCGACCACGTCCTTGATTTCAGCTTCGTCGAGCGCCGGCTTGTCACCCGGCTTGCGATCGAACGGCGGCTCGGTATTCAGATTGGCCCAGTAACGCTGCGGCAGATCGTCGAACTTCTGCACTTTGCCCTTCGAGACCGGATAAAACTTTTCCGGATTCGTGTCGCGTTGCGCATAGAAGCGCAGCACCTGATCCAGAGAATGATAGATGCCGTTGTGGAAGAAACGCTTTTTCACCGCGACGTTGCGCAGCGTCGGCGTACGGAAGATGCCGCAAAACTCGGCGCGGCCCGCCAGGTCGGTACGCTCCGGCCCGCATGCGCCGAGGTCGTAGAAATGCGGATCGCGATTCACACTCAGCGCACGGTTGCGCGGCACGCCGATCGCAATCAGACCGAAGTCGCTGAACTGCGGCGGTGCGCCGTCCATGGTGCGCTGGCTGATGTGGCAGCTCGCGCAATTGCCCTTCTTTTCGTCGTTGAAGATTTGCAGACCGCGTAGCTCGGCCTTCGTCAATTGCGCTGTGCCGGCCAGATACGCGTCGTACTTGCTGGTATACGGATAAAAAACCTCGGGCGTCTGCTCGAAGGTTTCCAGCGCTTGCAGCACGGCTTTAAAGGAGGCGTCGTCGCTGTCGAAAATATGCTCGCCGAATGGCGCGCGGAAGGCGTCGGCATACGGCGCGGCCTTCACCGCCGCCGTGACCTTCGCCGGTGTGCTGCCCATTTCGAACGACGACAGCAGCGGAATGCGCGCCTGGTCCGAGCCGCGGTCGACCCGGCCGTCCCACGTCAAGCCGCCGGTCGGCCCGGCATCCACACTTTCATCGCCTTCGTCGTCCGACTCGTGATAGTGCTCGGCGAACGCCGGCACCGATTGCAGGTACTTGAGCGTCGGCGCGGCGCGCATGCCGGTGCGGCGCATGTCGTTGCCGCCCAGTTGTACCGAGAGCGAATTCGCCGGCGAAAAGCCGTGATCGGGGCTGTGGCACGACGCGCACGCCAGCTTGCCCGAGCCGGATAGCGACGCGTCGAAGAACAGTTGCTTGCCCAGCGCCGTCATCTGCCGCACGGACTCGTAGACTTGCGCGCGGGTCTGGCCGGCTTCATGAGCGGCCACTTTCACGGCAGAGGCCGCCATGGGCCCGGATGCAGGCAACGCATTCGCTTGAGCCTCGACGCCCGCGTTGGCGCCGGCGTTCAGATCTGCCTTGGCATTCACTTGCGCGTTGCCGCTTGCATTGGCCTTGCCACCCGCTTCTGCCTTGCCCCCCGCTGCCGGCGAGCCTGCATCGCACGCTGCCAAGGTCATAGTCAGTGCCGCGAGCACGATCGACAGCATCGCGCCTATGCCTGCCGGCCGCCGCGCTCGCGGCTGAACCGCCGTTTCCCGAATCCCCGTGAGACCAAGCCGCATATGAATGATGTGAGTTTGCGATTTTGAAGTCCGCGAGCGTATTTCATCGACATGTCACTCAAATGACATACAGCCGACGAAAATATCAAAACACAAGAAATTCGTAATTATTTACATTTTTCTGTCAAATACATTATTCAAACTTTCGTTCGCGGCCAGACGTGTAAGCAATGCACGCGGCCCATCCCCAACGCGAGAGAGAGAGAGCACACACTAAATGAACAAAAAACTGATCTGCGCGACGCCTATCGCGATCGCAGCAGCATTGAGCCTGTATGCGTGCGGCGGCGACAATGTCACCACGCAGCCGGACGTCACGTCGATCAAGACGGTGGTGGTGATCTACGCGGAGAACCGCAGCTTCGACAATCTGTATGGCAACTTCCCGGGCGCCAACGGTCTGCAGAACGTGACGGCCACGAGCGCCACGCAAGTCGACCGCAACGGCACGCCGCTCGCAACGCTGCCGCAAGTGTGGAACGGTCTGACGCAAACGGGAGTGACGCCGGCGGTGACGCAAGCGATGACCGCCAACCTGCCGAACAGCCCGTTCGCCATCGACGACCCGAAGGGCTTCAACACGCCGATCACGGCCACGACGCGCGATCTGTATCACCGCTTCTATGAAAACCAGATGCAGATCAATGGCGGCAAGAACGACAAGTTCGCCGCGTGGGCGGATTCCGGCGGCCTCGTCATGGGGCACTACACGCTCAACGCCGACAAGCTGCCGCTGTGGAAGATCGCCCAGCAGTACACGCTGGCCGACAACTTCTTCATGGGCGCGTTCGGCGGCTCGTTCCTGAATCACCAGTGGCTGGTTTGCGCATGCACGCCGACTTATCCGAATGCGGACAAGAGCCCGGCAGCGGGCTCGGTCTCGGCGGTGGAAAACGACGGCGTCACGCTGAAGTTGGCAATCAACTCGCCGGCTTCGGCACTGAGCGGTCCGCCGAAATACGTGCTGTCGGGCAACCTGACGCCCGACTTCTACGCGATCAACACGATGCAGCCGCCGTATCAGCCGAGCGGCAACAAGGCGGCTTCGGGCGGCGACGCCAACCTCGCCGATCCGGGCGCGGCCACCACGCTGCCGGCACAGACGCAACAGCACATCGGCGATCTGCTGAACAACGCGAAAGTGTCGTGGGCGTGGTACGGCGGCGCGTGGGGCGCGGCGGTATCGGCGGCGCAAACCGGCACGTCGAACGTGATCTACGGCGCGAATCTGACGGCGCCGAACTTCCAGCCGCATCATCAGCCGTTCAACTACTTCGCCGATCTCGCCCCGGGCTCCGCGAACCGCTCGCAGCACTTGCTCGACGGCGGTATGGCAGGCTCCGAGTTCATCAAGGCGATCGATGCCGGCACGCTGCCGCAAGTGTCGTTCTACAAGCCGCAGGGCAACCTGAACGAGCACGCGGGCTACACCGACGTCGCGTCGGGCGACCAGCACATTGCCGACGTGATCTCGCATCTGCAGAAAAGCCCGCAGTGGAACAACATGCTGGTGGTCGTGACGTATGACGAAAACGGCGGCTTCTGGGACCACGTGGCGCCGCCGAAGGCCGATCGTTGGGGTCCGGGCACGCGCATTCCGGCGCTGATCATCTCGCCGTACGCGAAGAAGGGTTTCGTCGATCACACGCAGTACGACACGACGTCGATCCTGCGCTTCATCACACACCGCTACTCGCTGCCGACGCTGCCGGGCATCTCGGCGCGTGATGCCGCACTGGTCAGCAACGGCGGCAAGCCGATGGGCGATCTGACGGCCGCACTGAACATCAAGCAGTAAGCAGCCAGCCACGAGCGTTCAGCAATTGAGCGAGCAAGGTTGAGCGATCCGCACTCTGTGCAAAGAGAATGTCAGTAAGCAACAGTCCGCCGGATGGCAGGACTTTGACGGGGCAGCTTCGGCTGCCCTTTTTTGTTTTCGTCGCGCGCACCAGTCAGCGCGCCAGGAAACTCGCGAAAGACCTTGGCGGCGACACAACGTGTTGTCATGAGCGGCGTATGCTTCGACGCAGGACGCGATCATTGTTCTCGCCGATGGCGGCTCGAAACACTTGGCAGCGTGTTGCAGGCTTGCCTACTCATTCAGGAGTTCGACAGCATGACTGAAAAAAACATCAAGGTCCCAGGCCCCGACCATCCGATCACGGTCGAGCCAGACAAAGCCCGTGTGGTGGTCACGGTAGCCGGCCGCGTGATCGCGGATACGCGCAATGCGCTGGTGCTGCGTGAGGCGTCGTATCCGGCGGTGTATTACATTCCGCGCACCGATGTCGAGATGACGCTGCTGGAGCGCACCGATCACGCAACCTATTGCCCGTACAAGGGCGATTGCGCCTACTACAGCATTCCGATTGGCGGCGAGCGGAGCGTGAATGCGGTCTGGACTTACGAGTCGCCCTACGCGGCCGTGAAGGAGATCGCTCAGCATCTGGCGTTCTATCCGAACCGGGTCGATTCCATCGACGTGCAGCCGGCAGGGTAAACGACCCCGAGCGCGCATCGCAGCGCTGAGGCTTCGATGCGCGGCGCCAGGCATTTGAAGAGTTGGTACGGCAGGAGGGACTCGAACCCCCCACCCTCGGCTTAGAAGGCCGATGCTCTATCCAGCTGAGCTACTGCCGTAATGACGTGAGGCGATGCTACACGAACGTGTACAACGTGCATCGCCCGCAATGAGAACCCGTATCGGGTGTTGGAACCTGTGCAATATCACTGCCACAGGGTTCGTGGGATACCGAAATTCTAACTGACCGGGCCGGGGACTGGAAATCTGATCCGGCGCGCGGGCACCCCTGATCGGCACGCGCCTCGCCGCATCACAAAACAAACGGGCCCGGCGAGTTGAGCCGGGCCCGGATTATAACCGATCGCTTCTTAGCCGCCAGTCGCCCGCCTGCACTCAGCGTGCAGTAGCGGGCATATCGAACGCAATCAGACCGGCTGCGGATGCAACATGAACCAGCCGAGGAACACGATCCCAGCGATCACGCAGTACACGCCGAACGAAGCCAGACGTCCGCGGCCTTCGAAATAACGCATCAGAAAACGCACACTGAGATACGCAGCGATTGCGGTCAGCACGCCGCCGAGCACTGCATCGGCAAGCTGGCCTGGCGCATGGAACAGCTTCGGCAATTCGAGCACGCCGGCCGCCAGGATGATCGGTGTGCCGAGCAGGAACGAGAACTCAGCGGCTTTCTCGGTCGTCAAGCCGGCCGCATTACCGGCGATCATGGTCAGACCGCTGCGCGAGAAACCCGGAATCAACGCGCCGATCTGCGCGAGGCCGACGAAAAACGCCTGGCGGAAAGTCAGTTTCTCCGGCGCCAGATGCGTGCGCGAACGTTGCAGGCGATCGCCGAACCACAGCAGCACGCCGTTCACGATCAACGCGATTGCAACGATGCGCAGATCGTGAAAAAGCCGTTCGAGGCGTTTCTCAAGGATCAACCCGACGAGGCCCGCCGGAATCGTGCCGATGATGAGCGCCCACATCATGTGCGCGTCATCGTTGCGACGCCCGCCGAACGAAGCGAAGAAACCGCGCACCAGCGCGTACCAACGCTTGCGGAAGTACCACAGCAGCGCGAACGCCGTACCGAGGTGCAACGCGACGAGGAACGGCAGCAACTGCGGCGCATGCTTGTCGATATGCATACCGAACAGTGCCGGCACGAGCAGCGTGTGGCCGAGGCTGCTGACCGGAAACAGTTCGGTGACGCCTTGCAGCACGCTCAGGAAAATTAGAAACGACAGGTTCACGCGGCGGTCCTTGTAAGGAAAATGTCGGGGAACAGCGCGCCGCAATAGAAAATGAACGGCGCGTCAAAAGCGCACCGATTATGCCTGGCTGGAAAGTCAGCGCCAAGCGTTTGAACCGCATTCGGGGAAATATTGATGCGCTGCGTCACAACTGGAAACCGTTGTTACGCCGCAGAAAAAGAAACGGGGCGCCGTCGGAGACCGCGCTGCCCTTATGAGGAATTCGATGCGCTGGACGCGCGAGATTCATGCCAGGCACGCGTTGACGGCCCAGCAGATGGTGAAGCAGAGGGTTGGATCAGCGCTCGAGCTTGTAGAAGAAGTAGACGGTGCTTGCTGCGAACATGCCGAACAGCGCGACACCCATTGCCATTGCGAGATCCATAACACCTCCTGATCGGGTCTCGCCCGGTCGTCGAAGTTACCGGGCAGTCAGGGGATTATCGGCAAGGATAGGGCTTCTGCGACACCCGCAATTTCCCGAGAAGGGTTTCCCCGTAGCGTAAAGCAGCGCAAAATCGTTCTCTCGCGACTTTATGAACCACCCCATCGACCATGCCCCTCTCCCCGCAACAGGACATTCTCGAGATCGCCCAGGACACCTCCGTGCTCCGTTTCGCGCCGCAAGCCGGCGGTCGTCTTTTGTCGTGGATCATCGACGGCGAAGAGGTGATCCATTGGCCCGAGAACGCCGACTGGAGTCAACCCGCCAGGATTCGCGGCGGCAACCCGCTGCTGTTTCCGTTTCTCGGGCGGCATCGCGTCGACGGCAAGATCGGCTTCTGGCGTGACGCACAAGGCACGGTGCGCGAATTGCCGATGCATGGTTTTGCACGCGACCTGCCCTTCGAAGCCCATGCCGACGTGCACGGCGCCGGCTTGCGCATGACCCTCACCGACAGCGACGCAACACGCGGCGGCTATCCGTTCGGCTTCCGTTTCGAAGCGGTGTACCGGCTCGTCGATACGCATACGCTGGAAGTCACGCTGAGCACCACCAATATGGGCAAGACGCGGCTGCCCTACTACGCCGGTCATCATTTCTATTTCACGCTGCCGCACACGCAGCGCGCCGAGACCTCGCTGGAATTGCCGCGCACCGAACGGTGCTATCAGCAGGACGACGGCTCGATCAGCGCGGCTGAGCCGGGCGCAGCGCGCTACACGCTCGACGAGGCGCGTATTCACGACCGCTTCCATTGCCTCGTTGGTGCGCCGGACCAACCCGTGCGTCTCGTCGCACCCGGCCTTAACCGGCTCATCACGATCGATCTGCAGCGGCCGGACTCAGTGCCCTGGTACGCGGTCACGACATGGACCGAGGCCGCGGACTCGGACTTCTACTGCGTCGAGCCATGGCTGGGTCTGCCGGATGCGATCCACAACGGCATGGGACTGCGCTGGCTCGAACCGGGACAAACCGAGACGGCCGCGCTGCGCATCACTGTCAGCACGCTGCGCTAATCGCCGGTTGTCGACCCATCACGACGTGATGGGTGACGCGGCGTTTCGCCGCGTTCCCGCCGCGCGTGCCGTCCTCCAAGTCCGTTTTTCGGATGCTGCAGCGCAAAACCGTTAGAATCGGACGCTTTGCATCTACCTGCCGCGTGATCGGGATCGGCGCGTGGCAGCGCTTTGCGAGGTCCAATGGTTACAACAAGAATGATGAAACGGCTCGCCTGCGCGTCGTTGCTGGCGGTGCTCGCCGCCTGCGGGTCCGCTCCAGTGGGGCCAGGCTTTTACCGCGTCGAACGGGGCGATACGCTGTCGAAGATTGCACGCAGCAACCGGCAATCGGTGCAAAGCATTGTGCGCTGGAACAACCTGCCCAACCCGGATAGCATCGAGGTCGGGCAGGTGCTGCGCGTCACGCCGCCGGGTAATGGTGCCGCGGCAGGGTCCACAGGTGGGGCCGGTGGTGCCGGTGGTGCAATACGCAGCAGCGGTGCAGGCAGCGCGAGCGCTTCCTCTGCGCCGCGCCCGGCTCCTGCTGACAACGCGCCGACGGCGGCGCCGGCTTCGACGATCTCGCTGGCATGGCCGGCCGACGGCACAGTGATCCGGCGCTTCGACGGCGCCAATTCGAAGGGCATCGATATTTCAGCGGCGGCAGGCACGCCGGTGGTCGCTGCGGCACCTGGCACGGTGGTCTATGCCGGCAACGGCTTGCGTGGGTACGGCAACCTGCTGATCATCAAGCACAATGCCGAGTACCTGACCGCCTACGCGCACAACCGCGCGCTGCTGGTGAAGGAAGGTCAGTCGGTCACCCGTGGCGAGAAGATCGCCGAAATGGGCGACACCGACACTGACCGCGTCATGCTGCACTTCGAGCTACGCTATCAGGGCCGCTCGATCGACCCGTCGCGGGCGTTACCGGCTCGCTAGCCGGTTGGTTGTTGGGGCGCCGGTTTGGGCCCCGTTCCCCGTCGTCAGGTACGCGCCCTGCAACCACAGTTGAGGGAACCGCGCGTACTATAAAACGCTCAATCCTATGCATGACGTGGCTACACGCCATGTTTCCCCCTGTTATCTGTAAGGAATTTGCAATGAAGAGCGCATTGGCTTGCGTCGCGATGGCTGCGGCGATCGGCCTCGGCCTGCTTACGCTCGGCAGCCTCGGCGGCTGCTCGAGCACCACTACGATGACCTACCTGCCGAGCGGCGATACGGGCTTTGCGATCAACTGCAGCGGCAGCGACGCGAGTTCAAGCTGGGCCGAGTGCTACAAGCGCGCGGGCGAAGTCTGCGGCAACTATGGCTACGACGTCGTTTCGAAAGACGTCGACAATGGCGCGACGTCGGGCGGCACGGTCGGCGGGATCTTCGGTGCAAACGTGAAAAACCGGTCGATGGTGGTTCACTGCAAGCAGTAAATTCAACGCAGCGACACGAGACGCGGCGGCTCCTGGTTTAGTGGCGCCGACAGCGTCCGGAGCGCGGATCGACGCGTGCGGCGAACGCGAACAGCACGCGGAGCGCAATCGGCCAGATGCCGAGAAAAATGATCAGCCAGGTCATGACCGGCGAAAGAAAAAAGTAATCTTTCATGATTCACGATGCGTGTGAATCCGCAGTGACCGGGATCGGGATAGGGGCAGGCCTCGCGACCCGACCCCTCCCACACCACCGTGCGTACGGGTCCGTACACGGCGGTTCGGATCAGTTGGCCGGCTATTTGCGTAACGATGGAAGGCCGAGAGAGCCAAGATAGCGGTTGGTGAGGGCGCGTTGCAGGGCGGGACTGTTACTCAGTCGCCATGCAGCGTGCGGGGAGCCGACCGTTTGGGCGGCCAGATCCCGATCGACGCCGCGGGCCGTCAGTTCCCTGAACCGTTTGGAGCTGTTCTTCCACTGTTTCCAGAAGACGCAGCGAACACGGCGTCGTACCCACTCATCCAGCCGTTGTAATGTGCTGGGCGTCTCACAGAAGCCGAAGTAGCCGCGCCACCCTGTAAGGTAGCGTGTCAGCCGCTCCATCAACTGCTCAATGCTGATCCCTCGTGCGCGTTGGGTCAGTTCCCGGATTCGTTCCTTGAAGCGGGCTAGTGCCTTGGGCGCAATGCGCCGTTTGACCTGATCCCGGTTCGAGAAGCTAAATCCCAGAAACTTCCGCGTGTGTGGCCGCGCGACCGCGCTCTTCGCCTCATTGACCTTCAGCTTCAGCTTGCCGGTGAGGAAGGCCTTCAGCCCCGCCATCACCCGTTGGCCAGCGCGTTCGCTGCGTACGTAGACGTTAC
>NZ_WOEY01000143.1 GCF_013177695.1 Paraburkholderia solitsugae | reverse complement strand
AAGCAAAGCATGCGCGAAAAATCAAGGTGATAATGTGAATTACATGGCTACATAGGACTACTAAAAAATTGCCGAACCCTACAACTGATGCGGGTTCCAGCAATTTCAGAAGCTAAAGCTGGGGCTAGGACGCGCCGCCGGTACCGTCGACCGAATGCGACGACAGATTCAGCAAGCCGTTGCTCTGCGCGTACTGGAACAACTCGGAATCGCGATCGATGCCGAGCTTGCGCATCGCCGTATTCTTCTGCGTGCTGATCGTCTTGATGCTGCGATTGAGTTGCTCCGCGATCTCCTTGATCGTCATGCCCGAGACGAACAGGCGCACCACCTCGAGTTCGCGCCGCGACAGCATCACTTCTTCGTCCTTGCCGCCGGCATTCATGCGCAGCGTATCGAGCGACGCCTTGACCGACGGGCTCATGTATTCCAGGTTGCGACTGACGTGCTGCACCGCGAGCCCGATATGGCTCAGATCGTCCGATTTGTTGACGACCGAAGTCACGCCGAGTTCGCTCAGCCGCTTGAGCAACGCGGCGTTTTCCAGCATCGTCAGCACGACGATGGGAAGGTCGGGAAAATTGCGGCGCAGATAGCCGATCAGCGGCAAACCGTCGCCGTATTGGCCGCCTGGCATGGCCAGATCCGTGACGAGCACATCGCACGCGACGGTCTGCAGCACCTTGACCAGTTCGGTTGACTGTCGCGCGCGCGCGACGACCTGCAAACCTGGAAACTTGAGCAAAGCCTGTTCGGCGCCGAACAGAATCACCGGATGGTCGTCAGCGACCACGACCCTGACTGGATCTTGCATTGCCCTCCCCTCGACAGATAAACCACTCTCCAAAACTTCTGACATGCCTTGCTATTCTTGGTACTTGAACTGATCGGGTACGCGGTCTGTATTCGCGCGGACAATTCCTCCGACTATAGCCGATTTCGCGCCCACCCAGCCCGCTGGCGGTAACAATGATCCGTCGCAAAGCGAATGTTAGACTTGATTCGACCTTGGGGCACAAAATAGGGACAATAATCCTCACGAGGACAACCGCCTCGCGCCCTGACAGGAGAACCGGCACATGCGCTCGCGTTGCCTGGTTGTTTCGCTTGCTTCGCCGTTCCGCTGTATGCCGTCCCTCACCTGCGCGATGCTGGGTCTCGCGCTATTGGCGGCCCATGGCACGCCCGCGCTCGCTGAAGGTGTGTTCACGCTGACCAGCGCCAGTTTCCATGCGGGAGGTACCGTGGATGCGGCTCAGGTTTTCGATCAGGACGACTGCAAAGGCGGCAATCACTCGCCGCAATTGACGTGGCACGATGCGCCGGCCGGCACGCGCAGTTTCGCGGTCACGGTGTTCGATCCGGATGCGCCCGGCCGCGGCTGGTGGCACTGGGCGGTTGCGGCCATTCCGGCCACCATCGACAGCTTGCCGGAGAACGCCAGCGCGTCGGGCTTCCTGAAGAAACTCGGCGCGGTCGAAGGGCGCAACGATTTCGATATCGACGGCTACGGTGGCCCCTGCCCGCCGCCCGGCAAACCTCATCGCTACGTCATCACCGTTTACGCACTGAGTTCCGCCGACCTGCGCCTCGCGCAGGGACGCCCGGCGCTCATGTTCGATCACGAGATCGGTACCGCCACGCTCGGCAGTGCGCGGATGGTGGTCAATTACGGACGGTAGCGGCGCCCGTCGAAATCACGCTAATGGGCGCATGGCTTGCATCGCATTGCCGCCGCCGCGGAATTTCTGTCATCCGCGCACGCTAAGGTGCAACGGAGCGGCGTAAGCGATGCTTGTCGAGGCCGCATCGCTGCATGCGCGCACCGTTGCCGTGCTTACGCTGCTATTTCATCTTGCCGGAGAGTGCCATGTCGAAGATCGTCATCGTTTATCACAGCGGCTACGGCCACACGAAGAAAGTCGCCGAGGCCGTGCTGGCCGGCACGCTCGAGGCGGGCGCGGACGCGAAACTCATGCCGGTCGGCGAGATCGACGACGCGTCCTGGGCAGAACTGGCGGCCGCCGACGCCATCATCTTCGGCGCGCCAACCTACATGGGCGGGCCCTCCGCCGACTTCAAGAAATTCGCCGACGCGAGTTCGAAACCGTGGTTCAGCCAGGCGTGGAAGGACAAGATCGCGGCCGGCTTCACCAATTCGGCCGCCATGAATGGTGACAAGTTCTCGACGATTCAATACCTCGTCACGCTGGCGATGCAACACAGCATGATCTGGGCCGGCACCGGCATGATGCCGTCCAACACCAAGGCGGCGACCCGCAACGACCTGAACTACGTGGGCGGCTTTACGGGTCTGCTGACGCAGTCCCCGGCGGATGCGTCTCCGGAAGAAGCGCCGCCCGCGGGCGATCTGGAAACGGCCCGGATGTTCGGCATGCGCATCGCTGGCGTGACAGCGCGGTGGATCGCGGGGGCTCAATAACGCGCTGTCCCACGGCTCGCGCAGGGAAGCCGAGGCCCTGCCGCGCGCGCTCAAAGCGCAAGCCGCGCTCCTCACAATGCGAAGCGCGTCCGTTGGCAAGCGCCGCCAATCTGTCCGGAACCCCCTTGCATCGGCTGGCATCTGTCACGTAACCAGTCACGCCGATGTCACTTTCGGCGCGCATCGTCGTTTTTTCACCCCGTTTTGCACGTCCGCCGCTATCAGGTCTTAAAATAGCGTTCCGGCGCGGTGTCGCGCCCCGTTTCCAGCAAGCCAGTGAGATCGAGATGAGCACGAAAGTTTTTGTCGACGGACAGGAAGGTACGACCGGCCTGAAGATTTTCGAGTACCTGTCGCAGCGCGCCGACGTGGAGATCCTGCGTATCGAGGAAGCGAAGCGCAAGGACCTCGAAGAGCGCCGTCGTCTCATCAACGCATCGGACGTCACGTTCCTGTGCCTGCCGGACGTCGCCTCGCGCGAGTCGGCCTCGCTGGTCGCGAATGACCACACCGTCCTGATCGATGCCAGCACCGCCTTCCGCACGTCGGCGGACTGGGCCTACGGCCTGCCCGAACTGGCCCACTCGCAACGCGAGCGTCTGCGCACCGCGAAGCGCATCGCCGTGCCGGGCTGCCATGCATCAGCCTTCGTGCTGGCCATGCGTCCGCTCGTCGAAGCCGGCGTGGTGGCGCCGGAGTTCGCCGCGCACGCCTACTCGATCACCGGCTACAGCGGCGGTGGCAAGAAGATGATTGCCGACTACGAAGCGGGCGGCAATGACAGGCTCAAGAGCCCGCGCCCGTACGCACTCGGCCTCACGCACAAGCACCTGCCGGAAATGGCGGCGCATACGGGTCTGAAGTCGGCACCGGTGTTCACGCCGATGGTCGGCGACTTCTACAAGGGTCTCGCGGTCACCACGTTCTTCTCGCCGAATCAGCTGGCCAAGAAGGCTACGCCGCAAGACGTACAGGCGCTGTTCGCCGAGTACTACGCGGGTGAGGCCTTCGTTCACGTCGCGCCGTTCGATGCGGAAGCGAACCTCGACAGCGGCTTCTTCGACGTACAGGCGAACAACGACACCAACCGTGTCGACCTGTTCGTGTTCGGCAACGAAGAGCGCTTCGTGGCCGTCGCGCGCCTCGATAACCTGGGCAAGGGCGCATCGGGCGCAGCAATCCAGTGCATGAACCTCGCGATCGGCGCCGACGAAGAAGCCGGCTTGAAACGCTGAGCAAGTGAGAGCGACAGACGGCAATTCACCGTCAATCTGCCGAAAAGCCGGTCTGCAAAGACCGGCTTTTTTGTTTAAACCGAACTTTGACCAGGCCGAAACATAAGCTATTGATTTCGCGCTGTTATGCGTGCGAAGGCGGGATGGTTACTGGGTACAGGCGGGGTTAACGTTCAGGAGGCGGAAGGCTTTTTCCTGAATGGGCGTGGGCCGCGTCGTCATGACGAGCCTGGCATCCGGATTGAGTGGCGTATGACAGACGTTGTACGCGAGCGTGGCCAGATCATCGAGCAAGGTGCGGAAGCTATGGACCGGCAAGCCGTCCTCGCCAAGCCTGGTCGCGTCCTTAGCTTTCGCCTGGTCCGAACGTCGTGCCTTGGCCACCGGCGACGCGCGGCTAGCGCGCGCCTGCTCGACATATTCATCGTCAAACAGCATCGGCTTTAACTTCTCGCGCATGTGCCACTCGACGTAGTAAGCGAGCATGCACAGAAAGACATGCGCGCGCACGCGCCCGGCGTTCCAATGGAATACCGGACGCACCTGCAGGTCGACCGTCTTGAGCGAACGGAAGGCCCGCTCCACGACTGCCAGGCCCTTGTAGGCCGTCACGGCCGCCTCGGCTGACAGAGCCGCTGCCGGCAGACTCGTACGCACCACATACAGACCATCAAGTGCTGCCTCCTGCTGGATCTGCACCGTCTTGCGCTCCCAGCTAAAGCTCGTGTCGGTGATGCTCAACTCGAAGTGCTTGGCCATCTTGAAGTGATCGATGACCCGGCCCACGCGCAAGGCAATCGCTTCGGTACCCTTGAGCCGGTTGCGCACGCGCGAGGTCGCTTCGGCTATCTTCATCAGCTCTGCTTCGGTGGCCTGCAGCAGCGCCTCGCGTTTGCGGCTGCGCTCCTCGGCCAACAGCGGATTGCGACACACGATGAGCCGCTCGCCGGGGAACGCGTCACTCGTCATCTCAAGCAGGTTGCGCTCATCGAACAGCGACGGCTGGAAGGGTCCCGTCTCCTGGGCGAGCGCGGCCATCTGCGGCGCGCGCAGGCTGCTCACCCAGTCCAGCCCGGCCGGGCGCAACACCGTGTCGATACGTGCCTGCGTGAGCATGCCCCGGTCGCCCACCCAGGCGAGCTTGTCGATCCCGTAACGGTCTTTGAGCTTCTCCACCTGAGATGCTACGGTCGCGGGATCGGCGGTGTTGCCGGCGAAGACTTCGACCGCCACCGGGATGCCCTCAGACGTGCAGACCAGCCCGAACACGATCTGCGGGTCGTCACGCTTGCCATCGCGGCTGTAGCCGTGCGCCGCGAGCTCGCAGCAGCGTCCGGTCACCCATGTCGAAGTGAGGTCGTAGAGCACCAGCGTACTACCGGCCAGATGCTGGCGGGCGAGGCGCTTCTCGATGCCCGCCTGAGCCTCTCCCAGCCAGTCGAGGGCGGCATAGACCTGCTCGAGGTCGACTTCCCCCAGCTCCAGCAGCCGCGACAGCGAGTGGGTCGCGGTCTCGTCGCGCAACATGCGATGGGTGGCGAGCTTGGAGGCGGGCGACACCACCCGCGCCACCAGCAGCGCCATGACCACCGAGCGCACCGCGGCGGGTGCGGTGGCGAACCACTGCTCGGCGCCGCAGGCGCGCGCCGCGCCGAGCACCGCGGCCACATGCCCGTGCGGCAGGCTGCGCTCGATCACGAAGGCATCATCGACCGAGGATACGGCGACACCGCCGCGTAGCAGGACCTTCAAGCCCTCGATTACCTCGGCGGGAAGCGACGAGAGGTTGGCCAGGGTGCGCTTCCTGACCTTGTTGCCGTCACGATAGGACTCGCGCAGCAGGATTGCGGGTGGCGAGTTGCGGTTGGGGACGTGTTCGATGTACATGAACACGAATAAAAGCAAAGCATGCGCGAAAAATCAAGGTGATAATGTGAATTACATGGCTACATAGGACTACTAAAAAATTGCCGAACCCTACAACTGATGCGGGTTCCAGCAATTTCAGAAGCTAAAGCTGGGTTTAAAAAAGCCCGCTATCAGAATTCCCTCTTTCGCAATTAATCAGTAGTAGCCCGCATTACTTAAAAAATAAAAATCGGACTGCTCATCAAGCACCGGTAATTCATGCCTGGATTGACCCGCGCAGCATAGTTTCCCGCATAGGGAAACTCCGGATTTTTTCTCGAACGGTCGTTCGAAGATGATAGAGCCATTTTGCTGGAACGCTTGCCTGGTAAGGGCGTGCGGGGAAGCAACGATGCTGCTGTCGAAGCCAAAATTCCTTTTTTGTTTAAAAGGGCCGCCAAGCCCCACACAGGGTGCGTCCCGCAAAAATTTCGCTGTTTGAATCGGCCTTTTTAGACGGCTCATTCAATTGACAGGCATTAACCGCGCAGCGAAATTAGTTCGCACAATTACAGGAAGGGAGACAGCAGCATGTCGTACGCCATTACTCGAGGCCTGGCGATGGCCATTGCCACGGCCCCATTCCTCATCGCTTGCGGTGGCGGCAAGGCCAGCGATCCGGGCGCGATCAGTGCACCGCAATGCTCGGGATCGAGTTGCGGCGTGCAAGGTCCGCCGACTTCGAGCGCGAGCGCGGCCCCGCTATGTCCGGCTACCGCCGACATCGTTAAAACGACCTATTTCGGTGGCGCGGGTAGTGGCGAAATCGTTCAGGTGAACATCGACGCGACTGCGATGACGTACACGCTGAAGTGGCTTGAGTCGCCGATTCCGTTGCGCACAGGTCAGGTCACGCCGACGCGCGCGGGTACGCAGATCACGGGCGCGGTGATCCACCCGCCGACCGGCGCACTGCCGACCGCCGAACAGACGCGCTGCGCTTTCATCCTCGGCGCGGGCACCGGCACCGGCGTCGGTGACGGTCAGCCCTATACGACACCCGATTTCACCAACAACCCCAATCCACCGATGATCCTCGTCGGCCAAGGCGTGGCCGGCGGCGGAATTCCGGGCGCGAACGTCGAGTACGACGGCCTGACTATTGCCCCGTTGCCCGGCCTGGAGAACATCGGCGCCGTTCCCGCGCGGCATTTCGATTTCTATCCGTTCCTCGGGTTTGCCACCACGACGACGGACATCACGAAGTTGCCCGGCACCTACAACGGCCTGCTCTACCATCTCGTGCCGTCGGGCTCTTATGCGGCGACAGCGACCAATACGGTTGAGACTTTCGACGCGAGCGGCAATTGCACCGGCTCCAATCCGGCCAACGCAGCGTTTCACCCGAGTGCAAGCGGCTGCCTGACGACCGGCACCGCCTGGACACTCAACAGCAGCGGCTACTTCGACAGTCAAAACACGCCGCAGATCGGGACTCAACTGGCGCTGCCGACTGGGACAAGCGGTTCCGTGGCTCCGGCGCACATGATCCTCGGCCAGGTCAACGGCGCAACGGTGCCGCTCGTTGTCCGCACTGGCCTCGTGAATCTCGGCACGGCGCCGCTGCATCTCGACGCCAAGGTTGACGACGAATCCGGCATCGCCATGCTCGCGGCAGCCACGCCGCTCGCATCCGGCGGCTTCGACGGCGGCTACGTTGGCGCGGATTCGAACTTCAAATCCACCGCGACGTTGATCCAGGGTGGTGTGGGCACCTTTATCAACCCGTCGACTTCCGCAGCGGAAGACGGCTTCGGCCTGGGCTACGGTCTGCCGAGCCCCGGACTGGTCGGCGTCCAGCAAGCGAACGGCCAGACCGGTTTCGCGATCGCCTCAGGCGGCCTGTACGCGATCGAGATTCAAGGCACGGTTAACGGAGGCGTTGCACCGACGTCGCAACTCAGCAGCACGGCCTCCAGCGCCCCCTACTTCGGCATCGGAGCACAGATCAGCAAATAAGGACCGAAGCATCAGCAGTTCGCAGTACGAGACATAAATAGAGCAAGAGGTGGCAGGACAGGGAGCCGGCCACTCACAACGAGAAAATTCTGGAGGCGGTATGAAATGGAGAATCCTTTCGGTGCTCGCTCTTGCAGCACCGTTGCTGGGGGCGTGCGGTGGTAGCGGTAGTGGCAGCAGCAACGGCGATGGACCGTTAACGGAAGTTAGGCTGTGTCCTTCATCGCTCGACTACAGCACCGTGTTCACGGGCGGCGGTGGTGACGGCGAACTGGTCAAGCTGCAGTTGGACACGACCAAGATGACGTGGCAAATCAACTACATCGAATCGCCGATCCCGGCGAACACCGGCACCGTCATGCCGACACGCGCCGGCCAGACAGCAAGCGGCACCCTGACTCAGGAAACCCTGCTGCCGACCAGCAAGCTCAATCAGTGCGCCTTCCGCCTGAACGGCGCGAGCCTCGACCCGAATCGTCCGGCGCGGATTTTCGTCGGCGAAGGCGTCGCCGGCGGCACGATTCCGGGGGCGGAAATCTCCTTCGCAGGGATTCTCGGCGTAGGCGCGGTGCCCGATACCACGTTCCCGTACTACCCGTTCATCGGCTTCTCGTCGATTGAAACGAACATCGCGAATGTGGCCGGCACCTACAACCAGGTCGGCTATCACCAGGTTCCGTCGCAGAACTTCGCACCGGTCGTGGTCGATTCGAAGATCACGATCAACGCGGACGGCACGTGGACCGAGTGCGACAACTCCGGCGTCAACGCGGGCACGTGCCAGCAGCCGGGTACGAACCTCGTACAGTCGTCTGACGGTAGCGGCGCGTTCGAAACCGACAACTTCCTCGGTCAGGCCAAACCGACGCTCGCCACGACGCCCAAGGCGCGCGGCTACGTCATCGTCGGCAAGCTGCGCAACCAACTGGTGCCGATTCTGGTACGCACCGGCGCAGCGGACTCGTCGGTGACGACGCCGGTGAACGGCTCTGTCGGACCGTATGCGGACGATGAATCGGGCATCTCGATTCTGGCGCCGCAAAGCTCGATCGCGGTGAACTCGCAGAACGGTGAGTACATCGGTGTGGATAGCCAGTTCGACTATCGCACCACGGCGCTCGAAGGCACCGAGGCCACGCTGCTCGATCCGTTCAATGCATCGCAGGCATCGCTTGCGACGGCGCTGAATCTGGCCTTCACGCAGACCGTGCCGGGTGTTGTCACGACGACGCAAGTGGGCGCCTCGACGGGCACCACGCCGACCGGAAAGATGATCTTCACGGGTGGCGTGTTCGGCTACCTCGATCTGACCAACGCGGCCTCGCCGTACTTCACGATTGGCGCCTTCGTCCAGTAATGGACGCAGCACGCGTCGCCAACACGCAGCGAGGCGTTCGCGTCCCGGCTGCTGCGCAGGGTAACCGCGCGGCAGCCGGCGTTCAGCGCGTATCCAGCGCACCGGCCGAACAGCTAACCCGCCGCCGCTCGCCGTGCGCGATGAACGCAACGCGCGCCTCAGGAGGAACAACATGAAAAAAATCTTTTTCGCGATACTGGCTGCCTGCCTGTCAGTCAGTGCGCACGCCCAGCATGCGGGCGACAACGTCGCCGTGCTCGGCTGGTTCCACGTGATGCCGCAGGATTCGAGCACGCCGCTCACCACCACGGTCGCGCCGACGCCAATCAATACGCCGCTGCGTCTGCCGAGTTCGTTCACTTCGTCCGGCACGGGCCTGTCGACCAGTAAAGCCGATACCGTCGGCCTCGTCTTCAGCCACTACATCACCGATCACATCGCCGTGTCGACAGTGGCGGGCGTACCGCCGGTTTTCAAGCTCTACGGGCACGGCACGGTCAAGCCGCCGGGACCGGCAGGCGCACTCGGCCAGCAGGATCTGGGCGATCCGCAGGCCAATCCGATCGTGAAGAGCGTGCGCCAGTGGAGCCCGGCGCTGCTGTTCCAGTACTACTTCAATGCGCCGACGGCCCATTTCAGGCCGTTCGTGGGTATCGGCGTGTCGTATAACTGGTTCTCCGACGTTCAGCTGAGCCAGAACTTCGTGACCGCGACGCAAAACAATCTCGGCTCGGTGCTGGCAGCCGGCGCGGGCAAGCCGGGGCAGACGCAGGTGTCGGCGAAGGCTTCGTCGTCCTGGCAACCGGTGTTCAATGCAGGTCTCGCGTACAACATCACCGACCACTGGGGCCTTGTGGCGTCGGTCACGTACATTCCGCTGAAGACCACCTCGTCGGTCATCATCAAGGCGGCGGACGGAACGGAACTGGGCGTCTCAAAGGCCGAGCTGTCTGCAGATCCAATCATTTCGTTCCTGGCCGTCTCGTATAAGTTCTGACCGGGTTCTAAGTTCGACGCCAGATGCGGCAAAGCCGGCGGCCCTGCGAAAGGGGTCAGCCGGCTTTATCCTTTCTGGAGAACGCTGGAAATTCAGGTCAAAAAAAAGCCCGCCTAAGTGGGCGGGCTGAATCCATATCAGAGGAGACATGGAGGAGACAAGACGAACTATAGCAAATGGTTTGGTGCGGCGCAACATTCAAATTAGGGTTGACCCTCGGTTTTGTATCCGCACTACAATTCTCGCAGCGTTCCGCGAACGGCATTGATTGCCACGCGCCGTTCGCCGTCCGCCTAATGGCGCACCAGCGCCATCATCGCGCCGAAGCCGACGAACACCCCGCCCGTCAGACGATTGAACATTCTGGCGACGCTGCGGCTCTTCAACCTGGCCCCGATTCGCGTGCCGAAACCCGCGTACACCAGATACCAGCTCACCTCGATAACGGCGAAGGTAGCGACGAGCACACCGAACTGCGGCAGCTTGGGCTGCGCGGCGTCGATGAATTGGGGTAGCAACGCTGCGGCGAACAGGATGGCTTTCGGGTTGCTGCCTGCCACCAGGAAGCCGTTGCGGAACAGGGCGAAGCGCGAGCGCACCGGCTTGGCGGACAGTTCGTCGACCGCGCCGGCAACGCCTTCATCAGCCGGCGCCCGCCAGGCCTTGATGCCCAGATAGACGAGGTAAGCCGCGCCAATCATCCGCAGTGCGTTGAACATCGCCGGCCACGCCTCGAGAAACACGCCGAGGCCCGCCGCCGACACCGCCAGCATCAGCACCAGTGCCGACAGGCAGCCGGCCATCGTCGCGCTGGAACGGCGGAGCCCGTGCTGGGCGCCGTGCGTCATCACCAGCAGCATGTTCGGACCGGGAATCGCGGAAACGACGAAAACAGTGGCGGCGAACAACCACCAGGTATGCAGATTCATTGGAATCGACGCAGAAAAGGATCGGGCAGCTATTATGCCCGCCCGCACTTTAAAGCAAGCGCCCGCAAGCACCCGCTCCCCCGTTTAGCGCCCTGCCCGCCGTGCTGCCACCTGCCCCAGCACCGCGAAATCTTTCTCGCCGTCGCCATGCGCCACGGCTTCGATCAGGCTGTCGCGCACCACGCTTGCGATCGGCAACGGCGTATTGACCGCTTCAGCGGCCGCCAGAGCAAGACGCAAGTCCTTCAGTCCGAGACGCGCCTTGAACAGCGCCGGCTCGTAGCGCTGCTCCGCGATCAGCTTGCCGTAGCCCGAATAGACCGGGCCCGGGAACAGGCCGCTCGTGATGACGTCGAGAAAATCCTGCATCGCGAGGCCGTGGCCGGTCACCAGTGTCGCCGCCTCGCCGAGCGTCTCGACGGCCGCGCCCAACATGAAGTTAGCCGCGAGTTTCATCACGTTCGCCTGCTGCGGCAGCGAACCGATGCGCCAGGTTTTCTGGCCGATTGCGTCGAAAATGGGCTGCACACGGTCAATCGACTCGGCCGGGCCGCCCGCCACGATCGTCAGCTTGCCCGCCGCCGCGACGTCGGGCCGCCCCATCACCGGTGCGGCGACGTAATGGACGCCGCGCGAGGCATGCGCCGTCGCCAGTTCTTCGGCCAGCGCCACCGAGATCGTCGCCATGTTCACGTGGATCAAGCCGCGCGGGGCGTGTTCCAGCAGCGGCGCAGTGATGACTTCGCGCAACGCGGTGTCGTCGGCGAGCATCGAGAACACGGCATCGCCCGCAAACGCTTCAGCAGGCGTCGCAACGATCCGCGCACCTGCGTCGGCGAGCGGCTGCGCGCGTTCCGGCGAGCGGTTCCACACGCGCACCTGATGCCCGGCTTTCAAAATGTTTGCAACCATCGCGGCGCCCATCTCGCCGAGACCGATAAAACCGATGTCCATCTGTCGCTCCATCTTCTAAGGAACTGGAAGTAAAGCACACCCATGCGACACCTGCAGGACAGCGCGCAATTAAACACGGTGCGATACTGGTGCGATGGTCACCGCGACATTCCGCTTCTATGAGGAGCTGAACGATTTTCTCGCCCGGCCGCTGCGCCGGCGCGCGTTCAGCTACGCCTGCGCGCACGGCGCCACCGCGAAACATATGATCGAAGTGCTCGGCGTGCCGCATACCGAAGTCGAACTGATCCTGGTGAACGGTGAGTCGGTTGGTTTCAATCATCCGCTGACCGACGGCGATCGCGTCGCCGTTTATCCGAAGTTTGAAGCGCTCGACATCCAGCCCCTATTGCGCGTGCGCGCCCATCCGCTGCGCGTGGTGCGTTTCATTGCCGATGCGCATCTTGGCGGTCTCGCCCCGCTGCTAAGGCTGGCCGGCTTCGACACGCTCTACGACAACCACTATCCCGACGCCGATATCGAAGCGCTCGCGGCCGCACAACAGCGCATCGTCTTGACGCGCGACCGTGAGCTATTGAAACGCCGCACCATCACGCATGGCTGCTACGTGCGCACGCTGCGGCCGCGCGAGCAATTGCGCGAAGTGTTTGAACGGCTCGATCTGGCCGGTAGCGCACAGCCGTTCCGTTTGTGTCTGATGTGCAATGCGCCGCTGCGGCGTATCGCCAAAGATGAAGTCGGTAATCGGGCGCCCGATGGCGTGCTGGAACGGCATAACCAGTTCGTGACCTGCGACGTGTGCCGGCGCGTGTTCTGGGAAGGCACGCACTGGCAACGCATGCGTGCGCTGATGGACAGCGTGGCAGCCGCGCCGGGACGGCCCGCTTGAACACCGTTCGGCTTCTCAGACTCCGCGTGGTCTGAGCACCGTTCCATCGCCGCTTTGGTGCGAAATCGCCGCCGTTCGCTCGACGCGCGGCGCGATGCGTACAATGCGGGATTACTTATCTGGCAGAGGCCTTCCGTATGGCGATGAAAAAAACCGACCTTGAAAAGAACAAGGCGCTCAAGCTGAACAGCGCAATGAAACTTTCGACCGCCGACCGCTTTGGCAAACCTGCTGCCGCCGACCCGAAGCTCGATCGCCGCGAACAGCGCAAGCTCGACCAGGCGCAGGGCCTCGTCGCGTTCGCCTGCAAGCTGAACGGCGACCTGGTCACGGAACTGAAAGAACGGGCCGCCACGCATCCGGAAGGCATGACCGGACTGCTGAACGAGGTCATCAAGCGCGGTCTCGCGGGCTAAACGCCGCCCAAAACCGTCGCCCCATACAAAAAGGCCAGAGCAGAAGCTCTGGCCTTTTTGCTGGCGAATTTAACCTGAACTGCGCTGCACTCGCCGACTGGCGGCGCACAGAAGAGAACCGGCAGGGTTCGCCCGACGAAACCAAGCGAAAGCTTAGTTTGCCGTGCCCTTGTCGTTCGTGCCGGCTGCCGAAGCTGCTGCCGAAACCGGAGCGCGCTTACCGTGCGTCTTCAGCTTCTTGATGTGGTGCTTCTTCGGCGCGCTAGCTGCAGCGGCCGGCGCTGCTGCGTCCGATGCCTGTGCGAAAGCTTGAACGGAGACCAGCGCGATCGATGCGGCTGCGAGCGAGACGATGAATTTTTTCATGTGTTGTTCCCCAAACCTGGACGACTGAGTCAATGTGAATGAAATAGCAGAACGGTGAAGCAGACAAGGCTTGAGCCGCCTTACCGCTCCCCGCGGGAGAGTATTACGCAGCGTAGGCGGTTTGTCATGCGCAAAACTCGATATGTATTTTCCGCGAGACAGCTTGCTTTCAATATGCTTTCACTCGTTAAGCATGCCGTATCAGGGAGATTACCTAGGCCCGCTTCTAGACCAGATTTCGCAGCAAACTGGCGGTTTCCTGGAGGGTCGGCAGCACCCGGTGCAGCGCAGCATTCGCCGACTCCTGGCCGATCGGCATGCTCACACTGATCGCCGCCACGACCGAGCCATGCCGGTCACGCAACGGCACCGCGACACCGCGCATGCCCAGTTCCAGTTGTTGATCGGTGACAACATAGCCATCGCGGCGGATTTCGCTCAGCACTTCGCGCAAGCGCTCGGTGGTCGAATAAGTGTGCGGCGTGAACACCTTGATCGGATAGGACGCGAGCCATTGTTCGATGCTTTCCGGCGCCTGGAAGGCCAGCAGGATCAAACCCGCCGACGACAACGGCGCACTCGCCCGCGAGCCGAGCACAAAACCGACCGCCATCGCCCGGTTCACGCCGTTGCGCGCGACGTAGACCACGTCGTGTTCGTCGAGAATCGCGACCAGCGCGGTTTCCTGCACGGTTGCGGTGATGCGCTGAAGAAATGGCTGTACGGTGCGCGGCAAGCGCGCTGAATCCAGATACGACTGACCGAGCCGCAGTACGCGCGGCGCGAGCCAGAACAGCTTGCCGTCGGTATCCACGTAGCCGAGTTCGCGCAGCGTCAACAGATAGCGCCGCGCCGCCGTGCGCGAGAGCCCGGCGCGGGCGGCCACCATGGTCGGCGTCATGCGCGCGTGCTCTTCGTCGAATGCCTCGATGATCGCCAGCGCCTTCGCGGCGCCGGCGATCCAGTCTTTCTCGTCCATTGCGTCTGCCTGAAAGTCGGTCGGCCCTGTCGGTCAGTCGTATCGTGAGCCGGTTGGCTGTTGCGCGATTATCGCGCGAGTCGCTCGCCATGTAACCGGCGCTGAGGCTTATTTGAAGTCCCAGCGCATCTGCTCGACGATTCCCACCCCGCGCGAGGTCCGCACACATTCGCTCACGTAGTCCGTGAAGGGCAGCGGCTCGAAGCCGATCTCGTCACGCAGACGGCGGTTGTCGAAGGTATAGTCCAGCTCCGCGAAGCCAGCGTATAAACGCAATGCATGTTCGATCAGGCGGCCACTGCCGCAACGGTCGCGGCCCACCACCTCGCGTGCGATCTTGCCGAAGTCGCGCACGCGGCACATCGAATAGCGACGGCCCGAGGTGCCGGTGGCTTCGTCCATCGCGCTGATGATCTGACCGATGGTCGGCGCTTCGGCACCCGCCGATACGTGATACGTATCGAAAGCCAGTGACGGCTTCACCGCCAGCAGCGCGATCGCACGCGCGCAGTCGTCGGCGGACACCACGTCGAGGCGGTTCATTGCCCGTGCCGTGAAGCGCCGCGCGCCGTGCACCACGCGAAACACCCAGAAGATGCTTGCCGAAGGCAGCGTGCCAAGCACCGTATGGCCGACCACGATCGACGGCCGCACCACGACCAGCGGCAAGCGCGGATACGTGCTGCGCAACAGACGCTCCACTTCGCGTTTGCTTTGCGTATAGGCCACGAGGTGGCGCGTCTCGCCATAGCTAAACGGAGATTCCTGCACGTTCGCGCCGCATTGTGTGCCGCACGCCATCGCCGTGCTCACGTGCAGAAAACGCCGCAGCGTTTTGCTACCGACAAAGCACGATACGAAGCGCAAAGTGTCGCGCACATTCGTGTCGAGCACCTGCGGATGCGTCGAAAACGACGCAAGCGCGGCGCAGTTGATCACGTGCGATGCCTTGGCGAGCCGCGCCAGATCGATCTCCGAAAACGCGCTGCCGAGCTCGCCGACCATGATGTTGGCTTCAGTGATTTGCTGGGCGCGAAAATGCGGCAGCCCGCAGCGCACCGCCGACGCGCGCAGCCGCGCGAGCGCATCGGCCACGCTGGCACCGCGCACCAGGCACACCATCCGCTCGATGAGGCCTGCGTTGATCAAGGTCACAAACAGATTGCCGCCGATAAAACCGGTCGCACCGGCCAGCAGCAAACTGTCGACGCCAATCGCCTGCGCGCGCGCGGACGATACCAGGCTGTCCTGCCAGGCATTGGACAGAGGGGTTTGCCATGCAAACATCGCGAGCTCCTTGAAGGGACGTCAGATCGTCGAAACGTCGGAACGTCGATTCGGATAACCGATGAATACGCGCATCAACGCGAGCATCAATAGCGATACGTCAGTGCGGTGATCGCGAAGTAGTTGTTCTTCGACTGCACGATCGGGCTGTTTGCCGACGCACCGAGCAGCCGCGTCACGCCGCCTTCGGTATGCACCGACCAACGCGGCGAAAAACTGTAGGTCCAGGCGGCCGACACCTTGGCGCTGTCGAAACCGCCTTTCACCGCATACGGCTGAAAGCGGCTCGCGGCCGCCTGCGCATCGGTGACGCCGAAAAAGGTCTGCGTATAGCGGCCGCTACCGGCATGCACGCTGCCCGTGATGCTGATGTCGTTGTCGACGGTTTGCAGCACCGGCACGGTCAGATCGACGTGCCCGCTCGTGCCGCGGCTCGTATGCGTCACCGGCTGATCCAGCGTGATGCTGATGGTCGACGGACCAAACAGATGCGCGCCAACCTGAACGGACACCATCACCGAGCCGGGAATTCGGCCCATGCCCTTCAGGTAGTCGGAGCCTGGCAAATCGGCGCGATTGCTATCGGTACGGCCGAAGTCGTAGCTCAGCGCCGCCGATGCGAACAGGCCGTTGGCGAAGGTGTGCTTGTAACCGAGGCCATCCGTCGGGCTCAGAAAGATGCCGTTGCTGAACTCTGCTGCGATCAGCGGTGCCACAAACGGACGGTAATCACGGCTGCCCTGATAGCGCGGCGCCACGCCGCCAGCCAGTGAAAATAGATAGAAATTCTCGGCATAGGCCATCGACGAGCAGGTCAGGCCAAACAGCGGAACACACAGATAAGAGAGGCATTTGCGCACGATCAGGACTTTTTATTTGGGATGGAAGACGCAGTCTAGGGACGCCGCCTCGCCACGTCTGTCCTGAAGTTGGGGGAATGTGTGCGCAATTGTGTTCAAGTGTTCGCGGCGCACCCGGCACGTGTGCGCGCGGATAGAATCGGCGCCTGATAGTGGAGACCGACATGAATGAAGCCCCCCTCAAAACCAGCGTGCTGCTGATCGAGGACGACGATCGTCTCGCGCAGTTGATCGGGGAATATCTGAACAGCTATGAATTCAGCGTGACGATCGTGCGGCGCGGCGACACGGCCGTGGCCGCCGTGCGCGAACACAAACCGGCGCTGGTGATTCTCGACCTGATGCTGCCGAACATGGACGGCATGGAGGTCTGCCGCCGCATTCGCAGTTTTTCGCGTGTACCGGTGCTGATCCTGACGGCGCGCGTCGACGTGTTCGACCAGATCGCCGGACTGGAAACGGGTGCCGACGACTACGTCATCAAGCCGATCGAGCCGCGCGTGCTGGTCGCACGCGCCCGTGCCTTGCTGCGGCGCGCGCAGCCGGCGGAAAGCGTGGAACCGTCCACACAGGACGGCACGCTGGTCTTCGGCGAACTGGTGATTGCTCCGCCCGATCGCGCGGTAAGCTGGCGCGGCCAGCCAGTCGAGCTGAAAACCGCCGAATACAACCTGCTGCTGATCCTCGCGCGCGCCGCCGGCACCGTGCTGAGCCGCGACGACATTCTCAAGCAATTACGCGGCATTGAATTCGACGGTCTCGATCGCACCGTCGACGCCGGGATCTCAAGGCTGCGTCGACGTTTCGAAGATGCCTCGCTTGAGCCGCACAAAATCAAAACGATCTGGGGCCGCGGCTATCTGTTCAGCCCGTCGGCGTGGGAGGAATAAATGCTCCGCTCGCTGATCCGGCTGTATCTGATCGTTGTGATCGGTGGCGGCCTCACCATTGCGTTCATCAACACCTCATTCTCGCAACTCTTCCATGAGCGCGTCACACAAACCGAGCGCGGCGCGGGCCGTACGTACGCATTCGTACTCGAGGATTATCTGCAACGACACGCGGGCCCGGAACGCGCCGCGGCGCTCGCGGAATTGAAAAAGCACGGCAGCGAAGGCTTCAGGTTGATGACAATCGACGCGGTCGAGCCACTGGTCGGCAAGCGCCAATGGCGCGAGTTGCGCGATGGCAAGCTGGTGTTGGACGACGACACTACGAGTTACTACCTGCCTCTGCCGGATGGCATCGTCGTCAATGCGCGTCGCAGCGAGGCCACCACCGTCGAGATTCAGGCACTCGCGTATGCGTTGCTCGCGCTTGCCACGCTGCTTTCTGTGGTCGTGTGGGTGCACTATCACTGGCGCGAGTTGCGCAAGCTGGAAGCCGCGGCGCGTGTGTTCGGCTCCGGCAATCTGTCGACCCGCGCGCAGCTGTCGAAGAAGTCAAACATCTACGAGTTATCGCAGCAATTCAACGAAATGGCGCGGCAGATCGAAGCGTCGATCCTGCATCAGCGCGAGATGATGCACGGCATCTCCCACGAACTGAAGACGCCGCTCGCGCGGCTCGAATTCGGACTTGCGCTGTTGCAGTCGCCTGAATCGCCCGAGCGGCAGCGTGAGCGGCAAATGGCGCTGCGCAAAGACGTGCGCGAACTCGACGAACTCGTCACCGAACTGCTGACCTTGAGCCGCCTGGAACAAGGCGACGGGCATCTGGTGCTGATGCAGGTGTCGGTGGATGAGTTGCTCGATAGCGTGGCCGCGAGCATGTCCAACGATGTCGCCGATCGCTCGCTGACGCTCTCGGTCAGCACGGCGGGCATGTCCGCTGCGGGTGGCGCCGCCGCCCGCGCTCCGGTTTCTCGTTTGCCGATTGCCCGTACTCCCACGTATCATGTCTGCGATCCCAAACTGGTCGCGCGCGCGCTGCTGAATCTGCTACGCAACAGTACCCGCTACGCACAGCAGGCGATTTCGCTGAGCGCGGCCGCCGGCGCGGCAGGCGCACTAGTGCTGATCGTCGAAGACGACGGCCCCGGTATTCCGCTTGCCGAGCGCGGCCGTGTATTCGAACCGTTTCACCGGCTCGATGCTAGCCGTGACCGGCACACGGGCGGCTTCGGCCTTGGCCTCGCGATCGTGTGGCGCGTCGCGCTGGTTCATGGTGGCGACGTGCGGCTCGAAGAAGCGGCATCGGGTGGCGCGCGTTTTGTGATCACCTTGCCCGCGTTACCATTGCCGGTGCCGGCAAAGGAGTCCGTGCCGCGAGACGCCGTACGTCACGGTTAAACCGCGAGCGTCTTGTTAAAACAACCGAATTCGAAAAACAGCCTTTGAAACCCGACACACGCCAACACCTGCGCGCCAACCTGCTCATGCTGATCGCGGCGATGATCTGGGGCTCCGCGTTCGTCGCGCAACGCCTCAGTCTCGACACGATCGGACCGTTTCTGTTTACCGGACTGCGCTTCCTGCTCGGCGCGCTGGTCGTGCTGGCGATGATCGTCTGCGTGCGGCGCTCCGCGCTTGCGGAATTGTCGAAGCGCGAACCCGGCGGCGCACGCGAGCTGCTCGGTGCCGGTGTGCTGCTCGGCGTCGTGCTGTCCGCATCGATTTCGTTGCAGCAGATCGGCCTGCAGTACACCAAGGTCGCCAACGCCGGCTTCATCAGTTCGTTGTATGTGGTGATCGTGCCGCTGCTGGGTGTGCTGTTTCGTCATCCAACGGGATTCGGCACCTGGCTCGGCGCGACGCTCGCTGCGCTCGGCATGTACTTTCTGAGCGTCAACGAGCACTTCTCGATCCTGTACGGCGACTGGTATCAGCTTACCGGCGCGTTGGTGATTTCCGTGCAGATGATGCTGGTGGGCCGCTTCGCGCAGCGACACGACACACTCATGTTGGCACTCGTGCAGTTCGTGACTTGCGGGCTCGTCTGTCTGGCCATCGGCCTCGTGATCGAGCCGGTCAGTCTGGCGGTGATCGAGCGCGCCGCGCCGACGATTCTGTACGGCGGTGCACTGTCAGTGGGTATCGCCTATACGATTCAGGTCGTTGCGCAAAGGCACGCGGCGCCGTCGCATGCCGCAGTGATCTTCAGCATGGAAGGCGTTTTCGCCGCGCTCGCCGGATGGCTGGTGCTCGGCGAAACGCTGTCGGCTCGCGCGCTATTTGGATGCGCGCTGATGCTCACCGGTTTGATCGTGTGCCAGGTGATGCCCGCCCGGCGACGCGAAAGCGAACGTGATCGCCTGCCTCATGAAGCGTGAGGGCTGAGCCAGTCGCCCGCGTGGCCGCCTCTGCTAAGCAGCGCGCGGCTGCGTGAACATTTTGGGTGTATCAGCGGTGGGTGGAAACACACACCAGCAGCCGTCGTCGTGACGAAAGAAAAAGAGACCGCGCGATCCTGCTTCTGGAGACGTCTCCACGCGCACATAACGCCTGCCGCCAAGCCGGGTGCGGCTGAATTCGGTGACGTGAATCGGGACCGAGGGCCCTGGCGCCAGCCATTTCTCGACCAGAAAACGCAGCGATTGTTCGCTGGCGGCTCTCATGATCCGCTCCGGGCAGGCTTGTCGTGACTCGCCTCGCGTGCGGCCTCGTTGCTTTCGTCGCTCTCGGTGCGATCGTCATCATGCTCCGAGGATGCAAGCGATATGGCCCGGTTAGTGGCCGCCGCCCGCAGCGTAGTGCAGTGGCTGGCATGTCTGATATCCGAGAGAAGACGGACTAGCTGTCGTGCTGTTCTACGTTTCATCGCACACCCCCGCACTGCACCAATAACCTCAGAAAACACTTTAACTTTATGCCTGGATAGGCCGTTGCTGAAATGATTTTGACTAAATAGCAACAGTTGCGCTTGCAAAAACATCGCCGCAATCTTCGTACCTTCCGGCTTCAATGTGCACGTCCGGACGGTCTAGGTCTGTACGGTGGCGAGCGGATGGCATCGACGAAAAAGACGGAGCCGCCACTAGGCGGTATAACGGCCGGATGCGCAAGTTATCCACAATTGCCTATGAATAACTTCGGGACAGCTCATCGGACAGCCTGTGTGCGAAATCTTGATAAGACGGGGCGCGAGGCTTGCCCCATCAAAGTTATCCCAGCTTTGTAGTTTTTCTACAGATGTGTTCCGCAGGGTTATGGATTTCGCATGACATTGATGTGACGGGAAATTTAGGACTTATCCACAGAAGGGGTTAACCCTTGTTAACTATTACTACATATATATAC
>NZ_WOEY01000142.1 GCF_013177695.1 Paraburkholderia solitsugae | reverse complement strand
CTATTACTACATATATATACGTATGAAGTAAAAGACATAGGATAAGTACCGCAGCGTGATGAGATCGAAGGCTGATCAGACCTTGACCAGCCCTAAGTGGATGCATCAAGGCACCACGCTGCTGGCTCCGCTTGCCGGTTGCGCCGAAGCCGCCTTGTCGATTGCATCGGGCATCTCAGGTGGCGGCGCTGGAATGGTTGCTTCGACCGGCACCGGCAACATGCGCGTCTCGACACGGCTGTTTGCAACCGGCTGTGTGCGCACCACCGTTTGCAGATAGTGATCGACGAGGCCGAAGAAGCGATCGTAGAACTTGCCCGACGGAATGGTCTCACTCGAAATCTTGACCATCGCATCGCTGTTCGAGCGGATCGGCAGCGACAGCGAACCCAGCACGCTCAGCCCGACGCTCGCCGAGGTATCGCTTTTCTTCAGCGCAAAACCGTTCTGCACGGCATTGACGTAAACAATGCTCGTATCGCTCGCCTCTTCTCCCGGCGTGCACACCACATGAAACTCGACGACGATGTGTGTATCGCCGGTCGGCTGGAAATTTTTCGTTCCATCGACGGTATCGGTGCGCGTCATCGTCGTCAGATAGCCCTGACTCAGCAGTGCGCGGCGCGCCGCCTCGCAGGTATCCGTGGTGTTCGAGTTGAAATTTCGGGCGTAAGGGCTCGCGCCCGTTTCGAACAATTCCTGCTGGAATTTCGGCTGCGGGGTGCCGCTGCAAGCGGCAAGTGTCAGCAGACCGAGAAGCGCGGCAGCAGTAGTTTTGGAAAACGAGGTAGACATGGTCGATCGGAAGAGGCGCGGCGTAAGCTCGAATGGGAATGCATTGTAGAGCGGTTGCCAGGTGTGCGTAAAAAGCGCGCAGCGCGCGCCCCGCGCCGCCTTACACGACGTGACGGCTCATGTCCGCGGCTTCAGCGCGGGAGCACGACAAAGAGGAAAAATAGGAGAGTGCTGTCGCTCAGTGCGGCGTTGCGGGCGATGTGCTTTGCGACGCCGCCGCGCCGTTCACGCCGGCGGCGTTGCCGGCCGGTATCGCAAAAGCGTCGGCCCAGTTGTCCGGCGCCGCGCAACGGTCGGCCTCGCACATACTGGCTTGTGCGTCCGGACGCGACGCGACGTCTTGCGGTCCGGCGACGTCGGTGAAATCTTCAACGCGCAAGCTCACCTTCTTCGCGTAGGCCTGCGATCCGCCGTAACTCTTGAGCGCCGCGTTCATGTCTCCGTTCGCCGAGCGCATGTAGCCGTACAGGATTGCCGAACCCACGTCGATGTTGGTGGTCGGCTCGGTGAGGTCCCTGACGTTCCTCAACAGCCCGCGATGGGCGCCCGGCACCACCTGCATCAGCCCGGTCGCGCCGTTGGCGCCCTTGGCCTTTTCCTTGAAGCGGGATTCGATCGAGATGATCGCCAGCAGCAGTGCCGGCGGCAGTGAATATTTCGACGCGGCGGACTCCACCGCGTCGGAAATCTTTTGAGCCTTTTCCTTTGCCAAGCCGAATTTCTGCGTCAGATACGCGGACATGCGGTCATTGGTTTCGTCGGCCGTTGCGGTTTGCATCAGGCCGAGCGAAAGCACGATCAGGCAAAGTAACCGGCTCATAACGGAGGACGGGAAAGAAAGGGGATTCGCGCATTATAGCTCTGCCCCCAAAAGAGGCACCAAACGACCCGATTTCGTCTTAGGAAAGGCGGCCGGCTGGTGCGTCTGCGCCGCGCTACTTCGACTTGCTCGGTTTCAGCACGTAGTCGTCGTTCAGCGTGGCGAGGAAAGCGGCGACGTCGTCGATATCCCGCTCCGACCAGACCGGACGTTCACCTTGTTTGCGCGTGAGCGGTTCGTCTGTGGTATCGACGTTCACGCGCAGCGCAACCGGCAAGTCGTTGAATTTGTCGACCTTGCCGTGGTCGTCTTTCGGATACCACTTTGCCGGATTCGTATCGCGCTGAACGTAGAAGCGCAGCGCGTCCTTCAGCGTATGGAAGCGGCCATTGTGAAAGAACACCAGCCGCGTCGCGGTGTTACGCAGCGACACCGACTTGAAGAGTCCGCAGTTGCTCCTGTCGCTCGACTGATCGGTACGCAGCGGACCGCACAGGCCCATATCGAAATACTTCGGATCCGCGTTCGCACGCAACTCCGGATTGCGCGGCACACCGAGCGCCTGGAAGTTGAAGTCGGTGAAAAGCGGATGAGAGCCGTCAACACCCGATTGATCGATGTGGCAGGAGGCACAATTGCCGCCCGCCGGATTGTCGAACAGTTTTTTGCCTCTTAACTCCTGTGCCGTTAGTTGCAATTTACCATCGAGGTAGTAATCGAACTTGCTGGTGTACGGATGAAAACTCGGGTCTTCAAGTTCGAAGCGCTCGATGGCGTACATCGCCTGCGCGAAAGCCTTGGTGGGGTCGGCGAAGATGTTCTGCCCGAACACTTCCTTGAAGCGCGCGGCATACGGTGCCTGCCCCAGTTTCGCGAGCACGGCCGCCGGGTCCTTGTTGGCCATCTCGTCCGGATTGAACAGCGGGAAGCTCGCCTGATCGTGCAGACGGTTGAAGCGCCCGTCCCAGCCGAAGCCGCCGACCGGCGCGTTGTCCGTCTCGCTCAGGCGCTCGGACAGGCTGGCCGCCTGCGCATGACTCCACATCGGCGTGCGGTTCAGCACATAGCGCAGGCTCGGCACGGCGCGCGTGCCTTGCGAGCGCATGTCCGGACCACCCAGCTGAGCAGCCAGGCCGTTGGGCGGCCCGTACGCGTGCGACGGGCTATGACAGCTCGCGCACGACATCCTGCCCGAGGCCGACAACGATGCGTCGAAGAACATCAGTTTGCCGAGCGCTGCGGCATCGCTGTAGACGGGCTTCGCGTCGGCCGGCGCCGACGCTGCGGCTGCCGGGAGCGGCAGCCATACGGCACTGGCCAGCGCGGCGAGCGCCGCCAATCGGGTGGCTGTGCTCACGGTGAATCCGGTTGCAGAAAACAGCATCGAGTCACTTACAGGTTCGTGAAAATGTCATTGCCGAACCCGACCAGGCCGGCCTGCCCCGCATAGCCCAGATGACCGAGCTGGAAGATGTCTTCAATGCTCTTGAGCATCGAGTAGTGGTTGTACTGCACCGTCGACACCGTGCCCGGCTTGATGAACTTCGAGATCATCACCGCACCGGTCTGGTCACCGCCAAAGCTCTGCTTGGTCAGATTGATCGTCGCGCCCTTGTACGACAGCGACGAAGTCTCCGGGAACGCCGGCAGGTTCGGACCAGGCTGCTGACTGCAGCAGGTTGTACCCGCAAAGGTCAGTTGCGTTTGGCCCGCCGAGGGCTGGGTCACTGACGCGTAACTGCTTTCGTCGAAGTTGATGATCAACAGACCGTCCTGCTGGAACGCCGGCGAGGCGGTGATAATCGGCACCCACTTTTGCAGGAACGTGTTCGCGCTGACCAGTCCGCCCGGCTGGCCGTTCACACACGGCGAATCGTGGCCGTCGTCGCACAGGCTCGGCGTAATCAGGTTGAAGTTGGCGGTGGTTGAGATCGATTGCAGATCGGCCGTGAGTTTGTTCAGGTTGACGACGTTCTGGCCGCAGTTCGGCGAATCGATGATCGAGTGGAAATACATGAACGGGTTGTGACGCGTCGCGTACTGATCGCCCAGCGGTACCGCCGCGCTCGGCGCTTCGGCCGATTGGGTCAGGTCGGTCGTGTTGAGCGTCGGGTGGCCGCAGGTGGCAGCTTCGCGCGTCGGGTCGTTGCCCATGTCGCCTTCATAGCCCTTCCATGTCAAGCCAGCGGCCGTCAGCTGGTCCGGCAGCGTCTTGATGCTGGCGGGATACACGCAACCCGAGCCGATCGCCTGACCGTCCGGCGTCGTGCCCGTCAGCTTGTAGTCCTGATAGGTAATGCAGTCGTTGTCCGTTTCCGGCGTCGGCGCCTGACCGCTGAGCATCGAGATGTAGTTGTCGAGGCTCACGTGCCCCGTGCCGTAGTACTGCTGCACCATCGCGCCTTGTGAAGCCAGCGTCTGCGACAGATACGGTGCCTTGCTGTTCGCGCCGAAGGTGGTCGCGTAGTTTTCGTTTTCGAGCGTGATGACGAAGACGTGCTTGATCTGCTGCTGCCCGGTCTGAGTGAGCGACGAGGACGACGATGATCCGCACGCGGCGACGATAACACCAACTAAGGCCGCGCAAACGACCATGAAGAAAGCACGCAACCCGCTGCGCTGTGACATTGTTTTTGCCCCTGGGGATTAGAGTTTTATTCGCGGGCAAACTGTATGTAGCATGTATGACGGTGCCGTGAAGCGCGTCACCGTCACGTCACATATCGATCATCTCAAGCGATATATATCGTTCGCTGAAATGGCGAAACGATGCCTTCATTGCGCGTAGCGGCAATGCAGCGCCGCCGCAACCTCCCTCATGCACGCACGCAATTCGGGCGGCGCCAGCACCTCGGCCTCGGTGCCAAAACGCAGCAGCTCCGCGCACGCCTGCCTCATCGAGCCGACCGGCAGGGTGACCGTGCGCCAGCCGTCGGCCGGATCCGGCTCGCCGATTTTCGCGGCTGACCGTGCGAACGGTGAGGTAAAGACTTCGAGCATCTGCATGCCCCACGGCGACAGACGCAGCGTCGCTTCGTTCGCATGCATCTCTTCGGACAGACGTTGCGTGCTGTCTTGCCAGTAAGCCGTCAGATCGAAGGCGAGTGGGCGCTCGAACGTCTCGTCCAGCCGGCTCAACTCGAGAATGCGCGAAATGCGATAGATGCGAATGTCCGTGCCGACTCGCCCAACCACATACCAGGCCCCGCTTTTCAGCACGATGCCGAGTGGTTCGATCCGGCGAAACTTTTCGGCTTTCCAACTCTGATAGCGAATCTGCAGCGGATGCTGTTCCCACACCGCGCTGGCGATCAACGGCAAATTCGCGGGCTGATCCGCGTCGGAAAACCAGGCCGGGGCGTCGAGGTGAAAACGCGAACGCATGCGCTCCGCGGTCGAGCGCAATTCGACCGGCAGCGCGGCAAGCAACTTGGTCTGCGCACCGGCCATCACGGCGCCAAGACCGAGCGCCTGCACCGGTCCCGGCAAACCGGCGAGAAACAACGCCTCCGCTTCCTGCGACGACAGACCGTTCAGACGCGTACGGTATCCGTCGAGCAGGCGATAGCCGCCTTCCGCGCCACGTTCGCTGTGGACCGGGACCCCTGCGGCGCACAAGGCGTCGACGTCGCGATAGATGGTGCGTAGCGAGACCGCGCATTCGTCAGCGAGCGACTGCGCGGTCACGCGTCCACGCGCCTGCAAGGTCATCAGGATGGAAAGGAGGCGGCTGGCTCTCATCCGGATAAGTGTAGTCATACCTGACACAAACTGACAGGTATAGGCGCATAGGATAGGGACATCCGGCGCCTGATGGACGCTGGCTCTTCCCACGAGACACTCACTTAGAAGGCCCCGCCATGACCACCGACCGCACGATCACGCTGTTCCACTCGCCGCAATGCCGCTCTGTCAGCGCAGTCACGCTGCTCGAAGAACTCGGCGTCCCGTATCAGCTGAAGGTGCTGAACATGAAGGCCGGCGAGCAGCGCAAGGCGCCGTATCTCGCGATCAATCCGCTCGGCAAAGTGCCGGCGATCCTTCACGGCGATGCGCTGATCACCGAACAGGTCGCCATCGTTATCTATCTGGCCGACCTGTTTCCTGAAGCGGGCCTCGCGCCGGCGCTCGACGATCCGACGCGCGGGCCGTATCTGCGATGGCTGGCGTACTACGCGGCCTGTTACGAGCCGGCGTTGGTCGACAAGGCGATGAAGCGCGAACCGGCGCCGCCCTCTACCTCGCCCTACGGTGATTTCGACTCGATGCTCGGGACAGTGACAAGCCAGCTACAGGCATCGCCCTATTTGCTTGGAGACAAGATGTCGGCTGCGGATATCTTGTGGGGCATCGCGTTGCATTGGGGGATGATGTTCAAGCTGGTGCCTGAGACGCCGGTCGTGCTCGAGTATGCCCAGCGCATCTGCTCGCGGCCGAGCTTCGTGAAGGTGACCGAGCGGGACGTCGCGCTAGCGGCCGACCATGCGGCGGCGGTCAACGGCGCCTGATCTGGCGCACGGCCTGCCGGGCAGGCTCCGTTGATCAACGACGCGAAAAGCGGGCGGCGCTGGTCCGCTAATCAGGCATCCGGTTGAATGCGCCGGGATTTGAGACAATGAGGCCGCCGGTGACCGTCTTCCCGGGACAACCGGGCGTAGCCTTGGCCTGTCGAGCAGGGGCCGGCCCATTGAACAAGAGAAGTTTTCAGGTATGAGCAAGACCGTATTTATTCCCAGCGTCCCCGCGACGTCGGAGGACGATTTTGAAGTGTCGGCGACATCGAAGCTGGCGGGCTACCGGCGTTTTTTCGGTGTGTTGAAAGTGGTTCGAACCACCGATGGCCGCGTGCTGTTCCCGTTCGACGGCGCGCCGGAGCTCGGGCCTTACGCGACCAAGCTGGAAGCCGTCGCGGCGGCGCAGGTGTATGGCGAGCACATCGTGACCAGCGACCTGGCGCGTCCGGAGCTGTAAGCGTAGCTTGGGGTTTTGGGTTGCTTAGGTTGGTCACTCGGGATTGTCATTTGAGATGGTCACTTTGGGAGCAACGGATGACTCGTCTACGCAAAGCAGGCTCACCGGCCGCGGCGATGTGGAGTGCGGCGGTGTTGATGGCCGCTTGCTGTCAATCTGGCTTCGCTCAGGACGCTAACGCCGATGCCGGGCAGGTGGCGCTCGGAAAAGCCGAGGTCATTCACGCCCAGGTCCAGGTTGTAGCGATCTACCCCGCCACCAACAGCGTCACGCTGCGTGGCCCGCACGGCCATCTGGCGGATGTCGACGTCAATCCCCAATTGGCCGATGTCAGGAAACTGCGCGTCGGCGACAAGCTGAACATCGCGTACCAGCAGGCGCTGCTGCTTCACATCGACAAGGTGACGACCAAAGGGGTGCGTGAACGCATCGAGACGACGGCGGCGATACCAGCTTCAGGGGGATACGCGTCGTCGGCGCATAGAGTGCAGGTTGTCGCGACGGTACTGAAAATCGACCGCAAGAGCCGGATGGTGACGCTACGTGGGCCGAAGCATCAGCAGGTGCTAAGAGCAGCGGCTGACATTCCGCTCAATGAGTTGAAAGTCGGCGACAGCGTGCGGGCGGAGTTTGTTTCAGCGGCTGCGGTGGAGGTGGAGAGGAAGTGAGGGCGGCGATGGGCAGCACGGGGGGCGCGATGGGCGAAATGGAGATGCCACTACCCGACAACACGTTGCCGGTGATGACCGGGACGTGGCCCAGTCGGCCCGCTGGAAATGGGCGGCATGTTCACTGTCGTGAAGGTTCGTGAGGGACTTGGCCGCAACGATTATCGCGATCCAGGCTGGTTCAGGCATCCAAAAGTGTCGGTCGCTTACGAATACATCGGTGAACTACCGGAGAGCTGAATTCGTTTCGCCGGACATGGAGGTCAAGGACCCGGCAACATGCCCGGGTCCTTTTTTATTTGCGCCTGCGCCTTACCAGCCTCACTCCACCGTAACCGACTTCGCCAGGTTCCGCGGCTTGTCCACATCCGTGCCACGCGCACAAGCCGTGTGATAAGCCAGCAATTGCAGTGGCACCACGTGCAGAATCGGCGACAGCAAGCCGTAGTGCTCCGGCATCCGGATCACATGCAGGCCTTCGTCATTCACGATCTTCGTGTCCGCGTCCGCGAACACATAAAGCTGACCGCCCCGCGCGCGCACTTCCTGAATATTCGACTTCAGCTTCTCCAGCAGCGCGTCATTCGGCGCCACCGTCACCACCGGCATTGCTTCCGTCACGAGCGCCAGCGGCCCATGCTTCAACTCGCCAGCCGGATACGCCTCCGCGTGAATATAGGAAATCTCCTTGAGCTTCAACGCGCCCTCAAGCGCGATCGGGTAATGCAAGCCGCGCCCGAGGAACAATGCATGTTCCTTGCGCGAAAACTCTTCCGACCACGCGATGATCTGTGGCTCCAGCGCCAGCACGCTATTCAACGCCGCCGGCAAGTGGCGCAGCTGCTTCAGATACTCGGCTTCCTGCTCCGCGCTCACCTGTCCACGCAGCTTCCCAAGCGTCGCGGCCAGCACGAACAGCGCGACCAATTGCGTCGTGAAGGCTTTCGTCGACGCCACGCCGATCTCGCGGCCCGCATGGGTCAGGAACGACAATTCCGTCTGGCGCACCATCGCGCTCGTGCCGACATTGCACACCGAAAGCGTATGTTTATGCCCCAGCGACTGCGCATGCTTGAGCGCCGCCAGCGTGTCGGCCGTTTCGCCCGACTGCGAGATCACCACCACCAGCGACTTCGGATTCGGCACCGACTCACGGTAGCGATACTCGCTGGCGATTTCCACCTGGGTCGGAATCTTCGCGACCGATTCGAGCCAGTACTTCGCGGTCAGTCCCGAGTAGTAGCTCGTGCCGCACGCAAGAATCAGAAGGTTGTCGATATCCGCGAACACCTTGTCGGCACCCTCGCCGAACAGCGACGCGTCGAACGAATCGGCTTGCGGGATCGTGTCGGTAATCGCACGCGGTTGCTCGAAAATTTCCTTCTGCATGAAGTGACGATACGGGCCGAGTTCGACCGCGCCGCCATACGCCGCGACCAGGCGCACTTCGCGCTGCGCTTCGATGCCGTCACGATCGACGATACGCACGCCCTCGAGCGACAGTTCGCAGACGTCGCCTTCTTCCAGGAAGATGAAGCGTTCGGTGCTGCCGGCAAGCGCCAGCGCATCCGAAGCGAGGAAGTTCTCACCGTTGCCGAGTCCCACCACCAGCGGCGAACCTTGCCGCGCGCCGACCACCGTATGCGGCTGATCCTTATGCAGCACCGCGATCGCGTACGCGCCGTGCAATTGCGCGACGGCTTCACGCACCGCGGCAAACAGATCGCCGCGATACAGGCTGTGAATCAGGTGTGCAATAACCTCTGTATCGGTCTGCGAAACAAACGTGTAACCCTTGCCTCGCAGCATTTCGCGTAGCGATTCGTAGTTTTCGATGATGCCGTTGTGTACCAACGCGAGCGCATCTTTCGAGAAGATCGGGTGCGCGTTGTCGGTCACCGGCGCGCCATGCGTCGCCCAGCGCGTATGCGCGATACCCGTGATGCCTTCAAGGTGGCTCTCATGCACTTGCTCGTCCAGATCGGCAACGCGCGCGACGCTGCGAGCACGACGCGGCCCACTGTCGCCGAGCACGGCCACGCCGCACGAATCGTAGCCGCGGTATTCGAGGCGACGCAGTCCTTCGATCAGGACGGGGACGATATTACGTTGTGCAACCGCGCCGACAATGCCACACATGGCTTATTCCTTTTCAGTGCTGGGTTTCAGGGAGCGCGCTCCGCGCGCGCGTCACGCCCATCAACTTTTCTTCTTGACCGGACGGACATAGCCCGGCTTGCTTGTTTGAGCTTTATCGTTCAGGACCAGCATGTCTTCTTCGACATCCTTCCAGACCGTGGTGCCCGCCGCGATCGTCACACCGCGCTTCACGCGCACGGGCGCCACGAGTTGCGTGTCCGAGCCGACGAACACGTCGTCCTCGATGATCGTGCGGAATTTGTTCGCGCCGTCGTAGTTACAGGTGATGGTACCCGCGCCGATATTCACGCGCGCCCCGATATCCGCATCACCGATATACGTAAGATGGTTCGCCTTCGAGCCATGGCCGAGCACCGCGTTCTTCACCTCGACGAAGTTGCCGACGTGCGACTCGTCCTGCAACGACGCGCCCGGGCGCAGCCGCGCATAGGGGCCGAGCACAACGTTCGCCCCGACTTCGGCGCCTTCGATATGCGTGAACGCGTCGACGCGCGTACCGGCGCCGATCGTCGCATTGTGGATCACGCAATTCGGCCCGACAGTCACGTTGTCGGCCAGCGTGACGCGGCCTTCGAATACGCAGTTCACGTCGATCGAGACGTCGCGGCCGCATTCGAGCGTACCGCGCACATCAAGACGAGCCGGATCGGCGAGCGTCACGCCCGCCACCAACAACGCCTCGGCGACATTGTGCTGATGAATCCGTTCGAGTTCGGCAAGCTGCTGCTTGCTATTCACGCCGAGCGTTTCCCACGCTTCGTCCGGCTGGGTGGTGACGACTTCGAGCCCGGCTTCGATTGCCATCTCGACCGCGTCGGTCAGGTAGAACTCGCCTTGTGCGTTGTCGTTTTTCAACGCGGCGAGCCAGCCGCCGAGGCGCCCGGTCGGCGCGACGATGATGCCCGTGTTGATCTCGGCAATCTCGAGCTGCTCGGGCGTCGCATCTTTCTGTTCGACGATGCGCGACACCTTGCCGTGCTGATCGCGCACGATGCGGCCATAGCCGCTGGGGTCGTCGAGCGTGACGGTGAGAACGCCGTAGCCGTCCCGGCCCGCGCGATCGGTCAGCGCCTGCAGCGTGCTGGCGCGCGTGAGCGGCACATCGCCGTACAGCACCAGCGTGGGTTCGGACGGATCGAGCAGCGGCAACGCCTGCTGTACCGCGTGGCCGGTGCCGAGTTGCTGCTCCTGCGCGGCGAACTGGACGTCCGGTGCCGCTACCGCTTGACGCACGGCTTCGGCGCCATGACCGACCACCACGACCAGACGCTTGGGTTTGAGCGCGCGAGCAGTGTCGATGACATGAGCGAGGAGCGGCCGGCCGGCCAGGGGATGGAGCACCTTGGGAAGCGCGGACCGCATGCGCTTACCGGTGCCTGCCGCCAAAATCACGATGTTCATGGCGTCGGCAATTGGACGAGTTTGGAGCCGACGATTCTATCATGCTGCCCATGACGACAAAGGCCGCTCGCGCGGCCTCACAGCGGACAGAAATGCGCGGAATCACACGTTTCACGCACGTTTCCGCGTGTTTCTACGACGCTCACATATCGTCGAACTGGACGATCGAGATCGGTTTCGCGCCATTGAGCGGCGCGCCGTCGCCGACATCGGTTGAACACGGCTCTTCATCGAAGGCGATATCGCCTTGCGGATCGGCCTCGCCGCTTGTACGCAAGCCGGCGAACGGGAACAGCTCGTGATCCATCAGGTGCGACGGCACGATGTTCGACAACGCATTGAACATGTTCTCGATACGGCCCGGGAAGCGCTTCTCCCAATCGCGAATCAGCGCCTTCATTTCCGCGCGTTTCAGGTTCGGCTGGCTGCCGCACAGATTGCACGGAATGATCGGGAATTCGCGCAGCTCCGCGTACTTTTCCAGATCGGTTTCCTTCACGTAAGCGAGCGGACGAATCACGATGTTCTTACCGTCGTCCGATTGCAGCTTGGGCGGCATGCCCTTCAGCTTGCCGCCGTAGAACATGTTCAGCAGCAGCGTTTGCAGGATGTCATCGCGATGATGGCCGAGCGCGATCTTGGTCGCGCCGAGCTCGCCCGCTACGCGATACAGAATGCCGCGACGCAAGCGCGAGCACAGCGAGCAGGTCGTCTTGCCCTCTGGCACCAGCCGCTTGACGATGCTGTACGTATCCTGGTTCTCGATATGAAACGGAATGTCGAGTTGCTTCAGGTATTCGGGCAGCACATGCTCCGGAAAGCCCGGCTGCTTCTGGTCGAGGTTCACCGCGACGATGTCGAAGTTGATCGGCGCGCGTTCGCGCAACCGCATCAGGATTTCGAGCATCGCGTAGCTGTCCTTGCCGCCCGACAGGCACACCATCACCTTGTCGCCTTCCTCGATCATATTGAAGTCGCCGATCGCCTCACCGACCTGGCGCGCGAGCCGCTTGAACAGCTTGTTGTTCTCGTAGGCTTCCTTCTGCTCGCGGCGCGTGAGCGGCGCTTTGACCGCTGAGGCGTGTGCGGCCTGCACAGCCTCAGGGGCCGCGGTGTCGTTCAGGATTTCCTGAGCATTCATGGCTCAATCCTCTTTGATACGGAAGACTTCGACGCCCACGGCATCGCAGTCGGGATAAACGTCCGGCTTTTCGGTCGACACACACACGGCGCGCACCTGCGGATGAGCGAGCAAAGCGTTGACGAGGTCGTCGCAGAGGGTTTCCTGCAGGTGAATATGACCTTGTTCGACGCGGCGCGCGATGGTCGAGCGCATGAAATCGTAATCGACGACTTCGTTCAATTTGTCCTGAACCGGCGTGGACAGCGCGAGCGGCACGAACAGTTCGACGTTGATCACGACGCGCTGTTCGCCGCGCTTTTCGAAGTCGTGCACGCCGATGTTGATGTGCACTTCGTAATTGCGCAGAAAGAGCCGGCGGCAATCGGCGAGCCGGGGATGCGAAAGAGCGGCAAACATGTTCGTTCCAGTCGAAAAAAGAGCGCGGAGCACTCAAGTGGGCAATTCAACACGCGCGCGAGCTGCCGGTTGACCCGGCAACAGACACGCACGCGCTTCAGGCGCCCGTCAAAAACATTACGTCGCGCGGCAGCGGCACGAGGTGCTGCCCGCCGTCGACCACCAGCGTCGTTCCGGTGACGCCCGCTGCATCGGCGAGATACAGCGCGGCGGCGACAATATCCTCCGGCCGCGACGCGCGGCCCAAAGGCGTAGTACGGTGAGCTTCTTCAAAACTGGCCGGCGTTTGATCGCCGGATTGCATCGTCAGACCGGGTGCGAGCCCGACCACGCGCACTTTCGGCGCCAACGCCTGGGCCAGCGCAACGGTCGCTGTCTGCAACGCGGCTTTCGACAGCGTATAGGACAGATAGTCCGGGTTCATGTTGTACAGCTTCTGGTCCAACACATTGATGACCACGCCCCGCTGGCTTTCATCGGTACGCGCGGCCTCCGGCGTGGCCTCGAACAGCATACGCGCCAATACCAGCGGCGCGCCGAGATTCATTGCGGTGAGCTTCAGCAGCAGGTCGTAACCGACGTTGCGTGCCGTGTCTTCTTCGAAGCGCGACGCATTGTTGACGATACACGCCGGGCGGCCCAGCGCGGCCATACAGGCCGGCAAAAGCTGCTCGACCTGGGCCTCGTCGCCCAATTCCGCGTGCAACGCCACCGCACGGCGGCCCAAGGCGACGATTTCCGCGACCACGCCGTCAGCCTCCTCCCGCGACGCGCCGTAATGGACTGCTACGTCCCAGCCACGCGCGGCGAAGCCGAGCGCGAGCGCCCGCCCGATACGGCGGGCGGCGCCGGTAATCAGCACGATGCGCGGCGTTTCAGGCGCGCGGGCGGCGGTGTCCAGAGAGGCGGTCATTTACAATGTGGGGATGAATCCGAAAGCTCACCAACCCGATAGTTTACCTGCTCCCGGCCCGAGCGCGCTTGCGCAGTCCGAAGCGCTGGTTGCGCAGATCCGCGCGGAGCTCGAAGCCGCCGACGGCTGGCTGCCATTCGACCGCTACATGGAGCACGCGCTTTACGCGCCGGGACTCGGTTATTACAGCGGCGGCGCTCGCAAATTCGGCCTGCGCGGCGACGACGGCAGCGACTTTGTGACGGCGCCGGAAATGTCCCCGCTGTTCGCCACGACGCTCGCTGGCCCGCTCGCCGAGGCCTTGCAGGCGAGCGGCACGCGCGACCTGATGGAATTTGGCGCCGGCACGGGCAAACTCGCCGCCGGCTTGCTGAACGCGCTCGACGCGCTAGGCGTCGAATTCGACAGTTACTCGATCGTGGATTTGTCGGGTGAATTGCGCGAGCGCCAACGTGAAACGATCGAAGCCGCCGCACCGGCGCTGGCCGCGAAGGTGCGCTGGCTGGACACATTGCCGGAAAGATTCGAAGGCGTGGTGATCGGCAACGAGGTGCTGGACGCCATGCCTGTGCGGCTCTTCGCCTTTACCGGCGGCGCCTGGCACGAGCGCGGCGTGGTGTGGCGGGATGAGGTTTTTGCTTTCGACGACCGTCTGGTATCGGAGGCTGCGGACATTGCGTTTCTGGCTGAGATCGAAACGACTGGCGACGACTACGTGACCGAGACGCACGACGCCGCCCGGGCGTTCACGCGGACCATTTGCACGATGCTCACGCGTGGCGCGGCGTTCTTTATCGACTATGGTTTTCCGCGCCACGAGTACTACCATGAGCAGCGTGCGCAGGGCACGTTGATGTGTCATTACCGGCACCGGGCGCATGGCGATCCGTTTGTTTATCCGGGCTTGCAGGACATTACGGCGCACGTGGAGTTTACCGGCATCGCCGAAGCCGGCGTCGAGGCTGGTGCGGACTTACTGGGGTTCACTTCGCAAGCGCGGTTCTTGTTGAATGCGGGGATTACCGAGGCGTTGTCGGCGCTCGATCCTTCGGATACAGCGAGGTTTTTGCCTGCGGCGAATGCGGTGCAGAAGTTATTGTCTGAAGCGGAGATGGGCGAGTTGTTCAAGGTGATTGCGTTTTCGCGCGGGCTGGATGACACGCTGCAGGCGTTTTCCAGTGGCGACCGGTCACATACGCTGTGATTTTTTGCCTTAGGGGTTGGCGATGATCCGCTGGCTGTTGACTACGTTTATTGCGGTGGCGGTGTTGTCGGCCTGCTGGCCGTGGCTCAGGAAGATTGGGATTGGGCGGATGCCTGGTGATGTCACTTTGCGGCTCTTTGGGCGGGAGTATCCGTTTCCGTTTATGTCGACGCTTGTGCTTTCTATGGTTTTGTCGCTTCTTGCCAGGGTTTTGTAACGGTTTTTTTTGCCTGTGCGGCGCTTGTTCGTCTGTATGCCTGCGGCGTTGGCCTTTCCTTGAGTTCTTATTGGTCTATTAGCGTTCGCCCCTGTGCGGGGCAGGCACTTACTTTCTTTGCCGCCGCAAAGAAAGATAAGCAAAGAAAGCGGCTAAAACCGCTAATTCTTAAGCGGGTCCCCCGCACAGCCACGGTAGTGGCGCATCTGGAATCCGTGCCCTCGCACATTCGGCCCTGGTGACAAAGCAGTCATACTTCCGGCGGCGCTGCGCACGCCGAAGGGTCCTTCATAAAGCCGCCGGCTACGCTTTCACTCACGCAGCGTGCACAGCTCCCTGACTCGTCATTGCATCGCCGAGGCGAAGCCGATGGCACCCACCGCACACGAACGAAGCCCCTGGTTTCCCTGGCAGACTTATCCGCGACGCACGCAGTGCGGAGTGGGAGCTGATGAGCCCTTTGTCACTGACGCTGAAGGTGCGAGGGCACGGATTCCAGATGCACCACTACCCCCTCCAAGCCAGGGGACCCGCTTAAGAATTAGCGGTTTGAGCCGCTTTCTTTGCTTATCTTTCTTTGCGGCGGCAAAGAAAGTAAGTGCCGCCCCGCACAGCAATGCTCTCAACTTAAGCCCTCAAAGAGCTTGTAAACGAGGCATTGCCCCTGTAAACTTCATCGCATAACTCACTGATAAATCAACGATATGAACTCAAATACCAGCGTCCTCGCGGCTTCTTGC
>NZ_WOEY01000141.1 GCF_013177695.1 Paraburkholderia solitsugae | reverse complement strand
TCACTGTTCTGTTCGTCATCGCCGTCGTGGCGATGGTCGGCACCAAACTGTGGCTCGCGTCGCGGCAGATCCGCTTCGTCGCCCGCCATCGCGAGCAGGTGCCGAGCCAGTTTGCCGGCACCATCGCGCTCACCGCGCACCAGCGTGCCGCCGACTACACCGTCGAACGCACGCGGCTGACGATGATCGAGATCGTCGTCGGCGCGGCCGTGCTGATCGGTCTGACGCTGCTGGGCGGCGTGCAGGCGCTCGATCTGGCGATCTCCGACTGGCTTGGCCGCGGCTACGCCGGTCAGATCGCGCTGGTCGCGGCGGTGATCGCGATCACCAGCGCGATCGATCTGCCGTTCGAGTACTACCGGCAATTCGTGGTCGAGCAACGCTTCGGCTTCAACCGGATGAGCAAGGGTATTTTCTTCCTCGACCGTCTCAAGGGCGTCCTGCTTGGCGCCGCGTTCGGCCTGCCGCTGCTGTTCGTCGTGCTGTGGCTGATGACCCAGGCGGGCAGCCTGTGGTGGCTGTGGACGTGGATCGTCTGGGTCGCGTTTCAGCTGCTCGTGCTGGTGCTGTATCCGTCGTTTATCGCACCGCTCTTCAACAAGTTCGAGCCGCTCAAGGACGAAGCGCTGAAAAGCCGTATCGAAGCACTGATGAAACGCTGCGGTTTCGCCGCCAAGGGCCTGTTCGTGATGGACGGCAGCCGCCGTTCGGCGCACGGCAATGCGTATTTCACCGGCTTCGGCGCCGCCAAGCGGATCGTGTTCTTCGACACGCTGCTCGCGCGCCTGTCGGGCAACGAGATCGAAGCGGTGCTCGCGCACGAACTCGGCCACTTCAAGCGCCGTCACGTGATCAAGCGGATGGTCGTCATGTTCGCGATCAGCCTCGCGATGCTCGCCCTGCTCGGCTGGCTGACGCAATGCGTGTGGTTCTATGAAGGACTGGGCGTGCGGCCCTCGCTGATCGGCGGTAATAGCGGCCTCGCGCTGGTGCTGTTCTTCCTCGCGCTGCCGGTGTTCCTGTTCTTCGTCACGCCGCTCGGCAGCCTGAGCTCGCGCAAGCACGAGTTCGAGGCCGACGCCTTCGCCGCGACGCAAACCGATGCGCAAGACCTCGTCAACGCGCTCGTCAAGCTGTATGAGGACAACGCGTCGACCCTGACGCCGGATCCGCTCTACACCGCGTTCTATTACTCGCATCCGCCGGCGTCGCAGCGGATCGACCGCCTGCTGCGGCACGCATGAGCGCCCGCTCCCCGAAAGCGCCGCGCGCGCCGTCCAGCACGCGCGTAGCAGGGCTCGTGATTGCCGCTCATGGGCGCCACTACATGGTCGCGCCGGAAGACGGCAGCCCGATGCTCCAGTGCTTCCCGCGCGGCAAGCGCAGCGAAGTGGCGGTCGGCGATCGCGTGATTTACGAACCGACTTCGGCGGATCAGGGCGTGATCGTCGAGATCGGCGAGCGGCGCAATCTGCTGTATCGCTCGGATCAGTACAAGTCGAAACTCTTTGCTGCGAACCTCGACCAGTTGCTGGTCGTGTTAGCGACCGAGCCGCACTTCAGCGAGGACCTGCTTGGACGGGCGCTGGTTGCCGCTGAGGCGAACGAGCTGAAGCCGTTGATCGTGCTGAACAAGATCGACGTGACCGGTGCGCTGGAGGGTGCGCGCAGGCGGCTCGAGCCGTACCGCGCGCTCGGCTACACCGTGGTCGAAGTGTCGATCAAGACGCAGCCGGATGCCGCGCGACCCGCGTTGCTCGAGCATCTGCAAGGTCACTCAACGCTGCTACTCGGCCAGTCGGGCATGGGCAAATCGACGTTGGTGAATCTGCTGATTCCGGATGCCGAAGTCGCCACGCGTGAGATTTCAACCGCGTTGAACAGCGGGCGGCATACCACCACGTTCACACGGCTCTACCCTTTGCCCGGCGGCGACAGCGGTGCGTTGATCGATTCGCCGGGCTTCCAGGAATTCGGCCTGCATCATCTGACCGAAGGCCGGCTCGAACGCGCATTTCCCGAGTTCCGGCCGTTGCTGCCGAACTGCCGCTTCTACAACTGCCATCATTTGCAGGAGCCGGGCTGCGCGATTCTCGAAGCAGTCGCCGATGGCGGAATCCGGCGCGAACGGCATGCCCTGTATGCGCAACTGGTGCACGAAGCCGGCCAGATCGTGCGCTGATGCGCGCCGCTGCCAACCCATGGATTCACGATGAAATTGATGCGCGCGCCGAATCTGATCATCGGACAGCATTGGGTCAATGTGCTGGCGACGGCAGGCATCGCTTGCGAGTTGCATAACCGTTATCTGAACGGCGCGCTAGGCGATATTCCGGCGGAACAGTGCGCACCGGAGCTGTGGCTTGTCGATGAACGCGACGAGGTGATGGCACGGCGCCTGATCGACGCAGCTTCGCATGGGCCGGCGGCGGGCGCGCCTTCGTGGCAATGCCGACAGTGCGGGGAGACGCTCGAGGCGCAGTTCACGGTGTGCTGGCAGTGTGGGACGGCGCGCAATCCGCTGGATGGTTGAAGCGGTTGGGGCGTAGGCGAACTGCGAAGCGAGCGATCGGGCGCGGGTGACAAACGGTGAAGCGGGTCGGGTGCGGCTGATAGACAGTGAAGCGGCTCGGGCTCAGGTGCTAAGTGGCGAAGCCACCGCAGCGTGAACAATAAAAAAGCCGAGTTCACACTCGGCTTTTCTCTGCGTTGCACTAGTCACACGCTAACTCAAGCGATCCGCATCACGCCAGCCACACCGCGATCGTAAGCATCAGCAACAAAATCATCCACAGCACCACCGCGCGCCACACGAGACCGACCGCCGATTGCAGCGTGCGCGGTGTGCAGTCGTCGCCGACCTGCATCGGGCCACCGTCACCGGTGGCCAGCGCGTCGAGACTCGACGGCTCGGCGAGCGGCCCGCTCAGACGCGCACCCAGCGCCCCACTGCCCGCGGCGAGCAACACCCCGTCGTTCGCATCGGGCCACTGCCGCGCGTGGTTGCGCCATGCATAAATCGCGTCTTCGAAATTACCAACGATCGCAAAGCCCAGCGAGGTCAGTCGCGCCGGCACCCAGTCGATCACAAAAAACGCGCGCTGCGCGAAACTCGAAAACGCGGCGGTACGATCGTCGACCGGCCGCGCCCACGTGCGCGCCAGATACTCGGCAACCCGATACAGCACCGCGCCCGCCGGCCCAACCGGAATCAGAAACCAGAAGAACACGCCGAACACATGCCGGTGCGAGGCCACCACCGCGTGAATCAGTGTATGACGCACGATTTCGCTGACGGGCATGTCGACGGTGTCGAGCCCGGTCCATTCATGCAGGATTTCACGCGCGCGCGGCACATCGTCGTTGTTCAACGCGAGGTGGATATCGGTGAAGTAATGGCTGAACTGCCGGAAGCCGAGCGTGAAGTACAGCACCGCGACGTTCCACAGGAACGCCAGCGCAAAGTGAATGTGATAAAGCACGTAGTAGATGAGCGCGACGGCCAGCGTCCAGGGCACCACCACCACGAGCCACGCAAGCAAGCCATGCTTGGGCTTGCCGGCATCGAATCCGTGCGCCGCCGACTCCGCATGGTATTGAAGCAATGCCGCCACTGGATTGTTCAGCGACAGCGCGCGGACCTGTTCAATAATCAGAGCCAGCAATACGGAGAAAAAAGTCATGCGATGCGCCGTGCTTTTCGAGTTTTTACGATTGTTTTATAACGATAGCACAGGGTCGGATGCGACTGAGCGCAGACGTTGACAAACACCCAACAACTGCACAGTCCGACGCAGCTCACGCCGCGAGAAAGCGATAGAAGTTGCGCAGCATCGCCGCTGTCGCGCCCCAGATGAAATGATGGCCGCCCACCTGATCCTCGCGATCTTCAGACGCCGACGCGGCTCGCGGATAAGGCATGGCGAAGAAGCGCCGCTCGCCGCCCTCGTAACGAAACACGCGTTCTTCGTGATGCGCCGGATCCATCAGAAAAGCGAGCGGCACTTCGAAGACTTCGGCCACTTCGAGTGCATCTACTTTCAACGTGAAAGGCGGATGGACGAGACCGATCACGGGCGACACGCGAAACCCGGTGCCCGTCAGATAGTCGGGCAATGCACCGAGAATTTCAACGCGCGACGGATCAAGTCCGACTTCTTCCTGCGCCTCGCGCAATGCCGTGGCGGTCGAATCTGCGTCGAACGGTTCATGACGGCCGCCGGGAAAGCTCACCTGGCCGGCGTGGTCGTTCAGATGGTCGGCACGTTGGGTCAGCAGCACGGTGAGACCGTTGTCGCGCACGACCAGTGGCACCAGCACGGCGGCAACGCGCGGGTCGGCGCGCACGTCACGCCACGGCACTTCGATAATGGGTTCAGGCGTCCAGCTAAGACGCTGCTTGAAACGCCCACGCAGACCGTCGGGCGTCAGGCGCCCGGCAACGACCGGCGGCAGATCGGCACCCGTCGCTTCGACAGGCAGAGTTTCAGGCTCAAAGGCGGGGCGGGTCAACGGGTCTCTCGGAATGAGCGGATAGGGGACATGCCGCTATTTTGACCTGGCAAACAAAAAAGCACCCGCGAAGGGTGCTTTTTCTTACAGCATTTACGCTTCCGGAGCAGCGCGGTCTTTCTTTGCGACCAGCTTTTCCTTGATTCGAGCCGACTTGCCCGAACGGTCACGCAGGTAGTACAGCTTCGCACGACGCACATCGCCACGACGCTTCACGACGATGCTTGCCAGCAGCGGCGAGTACGTCTGGAACGTACGCTCGACGCCTTCGCCCGACGAAATCTTGCGGACGATGAACGACGAATTCAGACCACGGTTACGCTTGGCGATGACGACGCCTTCGTAAGCCTGAACACGCTTGCGCGTACCTTCAACCACGTTCACGCTGACGATCACCGTATCGCCGGGGGCGAATTCGGGGATGGTCTTCTCGCCGAGGGCGCGGCCGATTTCTTCCTGCTCGAGTATTGCAATCAGATTCATCACTGACTCCTAAGTCCATCTTGTCGGCGTTCGTACCTGCCGCGCGCTGGTTTGACCTGTTGCGCTTGGCTACGGCCCCGATAGAGGATGGGTTCACATCTGGCGCCGTACACGCATGTGCGGCACCGCCTATGTCCGCTCGAAAGACCTAGGCTTTACGCCTTCGACGCTTCCTTCGCGAGACTCGTAAGCCATGCCTCGTCGGCACGGCTCAACATCTTGTTCTTTCTGGCCTTCACGATCAGATCGGGCCGTTTGTTCAACGTATTACGCAAGGCCTCACGCCGACGCCACGCTTCGATTTCCGCATGATGGCCGCCGAGCAGTACATCGGGCACACGCACGCCGTCGTATTCCTCCGGACGCGTGTAATGCGGACAATCCAGCAGTACGTCGACGAAACTGTCCTGCACCGCCGATTGCGAATCGTTCAGCACGCCGGGCAACTGACGCACCACCGCATCCATCAACGCCATGGCCGGCAATTCGCCGCCTGACAGCACGAAGTCGCCGAGGCTGACTTCTTCGTCGACGACACGGTCGAGCAAACGCTGATCGATCGCTTCATAGCGCCCGCACAACAGGATCAGACCAGGCTCGGCCGCGAACTGCATGACACGATCGTGATTCAGCGTGGTGCCTTGCGGCGACATCATCACGACGCGCGACGCGCCGATGCCCTGCTCCGCCTGCGCCGCTTTCGCCGCGCCGATCGCGTCTTCCAGGGGCTTGGCCAGCATGACCATGCCGGGGCCGCCGCCGTAGGGGCGATCGTCGATTGTGCGGTAGTTGTCCGTAGTGAAATCGCGGGGATTCCACGTGCGCAACCCGTAGCGCTCCTGCTTCGCCGCACGGCTGGTGATGCCCCAGTCGGTCAGCGCACGAAACATGTCAGGAAAGAGCGTCACGACATCGAACTGCATCGCTCTCTCCAGTCAGCGAGTTATTTAGTAATCGGCTTCCCAGTCGACGATGATCTGCTTCGCCGCCTGATCCACCGTTTTGACAAAGACGCCGACGAACGGGATCAAGCGCTCGCCGGTCACCGGCTTACCGTTTTTATCGGTATCCGGATATTCGATACGCAACACCGAGTGCGCACCGTTGTCGATCATGTCTGCAACCTTGCCGAGGTTGACCCCGGCAACGTTCACCACATCCAGGCCGAGCAGGTCCACCCAGTAGAATTCGTCGGCTTCGAGGGCCGGAAATTCGCTGCGGCTGATATAAACGCGCGTGCCACGCATTGCCAGTGCCACATCACGGTCAGTTACGCCGCCCAGATGGGCAACGATACTGTCGCTATGCGTTTTTGCCTGTAATGACGGCGCCGACTTGCGCTCGTGGCCTTTCAGCAACCACCAGCGCTTCGCGCTTAGCAACGCGTCTCCGCCGTGCCCGGCATCCGCATGCGCGGCTACCTTGACCCAGCCTTTGAGGCCGTAAGCGTCGACGATCGCACCGACCTCGACCGCATCGGCCGGCCAGCTTTCCACCGTTTCCGCGCGCATACCTGCTGCGTTGGAACCGGCGCTTGCAACTTCGGCTTTCGCCTTGCCTTCGGCTCGTTCGACCGGCTTGCGGACGAATGCACCGAACGGCCCCTGATCAGACGTCTTCGCGCGCGGGGCGGCTGCTTTTGCCTTTACGCGATCAGAACCACCGGAATCACGCCCAGACATAAGAGAACCTCGCTGCCAACTTCGACGTCTGCTTCAGTAAAACTCGCGCATCGGACTGCTCACGCAAGCTGCGTGGCCGCCGGCCGAACCGACGACGATACGCATCCTAGCTACCATTAAGCAGCCGGCTGCGCCTTTTGCGCTTCTTTCACGAGACGCTCGACGGTCGGCGACAGTTGTGCGCCAACGCCTTGCCAGTACGTCAGGCGGTCTTGAGCGATACGCAGCGACTCACCCTTCGTAGCGACCGGGTTGTAGAAACCAACGCGTTCGATGAAGCGGCCGTCACGACGGTTACGCGAATCGGTTGCGACGATGTTGTAGAACGGGCGCTTCTTGGAGCCGCCACGAGCCAAGCGGATGATGACCATACTAGAATCCTTGAAAACCGGGGTTCGGAACGACTGAAACACGCGATTATAGCGGGAAACCGACGCCATAACAAACACTTACGGGGATAAACTGAGCGACGGGGTTGTCCCTGCCATACAGATGAGGACCCCGGACCACGCCGAAACGCCCGAACTACCTGACGGAGCGCCCGTGAAACTCCTGCCACCGCCTGCGGTTTTTTTCGCTTCTTTCGTCGTCTTTCGGCGCGTTGCCAGCTTTTCGCGCTCCGTCCGCGTTCAGGCCCTGCGAGCAGGCGCGGCGTTGTTGCTCGCCGCCACTGCCCTGCCGGCGCTAGCCGCGCTGCCGATCGAGCGTATCAAACTGCCGCCGGGCTTCCATATCGAAGTCCTGTCGGACGAGGTGCCGAGCGCGCGGGGGATGGCGCTCTCGCCGAAGGGCATTCTTTATATAGGCAGCCTCGACGGCCACGTCTACGCGCTCGAATTGCAAAATGGACGCGTGACGGCTCGCCACGTGATCGCCTCCGGCCTGGAAACGCCTGCGGGCGTGGCGTGGCGGAACGGCGCGCTGTATGTGTCCGCAGTGTCGAAAATTCTACGCTACGACGCGATCGATACCCATCTGAACGACCCGCCCAAGCCCGCCATCGTCACCGACACACTGCCGACAGAGACTCATCATGGCTGGAAATTCATCGCCTTCGGGCCGGATGGCAAGCTGTATGTGCCCCAAGGCGCGCCCTGCAACGTCTGCCTGACAGACCGCAACCGCTTTGGGCTAATCGGCCGCATGAACCCGGACGGCAGTCATTATGAAGTCGTGGCGCGCGGTGTTCGTAATACGGTCGGCTTCGCGTGGCACCCTGTGACGCATGAGTTGTGGTTCACCGACAACGGCCGCGACATGATGGGCGACGACGTGCCGGACGACAAGCTCAACTACGCGCCACGCGTCGGCATGGACTTTGGCTTTCCATATTGCCATGGCGGCGACACGCCCGACCCCGAATTCGGCAAAGACCATCCGTGCAGCGCCTTCACGCCGCCGGTTGTCAAACTCGGTGCGCACGTCGCCTCGCTCGGCATGCGTTTTTACAGCGGCTCGATGTTTCCGGCCGCGTATCGAAACACTATTTTTATCGCCGAACACGGTTCGTGGAATCGCAGCACGAAAGTCGGCTACCGGGTCGTGCGGGTGATCACCAACCCGGACGGCAGCAACGCGCATCAGGAAGTCTTTGCCGAAGGCTGGCTCCAACCGGGCGAAGCGGTGTGGGGCCGCCCGGTCGACGTCCAACCGATGCCCGATGGTTCGCTCCTGATCAGCGACGACTACGCCGGCGCGGTCTACCGCGTGACCTATTCAGCGCCTTAGCCTTCGCCGTAAGCGCGCCGCGGGCGTAGAATGCGCGTCGGTCCGTGCCCACCGGCGCACCGCTCCTTTCGACCGTCTGTCACTCTGCTCTCGCCTACATGTCCACCCTTGCTTCGACTTCCTTGCGTTTCAGATCCAAGACGATTACTGCCGCGCTGGCGTTCTTCTTCGGCAGCCTTGGCGCCCACCGTTTCTACTTGTACGGCACGCGCGACATTTACGGCTGGGCCCATCTGCTAGGTACGCTGATCGGCATTCCTGGCGCCATGCTGGTGGTGGCAAGCGAGCGGGCCTCGATGCTCGGCTGGGTACTCGCTTTTTTCGGCGCCGTTTCGCTGCTCTCCGCCTTTCTGGCGGCGATTGTCTACGGCCTGCGGCCGGATGAAAAATGGGACGCGCAGTTCAACGCGCAAACCCAGCGCAAAAGCCGCTCTGGCTGGACCGTCATTTTCATCGTGATCTTTTCGCTGCTGATCGGCGCGTTCCTGCTGATGACGGGCCTCGCGATCTCGTTCCAGACTTACTTTGAAGGCCAGGTACAAGCCGCCAAAGCGCTGTCGCAATAACCTGACGCGCGCCACGCTAAAAAAGCCTCATCTGCGGATTCTCGCGTGGCGGCGGTTCAGCACGCACCGGCTCGACCCGGCGAAAATGCGACATATCCAGAATGCCGCGATCGCGCCGGTTCAACCCGAGCCGGCGCACAGCGTTGTGGAAGCGCTGCTTCAGCAGGTCCGCCCACAGTCCCTCCCCCTTCATTCGGGTGGAAAAGTTCGAGTCGTAGTCTTTCCCGCCCCGCATATCGCGGACGCGACTCATCACCCGGTCAGCCCGATCGGGAAAATGCGCCGCGAGCCAATCCTTGAATAGTGGTGCGACTTCCCACGGCAAGCGCAACACGATGTAGCTCGCGTTGCATGCACCGGCTTCCGCACAAGCTTCCAGCACGCGCTCCATGTCCGGCTCGGTGACGAACGGAATCACCGGCGCGATACTGACGCCAACGGGAATGCCCGCCTCGGTCAACGTACGGATCGTGCGCAATCGGCGCGACGGCGTGGCCGCACGCGGTTCAAGCGTGCGCGCGATACCCGCATCCAGCGTGGTGATCGTAATGGCCGCCATGAACTGCCCGCGCGCTGCCATGGGTGCGAGCAGATCGAGATCGCGCTCGATCAGCGACGATTTGGTGATCGCCGCGAACGGATGGCCCCGCTCGCTGAGCACTTCGATCACCCGCCGCGTCAGCCGCAAATCGCGCTCGACGGGCTGCCAGGCATCCGTATTGACGCCGAGCGCAATCGGCTCGGGCACATAGGACTTCTTCGACAACTCGCGCTCGAGCAACTCCGGCGCATTGACCTTCGCGTAGATGCGGCTTTCGAAGTCGAGCCCCGGTGAGAGCCCCAGATAACTATGTGTAGGCCGCGCGAAGCAGTAAATACAGCCATGTTCGCAGCCCCGATACGGGTTCAGCGACACGCTGAACGGAATATCCGGAGACGCATTACGCGTGAGAATGGTCTTGGCGCGCTCTTCGAAAACCTGCGTGCGCAAGGCCTTGGGCTCGCCGTCTGCTTCCGGCGACGAAAGCCAGCCGTCGTCCACCACTTCGCGCTGGTCGACTTCGTAACGGCCTTGCAGGTTCGTCACCGCGCCGCGCCCCTTGCGGGGCGTGGGTGGAGCGATCGGAAATTCGTTAGCGGAATGGATGTCGGAATCGGTCACGGCTGGAGCACGCAAAAACAGAAACGGCGCAAAACACCTGTATAAATATACAGTGTTTACGCCGTTTGTCGAGTCCAGCTACGTCCCTGCCGCGCGAGCTAATCGCCAACCGCGATCGTCAGCGTCTCCTTGATCTCTTCCATCACCACATAGCTCTTCGACTGCACCGCGCCGGGCAGTTGCAGCAGGATGTCGCCCAGCAGCTTACGGTAGTCGGCCATTTCGCCGATGCGCGCCTTGATCAGATAGTCGAAGTCGCCCGAGACGAGGTGGCACTCCAGCACCTCGGGGATCTTCTGCACTTCACGGCGGAACTGGTCGAACATGTTTCCGCTTTTGTGATCGAGCGTGATCTCGACGAACACCAGCAGCGCCGCGCCCAGTTCAGCCGGGTTCACGCGCGCGTGATAGCCCGTGATCACACCGTCGCGCTCCATTCGCTTAACGCGCTCGATGCAGGGCGTAACCGACAGCCCCACCTGCTCGGCGAGGTCTTTCATCGCCATCCGGCCGTCCTGCTGCAAGAGCCGCAGGATCTTGTGATCGAGTTTGTCGAGGGCCCGGACCGGTTGGCGCTGTGTACGCATAGTGTTTTTGCTGAAAATCTTGAAAATACAATAACAAAACCTACCTGACTGTTAATAGTATAGCGGTTAACACTGGGCGATCCGCGTTACACCTCGTTAATCGAACGAATTCCAACGAATCCACGAGCGCGGCGCCCTCAGAACTCTTATTGAATATCCTGGAGCAGCTATGCGAGTCGTCGTTTTGGGCAGTGGCGTCGTCGGGGTGACGAGTGCTTATTATCTGGCGCGTGCCGGTCACGAAGTCACGGTGATCGACCGCGAGGCCGGCCCGGCGCTCGAAACCAGCTTTGCCAATGCCGGCCAGATCTCGCCGGGCTATGCGTCGCCATGGGCGGCGCCGGGCGTGCCGCTGAAGGCGGTCAAGTGGATGTTCCAGAAGCATGCGCCGCTGGCGATCCGCCTCGACGGCACGCAATTCCAGTTGCAATGGATGTGGCAGATGCTGCAGAACTGCACGTCGTCGCGTTATGCGGTGAACAAGGGCCGCATGGTCCGCCTCGCCGAATACAGCCGCGATTGTTTGCAAGCGCTGCGCGCCGAAACCGGCATCCAGTACGAAGGCCGCACGGGCGGCACGCTGCAGGTATTCCGCACGCAACAGCAGTTCGACGGCGCCGCGAAAGACATCGCCGTGCTGCAGGAAGCCAACGTGCCGTATGAACTGCTATCGCCGGCCGAACTCGCGCAAGCTGAACCGGCCCTCGCCGCGGTCTCACACAAACTGACGGGCGGTCTGCGCCTGCCGGGCGACGAAACCGGCGACTGCCAGATGTTCACCACGCGCCTCGCCGCGCTCGCCGAGCAACTGGGCGTCAAGTTCCGCTACAACACGCCGATCGACGCACTCGCCATGGCGGGCGACCGTATCGCCGGCGTGCAATGCGGCGCTGAACTGGTGCGCGCGGATTCGTTCGTTGTCGCGCTCGGTTCGTACTCGACGAAATTCCTGTCCGGCCTCGTGAAGATTCCGGTCTACCCGCTCAAGGGCTATTCGATCACCGCGCCGATCGTCAATAAAGCAGCGGCGCCGATTTCCACCGTGCTAGACGAGACCTACAAGATCGCGATCACGCGCTTTGACGACCGGATTCGCGTCGGCGGCATGGCGGAGATCGTCGGCTTCGACAAGTCGTTGCGCCAGGCACGCCGCGAAACGCTGGAACTGTGCGTGAACGATCTGTTCCCGGGCGGCGGCGATACGACGAAGGCCAGCTTCTGGACCGGCCTGCGTCCGATGACGCCGGATGGCACGCCGATCGTCGGCCGCACCCCTGTGCCGAACCTGTTCCTGAACACGGGTCACGGCACGCTGGGCTGGACGATGTCGTGTGGCTCGGGCCAATTGCTGGCCGATGTGATGTCGGGCAAGCAGCCGGTGATCAAGGCGGATGATCTGTCGGTGCATCGCTATCTCGGCGAGATCGGCGGTGCGCATCGTCCGGCTTATGCGTAAGGTTTAATGTTTTAACGCTTCGCGAGCGGTTGCGCCGGTTCGTCATCCCAGACAGACCGGCCTGACAAAAGCAAACGGCGCCTCACAAGGCGCCGTTTGCTTTTTTCGCACGAGCTTTCGCTAATTGGCTCGAGAGAAGAAGTGCAATATCAGAACTGATCTTCCGACAACGCCAGCACGCTCTCCCCACCCTTCGCGCTAACGATCGACGCTTCCAACGCCGAAGCCAGCGGCAGCACATGCTCGGCATAGAACTGCGCCGTCGCGATCTTCGCGCCGTAGAACGACGGATCCTCGTCGCGCTTTTCAGCCGCCACGAGCAACGCACGAGCCATCTGCCAGCCGCCCAGCACAACGCCCGCCAACTTCAGATACGGCACGCTGCCGGCGAACACCGCGTTCGGATCGCTCTTCGTGTTGGCGACAACAAAATCGACCGCCGCGCTCAACGAGCGATGACCCTGCGCCAGATACGTCTTCATCGAATCGAACGCAGCGCCTTGTTGCGCGCCGAGCGCCTCGATCGTTTCCGCGACACCGGCCAGCAGCGACTTCGCGACCTTGCCACCGTCGCGCACCGTCTTGCGGCCGATCAGGTCGTTGGCCTGAATCGCGGTCGTCCCTTCGTAAATCGGCAGAATGCGCGCGTCGCGGTAGTACTGCGCGGCGCCCGTTTCTTCGATGAAGCCCATGCCACCGTGCACCTGCACGCCGAGGCTCGTCACGTCGATCGACAGCTCCGTGCTCCAGCCCTTCACGATCGGCACGAGGTATTCGTAGATCGCCTGATGTTCAGCGCGTTTCGCTTCATCAGGATGACGATGCGCGATATCGCTGTGAGCCGCGGCGACATACGCCAACGCGCGCGATGCTTCCGTAAGGCCACGCATCGTCGCGAGCATGCGGCGCACGTCCGGGTGTTGAATGATCGCCACCGATTGTTTCGCGGAGCCATCCACCGGCCGGCTTTGCACGCGATCCTTCGCATACGCGACGGCCTTCTGATACGCGCGATCCGACATGGCAACACCCTGCATGCCCACCGCGAAACGCGCCGCGTTCATCATGATGAACATGTATTCGAGGCCGCGATTTTCTTCGCCGATCAGATGCCCGATCGCGCCGCCGTGATCGCCAAATTGCAGCACCGCGGTCGGGCTCGCCTTGATGCCGAGCTTGTGTTCAATCGACACGCAATGGACGTCATTGCGCTCGCCGGGCGAGCCTTCTTCGTTGATGAGAAACTTCGGCACGATGAAGAGCGAAATGCCCTTCACGCCTTCCGGTGCATTCGGCGTGCGCGCCAGCACGAGATGGGCGATGTTCTTCGCCATGTCGTGCTCGCCCCACGTGATGAAAATCTTCGTGCCAAACAGCTTGAACGAACCGTCACCTTGCGGCTCCGCGCGCGTGCGCACCAGCGCGAGATCGGAGCCGGCTTGCGGCTCGGTCAGGTTCATCGTGCCGGTCCAAACGCCTGCAATCAGCTTGGGCACGTAGGTTTGCTTCTGCTCTTCGCTGCCCGCCGTGAGCAGCGCCTCGATGGCCCCATCCGTGAGCAGCGGGCACAGCGCGAACGACAGGTTCGACGCGTTCAGCATCTCGATACAGGCTGTGGCGATCAGCTTGGGCAGGCCCTGGCCTTCATACTCGACCGGATGTTGCACGCCTTGCCAGCCGCCTTCGCCAAACTGGCGGAATGCGTCCTTGAAACCGGGCGTTGCGGTGACCACGCCGTCTTTCCAGCTGCTCGGATTGCGATCGCCTTCAACGTTCAGCGGCGCCAGCACTTCGCCGCACAGTTTCGCCGATTCTTCGAGCACGGCCTGAGCCGTGTCGAGGTTCGCATCTTCGAAGCCCGGCAGCGTCGCGATATCTTCGAGACCGGCCAGTTCTTTCATCACGAACAGCATGTCCTTGATGGGCGCCGTATAGCTCATTTCAGTTCTCCTCCTGCCTTTCGATATAAAAAAGGGCGCCGGACTTGATAGGTCCCACGCCCTTTCGTGTGCTGCCAGACGCCTTTTACCGGCGCTGCGGCGCTTAGCCGAGCTCGTTCACAAGTTCCGGCACGAGCGTGAACAGATCGCCCACCAGACCATAATCGGCGACGCTGAAAATCGGCGCTTCCGGGTCCTTGTTGATGGCGACGATCACCTTCGAGTCTTTCATGCCGGCCAGATGCTGGATCGCACCCGAGATACCGACCGCCACATACAGTTGCGGCGCGACGATCTTGCCGGTCTGGCCGACCTGATAGTCGTTCGGCACGAAGCCTGCATCGACGGCTGCGCGCGATGCGCCCAGCGCTGCGTTCAGCTTGTCAGCCAGCGGCTCCAGAATCTTGGTGTAGTTCTCGCCATTGCCCAGACCACGGCCACCGGAAACGATGATCTTCGCCGACGTCAGTTCCGGACGATCCAGCTTCGTCACTTCACGGCTCACGAATTGCGAGAGGCCCGTGTCGGCTGCCGCTTCGATCTTCTCGACGGTTGCGCTACCGCCTTCTGCTGCCACCGGGTCGAAACCGGTCGTGCGGACCGTGATGACCTTGATCGGATCAGCCGATTGCACCGTCGCGATCGCGTTACCCGCGTAGATCGGGCGCTCGAACGTGTCGGCGCTGTCCACTGCGGTGATGTCGCTGATCTGCGCGACGTCGAGCTTCGCGGCGATACGCGGCGCGATGTTCTTGCCGTAGGCAGTCGCCGGCGCGAGGATGTGCGTGTAGTCCTTCGCGATGTTCATCACGGTTGCCTGGATGTTTTCCGCCAGGCCCGCTTCGAGTTGCGCCGCGTCGGCCAGCAGCACCTTCGCAACACCTGCAATCTTTGCTGCCGCATCCGCCGCAGCCTGTGCGTTGTGCCCTGCGACCAGCACGTGAATATCGCCACCGATCTTCTGCGCGGCTGCAATCGTGTTCAGCGTCGCGGCCTTGATCGACGCGTTATCGTGTTCTGCAATTACCAGATTCGTCATTTCGTCCGTCTCCTTACAGCACCTTGGCTTCGGTCTTCAGCTTCTCGACCAGCGTCTTCACATCCGGCACCTTTACACCGGCGGAGCGCTTCGGCGGCTCAACGACTTTCAGCGTCTTCAGGCGCGGCGTCACATCAACGCCGAGGTCTTCCGGCTTGATGACTTCCAGCGGTTTTTTCTTCGCCTTCATGATGTTCGGCAACGTGACGTAGCGCGGCTCGTTCAGGCGCAGGTCGGTCGTGATCACAGCCGGCAGGCTCAGCGACAGCGTTTCCGCGCCACCGTCGACTTCGCGCGAAACCGTAGCCTTACCGTCGGCCACGACAACCTTCGAGGCGAACGTGGCTTGCGGCAGGTTAGCCAGCGCAGCCAGCATCTGGCCGGTCTGGTTCGAATCGTCGTCGATAGCCTGCTTGCCGAGGATGACCAGTTGCGGCTGCTCCTTGTCGACCAGCGCTTTGAGCAGCTTGGCGACCGCCAGCGGCTGCAGGTCTTCGCCCGACTCGATCAGGATCGCGCGGTCCGCGCCGATCGCCAGCGCCGTGCGCAGCGTTTCCTGCGCTTGCGTGACACCCGCCGACACGGCGATCACTTCGGTCGCCACGCCCGCTTCCCTCAGACGAACAGCTTCTTCAACCGCGATTTCGTCGAACGGATTCATCGACATCTTCACGTTCGCGATGTCGACGCCCGTGCCGTCCGATTTCACTCGAACTTTCACGTTGTAATCGACCACTCTCTTGACTGGCACCAGGATTTTCATGCACACGCTCCAAAGTTACGAATACGTCAACCCAACGAACATTATAGCGACTGCCTTTTCGCGGCAGCCGTGTTGTGGGTGCTCTAGCAGGAGGATATCGCTCCTCAGCGGCGTGACGGCAATATCGAACGATCGTTCTATTTTAATCTCGAAAAAACCCGGGCGACAACCCCGGGTTAAGACCTACGACTCTAATTTTGCATTGCCATCGTGTTTTGCTACGCGAAACGGTCGAAAAACTGGCCGTCAGATCACCAGGCGGTGATCACCGACCCGCCGAACTTGCTCTCGACGAATTGCTTCACTTCCGGCGAATGATACGCCGCGACCAACTTCGCAACCCAAGGCTTGTTCTTGTCAGCTTCCCGGATTGCGATGATGTTCACGTACGGACCCTTCGGGTCTTCGATCGCGATGGCGTCCTGCTTGGGCTTCAGACCCGCTTCCATCGCAAAGTTCGTGTTGATCGCGGCGGCGTCCACGTCGTTCAGCGAACGGGGAATTTGCGCGGCGTCGAGTTCGACGATCTTCAGCTTCTTCGGGTTGTCGACGATGTCGAGCGGCGTCGCCTTCAGACCCGCATCCGGGCGCAGCTTCAGCAGACCCTGCTTTTGCAGCAACAGAAGTGCCCGGCCTCCATTGGTCGGATCGTTCGGCACCGCGATCTTCGCGCCCGGCTGCAATTCAGCCAGCGTCTTCACTTTCTTCGAGTAGATGCCCATCGGATACGTGACCGTATCGGCGATACGGATCAGCTTGTAGCCGCGGTCCTTCACCTGTGCCTGCAAGTACGGGTCATGCTGGTAGCTGTTCGCGTCCAGGTCGCCGCTGGCGAGCGCCGCGTTCGGCTGCACGTAGTCGGAGAACTCGATGATCCTGATGTTCAGACCGTTCTTTGCGGCAACCGTCTTCACGACTTCCATGATCTGCGCGTGCGGGCCGCCGGTGACGCCGACCTTGATCGTGTCTTCAGCGTGGGCCACAGTCGCGGCAGCGAACAGCGACGCGGCGCCGAGTGTGGCGGCCAGCTTGAGAATGAAACGACGTTGCATGATGGACCTTTCCGAATCTGGCGATTCTGTTGTTTACTTATGGCTCAAACGACGCACGAGCCAATCCCCGAACGACTGCACCAGTTGCACGAAGACGATCAGGATCACCACGACCGTCACCATCACTTCCGGCAGGAAACGCTGATATCCGTAACGAATGCCCAGATCCCCGAGCCCGCCGCCGCCAATCGCACCGGCCATCGCCGAATAGCCGACGAGCGAGACAAACGTGATCGTCAACCCGGCGACCACGCCCGGCAGCGACTCCGGCAGCAGCACCTTGAAGACGATCTGGCTAGTGGTCGCGCCCATCGCCTGCGCCGCTTCGATCAAACCACGATCGACTTCGCGCAAAGCGGTCTCAACCAGACGCGCGATAAACGGCGCCGCGGCGATCGTCAGCGGCACCACGGCCGCAGCCGTGCCGATCGACGAACCAACTACGAGGCGCGTGAACGGAATCACGGCGACCAGCAAGATGATGAACGGCGTCGAACGCACCGCGTTGACGATCACCCCCATCACCCGATTCACCGCAATGTTCTGCAGCACGCCCTGACGGTCCGTCAGATACAGCAGCACGCCGAGCGGCAAACCAACCGCCGCGCCGACCAGACCGGAAATGCCCACCATCACGAGCGTTTCCCAGAACGACTGGACGAACATATCGAACATTTCACTCAACATACGACAGCTCCTCGACCACCACACCCTGTTCGCGCAGATACGTCAGCGCCTGTGCCACCTTCGCCGGTTCGCCGCCCGCGAGCACCGCGAGCGAGCCGAACGCCTGCCCCTGGATCTCGTCGATCTGGCCATGCAGGATGTTGAAGTCGAGTTCGTAGCGGCGAATCGTTTCCGACAGGATCGGCTGATCAACACCCGAGCCGGTGAACGCGAGGCGCAGCAAATGGCCGCTGCCCGTCTTCAGGCGTTCGGCCACGCGCGCCTTCATCGCGGGCGGCAGTTCCTGCGCGATCACGTCGCCAATCAACGCGCGCGTCACTTCATGATGCGGTTGCAGGAACACGTCGATAACCTTGCCCTCTTCGACCACACGGCCCGCATCCAGCACCGCGACCCGGTCGCAGACCTGCTTGATCACGTCCATCTGGTGCGTGATCAGCACGATCGTCAGGTTCAGTTCGCGATTGATACGCTTGAGCAGATCGAGGATCGCGCGCGTAGTTTCGGGATCGAGCGCCGAAGTCGCTTCGTCCGAGAGCAGCACCTTCGGCTTGCTCGCCAGCGCACGCGCGATGCCGACACGCTGCTTCTGCCCGCCGCTGATCTGCGCCGGATAACGATCCTTCTGCGCCGACAGGCCAACCAGTTCGAGCAGCGGCAGCACGTTCGCCTCGATCTCATCGCGCTTCATGCCGGCGAGTTCGAGCGGCAACGCCACGTTCTCGTACACCGTGCGCGACGACAGCAGGTTGAAGTGCTGGAAAATCATGCCGATTTCGCGACGCGCCTCACGCAATTGCGCGGCGGGCAGCGTCGTCAGATCGCGGCCGTTGACGACGATGTTGCCTTCGCTCGGGCGCGTCAGCAGGTTGAGGGTGCGCACGAGCGTACTCTTGCCCGCGCCGCTGCGGCCGATGATGCCGAACACCTCGCCCGCCGGAATCGACAGATTGACGTTGTGCAGCGCCTCGACCCAGCCCCGGGGCCCGGCGAACCGCTGAGAGATATTGCGTATTTCGATCATGAAAAAACGAAACGGCGGAGTTTGCCACCGAGCGTTGTGCGCTCCCGACAAGCGGCCGCCGTTGCTTTTATTAGGATTTGAGCCCGCAATTCTACCGCAGCACCGTCATTCCCTTTAATAATCAATTACGATCTTTTCATAACCACAGGGCATTAGAGGCGTGCCCGGCGCGAGATGCTCGCGCGTGCACACCCGCTACGACTATGATCGGGCGAATCAGAATCAGGACACGTTCAGGATAAACGGCCGCGATGGAAACCACTCGATCCGGTAATGCACGTTCCGCAGCGGACGCCCCTGCAAACGCCCCGAAAGGCGGCGCCGCGCTGCGCTCGACAGTCACGACGAGCGACGGCGTCGAACTGCCGTTGTACCGCTGGCCCGCCACAAAACCATTGCGGGGCACGGTCGCACTGGTGCACGGGCTCGCGGAGCACGCCGGGCGTTACGCGGCGCTGGCGGATCGGCTGAACCCGGCCGGCTTTGAACTCGTCGCCATCGATTTGCGCGGACATGGGCATGCGCCGGGCAAACGCGTGTGGGTGAAGCGCTTCGACGACTATCTGCTCGACGCCCGAGCCTTGCTCGATGAAGCGGCGACCAGTTGTGCGCCGCTGTTTCTGATGGGCCACAGCATGGGGGGCGCGGTCGCGGCGCTTTATGCAATCGAACGGCTGGAGACGAGCGGGCGTCGGCTGAGCGGTCTGATCCTGTCGAGCCCCGCGCTCGCGCCGGGCCGCGATGTGCCGCGCTGGATGCTCAAGGTGAGCCAGGTGATCAGCCGCATCTGGCCGACCTTCCCGGCGATGAAAATCGACGCGGCTTTGCTGTCGCGTCTTCAGCCCGTGGTGAATGCCAATCGCAACGATCCGCTGGTTCATCACGGCGCGATTCCCGCGCGTACCGGCGCGGAGTTATTGCTGGCGATGGCGCGCATCGAACGCGGCCGTGCAGGATTGCGCGTGCCGCTGCTGGTGTATCACGGCACCGCGGACAAGCTCACCGAACCCGACGGCAGCCGCGATTTCGGCGCGCACGCAGGGTCCCCGGACAAGACGCTCACGATGCACGAAGACAGTTATCACGAGACGATGAACGATCTCGACCGGGATCGGGTAATCGGCGCGCTGATCGACTGGATCGAGAGACGGCTGCCCAAAACCTGAGCGCCGGACGGCAGGCAGGAGCCTCAGACTTCCGTACACCCGAGTGCTGAACCCGGGCCCCGCCAGGAACGGTTCAACCCGGCTAGCGCTTCCAGTCAGGCGGTCGTTTGTCGATAAACGCCTGTACACCCTCGAGCGCCGAGTCATCCATCATGTTGCAGGCCATCGTCTGGCCGGCTAGCTGATACGCGGCTTCGATGCCCATTTCGAGCTGGCGATAGAAAAGGCCCTTGCCGGCGCTCACCGCTTCGACGGGTTTCGCGCAGATGCTTTTCGCGAGCCGCGCGACCTCTGAGTCGAGCGCGTCCGCCGGAACCACACGATTCACGAGGCCTTGCTGCCTCGCCTGCACGGCGTCGATGAAATCGCCAGTGAGCAGCATTTCGAGCGCCGCCTTACGCGACAGATTGCGCGACAACGGCACCGACGGTGTGGCGCAGAAAAGGCCCAGGTTGACACCCGAGACGGCAAAGCGTGCGGTATCGGCAGCGACGGCCAGATCGCACATCGCGACCAGCTGACAGCCGGCCGCCGTGGCGATGCCATGCACGCGCGCGATCACCGGTTGCGGCAAGCGCTGGATCGTCAGCATCAGTTTCGTACAGCGCGCGAACAGCGCCTGGTAATACGCCAGCGACGGCGCCGCGCGCATTTCCTTCAGATCGTGTCCCGCGCAGAACGCGCGGCCGGCGCCGGCGATCACCACCACCCGGGCATTGGACTCCGCCAGCGCCGTCAGGGTCGACTGAAGCTCGCCGAGCAAAGCTTCAGAGAGCGCGTTGAAGGCATCGGGCCGGTTCATGGTCAATCGGACGACGCCCGGCACGCCGTAGGCGTCGTGTTCGATTTCGACCAGCGAAACACTGCGCACGTCGGCATTCATGGCTCACTCCTCATTGAGTTCATGCAGTTCGCGACGCTCGACCAGCGCTTGTGGTGTGGCCGCTCAGATCCCGGCCAGCGCTCGCACGTGCGCGACCACGCTGCGCCCGAGCGCCGACAGGTTGTACCCGCCTTCGAGACAGCTGACGATCCGCCCCCGCGCATAGCGCTTCGCGATCTCGCGCACCTGGTCGGTGATCCAGGCGTAATCGTCTTCGACGAGACCCAGGTTGCCGAGATCGTCCTCGCGATGCGCGTCGAAGCCGGCCGAGATGAAGAGCATCTCCGGCTTGAAATCGTGCAGGCGCGGCAGCCACAGCATGTCGACCGCCTCGCGCACCGCCATGCCTTTCGAGCGCGCCGGTATCGGCACGTTGCACATGTTGGGCGCCTGATTGTCCGCGCCGGTGAACGGATAGAACGGATGCTGGAAGATGCTGCACATCAGCACACGCGAATCGCCCGAAAAGGCGGCTTCGGTGCCGTTGCCATGATGGACGTCGAAGTCGATGATCGCGACACGCTGCATGCCATGCACGTCGAGCGCATGACGCGCGGCGATCGCCACGTTGTTGAAAAAGCAGAAGCCCATCGCGCGGGCCGGCTCCGCATGGTGGCCAGGCGGGCGCACGCTGCAGAACGCGTTGTCGTAGCGGCCTTTGATGACCGCGTCGGTCGCGGCCACCGCGGCACCGGCTGCGCGCAACGCGGCCTGCAACGTGTGCGGGTTCATCGACGTGTCGGGATCGATTTCGGCGAGCCCCTCCGCGGGTGAACGGCTGCGGATGTAATCGATGTGGGCTTGCGTATGCACGCGCAACAGCGCGGCGTCATCGGCGAGCGGCGGCGACTCGCGCTCGATCAGCGAGTCGATGCGGCTCGCGATCAGTTGATCTTCGATTGCCTGCAGGCGCGCCGGGCATTCGGGATGCCATTGCCCCATATCGTGCAGCAAACAATCGGCGTGGGAATAGAAGCCTGTTGCCATGATTCTCGTCTGCGGCGCGGCGCTTTCAAGGCGCGCGCGGCGTGTCTCCGTCCAGGGGCGCGCGCACTGGGCGCGCCAACATTTGCCAAGTTACCACACCATGCGACTGTGACGCGCTGGGCACAGTTTTGCAGAAAGCGTCGGGTATACTGCCCCGATCCGTTTCCCCCTGTCTCTTTCGCACTGCGCCCCTAGCTCAATATGACCGTCAAGCTTGCTCTGTCTGCACGAAACCGGCTACGCATGAAGACCGTGGCCACCGCACTGTCCGTCGCATCGTGCATGTTCATGGCAACCAGTCCAGCGATGGCGCAAAGCGCCGCGAAGAAGCCGCCGGTGCTGCTCGCGCAAAGCCAACCGCAACCGGCGGTGCCGCAAGGCCAGACCTTCGAAGAAGAGATCATTCCGCAGCGCTACGCGAACAATCCGAACGTCGACGCGTTCATCAGCGACATGTCGGCTCGCTATGACTTCGACGAAGCCGCACTGCACGCCCTGTTCGCGCGCGTGAGCTATTCGGCTACCGCGGTCAAGCTCGTTACGCCGTCGCCCTCCCCGACGATCAAGAACTGGCGCGTGTATCAGTCGCGCTTTCTCGACCCGGTGCGCATCAACGCCGGCGTGCGCTTCTGGCGCGCCAACCAGGCCACCCTGCAACGCGCCTATGAAGAATTCGGCGTGCCGCCGGAAGTGATCGTCGGCATCATCGGTGTGGAGACGATCTACGGGCGCTTCATGGGCAACTTCCGTGTGCTCGACGCGCTGACCACGCTCACCTTCGACTACCCGAATACCGCCAATCGCGCGGATCGTCAGGCGACCTTCCGCAAGAATCTCGAAGACTACCTGGTGTGGACGCGTGATTCGCAAATCGATCCGACCACCGTGCTCGGCTCCTACACCGGCGCGATCGGCATTCCGCAATTCCTGCCGAGCAGCATCGTGCAATACGCGGTGAGCTACGACGGCAACAAGCAGATCGATCTGCGCACGAGCCAGGCAGATGCGATCGGCAGCGTGGCGAATTATCTGCGCCAGAACGGCTGGGAAAACGGCCGGCCCGTGGTGTGGAAGATCGGCATGGACGCCGGCAGCCTGGGCGTGGCGCAAGCAGCCGCCGACGGTAAGCCGGAGCCGCATTGGCCTCTGGACCAATTGCTGCGTGCCGGACTGCTGCTGAACGAGCCGGGCGTCGATATCACGGCGGAAGCCGGCACGCCGGTGACGGTGGTCGATCTGCCGTCGCCGGGGCGCGGTACCGAGTACATGCTGGGCTTGAAGAACTTCTATGTGCTGACGCGCTATAACCGCAGTTTCTTCTACGCACTCGCGGTTTATCAATTGGGCCAACGGGTCAAAGCGCAGATGGAAGCGAGCGACGCGGCGAACGCCAGCAGCAATGCAGCGGCGCCGGGCGCGGCTTCGCAGTAAGCTGAGCGGCGGGTGTCTGGCGGTCGCCGCGTCACGAACGGATAGCAAGCAATACAAAAAAAGCGCCGGTTAGACCGGCGCTTTTTTATTGGCCAACTCAGTTTGCAGGCCGCTCAATGCGCCGAAGCGCAATCAGGCCGGGAATACACCCGTCGACAGATACCGGTCACCCCGATCGCAGACGATAAACACGATCGTCGCGTTCTCGACCTGGCGCGCGACGCGCAGCGCCACCTCACAGGCTCCACCCGACGAGATGCCGGCGAAGATCCCTTCGACCGAGGCCATGCGTCGCGCCATCGCTTCGGCTGCAGCCTGGCTTACGTTCTCGACGCGATCCACGCGGCTACGATCGAAAATCTTCGGCAGATAGGCTTCCGGCCATTTGCGGATGCCCGGAATGCGCGAACCCTCTTCCGGCTGCGCGCCGATGATCTCGATCGCCTGATTCTGTTCCTTCAGATAGGTGGACACGCCCATGATCGTGCCGGTCGTGCCCATCGACGAGACGAAGTGCGTGATGCGCCCTTCGGTGTCGCGCCAGATTTCCGGACCGGTACCTTCGACGTGCGAGGCTGGATTGTCCGGGTTCGCGAACTGGTCGAGGATGATGCCTTTGCCTTCGCGCTGCATCTGTTCGGCCAGATCGCGCGCGTATTCCATGCCGCCTGTCACCGGCGTCAGCACGATCTGCGCGCCGTACGCGGCCATGCTCTGACGGCGCTCCACCGACAGGTCTTCCGGCATGATCAGCACCATCTTGTAGCCCCGGATCGCCGCAGCCATCGCCAAGGCGATGCCGGTATTGCCGCTGGTCGATTCGATCAGCGTATCGCCCGGCTTGATGCGTCCACGCGCTTCCGCCTTCTTGATCATCGACAGCGCCGGACGGTCCTTCACCGAACCCGCAGGATTGTTGCCCTCGAGCTTGGCAAGGACCACGTTATTGCGGCTGCGGATCTCGTCGTCGGGGAGCCGGACGAGTTGCACGAGCGGTGTATTGCCGATCGTGTCTTCAATCGTTTTGTAAGCCATATCGGTTCGTGTGCTGTCGATGCGCGGAGTCTTCAATCTGTCGATTCTAAACCACCGTGCGCGCGGCTGCCGTGCGGCCCTTCTGGCCGCATGGATGCAGCGATGCCAGGCGACTAGCGCATAGCGCCCATCGGGCCCGCAAATACAGCGCAAAGAACCACGCAAAAAGCCCGCGGCTGAGAACCGCGGGAGCCAGTCATCTGCATGACAGCTGAAGGAGTGTTCTTACCCACTCCGACCATGAAGCGGAACGACGATAGCGAACCAGGCGCGGGACCCAGCGCGCGAGAGGTGACCCGCCTCGCGCGCAGGGCCCGCTTCAGGCTATTTCTTCACCGCCACAGTGGCGTTGCTCTTTTGGGTAGTTGCGTTGGTTGAGTTGGCCGCGTCGGCGCCATTGCCCGCAGCGGCCGCGCCCTTGGCTTGTGCAGACGCCGCAGCCTGCGTGTTAGCAGCCGCGCCAGCCGGACCGACAGCGAGACCCTCCGCCTGCAGGCGCTCGACGGTATGCCCGCCCATGCCTTTGACGCGCTTGCCGAGATCGGCCGGGTCCTTGAACGGACCATGCGCTGAACGCTCTTCGAGAATGGCTTTCGCTTTGGCAGGACCGATGCCCTTGATGCCGCGCAGCGCATCCTCGTTAGCCGTGTTGACGTCGACCGCCGCATACGCGTGGCCGAAAGCGGCGAGCATGGCCGCGGTAACCAGAATTTTTCGAAACATATGGAATCTCCCTCGTACAACCGGTTGGCGACCATCACCAACCGGGAGATTCCAGTTTAAAGAGGTATCCGAAAGATTTACACCTGGCCGAATAGCCAACGTACGTATCGATCGACACCTTCCTGCACGCTCAGGAACGGCGCGTCGTAGCCGGCAGCACGCAACTTCGTCAGGTCAGCTTGCGTGAAGCATTGGTACTTGCCACGCAATGCTTCAGGGAACGGAATGTATTCGATCAGCCCGCGCTGCACCTGGTCCGCGAGCGACAAGGGCGGCTCGTTGTTCAACGCACGCAGCGTGTTGACCACCGTGCTCGCGATGTCGTTGAACGGCTGCGCACGGCCACTGCCCAGGTTGAAGATGCCCGACTTGTCCGGATTGTCGAAGAAGAACAGGTTCACCTTGACCACGTCTTCGACAGAGACGAAATCGCGCGTCTGCTCGCCGGCGGCATAGCCGTTGTATTCGCCGAACAGCTTGACCTTGCCTTCAGCGCGGAACTGGTTGAAGTTGTGAAACGCCACCGACGCCATGCGCGCCTTGTGCGTCTCACGCGGTCCGTACACGTTGAAATAACGGAAGCCGGCAATCTGGCTCTTCGCGGTGGGCAGCACACGGCGAATCACCTGGTCGAACAGGAACTTCGAATAGCCGTACACGTTCAGTGGCTGCTCGACTTCGCGCTCTTCGACGAAACGGCTCGAACCGCCATAGGTTGCCGCCGAGGACGCATACAGAAACTGGATGTTCTGCGCGAGACAGACGTCGAGCACTTCACGGCTATAGCGGAAGTTGTTGTCCATCATGTAGCGGCCGTCGGTCTCCATCGTGTCCGAGCAGGCGCCTTCGTGGAAAATCGCGCGCACTTTGCCGAAGTCGCCCCGCTTGAAGCGCTCGACGAATTCGGTCTTGTCGAGATAATCGTCGATCTCGCAATCGACGAGATTCTTGAACTTGTCCGCGCGCGTGAGGTTATCGACCGCGATGACGCGATGTTCACCGCGCTCATTGAGCGCCTTCACGAGATTGCTGCCGATAAAACCGGCCGCGCCGGTGACGATGAGGGTCATGATGATCCTGCGGTAATGAGCTTTGCATGGGATCGGAGTAACACGCTAACTCCGATCGACAGCTTTGCATGGGATCGGAGTAACACGCTAACTCCGATCGACAGCTTTGCATGGGACCGGAGTAAGCGCTAAAGCGCTAACTCCGGTCGACAAGTTCAGTTGACGCCCTGCGGATCCCTGCCTCGCGCCGCTGAAAGGCGCGAGGCAGGAGACCCGGCGGGCCGCATCAATGAAAAAGTTCGTCGTAGTTAACGGTAGCGGTGCCGAGTTTGCCGACCACGATGCCAGCCGCGCGATTCGCGAGCCCGACCGCCTCGACCAGCGTAAGACCCGCGCCGAGCATGGCGGCGAGCGTGGCGATCACCGTGTCGCCCGCGCCCGATACATCATACACTTCGCGTGCAACGGCCGAAGCGTGCAGGATGCCGTCGTCGGAGAAGAGCGTCATGCCCTCTTCCGAACGCGTCAACAGCAACGCCTTGAACTCGAGATCGGCACGCAGTTTAGTCACACGCGCAATCAGATCTTCTTCAGACTTCCACTGTCCGACCACCTCGCGCAACTCGGCGCGATTCGGCGTGATCAGCGTGGCGCCGCGATAGCGCTCCCAGTCGTCGCCCTTCGGATCGACCAGCACGGGTTTGCCCGCCGCATGCGCCTTCGCGATCATCTGCGTGACGTGCGTGAGACCACCCTTCGCGTAATCGGACATCAGGATCACGTCGTGCGACGGCAGCAGGTCGTCGAAACGCGCGAGGCCCGCGAGCAGCACTTCGTGCGCCGGCGAGTTTTCGAAGTCGACGCGCAGCAACTGTTGCTGACGCGACAGCACGCGCAGTTTGATCGTCGTGAGCAAATCCGGATCGCGTTCCAGATGCGGCGCTACACCGCTTTCGGCGAGCAGTTGCACGATGCGCTCGCCGGGCTCGTCATGGCCGACCACGCACAGCAAACCCGCTTGCGCGCCGAGCGCAACCGCATTGCGCGCCACGTTCGCCGCGCCGCCGAGACGGTCTTCCTGACGCTGCACATGCACGACCGGCACCGGCGCTTCCGGCGAAATACGGTTCACGTCGCCAAACCAGTAGCGGTCGAGCATCACGTCGCCGACCACCAGCACGCGCGCCGCAGCGAGACGTTCGCGCGGCACCACGGTCAGTGCGGGCGCGGGTGTGGACTGAGCGGCCTCAGGCATGGCTGGCGACATCGGCCGGAAATTCAGAGGGCTGGGCATAAGGTCGTCCGATCGAGTGATAGTCGATGCCGAGCTCGGTCATCGCGTCCGGCTCGTACAGATTGCGGCCGTCGAAGATCAGCGGCGACTTCAGCACTGATTTCAGGTGCAGGAAATCCGGGCTCTTGAATTCCTTCCATTCGGTGACGACCACCAGCGCGTCCGCGCCGGTGAGCGTTTCGTCCTGGGTGCTCGTGAACGTGAGACGCGCGAGCTGATCCGGTGCATCGTGCAGATCCAGGGCGAACACGCGGCGCGCTTCGGCCACCGCGACCGGATCGTAGGCGCGCACGTGGGCGCCACGCGCCAGCAACTCAGCGATCACGCGGCGGCTCGGCGCCTCACGCATATCGTCGGTATTCGGCTTGAACGCGAGGCCCCACACGGCGAACGTGCGGCCACTCAGATCTTCGCCGAGCTTGCCCGTGATCTTGCGCACCAGTACGTCTTTCTGCTTGTAGTTCACTTCCTCGACCGCTTCGAGAATGCGCAGATTGTGGCCGCTTTCGCTCGCGGCGCGGATCAGCGCCTGCACGTCCTTCGGGAAGCACGAGCCGCCGTAGCCAGCGCCGGCATACAGGAAGTGGTAGCCGATACGCGGGTCCGAACCGATGCCGCGGCGCACCGCTTCGATATCCGCCCCAACGCGGTCCGCCAGATTCGACATCTCGTTCATGAACGAGATACGTGTGGCGAGCATCGCATTGGCTGCGTATTTCGTGAACTCAGCCGAGCGCACATCCATGTACAGCGTGCGCTCGTGATTGCGGTTGAACGGCGCGTACAGACGCTTCATCAGTTCGCGCGCCCGCAGGCCGGCTTCGTCTTCGTCGCTGCCGAGCACGATGCGATCAGGGCGCATGAAGTCGTCGACCGCGGCGCCTTCCTTCAGAAACTCAGGATTGGACACTACCGAGAAGCGGTGCTGCTCGCTGTTGGCGAGCCCGCGTTTGGCCAGTTCCTCTTCGATCACCGCGCGCACGCGTTGCGCTGTGCCGACCGGCACCGTCGATTTGTCGACGATCACCTTGAAGCCGTTCATCGTGCGGCCGATGTTACGCGCCGCTTCGAGCACGTATTGCAGATCGGCTGAGCCGTCTTCGTCGGGCGGTGTGCCAACGGCGATGAACTGCACCTCGCCGTGCGCCACACTGGCTTCGATATCCGTCGAAAACGTGATGCGGCGCGCCTTGCGCGTGCGGGCGATCATCTCGAGCAAACCCGGCTCGTGGATCGGCACGCCGCCGTTGTTGAGGATTTCGATCTTGCGCGGATCAACGTCGAGACAGAAGACGTCGTGGCCGATTTCAGCGAGGCACGCGCCAGTGACGAGGCCAACGTAGCCCGTGCCGATAATGGTGATTTTCATACGCTTTCCGGTAGAGGAATCCGGTGAGGGTTTCTCGTAGTGAACAAGGCCGTCATGATCCCGCCCGGCCTAGTCCGCCTGACGAGCCGCCGTCGTTGCGGCGCGGCTGTACGATTGCATTTACGATCAGTTCGACGCCGTGATCGGTTCGACGCGGCGCGGCGCATAGGTTTCCCAACCACTGCAACCCGGGCACTGCCAGTAGAACAGCCGCGCCCTGAAACCACAATTCTGGCACGTATACCGTGGCAAATTTTTGGTGCGCTGACGGATCAGCGTACGCATCAGTTCGAGCTCGCTCTTCCGCGGCTCTTCCGCGACGGCTTCCTGGGCTTCAAGAAGACGCGTCATGCCCGCCAGATTCGGCGACTTCTGCATCTGCGAGCGCGCCAGCGCATGCGCGGCGTCGGGGCCGCGTACCGCCGCAATGTGCTGATAGGTCACGTCGAGCAGATCGTTCGACGGATAGCGGTCCACCCACGTGATGAGCAGATCAGCGCCATCCTGCGGGCGGCCGAGTGCCTCATAGGCCTTCATCAGCTTTTCCGCGACGAGCGGCAGATAAGCAGAATTCTGTTCTTCGACGCGCCGCCATTGGACGATCGCCGCCTCTTGCGAACCGGCCGTCGCATCCACGTCGCCAAACAGGATCGTGGCGCGTACGTTGGTCGGGTTCGCCTTTAATGCAAAGCCTAGCTGACGTCGTGCCTCGTCGGGATCTTTCTGCTGGAGCGCCTCCTGGGCGAGCTCGCAATGAAACTGTGCGATTTCCTTGTCGAGCGACTCGGCACCCATCGTTTCCAGATGGCGCGAGGTGTCGATCGATTTAACCCAGTCTTTCTCGATCTGGTAGATGGTTAGCAGCGCACGCTGCGCACCCAACGCGTAATTGCCAGTTTCAAGAGAACGGAAGGTTTCTTCGGCGCGATCGAGCAACCCGGCCTTCAGGAAATCCTGGCCCAGTTCGTACAGCGCGTGATCGCGCTCGGTGACAGGCAGATCGGTACGGCTCAGCAGGTTCTGATGCACGCGAATCGCGCGGTCCGTTTCACCGCGGCGGCGGAACAGATTACCCAGCGCGAAGTGCAACTCGATCGTTTCCGGGTCGAGCTTGACGACTTCGATAAACGCGTCGATCGCCTGGTCAGGTTGCTCATTGAGCAGGAAATTCAGGCCGCGGAAGTACGAGCGCGGCAGGTTGGCGCTTTCGGACAGCAGCGTCTTGAGGTCGTAGCGTGCGGCCATCCAGCCGAACGCAAAAGCGACGGGTATGACAAGCAGCCACCAGAAGTCTAGATCCATGCGATTAATGCAAATGTACGGGACAGCGGAAACGGAAAGCCGCGCTTCAGAAGCGCGGCAGAAGACAACTTAGATCAGCGGCGGCATGGGCGGTTGTTCGACCACGACGGGGGCTTCGCGCGCCACACGCAACTCGCGCTTGAGCCGGCCATTCTCTATGCGCAGGCGCACCATGGCCGGCATCGACGATACCAGCCCGGCCAGCAGCCCCACCACGAAGAACGCGAGGCCGATCAGAATCAAAGGCGCCGACCACGCGTAGCCAGCGAGGAAATTCAGCGTAGCAGGTTGCGTATTGGAGAGCGCGAGCACCAGCAGGAGCACGAACACCAGCACACGGATCAGCCAGACGATAAATTTCATGAATAGGTCTCTTGACGGCAGTTGCGGGGTGACGCCGGCTTGATGACGCGTCGCGCCACGGTGTTGCCCGCGCCGAAGTGACCCGTATTGTAATGGATGCCCTCGCGGCTGGGCAGGAAGTGGCTGATAGCGGACTTACGCGAGGTTTATCTTGCCGCAAAAGGATGCGTGGGCAGGTGTGTTCGATTGGGGAATGTGCCGGGCGTAACGGAGGAAAAAGCGGACGAAAAAAAAGCGCCCGAAGGCGCTTTTTCTGGTCTTTTGCCGTCTGGCTTTGGCCGCTGACGCTACCAATGCCATGCTGCAAACCGCGCAGCGAAGCATTTACAGGTCGTCGTCATCCGGCTCGTCGGCCTTCAGCGGCTCGCCCGAACGTCGGTCTACCCGCTCGCGCAATTCCTTGCCCGGCTTGAAATGCGGTACGTACTTCTCAGGTACCAGCACCTTCTCGCCCGACTTCGGATTACGCCCGACGCGGGAGGGACGACGATTAAGGCCGAAGCTGCCGAAGCCGCGAATTTCAATGCGATGACCGTTGGCAAGCGCCTCCGACATCGCATCAAGCATCGTCTTCACCGCGAAATCCGCATCTTTAAGTACAAGCTGCGGAAATCGCGTAGCCAGCTGGGCGACCAATTCCGATTTGGTCATACTGCAGCAGACCTCTCAAGAAAACGCCGGGCCACCCCCATGTTTTTCTGTCCCCCTAGGGGGGCCTGCCACGAAACGACAGGTTTGGGGGCGTTCCTCAATTACTGGTTCTGACCGTCGAGCTTGGCCTTCAGCAGCGCGCCGAGGTTCGTCGTGCCGGTAGCAGCCGAGCTCGAATCCGACGAAGCCAGGCCGCGGATCGCTTCCTGTTGCTCAGCCGAATCCTTGGCCTTGATCGACAGGTTGATACCACGCGACTTGCGATCGATGTTGATGATCATCGCGTTGACCTTGTCGCCGTCCTTCAGCACGTTGCGAGCATCTTCCACACGGTCTTGCGACAGTTCCGAAGCGCGCAGATAGCCTTCGACTTCCGCCGACAGCTGAACCACTGCACCCTTCGCATCTACCGTCTTGACCACGCCGTCGACGATCGAACCCTTGTCGTTCATGGCAACGAAGTTGCTGAACGGGTCGCCTTCGAGCTGCTTGATACCCAGCGAAATGCGTTCCTTCTCGACGTCGATGCCGAGAACGATCGCTTCCACTTCGTCGCCCTTCTTGTACTTGCGAACCGCTTCTTCGCCCGTTTCGCTCCACGACAGGTCCGACAGGTGAACCAGACCGTCGATGCCGCCCGGCAGACCGATGAAGACGCCGAAGTCGGTGATCGACTTGATTGCGCCTTGCAGCTTGTCGCCCTTCTTGAAGTTGCGGCTGAAGTCGTCCCACGGGTTCGGCTTGCATTGCTTCATGCCGAGGCTGATACGGCGGCGGTCTTCGTCGATTTCGAGAACCATGACTTCGACTTCGTCGCCCAGCTGAACAACCTTCGACGGTGCAACGTTCTTGTTCGTCCAGTCCATTTCCGACACGTGAACCAGGCCTTCGATGCCCGATTCCACTTCGACGAATGCGCCGTAGTCGGTGATGTTGGTGACCTTACCGAACAGGCGCGTGCCCGACGGGTAACGGCGGGAAATGCCTTCCCACGGATCGTCGCCCAGTTGCTTGATACCCAGCGAAACGCGGTTCTTCTCTTGATCGAACTTGAGGATCTTCGCGGTGACTTCCTGGCCAACCGACAGCACTTCGCTCGGGTGACGCACACGACGCCATGCGATGTCGGTGATGTGCAGCAGGCCGTCGATACCGCCGAGGTCCACGAATGCGCCGTAATCGGTGATGTTCTTCACCACGCCTTCCACGATCGCGCCTTCCTTCAGCGTTTCGAGCAGCTTTGCGCGCTCTTCGCCTTGGGTCGCTTCGATCACAGCACGGCGCGACAGCACGACGTTGTTACGCTTGCGGTCGAGCTTGATGACGCGGAATTCCAGCGTCTTGCCTTCGTACGGGGTCGTGTCCTTGACCGGACGCGTGTCAACCAGCGAACCCGGCAGGAACGCGCGGATGCCGTTGACCATGACGGTCATGCCGCCCTTGACCTTGCCCGTGATCGTGCCGGTCACGAGTTCGTTGTTGTCGAGAGCCTTTTCCAGCGACAGCCACGAAGCCAGGCGCTTCGCCTTGTCGCGCGACAGGATCGTGTCGCCATAGCCGTTTTCCAGCGCGTCGATCGCGACGGAAACGAAGTCGCCCGCCTGCACTTCTACCTCGCCCGCGTCGTTCAGGAACTCTTCGAGCGGGATGTAGGCTTCGGACTTGAGACCAGCGTTGACGACCACGAAGTTGTGGTCAACACGCACGACTTCGGCGGAGATCACTTCGCCGGCGCGCATGTCTTGCTTGGTCAGCGACTCTTCGAACAGAGCCGCAAAAGATTCGGTATTCGGGTTGGAAGTTTGCAGGTCGGACATAAAAATCAAAATTTGCATGGTTCTCGCGGTGCCCGGCTGGCCGGACGGTCAGCTACAACGGCAAGAATGCGAATGCCACGCGGGGTTAAGGGGTTTAAACACGCTCCACGACACACGCGGAGCACCTACTGACAACGTTGCTTCTCACTTCTTTTCTACTGCGCCCACTGCCCGGACATCAGGCATGCGGGACCCATGCTTCATACCACTGCACCACCTGTTCGACCGCTTCGTCGATGGATAATGCGGAGGTATCAAGCAGCTTTGCATCCGCTGCGGGCTTGAGCGGCGCGGCCGCGCGCTGACTGTCACGCTCGTCGCGCTCACGCAAATCCCGGAGCAAGTCCTCTATATTAGCAGAAAATCCTTTTTGGATCAATTGCTTATGCCGGCGCGCCGCACGGGCCTCGACGCTGGCGGTCATGAACACCTTCAACATGGCGTCCTGGAAGATCACCGTGCCCATGTCGCGGCCGTCGGCGACCAGCCCCGGTTCCTTACGGAAAGCCCGCTGACGGGCCACCAGCGCGGTTCGCACGGGCGCGTGCACGGCAATTGCCGAGGCGCGGCTGCCGACTTCCTCCGCGCGAATGTCGGCCGATACGTCGTTGCCGTCGAGCTGCGCCAACCCCTCGCGAAAGGTGATGTGCAGATCGTCGATCAGGCTGACAAGGGCGTCGGCGTCATCCGCCGCGATGTTGTAGCGCATGCTGGCCAGCGCGGCGAGCCGGTACAACGCGCCGCTATCCAGCAAGTGGAAGCCGAGATTCGCGGCAACCAGCGCGGCCACGGTGCCTTTGCCAGAGGCGCTGGGGCCGTCGATCGTAATGACGGGCGTTTGGTGAAAGGGACGGATCGGTTTCATCGAAAAAGTCGCACGTCAGTCGATTCGGGAACGAATCAGGGTTGAGCGAGCGCTGTGAAGCGCTCGAAATAATCGGGGAAAGTCTTGCCGACGCATTTCGGGTCGTTGATCCGGATCGGCACGCCGCCCAGGCTCACGAGCGAGAAGCACATCGCCATGCGGTGATCGTCGTAGGTATCGATCGCAGCGTTCGGAATCAGCTTTTCAGGCGGCGTGACAACGAGGAAATCCTCGCCCTCCTGCACCTTCGCGCCGACCTTGCGCAGCTCGGTCGCCATCGCCGCGATCCGGTCGGTCTCTTTGACGCGCCAACTGGCAATGTTGCGCAGCGTGCTGGTACCGTCCGCGAACAGCGCAGCAACGGCGATCGTCATCGCGGCATCGGGAATAAGGTTGAAGTCCATGTCGATCGGATCGAGCTTGCCGTTGTCGTTGCCCACGCCGCGCACTTCGATCCAGTCATCGCCCATCTGCAGGTTTGCACCCATCTTGATGAGCGCATCGGCAAAGCCGACGTCGCCCTGGATGCTGGCCCGGCCAACGCCTTCCACCCGCAGCGGGCCGCCGCCGAGCGCGCCGGCCGCGAGGAAATACGACGCCGACGACGCATCGCCTTCCACCATGATGGTGCCCGGCGATTGATAGCGCTGTCCTGCCGGCACGACGAACTGATGCCAGCCGTTGCGCTCGACCTTGATGCCGAAGTGCTCCATCAGCTTGATCGTGATCTCGATGTAGGGCTTCGAGATCAGTTCGCCGTCCACCTGCACGGTGGTCACGCCGCTTTCGGTGCGCAGCAGCGGCAGCGTCATCAGAAGCGAGGTCAGGAACTGGCTCGAGACGTCGCCGCGCACGCGGATCGGTGCGTCGGCCAGAATCTGCGCCGGGCGAATCCGCAGCGGCGGATAGCCGTCATTCTCTTCGTAGTCGATCTTCGCGCCGATCTGCCGCAAGCCGTCGACCAGATCGCCGATCGGCCGCTCGTGCATACGCGGCACGCCGTGAATACGATAGTTGCCGCCATTCACCGCGAGCGCCGCGGCCAGCGGACGCACGGCCGTGCCGGCGTTGCCGAGGAACAGATCGGCCGTGCGCGCCGTGAATGCGCCACGCGTGCCGGTCACGACACAGGTGTCGCCTTCGCGCTTCAAACGCACGCCGAGCTTTTCGAGCGCGTCGAGCATCACGCGGGTGTCGTCGGAGTCGAGCAGGTTCGTGATCGTCGTTTCGCCTTCGGCGAGCGCCGCGAGCAGCAGCACACGATTCGAAATGCTTTTCGAACCGGGCAAACGAACCGTGCCGGACGCACGAGAAAATGGTCCGAGATCGAGGAATTCCATGATTGAGTCCAGTTCCGGTTATTTCGACGCGTCGCCCAAGGCGGCCGCGTTAATGCGCTGTTCCTGCCACTCGGTACGCGCGGTGCGCGAGCGCGCGAACACGGCTTCGAGCGCGGCGCCGTCGGCGGCGTCGATCGCCGCGCGCAAACGCGCGAGCACCGCCGTGTAGGCATCCAGTTCGTTGAGCAACGCAACGCGATTCGCCACGCACACGTCGCGCCACATTTCCGGGCTCGACGCGGCGATGCGCGTGAAGTCACGGAAACCGCCGGCGGCGAATGAGAATTTCAACGCGGCGTCGGGCGAATTGAGAATCTGCTCGACCAGCGCGAAAGACAAAACGTGCGGCAAATGGCTGACCGAGGCGAGCACACGGTCATGCTGCTCGGGCGTCATGTCGCGCACACAGGCGCCGGTAGCACGCCACATCGCGGCAACACGCTCGACGGCTTCGGGCGCGTTCTCCGGCAGCGGGCACAACACGACGTTACGGTTGACGTACAGGTCGGGCAACGCCGCATCCGGGCCGCTCGCCTCACGGCCGGCAATCGGATGCCCCGGCACGAACTGGCCGATGCGCGCACCGAGCGCCGCGCGAGCGGAAGCAACCACGTCGGACTTGGTGCTGCCGGCATCGGTGACGATCGTGTCCGCGTCGAGAAACGGCGCAATGCGTTCGAGCAGCGGTTGTGTCTGCGCAACCGGCGCGGCAAGCAACACGATATCCGCGCCGGACAGCGCGGCGCGCAACGCCGCGTCGTCGCTCAACGCCGCGGATCCGTCGATCACGCCCAACTCAAGCGCGCGCGCCGTCGACGCGGATGAACGCCCTGCGCCAATCACGGTTCGCGCACCTGCTGCCTCACCCCGCTCGCCCCGCTCACGCAACGCGCGCGCGAGCGATCCGCCGATCAGGCCGACACCGAAAATCACCAGCTTGTTAAAAGAGAAAGCGGCCACGTCGGTCACAGAAAAAGCGCGCTTTTCATGAAGTGAGGCGCGCGGGTCAAGGTCAACCGCTTACGCGGCAGCGAGCGTCTTTTCGAGCGCCGCGAGGAACGCTTCGTTTTCTTCCGGCAGACCGATCGTGATGCGCAGCCATTGCGGCAAACCGTAGTTGCCGACCGGGCGAACGATCACGCCCTGTTTAAGCAACGCGAGGTTGACGCGGTTGCCGGCTGCGTCGTCGCTGCCGACGCGCACCAGCACGAAGTTGCCGTCCGACGGCACATATTCGAGGCCGAGTTTGTCGAACGCTTCGGTCAGGCGGCGATAGCCTTGCGCATTCAAGGCCGCGCTCCTGTCCAGAAACGCCTTGTCGTTCAGCGCCGCGATCGCCGCGGCTTGCGCCAGCGTGTTCACGTTGAACGGCTGACGCAGACGGTTCAGCAGATCGGTCAACTCAGGCTGCCCGATGGCAAAGCCGACACGCAAGCCGGCGAGACCAAACGCCTTCGAGAACGTGCGCGACACCAGCAGATTCGGAAAACGGCGCACCCACGCGATCGAGTCGTAGCGCTTCTCTTCCGGCAGATATTCCGTGTACGCCTCGTCGAGCACGACGACCACGTGACGCGGCACCTTGTCGAGAAACGCTTCGAGCTTGGCGCCTTCGATGAACGTGCCAGTCGGGTTGTTCGGGTTCGCGACGAAGAGCAGGCGGGTGTCGTCCGTGATCGCGGCGAGCATCGCGTCGAGGTCGTGGCCGTACTTGACGGCCGGCACGACGATCGCACGCGCGCCCACGCCTTGCGTGGCGAGCGCGTAGACCGCGAACGAGTATTGCGCGTAGACGATCGACTGGCCCTTCTCGACCAACGCATGCGCGGCAATTTCGAGAATGTCGTTGCTGCCGTTGCCGAGCGTGACCCAGTCGGCCGGCACGCCGTAACGCTCGCTCAGCGCTGCCTTCAGTTCGAATGCGTTCGCGTCCGGATAGCGGCCGAGTTCGCTGGCCGCTTGCGCCATGGCGCGTTGCGCCGATTCCGGCATGCCGAGCGGATTTTCATTCGACGCGAGCTTCACGATGGTCGCTTCGTCGAGACCAAACTCGCGGGCCACTTCCGAAATCGGCTTGCCGGCGATGTAAGGCGCGATCGCGCGCACATAGGAAGGACCGAAGGACGTTGTCATGAAAATCTCCGAACGACTAATTAGTAGTAAGTGAACCTGCGACAGGCGCGCCCAAGTGACGTGCGCGCGCCTGAGCCGACATCAACGGGCGCGCGGATACGAGCCGAGAATCTTCAGGAACGCGGCCTTCTGGCCGAGTTCTGTCAGCGCGGCAGCGACCGCCGGCTCGTCGCGATGGCCTTCGACGTCGATATAGAAGTAGTACTCCCACGTGCCGACGCGCGCCGGGCGCGACTCGAAACGGGTCATCGATACGCTATGGCGCGCCAACGGCTCCAGCAGCTTGAACACGGCACCCGGCTCGTTCGCCACCGAAACGATCAACGACGTCTGGTCGTGCCCGCTGACGCCGGTGCGCTCCTTGCCGATCATCACGAAACGCGTGCGGTTGTGCGGATCGTCCTGGATCAGGGCATAGGCGACTTGCAAACCGTAATGCGTCGCCGCGCGATCGCCGGCGATCGCAGCGACAGTCGGATCTTCCGCGGCCATGCGCGCGGCTTCGGCATTGCTCGACACCGCCTGCCGCTCGAGATGCGGCGCGTTGGTCGCGAGCCAGCGCTGGCACTGGGCGAGCGCCTGTGCGTGCGCGCACACCCGCGTCACGCCGGTGAGGCCGCCGTTCAGCGTCAGAAGATTGTGGTGAATCGGCAAGGCCAGTTCGCCGCCAATCGTGAGCTGGGTTTGCAGCAGCAGATCGAGCGTGCGCGACACTGCGCCTTCGGTCGAATTTTCGACCGGCACAACGCCGAACTCGGCGGCACCTGCTTCGACCGAGCGAAATACTTCGTCGATCGACGGGCACGGCAGACCTTCGATCGACTGACCGAAGTACTCATGCATGGCCTGTTCGCTATACGTGCCGACCGGACCGAGATACGCGGCCTTGATGGTCTTTTCGAGCGCGCGGCTCGCGGCCATGATCTCGCGCCAGATCGCGCTGATATGCTCGCTGGCCAGCGGGCCCGCGCTCATATCCTGCAGGCGTGCGATCACCTGCTGCTCGCGCTCAGGGCGGAACACCGGCGCGTTGAAATGCTTCTTGACCTCGCCCACTTCGAGCGCCACCGCGGCGCGCTGATTGAGGAGCGCGATGAGTTGCGCGTCGAGCGCGTCGATGCGTTCGCGAAGGGGTTTGAGTCGGTTATTGAGTTCGTCGTCCATGCGTGAATACGGCCCTGCCGGGTAACTGCTGGAAAGGATGCGCGCGCCTCGACCTCAGGCGCTGCGCTGTTCGAATTCCTTCATGTATTCGACAAGCGCTTTGACGCCCTCGAGCGGGACGGCGTTATAAATCGACGCCCGCATGCCGCCGACGGACTTGTGGCCCTTTAGCTGCACCATTCCCCGCGCTTTCGCGCCGGCCAGGAAATCTTCGTTGCGCGACTCGTCGGCGAGGAAAAACGGTACGTTCATCCGCGAACGCGAGCCACGCTCGACCTTATTCAGATAGAAGCTGCTCGAATCGATCGCGTCGTACAATAGCTTCGATTTTTCGAGGTTACGCGCTTCCATCGCGGCAAGGCCGCCCTGCTTCTTCAACCACTTGAACACCAGCCCCGCGACGTAAATCGCGTACGTGGGCGGCGTGTTGTACATCGAATTGTTTTCGGCGACGGTTTTCCATTCGAACGCCGACGGGCAGATCGCTTGCGCGCGATCCAGCATGTCTTCGCGCACGATCACGACGGTCACACCCGCCATGCCGATGTTCTTCTGCGCGCCGCCGAACAGCACGCCGTATTTGGCAATGTCCATCGGACGCGACAGGATGTGCGACGAGGCGTCGGCCACCAGCGGAATATTGCCGAGATCGGGAATCTCGAACGTCTCGACACCGTGAATGGTCTCGTTGGTGCACAGATGCACGTACGCCGGATCGTCCGACAGTTGCCATTCCGCGCGCGCCGGCGCCCGCGTGAAGCCCTCGGCGGTCTGCCCGCTCGCGGCAAGATGCGCCGTGCCGTACTTTTGCGCTTCCTTGAACGATTTCTGCGACCATGAACCGGTCACGACGAAATCCGCGCGCGCTTTCGCGCCCATCAGATTCATCGGCACGATCGCGTTTTCACCCAGCCCTCCGCCCTGCAGGAACAGAATCCGGTGGCTTGCCGGCACATTGAGCAGATCGCGCAAATCGACGAGCGCTTCCTCATGAATCGACATGAACTCTTTGCCGCGATGGCTCATTTCCATCACGCTCATGCCACTGCCCTGCCAATTGAGCATCTCGTCGGCTGCATGACGCAGCACTTCTTCGGGCATGGCAGCGGGGCCGGCGGAGAAATTAAAGACGCGCATCGTGAGATCCTGGAAGCTGGCGCGAAAAACGAACAGATCGCGCAAAAATCGGCGAAGTTGACAGCCGCGAAGGCCGCCACTGCAAAATTAGCGACGCGAACTCGACAGCACGAGTTTGACGACGCGCGCTTGGCAACACGTGTTCGACACCAGTTTCGCGCCCAAAAAGAAAATGGCCGTCTGCGCGTGTGCGCAAACGGCCATTATCGCATTGTCACCGCCAACCCGCCAAACCCGGCACGCCGTATAGCTTGCCGAGCGGCGGCTAGCGCGATGTCAGCGCAGCCTTTCGACCTTTTGGCTTGGTTAGTCGGCCAGGTTAGCCGACTAACTTCGTCAACTTACTTAGCCGGCTTGACCGAAGCGACTTCCTTGTCGGCCTCGTCACGCGTTGCCTTGATCGATTGCGGCATGTACTTTTGCATCAAGCCGTTCACGACGTCGCGGCCAACCTGGTCTTGCACCTGGATGAACTTGCGGCCGGTCGGGCTCTTGTAGAACGCGGTCAGATCCTTGATTTCCGACGTGCTGTAGTACTTCGCGTAAGCGTCGTACTGAGCTTGCATAGCGTCTTGACGGAAGGAGTCAGTTGCAAACACCTGGCCTGCGCCGTCAACCAGCTTCGGCACTGCATTCTTTTGCAGCGTCGGGACGGAAGCCTGCTTCTGCTTGTCCGTCATCGTCTTGTTTTCGCTCAGGGCGTCCGACAGGATGGCCGGAACCAGTTGCTTAGCTTGCATTTGCGCGCTATTGCCGATTGCGCCAACCAGCTTCTGTGCGTCGATTGCGTCCAGCAGGTCCTTGATTGCAGCCTGCTTGGCCGGATCAACCGGTGCCGCGGCAGCAGCCGGAGCCGCCGGAGCCGGGCTCTGAAGCGCTTGAGCCATAGCAAAGGTCGGCACGAGAGCAGCCAGCAACATCAGTTGTTTGAATCGTTTTTGCATCATTACTCCCTAAGAGAAATTAACTTGAACTGCAAGCTGCGCGGGGCGCGTATCGGCCCGATACGCCATTATTCCCGGCGCAGCTTTCAACCAATAACTGAGACTGAAAGTTACCGACGCGGATCAGGCCGCACCACCGTCTTCACCGCCGTTGTCGCCTTCGGCAGGACCTTCGGTGTCGCCTTCCACATCACCATCCGCTTCCGCCTCAGCAACCTGTTGCAGACCTGAAAGCTTGGTCCCTTCGTCAAGGCTGATGAGTGTAACACCTTGGGTTGCACGCCCCATTTCTCGAATTTCCGATACGCGCGTACGAATCAGCACGCCCGTATTGGTGATCAGCATGATCTGCGCTTCCTGATCCACCAGCGTGGCAGCAACGACCTTGCCGTTACGCTCCGACGTCTGGATCGCGATCATCCCCTTCGTGCCGCGCCCGTGACGCGTGTACTCGGTGATCAGCGTGCGCTTGCCGTAACCGTTTTCGGTTGCGGTCAGCACCGACTGCTGCTCGTCGCCGGCCACCAGCAACGCAATCACGCTCTGGCCGTCTTCGAGCTGCATGCCGCGCACACCGCGCGCCTCGCGCCCCATCGGACGGACGTCGTTCTCGTCGAAGCGCACTGCCTTGCCCGAATCCGAGAACAGCATCACGTCATGCTGGCCGTCCGTAATGGCGGCGCCGATCAGGTAGTCGCCGTCATCCAGGCCGACCGCAATAATACCCTTGCGCAACACGCGGCCAAAGGCTTCCAACGGCGTCTTTTTTACGGTTCCTAACGCGGTGCCCATAAAGACGAATTTGTCAGCCGAGAATTCCTTCACCGGCAAGACAACCGTAATCTTTTCGCCGTCCTGAAGCGGGAAGATATTGACGATCGGACGGCCGCGTGAGTTCCGCGAACCTTGCGGCACTTCGTAGACCTTCACGCTGTACACGCGACCACGATTCGAGAAGCACAGAATGTGATCGTGCGTGTTCGCGATGAACAGCGTGTCGATCCAGTCGTCTTCTTTCATCGCCGTGGCCTGTTTGCCGCGACCACCCCGCTTCTGCGCGCTATATTCGGACAGCGGCTGCGATTTCACATAGCCCGCGTGCGACATGGTCACGACCATCTCTTGCGGTGTGATCAGGTCTTCGGTGTTCAGTTCGGTTGCGTTCAGCTCGATCTTCGAGCGGCGCGCGTCGCCGAATTCGGCTTTGATCGACGTGAGCTCGTCGACGATGATCGCCGTAATGCGTTCCGGGCGAGCCAGAATGTCCAGCAGGTCGGCGATTTGCGCCATCACTTCGCGGTACTCGCCGATGATCTTGTCCTGCTCCAGACCCGTCAGGCGTTGCAGACGCATCTGCAAGATTTCCTGAGCCTGGGTGTCGGACAAGCGGTAAAGACCGTCGGACTGCATACCGAAGGACGGATTCAAACCGTCAGGGCGATACGCCTCACGACCACCGGCCGACGCGTTTTCCGTCTCGGCACGCGACAACATTTCGCGCACCAGCGACGAATCCCACGGACGCGCCATCAATTCCTGCTTGGCGATCGGCGGAGTCGGCGCGGCCTTGATGATCGCGATGAACTCGTCGATGTTGGCGAGCGCCACCGCCAGGCCTTCGAGCACGTGACCCCGTTCGCGGGCCTTGCGCAGTTCGTATACAGTGCGCCGCGTCAGCACTTCCCGGCGATGCGACAGGAAGCACGCCAGCATTTCCTTCAGGTTCAGCAGTTTCGGCTGGCCGTCGACCAGCGCGACCATGTTCATGCCGAAGGTGTCCTGAAGCTGGGTCGCCTTATACAGATTGTTGAGCACCACTTCCGGCACTTCACCACGCTTCAGCTCGATCACGACGCGCATGCCGCTCTTGTCGGATTCGTCGCGGATGTCGGAGATGCCTTCGAGCTTCTTCTCGTTGACCAGCTCGGCGATACGCTCCAGAAGTGAGCGCTTGTTTACCTGGTACGGCAACTCGTCGACGATGATCGACATGCGCTGACCGCGGTCGATTTCCTCGAAGTGCGTGAGCGCGCGCATCACCACGCGGCCGCGGCCGGTGCGATAGCCGTCGCGCACGCCGGCCACGCCATAGATGATGCCGGCGGTCGGGAAGTCAGGCGCCGGGATGATCTCGATCAGCTCGTCGATCGTGGCTTCCGGGTTTTTCAGCAGATGCTGACAAGCGTCGACAACCTCGTTGAGGTTGTGCGGCGGGATGTTGGTCGCCATACCGACCGCGATACCGGACGAGCCATTGATCAGCAGATTGGGAATACGCGCCGGCAGGATAGCCGGTTCGTTTTCGCTGCCGTCATAGTTCGGCGTGAAGTCGACCGTTTCCTTGTCGATGTCGGCCAGCAATTCGTGGCCGATCTTTGCCATGCGGATTTCGGTGTACCGCATCGCTGCGGCGTTGTCGCCGTCGACCGAACCGAAGTTGCCCTGACCGTCCACCAGCATGTAGCGCAGCGAGAAATTCTGCGCCATCCGGACGATCGTGTCGTAGACAGCCGTGTCGCCGTGCGGGTGATATTTACCGATTACGTCGCCGACAATACGCGCCGACTTCTTGTAAGCCCGGTTCCAGTCGTTGTTCAGTTCGTGCATCGCGTACAGCACGCGCCGGTGCACCGGCTTCAGGCCATCGCGAACATCGGGAAGCGCACGCCCCACGATCACGCTCATCGCGTAATCGAGATACGAACGGCGCATTTCCTCCTCTAGGGAGATTGGCAGAGTCTCTTTGGCGAATTGATCCATTATCCGTATCTTTTACGTGCCAAGGCGACGGCGTAAAGCTCACTTAACCGCGCCTTCGCGTAAGCATTGCAGGCGCAACGCATCACGCGATTCTAACATGTCGCGCATCCGCCCCCGGCGGGGGTACGTATACCTATTAGCAGGCGATCGGGAACGGCGCCTGAACGCCCCATCATCCAACCAGGGCAGGCTCGATTTGTGCATGGGCCAATCCGCCGCTCAGCCATGACTGGCGGTGCCTTCAGCGGATTGCTTCTGTTGCGCATGCACCACAATTGGAGGGCGATTTGATCGGGGGCAGATTTTTTTATCGTTGGAAGGGAACGATATGGCAAAATGCCAACGCACAAAGAGTTAGACACTGCTCGAAGTCTACACAGCACGTTTTTTGTTCTACACCGATGTTATACTTCGAGCAATGTATGACTTGTCTTCGTCAACAGGCTCGCAGTAAACCTGCGGTAATCTCAATTTCGAGAGGAGAAATATGAATAAACTTTCAAAGCTCGCGTTCATTGCAGCTACCGCAGTTATGGCTGCATCCGCCATGGCGCAATCGGTGCCGGCGTCGCGACAAGCTACGAACGACAACTGGGTGAATGGTACCGGCGAATACGTGTGGATGAACGGCACGAACGAGCTTTGCTGGCGCGATGCATTCTGGACGCCGGCAACGGCCAACGCTAAGTGCGATGGCGCCCTGGTTGCCCAGGCTCCGACCCCGCCGGCTCCGGTCGCACCTGCACCGGCTATTACGAGCCAAAAGATTACGTATCAAGCTGACGCTCTGTTTGACTTCGACAAGGCTATCCTGAAGCCGGCTGGCAAGGAAAAGCTGGACGATCTGGCATCGAAGGTTGGCGCGCTGAACCTGGAAGTCATCGTCGCAACGGGTTACACGGACCGTATCGGTTCGGACAAGTACAACGACCGCCTGTCGCTGCGCCGTGCTCAAGCTGTGAAGTCGTACCTCGTGAGCAAGGGCATCGAATCCAACCGTATCTATACGGAAGGCAAGGGCAAGCGCAACCCGGTCACGACCGGTTGCAACCAGAAGAACCACAAGCAACTCGTCGCTTGCCTCGCACCGGATCGTCGCGTGGAAGTCGAAGTTGTCGGTACTTCGAAGCAGTAAGCTACAAGTTACCGCAGTATCAAAGCCCCGCTTCGGCGGGGCTTTTTTTATGCCGCAGGTGCGGGCGCCGCTCGCCTTCTCCTCCGAGTACGCGCCCGACCTGCCGGAATAAGACGCGCCAGCCGCCGCGCGGCATTTTGCCGCCCCGTCGCCCGGCCTATATACTCAGGGTTTATCCTCGAGCGCCCGCTCAACGCTCTCATCGAGGCAGCTTCCGCCATGACCAACGCCGATCCCCACGAACTGCAGAAATTTAGCGACCTCGCGCATCGTTGGTGGGACCCGAACGCCGAATTCAAACCGCTGCATGAACTCAATCCGATTCGCCTGAGCTGGATCGACGCGCACGCGCATCTCGCCGGTAAAACCGTGCTGGATATCGGCTGCGGCGGCGGCATTCTGTCGGAGTCGATGGCAGGATTGGGGGCGCACGTGAAGGGAATCGACCTGTCGACCCAGGCACTCGGTGTGGCGGATCTTCACAGCCTTGAAAGCGGTGTAACCGTCAATTACGAAGAAATCGCCGCTGAAGCACTCGCCGCCCGCGAACCGGGCACTTACGACGCCGTCACCTGCATGGAAATGCTCGAGCACGTGCCCGAACCGGCCGCGATCGTCGAGGCATGCAAGACGCTGGTGAAACCAGGCGGCTGGGTGTTTTTCTCCACACTAAACCGCAATGTGAAGTCGTATCTGTTCGCGGTGATCGGCGCCGAATATATCGCGCGGATGCTGCCCAAGGGCACGCACGATTACGCGCGCTTCATCCGTCCGTCGGAGTTGGCGAGCTTCGTGCGCGCCGCCGGCCTGCGCACGACCGACATCAAAGGTATCGTTTATAACCCGCTCAGCAAGCATTTCACGCTGTCCGCCGACTCGAGCGTGAACTACATGCTCGCCTGCCGCCGCGACGTCTGATCCGCCCCCGAGCTGCCCGGACTCAATCCAATCAATGAGCGATCCCACGCCCCTGCCCCAACGCGAAGACAACGACAATGCACTCGGTCTTTGCACGGCTGTCCTGTTCGACCTCGACGGCACGCTGGCCGACACCGCGCCTGACCTGGCGGCCGCCGTCAACAAAATGCGCCATGATCGCAGCCTCGAGATGGTGCCGCTCGAAAACCTGCGGCCACTCGCGTCCGCGGGCGCGCGCGGGCTGATCGGCGGGGCCTTCGGCATCGGCCCTGAGGATCACGAGTTCGCGTCGATGCGCGCGGAGTTTCTCGCCAACTACGAAGCGGACTTGTGCATCGAGACCGTGCTGTTTCCCGGCATCCCCGCATTGCTCGACGATCTCGACGCACGAGGTGTGCGCTGGGGCATCGTGACGAACAAGGCGGCAAGGCTCACCGAGCCGCTGATCGCGCAACTCGGCCTCGAAGAGCGCGCGGGCTGCGTGGTGAGCGGCGACACGACCCCGCATTCGAAACCGCACCCTGCGCCCTTGCTGCACGCCGCGCGCGAGCTGGATGTGGTGCCGGAGCGCATTGTCTACGTCGGCGACGACCTGCGCGATGTGCAGGCGGGTTTCGCGGCCGGCATGAAGACCATTGCGGCCGCCTACGGCTACTGCGGCAACGACATTCCGCCGACGAAATGGCACGCGCAGCATGTCGTGCACTCACCCGCTGAATTGCTGCAGCTGCTGCGCGATATCGGTTGAGCGGTTGAGCGGCTAAGCGCATACAGCGAACACGGCGCACGCAACGCTATGTGGCTTGTTGCCGCTTCGCCGCGGCCGTGCAGCAATGCAGCGGGACGGCAAGGCAACAAGGCAATCAGCCAGGACGCGGCCGTCAAACTATTGTAAAATCTACGCTGGCCCAGACATTTGGGGCAACGAACCGTGGGGGCGACCTGGTTTCGACAGGGGTTGCGAAGCGGCTAGGGCATACCGAGGACCCGTCACCTCGTTAATCAATGGGAAAAACGTAACTGCAAACGACGAAACGTTCGCACTGGCAGCCTAAGGGCCGCCGTCCTCTGCCTAGTTCACTGACGGGCTAGAGTCGCAAGACCGGTAGCAATACCGACAGAGGTCATATACGTCAGTTAAGCCTTGGCGGCGTCACGACGCCCGGGTCGAAAACCTAGTGAATCGCCGTCACGCAGCGTGTTCGTCCGCGTCGTGGTGGTTAAATCAAATGACAGAACTAAGTATGTAGAACTAGTCGTAGAGTGCTTCTGGACGCGGGTTCGATTCCCGCCGCCTCCACCAAACACCTTGCAAGTGGCAGCAAAGTTTTACCAAGAACCCCGATAGCGTAAGGCTCTCGGGGTTTTTTGTTGCCAGCTTCGCCCACCTTCTCCAATTGACATCCGGGGGCATTTTTGGGGAGGCAACGAACGTACCCCTTCTCGGAGTTGCCCTCGATGCCCCTCATCGATCCCGCAATCCGCACTGCGACGCCTGCTAATAAACCCGTTCGGTCGTTCGACGGTGGCGGCCTGTACCTGGAAGTTGTCCCTAGCGAGAGCCAGTGGTGGCGCTTCAAATACCGGTTCGCGGGAAAGGAAAAGCGCTTATTCCTCGGCGTTTCCGTTCGTTTGATTCTTTGATAGTTAATCAAAGCGGGCTGCAGCCAGTTGCGCGGCGCTAGAACACCGGCAGGAACCGGGGGGCTGGAATACGTCCGCAAGCGTAGGTTAACCACTTCGTGAAGCTACGTTCATGCGATGAGGCGGCAATCTTGCGCGCGGAAAAACGGCAGCAGCGGCGGTTGCGCCGCATCAAAAAACGGATGCCGTTCGAGTAGCCGTCCCGCCTTTCGAACTTGTCTGATATCCCTCCACCCCGGCTTTGCGGATGATTGACTTTGGGTTTGTATATCCGGCTGTTGCGCAAACCCTAGGGCGCAGGAGGCGCGCTCGCACGAGACGTTGCCTGCGACGATTCATTCAAAACGGAAAACCGGAAATGTCAGATAAGCAACAAGAAGCAACGACGTATCTGTTTGCGACCATTGGTGCGCGCACGCCGTGCGGTGGGCGTGTGAGTCGAACAACGAGCGGGGTCTATGTGCAGGGGCATGCTCTGGCATATATGGGCGACACGGACAGAGGGCCTAACCATGCGTAAGGCTACGGTACGGGACGATGACCGGACGACCACGGGCGGTCGTGTCATGGGTTCCTCAACCGGGTATGCCGATCACGGCAAAAAGCTCGCGCTGGATGGTGACGTGGCGACGTGCGGCAACTGCAAGGGGACCCATAGGATATTCGGAACGGGCAAGGGAATCTCAGACAAGGGGCGCAACGTTGTTGTTGACGGTGATTCGGTACTCTGCCCGTGCGGAAAGAACCGGGTAATCGTTGGCAGCAATCCGGGATACTTTCTCACCTCGAACCACGGCTCGGCGGGTGCAAGCAGCGTGGGCAATAATTCTGCTCTTGTTACAAGCGACTCCGGTCACTGGATCAAGTTTGTATTGCGTGAATCCGTCAGTTGTGAGGGCTTGCGTTGCGCCGCGTATTTTGCGGATGGTTCTGTGGAGTACGGAGTTTTTGACTCGGACAACACGGTTCGTTTTGATCGGATAGAGGGCAACGCATGCAGCCGAGTCGAATTGCTGCTTGGTGGCAGTTCCGGGAGCTATGCTGCGGTAACCGATGCTCTTCTGTCGCAATCATGGGGTGAACAATGCCGGACAACCAAACGAATTCAAACACGGTGTACAGCGGGCCATATCAGACAAAGCAAGAGCATTCCCTAAACAGCAACATTCTCCAATCTGCCCGAGATTCATTCGAGGCCGCAGGACTATATTTTTCTAGCAATGCAATCAGCGATGCGAGTGTTCGTGCCCGTTATGCGGATGGCATCCGTCGGGTGAGCAAAATGGTCCAAGAAGAAGTTGATTCAGGAAGGATGTCCGTTGCAGACGGTGCCTCGTTTTGTCAAACCATGCGAAATCAAATCATGGAGGAGACGCGAAAAATAACTTCGCCTCAAGCGTTGCCATTTGCGCAGGTGAAGAAGGCGCAGGGACTTCATTTAGAAACCCTTTTGGACAGATAGTCGGACAGACTCTTTTCTAAGCCCTTTCGCAGCCTGACCGATGCTGAAAGGGATCGAGCGTATTACGCAGTCATCGAGGCTGCTGGGCGAAACAACGTAAAAATAACTGCAAAAACCGCCAGGCTAAGGGTTGCGGGCAAGGTCGGCATTTTGGTAACGGCGGCGCTTGCCGGATACGAAATTGTGACGGCAGACGATAAGGTCGGTGAAGCAGCAAGGCAAGGGACGGTTATTGAGGGTGGCATGATAGGAGGTGCTTTGGCGGCCCTGGCTGTGTCCTCTGTTTGTGGACCGGGAGCGCCGTTCTGTGCTATCGCCGTTCTAATCATCGGGTCGACGGCAGGAGCAACGATTACTGGCGCTGCTTACGACGTCTATATGGATGAGGTAAGGGAATTTCAGGCATGGAAAATCCGGTAGGAAAAGCTGAGCAAGAATTCATATGGGTTGTCATGTCGGAGTTTTTCGTAGACAACGAAATAGACCATGACCGCGAAGCCGCTCAAATCAGTCGCTTTCCGATGAATGTCTTAAAGGAAATATTTTTTCGAGAGGTTGCCCCCGTCTGTGGCCCCAATATGTTGACGCCTGCTCCGGCGGTCTGGGCTGGCTGATTCGGCTTGGGTTGTAAGCCAGATAAACTCTTTACTGTCATCCAAAGAGAGATCGCTCATTCGCAGGATTAGCTACGAGGCGAGCGTCCTGTACTATCGACTCCGACTTGCCGATGTATGGAGTGAGGTCGAAGATGCCATAAAGCGAGAGCGCACGGGGCAAGCTAGGCGTAGTTGATGATCTTCGCGCTAGTGTTGTCAATATGGGGTGTGGGCAGCGCGCTGATCAAATTGCCGCGCCGCCTGCTGTTTCGGGCAACCGTCACTGGTTGCACACGTGCTTCGCCCACGCTTCCATCAGCGGCCGTCGCTGTTCGAGCAGCTCAGTCCGATGGTAGGCCGCATCAACCTTGTTGGCGACCGTATGCGCGAGCGCACGTTCGGCAAGGTCTCGCGCATAGCCGTGTTCGCTGACCCAATCAGGAAAGCTGGATCTAAAACCGTGCGCCGTTGCGACCCGTCCGGGTGTGTCGCTTTGGGCTTCCGCGCGAAGCCGAGGGAATAAACGCATCCCTTCAATCGTTCATTCCCCACGCACATCCGTACACCGCGTTCCGCGCGAGACCAATACCAAGATCAGGAGCCGACATCATGCGCAAGACACTCTTCTGCCTCTCCACGCTGACTCTCCTCGCACTGCAACAGGCCGCTTTTGCCGAAGCCCCGAAGATCGTCGGTGGCCGCTTCGTCACTGCGGACGGTATGACGCTCTATACCTTTGACAAGGACACCACGCCCGGCGTGAGCGCGTGCACCGGCGGCTGCATGAGCAATTGGCCAGCGGCCATGGCGAGCCCGTCCGACAAGCCGTCAGGCGACTGGACGGTCATCCCTTCCGCCGACGGCAAACAGCAATGGGCGTACAAAGGCCATCCGCTGTATCGCTACGCGGCGGACAAGCAGGCGGGAGACATGAAGGGAGATGGCTTCAAGGACATGTGGCACGCGGCAAAGCCTTAACCGATAGCCGCTGAGCGACGGGGCCGGAGCCGAGAGGCTTGATCAAACGCACCCACGCGTACCCACGCACATCAACGAGAAACGCCGGCTGCAAGCCGGCGTTTCAAACGAACAAATAAGCGGAACACAAAAGCCGAACACAAAGGCGAAACCCGAAAACGCTGACTCGCGCTTACTCGTCTTTAGGACACTGCAAATTACAACCGTTCGGATCGCCGTTGTCGCCGCGCTTGCGCATGGACGACTTTTTGTCGGACTGGTATTTGTCCGAGGGCGCCGACGCCGCAAACGGCATCTGCGGATGTTCGGCAAGACGGAACTGATCTTGCAAGATACCGCCCGGCACGCCCGGGGAATTCTGCGCGAAAGCCACCGACCCAGTGGCGAGAAGCACACCAGCCGTTGCTGCCGCAGCACATACGTGAAGAAGAACTTTCATATCGATTCAGCGCGGCACAGCGCGCGGTTAAGGCGTAAGCGGAAGGTTAGAGATTATCCCAAACAAACGCCTCACGCAGCGGCGACGGCACCATTTTGCTTACAGTCGCTTACAGCGTAGTTGGGCCAAGCCCCACATCGAGGTCGAGCAGCTTGCCGCAGTCGCGCGGATCGTAACCCTCGAGTTGATCGACGCTCTGCCGAAACGCCGCGCCGCGCAGCAAGCCGATCACCGTGGCGAGCGGCGTGCGCTCCAGCCGGGCGCGGTCGCAGGCGAAGTAATAGTCTTCGTCGACGATCGGAATGAAGTCGAGCCCGAAGTGATGCGCCGCCGGCTCAACGCCGAAACCCACATCCGCCATGCCGCTCGCCACAAACGCCGCAATCGCCGAATGCGTGAGTTCCGTCGACGCATAACCGTTGACCCGGTCGGGATCGACCCCGATTTTTCGTAGCGCGAGATCGAGCAACATACGTGTGCCGGAACCGGGTTGACGATTGACAAAGCGAATGTCGTCGCGCGCCAGGTCGCTCAAGCCGTCGATTCGCTTTGGATTGCCCTTACCGAGAAAGAGGCCCTGCTTGCGCCGCGTCAGATGCACGAGCACGTGACGCTGCGGATCGAGCCAACGCCGATACGTATCGGCGCATGCCGCGCGGAACTCGCCTAGCGGCAGGTGGAAGCCGGCCAGATCACATTCGCCGCGGGCGAGCGCGCTCACCGCGTCCGCGCTGTCGCGGTATTTGATATCGACCGGCAGATCGTTCGCGACCAGCGCCGTGACCAGCGCCGCCACGGCGTAACCGTGCGACGCGTGGATCCGCACGTCGTCGGAGCGTGGCGCGAGCCAGCGGTTCAGTTCACTGGCGACTTCGCTCGCGAGCGCCTGCATGTTGCCGTCGAGCCGCTCGCCACACAGACGCTGCGCGCGCAACACGGCCTGCCCGAGTTCGGACAGCACCGAGCCGCGCCCACGCTCCTTCGCGATCAGCGGACCACCCAACCGCTCCTCAATGCTGCGCAACAAACCCCACGCGTGACGGTAGGACAAACCCTTAAGCGTCGCTGCCTGCGCGATGCTGCCGGATTCATCCACTAGCGCAAGCAGCGGCACCACGTCCGACAGGCTGGCCTCGCGGCCATCCGGGCCTTTCACAACCAGCTGCGCCTGACACTCGATTCTGATCATATATGCTCAACTGCTTCCTATTGCACGAGGCGTATCACCCGCCTATTGTTCAGCTATCCCATATCGAATATACGAAGCATAAGTGCACGTATTATGAATTACAAGTGCATATATGACTTTGGAGGAGCCCCCACTTGGACGATTCCACCGCCATCGCGCCGGACCAGCTCGTGCAACGTCACGCGCAGCCGGGCATGTCGCTGCTAGCGGTACTGCACGCCATTCAGGACGAACTCGGCTACGTGCCGCCCGACACGGTGGCGCCTCTCGCGCGTGCCATGAACCTGTCGCGCGCGGAAGTACACGGCGTCATCACCTACTACCACCACTTCCGCACGCAGCCCGCGGCGCCCGTCACGGTGCAACTGTGCCGCGCCGAAGCATGCCGCAGCATGGGCACCGAGGCGCTCGCCCAGCATGTCGAGGCGCACACCGGCTGCCGGTTTGATGCGGAGCATCGGCATGGCGCGACGGTCGAACTGGAATCGGTGTATTGCCTCGGCCAATGCGCCCTCTCCCCGGCGATGATGCTCAACGGTACCTTGCACGCCAGGGTCACGCCGCAAAAGTTCGACGCGTTGTTCGCAGCCGCCAGCAAATGCGTGGAGGTCGCAGCATGACGCGCATCTATGTTCCCCGTGATTCATCAGCATTGGCGCTTGGCGCGGATGCACTCGCTCAAGCGATCGAAGCTGAAGCCGCACGCCGCGGTATTGCAATCGAACTGGTTCGCAACGGTTCGCGCGGCCTGCTATGGCTCGAGCCGCTCATCGAAGTGGCGACGGCTGACGGCCGCATCGGCTATGCGAACGTCGAAGAGAGCGACGTTGCAGCGCTGTTCGACGCCGGCTTTATCGAAGGCGGCGAGCACGCGCGCCGTGTCGGCGTGGTCGATGACATACCGTATCTGAAGAAGCAGCAGCGCCTGACCTTCGCACGCATCGGCATCACCGATCCGCTTTCCGTCGACGACTACGTCGCCCACGGCGGCCTCGAAGGCTTGCGTAACGCGCTGCAAACAGACGGCGACGCCGCCTGTGAAGCGCTGATCGAATCTGGCCTGCGCGGCCGCGGCGGCGCAGCCTTCCCCGCCGGCATCAAATGGCGCACGGTACGCGGCGCCAAAGCGGCGCAGAAATACATCGTCTGCAATGCGGACGAAGGCGACTCCGGCACTTTCTCCGACCGTCTGGTGATGGAAAGCGACCCGTACGTGCTGATCGAAGGGATGATCATCGCGGGCGTCGTGACCGGCGCGACGGTCGGCTATATCTACGTGCGCAGCGAATATCCGCACTCGATTGCGACGCTCGAAGCCGCAATCGCCAAAGCGCGCGCCGCCGGCTGGCTCGGCGACAGCGTGCTCGGCTCGGCGGCGCATCGCTTCGACCTGTTCGTGGCGAAGGGCGCGGGCGCTTACGTCTGTGGCGAGGAAACCGCGCTGCTCGAATCGCTCGAAGGCAAACGCGGCATCGTGCGCGCGAAGCCGCCGGTACCGGCGTTGGTCGGCCTCTACGGCCAGCCGACGGTGATCAACAACGTCATCACGCTCGCGACGGTGCCGATCATCTTCGCGCGCGGTGCGGCGTTCTACGCAGACTTTGGCATGGGCCGTTCGCGCGGCACGCTGCCGTTCCAGCTCGCGGGCAATGTGAAGCAAGGCGGTCTGGTCGAGCTGGCATTCGGCGTCACGCTACGCGAACTGCTATTCGACTACGGTGGCGGCACGGCAAGCGGCCGGCCCGCGCGCGCGGTGCAGGTCGGTGGCCCGCTCGGCACCTATCTGCCGGAAAGCCAGTGGGACATCCCCTTGGACTACGAGGCGTACGCAGCAGTCGGCGCAGTGGTCGGCCACGGCGGCATCGTCGTGCACGACGACACGTCGAATCTCGCCGAACTCGCGCAATACGCGATGCACTTCTGCGCACTCGAATCGTGCGGCAAATGCACGCCGTGCCGGATCGGCTCGACGCGCGGCGTCGAGGTGATCGGACGGATCCGCAACGGCGACACCTCCACGAGGCAAGTGCAGTTGCTGCGCGATCTGTGCGACACGATGGTGTCCGGTTCGCTCTGCGCGATGGGCGGCATGACGCCATTCCCGGTGCTGTCCGCGCTCGACCATTTCCCCGAAGACTTCGGTCTCGATCACGCACCCAAAGCGGCTGCGGCCTGACCCAGGAGCCTCACATGTCCGACATGCTCAACTCCCCTGCCGGCGGCTGCGGCTCCGGCAACTGCGCGTGCAAATCGCAAGCCCAAGCGCAACAACGTGCGCCTCATTCGTTTTTCGACGATACCGACTACGGCACACCAGAGCGCCATGCCGATGTCGACGTCACACTGGAAATCGACGGACAGGCGGTGACGGTTCCGGCCGGCACGTCAGTGATGCGCGCCGCCGCCGAAGCCGGTGTCAACGTGCCGAAACTCTGCGCGACCGATTCGCTCGAGCCGTTCGGCTCATGCCGTTTGTGTCTGGTCGAGATCGAAGGCAAGCGCGGCTACCCCGCTTCGTGCACGACGCCCGTCGAAGCCGGTATGAAAGTGCGCACGCAAACCGATCGTCTGCAGTCGCTGCGCCGTAACGTGATGGAGTTGTACATCTCCGATCACCCGCTCGACTGCCTGACCTGCCCCGCCAACGGCGACTGCGAATTGCAGGACATGGCAGGCGTCACCGGCCTGCGCGAAGTGCGCTACGGCTTCGACGGCGCAAACCATCTGAAGGACAAGAAGGACGAATCGAATCCGTACTTCACGTACGACCCGTCGAAGTGCATCGTCTGCAATCGCTGCGTACGTGCGTGCGAAGAAACGCAAGGCACGTTCGCGCTGACGATCGCCGGACGTGGTTTCGAATCGCGCGTCGCTGCGAGCGAAAACAAGCCGTTCATGGAATCGGAGTGCGTGTCGTGCGGCGCCTGCGTCGCCGCGTGCCCGACCGCGACCTTGCAGGAAAAGACCGTCATCATGCTCGGCCAGGCTGAGCATTCAATCGTGACGACGTGCGCGTATTGCGGCGTCGGCTGCTCGTTCAAAGCCGAGATGAAGGGTAGCGAGGTCGTGCGGATGGTGCCGCACAAGAACGGCCAGGCGAACGAAGGTCACGCGTGCGTGAAGGGCCGCTTCGCATGGGGCTACGCAACGCACAAGGATCGCATCACCAAGCCGATGATCCGCGCGAAGATCACCGATCCGTGGCGCGAAGTCAGCTGGGAAGAAGCACTCAGTTACGCGGCGTCAGAATTCCGCCGCATTCAGGCGAAGTATGGCCGCGATTCGATCGGCGGCATTACATCGTCGCGCTGCACGAACGAAGAAACGTATCTGGTGCAGAAGCTCGTGCGCGCCGCGTTCGGCAACAACAACGTCGACACCTGCGCGCGCGTGTGCCACTCGCCGACCGGCTACGGCCTGAAGACCACGCTCGGCGAATCCGCCGGCACCCAGACGTTCGCCTCGGTCGACAAGGCGGACGTGATCATGGTGATCGGCGCGAATCCGACCGACGGCCACCCGGTGTTCGGTTCGCGGATGAAGCGCCGCATCCGTGAAGGCGCGAAGCTGATCGTCGTCGATCCGCGCCGCATCGATATCGTTGATACGCCGCACGTGAAGGCGTCGCATCATTTGCAATTGCGTCCCGGCACCAATGTGGCGGTGGTCAATGCGCTCGCGCACGTGATCGTGACCGAAGGGCTGTTGAACGAAGCGTTCATCGCCGAGCGCTGCGAAACGCGCGCGTTCGAGCAATGGCGTGCGTTCGTCGCCCTGCCCGAGAATGCGCCGGAAGCGACGGAGGAACTCACCGGCGTGCCCGCCGCCTCCATCCGCGAAGCTGCACGCATCTACGCCACCGGCGGCAACGCTGCGATCTACTACGGCCTCGGCGTCACCGAACACGCGCAAGGCTCGACGATGGTGATGGGCATCGCGAATCTGGCGATGGCCACCGGCAACATCGGCCGCGAAGGCGTCGGCGTGAATCCGCTGCGCGGTCAGAACAACGTGCAGGGGTCGTGCGACATGGGCTCGTTCCCGCACGAACTGCCGGGCTATCGCCATATCAGCGATTCGATCACGCGCGCGCTGTTCGAAGAAGCATGGAACGTGACGCTACAGCCCGAACCGGGCCTGCGCATCCCGAACATGTTCGACGCCGCCGTGCACGGCACGTTCAAGGGCCTGTACTGCCAGGGCGAAGATATCGTGCAGTCCGATCCGAACACGCATCACGTGTCGGCGGCGCTGTCGTCGATGGAATGCATCGTCGTGCAGGACATTTTCCTCAACGAGACCGCGAAGTACGCGCATGTGCTGCTGCCCGGTTCGTCGTTCCTCGAAAAGGACGGCACCTTCACCAACGCGGAGCGCCGCATCTCGCGCGTGCGCAAGGTGATGCCGCCAGTGCCGGGTTACGCCGACTGGGAAGTCACGGTGATGCTCGCGCGCGCGCTCGGCTATGACATGGACTATGCGCATCCGTCGCAGATCATGGACGAGATCGCGGGTCTCACGCCGACGTTCCACGGCGTGTCGTACAGGAAGCTCGACGAGCTCGGCAGCATCCAATGGCCGTGCAACGAGGACGCGCCCGACGGTACGCCGACCATGCATATCGACACCTTCGTGCGCGGCAAGGGCAAGTTCGTGATTACGAAATTTATCGCCACGCCTGAGAAGGTCACGCGCAAATTCCCGTTGCTGCTGACTACGGGCCGCATCCTGTCGCAATACAACGTCGGCGCGCAAACACGCCGCACCGAGAATTCGCGCTGGCATGACGAAGACAGGCTGGAACTGCATCCGCATGACGCGGAAGAACGCGGCATCAAGACCGACGATTGGGTCGGCATCGAATCGCGCGCGGGACAAACCGTGTTGCGCGCGAAAGTGACCGAACGGATGCAGCCAGGCGTCGTCTACACGACGTTCCACTTCCCCGAATCGGGCGCGAACGTGATCACCACCGATAGCTCGGACTGGGCGACGAACTGTCCCGAGTACAAGGTGACCGCGGTGCAGGTGATGCCGGTCGAACAGCCGTCGCAATGGCAGCAGGATTATTCGCGCTTCAACACGGAGCAGCTCGATCTGCTGAAGCAGCGTGAGCTGGCCAACGCAACGTCGGGTAAGTGAGGCGAGTCATGGACAATCAGAATCTGATCGACATGGCGAACCGGATCGGCGATTTTTTCGATTCGATGCCGGACCGCGAAGAAGCGCTCGCCGGCATCGCCGATCATATCCGCCGCTTCTGGGAGCCGCGCATGCGGCGCGCTTTGCTGGCCGCGCTCGATGAGCCGGATGTGAGCGGCATCGAGATGTCGGGCATCGTCAGGGAAGCGCTCGTCAAGCATCGTGACGGGCTGACGCCGGCTGCAGCATCTACGGTTTAGGCGGGTTCGTTCACTCCGCATCTGCCGTGCATAAGGCGGCCCATGTCACATGGGTCGCCTCGCACGGTCACCTCACGCGCCCACCAGACGGCCATTTCAGTTGGCAACCCCACCGGCGATCTCACAGTGCTGCCTGCTCCGGTATCACACCGCCCTCGGTGAACCACGCTTCGCAATGCCGCAGCAGGCCGTGCAGATCGGAACCCGTGCGCCCGCGTGCGCTGATGTAGCCGTCCGGCCGCACCAGATAGAACGACGGCCTGGTGCGTCCATAGGATTCGGACAGCGCCGGGGCGCCCTCGCCGGTCGTATCGGTCACGCGCCAGATGCGTACCGCGCCCGGCAACAATCTTTCGACTTCCGCAGCCAGTCGCTCCAGTTCCGGGTCCGGCGTAGGCGCATGTTTGGCGGCGGGATCGAGCGGCGTTTCGTCGACGGGCAGCGGCGGGACCAGCAGGAACAATGAGAAAAACGCCGGATCGTGCAGATCGAAAATGCAACCGACGCCCGGCGCGCGGCCAAGCGGCCCATCCACCACATGTACCAGCGCATCCGGCGCCCGCTCGCCGGCACGCGGGCCGCCGTCGAGCAAGCGTTCGAGCGTCAGCGGACTGCGCCGATACTGCACCGACAACTCACTGATGGTCATGCGCGCAGCATCGCGCAGCGGACCGAGTGCGGCCAGCACCGGCATCACGCGCTCGCGTAGCAGCTTCAACGGTCCATGATCGGCCTCGGCCATCTGCGTGATGAAGCCGGTTTGCCGCAGCACGTCGCGCTCGATCGGATGCCGTTCATTGTGGTACGTATCGAGCAGACGGTCAGGCGCCGCGCCTTTCAAAACGCGCGCGAGCTTCCAGCCGAGGTTGAACGCTTCCTGAATGCCCGTGTTCATCCCTTGCGCGCCGGCCGGGCTGTGCACGTGAGCCGCATCCCCCGCGAGGAAAATGCGGCCGACGCGCAGCCTCTCCACCATCCGGCTATTCAGATGGAAATACGACGACCATGCGAGCTCCGACACGTCGACGCGTTCCCGCACACGCCGGGTGATCAGCGCCTCGCATTCAGCAAGCGACGGCGGTGAAACCTGGTTGAGTGACGGCTCACCGAGCACCGCAGGCGTGGCCGACTCCGGGACCGTGGTCGGTTCGAGCGGATGATCCGCAATCAGACGATGACGGCCATGGCCCATCGGAAACAGCGCGACGAGACCCTCGCCTGACGCGAAGATATGGAATTCGTCTTCAGGCCAATCGGTTTCGGCATGCACATCGGCAAGCAGGAACGTCTGCTCGAAGGTCTTGCCCGCAAAGCTCAAGCCGAGCCGGTGACGGATCGTGCTATGCGCACCGTCAGCAGCGATCACGTACGACGGGCGCAGGGTCTCGGTATGGCCGTCCGCGCGACGCAACGTCACCTGAATGCTGGCGGAACCCTGCGCGAACATCATCAGCTCAACGCCGCGCTCGACCGTTACGCCGAGCGTGGCGAGGTGCTCCGTCAGCACACGTTCGGTCACGGATTGATCGAGAAACAGCAGATACGGATAGCGCGTGCGCAGCGGATCGAAGTCGAGACGCGCGAGACGCATGCCATTGGAAAAAAGATTGGCGATGCGCGCACGATGACCGAGGTCGAGAAACGGCTCGATCAGCCGGTGTTGTTCAAACAGTTCGAGCGTGCGCGCCTGAATACCGATGGCCCGCGAATACGGGTTCGGTTGCAGCGCTTTGTCGATCAGACGCACGGGAATGTGGGCGCGCGCCAGACTCATCGCCGCAGCGAGCCCGGTCGGCCCCGCCCCGACGATCAGCACCGGCGAAGCATCGTGAGCGGCGACGTCCATGCGGAACTCCGGAGGCGGCAAGTCGTTCTAGTGTACGCCGCCGATAATCCGCCCAACGGTGCGCTGCATCAATCGTGAGGATGATCCATTGCGCATCGATGCTCGGTGGTGCCGAGGTCGACTTGCAGCGTGGCGTGGTGCATCGAAAAACGTTCGCGAAGAGTGACGACGATGCCGTCGATCGACTCGTCGCCAGGATGGCCGGCCGGCATCACCAGATGCGCGCTGAGCGCATTGCCGGTGGTCGACAGGGCCCACACATGCAGGTCGTGCACGTCGGTGACACCGGGTTGTCCGGCGAGATAGTCGCGGATACGCTGCAGGTCGACGCCGGGCGGTACGGCGTCGAGCGCCATGCGCACCGAATCGCGCAGCAGGCCCCATGTGCCATAAACAACCACCGCGACCACGAGCAGGCTCATCACCGGGTCAAGCCACGTCCAGTTGGTATAGAGAATCACGAGACCGCTGATCGCGACCGCAGCCGAGATGGCAGCGTCCGCGGCCATATGCAGGAAAGCGCCACGTATGTTCAGGTCATCCTTCTGGCCGCGCATGAAGAGCCACGCCGAGAAGCCGTTCACGACCACGCCAACCGTCGCGACGACGAACACCACGAGTCCAGCGACCGGTGCCGGGTTCATCAGGCGTCCGACTGCCTCGGCGACGATCACGCCACACGCGAACAGCAACAGCGCCGCATTGGCGAGCGACGCCAGGATCGACGAACTGCCGTAGCCGAATGTATAGCGTGCCGACGGACGGCGCGCGACGAGCCAGGTTGCGCCCCAGGCGAGCAGCAAGCCGAGTACGTCGGAGAGATTGTGGCCGGCGTCGGCGAGCAGCGCGGTGGAATGCGCGATCACGCCGTAGACGGCTTGAACGACCACGATCGCGGCGTTCAGTGCGACGGCGAGTGCGAAGGCACGGCCGTGGCCTGCGACGGGTGCGTGGGCGTGGCTGTGGCCGGCGTGGCCGTGGGAGCTTTTGCTATGACTGTGGCCGGCGTGGCTGCCGTGGCTATGGTCACTGTCGCCCTGCCCGCTGTGACTGTCGGCGCTGTGGCTGTCGGCGGCGCCGTGGCTGTGAGCATGGTCGGCGTCGTGGCTATGGGCGTGGTCGGGGTCGTGTGAACCGCGCTCGAGTGCGCCCTGCGCGCCTGCCTCACGCTCATGCGCTCCGTGATCCTGCGCACCGCGCTCTTTCCCCTCGATCTGTGCATCTACGCCATCGATTCCGTCGAATTCCCCATCGAGCCACACCGGCGCGTGGTCGTCCTCGCGTTCGTCGGCGCCCCGGTTCGGGGTGGTGGTTTTCTTCATGACGGGTCCAGGGGAAATTCGCCGGCAGGCTCAGCCACATGCTCGAGCATGCCGGCCAGCATCGCGCTGATGTGACGGTCGGCGGCAAGATAGAACACTTGCTTGCCCTGCCGCTCCGCGCGCACGATCCGCGCCGCGCGCAACAGCCGCAGATGGTGGCTCACCAGCGACGACGACAAGCCCAGCCCTTCCGCAATCGCGCCGACCGCGCGACGCTCGTCGACGCACGCCAGCACGATGCGCAAGCGCGTTGGGTCGCCGAGCAGGCGAAACAGGTCGGCCAGCGGCACGATTGTCTCCACCGGACGGTCTTCGACGCTAACAAACAAGGGAGTGGAAGCCATGGCAGGCGGCATCTTCGGCATACATATGAACAGGTATTCACATGTTATATATATCGAGGCAACAGGTCAAATCGGAGGGCGGCCCGGCGAGTGTGGGAAAATGCGGCCTCTGCCTCATCCGAATGCCACCCCCCGTCATGCAACAAGTATTTGACCGCGCTTTCGCGGCGCATCGTGACGGCCGCCTCGACGACGCCGAACGCGGCTACCGCGCGACGCTCGACGGCAATCCCGTGCACGTCGACGCGTTGCACCTGCTGGGCGTCCTGCGCCACCAGCAGGGCCAGCACGCCGAAGCCGCCGCGCTCGTGCGGCGCGCGGTGAACCTGCGCCCGGAAGACGCCGCGCTGCAACTGAACCTCGGCAACGCGTTGAAGGCGCTGGGCCAGATCGACGACGCCATCGAACAGTTCCGGAATGCGCTCACGCTTGCGCCGTCCTTTCCGATGGCGCACTACAACCTGGGCAATGCCTACGCGTCGGTGGGCCGCCACGAAGACGCCGCCGACGCCTTCGAGAAATCGTTGCGGCTGCAACCGGACGACGCCTCGTCGCATAACAATCTCGGCAATGCATTGCACGCGCTCGGCCGTCATACGGAAGCGATTGCGTCGTTCCAGCGCGCGCTCGAACTGCGCCCGGGGCATGCGGGCGCGCTCAACAATCTGGGCATGTCGCTGAACGCGCTTGAGCGCGCGGACGAGGCGATTCCGCGCTTTCAGGCGGCGCTCGCAGTCGAACCGCGGTTCGTCGCCGCGCACTTCAATCTCGCCAATACGCTCGACGCCATCGGCCGCCATGAAGAAGCGGTCGCCTCTTTCCAGGCGGCGCTTGCTTTGCAGCCGAACCTGCCGCCCACCATCTTCGGGCTCGGCAACGCGCTCGCGGCACTGGGCCGCCATGCGCAGGCGCTGCCGTATCTCGAGCGCGCGGTCGGCCTCGATCCGCAATTCGCGCTCGCCTGGCTGAGTCTCGGCACAGCACATCAGGCGCTGGGCGCGCACGCGGCAGCTGTGCGGGCGTTCGATCAGGCGCTGCGCTTGCGCCCCGACCTTGCGTCCGCGCACATGAACCGCGCGCTTGCCTGGCTCGCGTTGCGCGATTTCGCGCGCGGGCTGCCGGAATACGAATGGCGGTTGCAAACCACCGCGCAGCCGGTCATCCAGACCTTGCCGCGCTGGCACGGCGAGCCGATCGAACAGCGCACGCTCCTCGTCCATGCCGAGCAGGGTTTCGGCGATACGTTGCAATTCGTGCGCTTCGTGCCGCTGGCCGCGCAGCGTGCAGCGCGCGTCGTGCTCGAAGTGCAGCCGCAACTGCTGCCGCTGCTTGCACCGGCCGCGCAAGCCTGGCGCGTGACCTTGATCGCCCAAGGCGCACCGCGTCCAGCGGCGGATCTGCAATGCCCGCTGCTGAGCTTGCCGCTCGCGCTCGGCACGACCTATGACACGATTCCCGCCCGCACGCCCTACCTCAGCGCGCCGCCGGCTTACAGCCGCAAATGGCGCGGTTCGCTCGGCGGTCACGCGAAGCGCAAGATCGGCATTGCGTGGTCAGGACGCATCCAGCAGAACGAAACCCGTTCGATGCCGCTCGCCGCGCTCGCACCGCTGTTCGCGCTCGAAGGGATCGACTGGATCGTGCTGCAACCTGAACTGGGCGCCGAAGAACGCGCGGCGCTCGACGCGCATCCGCGCGCGGCGTCGATTCATCGCCTGGATAGGCGGATTGGCGATTTTGCGGATACCGCGGCGATCATAGAGCGGCTCGACGCGGTCGTGTCGATCGATACGTCGATCGCTCACCTCGCCGGCGCACTGAAAAAACCGCTGTGGCTGATGCTGCCGTTCGCCGCGGATTGGCGCTGGTTCGTCGGCGAGACGCGCAGCCCGTGGTATCCGGGCGCAACGCTTCTACGCCAGCCGCAACCTGGCGATTGGGGCGACGTGGTGGAGGCGGTGGCAAACGAATTGCGCCTCGGATAACGACACCAGGCTCGTCGAAACCCGCTGCCTATGCGGCGCCCAACAAAAAACCCCGCGCTCGTGAGAACGCGGGGTTTTTGTTTGTCCGGATAAACGGTCGACCTTAAGCTGCCCCTTAAGCCGTTCGATACTGATTGCGCGACTCCGGCGTGCGATACAGCACCAGCGTCGCGATCAGTCCGCAGATCGCCGCCACGCCCAGGAACAGGCCCGGCGCTGCCTTGTTGCCGGTGGTGTGAATCAGCAGCGTCGAGATAGCCGGCGTAAAGCCGCCGATCGTCGTAGCAAGGCTGTAGGCCAGCGAGAAACCGGCGGTCCGCACTTCGACCGGCATCACTTCGGTCAGCGCCACGACCATCGCGCCGTTGTAGCTGCCGTACAGGAACGACAACCACAGTTCGACCGCCAGAAGGCGAACGAACGACGGCTCGGCAACCAGCCATTGCAGCGCCGGATACGCGGTGACGATAGTCAGGATCGTGAAGACCAGCAGCACCGGACGGCGGCCGATGCGGTCCGACAACGCGCCCGCGAGCGGCAGCCAGATCAGGTTCGACAAACCGATACAGACGGTGACGACGAGCGTATCGATCGACGACAGCTTCAGCACTTCCTTGCCGAAAGTCGGCGTGTAGGCCGTGATCATGTAGAACGACACGGTGGTCATGATGACCATGCCCATCCCGCCCAGCACGATGCCCCAGTTCGCGGCCATCGTCTTCATGATCTCGCCCATGCTCGGATGATGCTTGCGCGCCTTGAATTCCTCGGTTTCCTGCAACGAACGGCGGATCAGGAACAGGAACGGCACGATCAGGCAGCCGATCAGGAACGGCACGCGCCAGCCCCAGGCCGTCATCTGGTCAGCCGGCAACCACTTGTTCAGGAACACGCCGATCAGCGCGGCGAACACCACCGCAACCTGCTGGCTGCCCGACTGCCACGCGCAATAGAAGCCCTTGTTGCCCTTGGTGGCGATCTCCGACAGATAGACCGATACGCCGCCCAGTTCGACCCCGGCGGAGAAGCCCTGCAGCAACCGGCCGAACAGCACGAGCGCCGGGGCAAGCACACCAATAGTCGCGTAACCTGGAATCGCGGCGACCGTGAGGGTGCCGAGCGCCATCAGGCCGAGGGTGAGGATCAGGCCTTTGCGCCGGCCGTGATGGTCGATGTAGGCACCCAGCACGATGGCGCCAAGCGGGCGCATCAGGAAGCCCGCGCCGAATACCGACAGCGACAGCATCAGCGAGGCGAATTCGTTGCCACTCGGGAAATAGGTCTTGGCAATCGCGGACGCGTAATAGCCGTAGACCATGAAGTCGTACATCTCAAGAAAGTTGCCGCTGACCACGCGGAAAACTGTCTTGACCTTGGATTCTCTGGATGAGGAAGTGGCGTGTGATGCAGTAGACATGACATTCTCTTATTAGCCCGTCGCCACGCAGACGGGTGGCGCTCGGGCAGTTGAATCGATCCACTGCGCTCGGCAAGCGGATGCCACAGGCGACTTCTTGGAACGCGCGCCGGGGGCGCTGCATTTTCATGCTGAACGCATTCGTGCGGTATCAGGGTAAACGTTGTGAAATACCCGGACTCCGCAACACGTAATGTTACCGTTGATGGCACTGTCGCGCATTCCATACAGTTTCATTACAGACAACGCCCGCTCACCCATGCGGTAGACTTTTTGCAGACAGGCAATTCCCGTTGACCACCATCCCGATGCAATCCTCCCACGCACTTTCACTGCGTCCTGCGACCCTCGCGGATGCAGCACTGATCGCCTCGATCCATAGCACCAGCTGGCAGGCTACCTACCGCGGCCTGTTGCCGGACGCGTTCCTCGACGGCGAAGTTACGCGGGAGCGCGCCGCCTATTGGGAAGCACGCCTGCGCGCGCCGGGGAGCGAGCGCCGCATCGTCCTGATCGCCGAGCTCGCAGGCGAGCCGGTCGGTTTCGTCTGTGTCGAACGGCAACCGGAGTCCGCGTGGGGTGTCCTGCTCGACAACCTGCATGCGTTGCCGGCGCACCAGGGCATCGGCGCAGGCAAGCTGTTGATGCGCGCTGCCGAAGACTGGGCTCGCGCGCAAGGCGAGACGCAGTTGTACCTTTACGTGCTCGAAGGCAACACGCCGGCGATCGGCTTTTATGAGAGGCACGGCTGGCAGTTCGTCGGCGCTGAACCGGATCAGATCGGCGGCGTGGATATTACTGCTTTGCGCTATGTGTACCGGCTGGATCGATGAGATAAGCGCGCCCTGGTTTGATCGTCGCCCAGAGCGCGGCCGACTCAGGACAGAACGGCGCTTCTTTTTCGGAACAATCCGATCGTTAGTTCGGCCACTTCCAGGCATCATCTTCCACACCCCGATGGCTTCACAGTGACCGCTCATGCGGCGGCGTGCTCGACCTGAGTACGGCGTTTCCCTATAGCGTTGTCTACCGCGCTTTCATACGCATCGCTCCGAAGCCAGAGCCCCCTGAGCCGCCAGCCCGCGGCCCCTTTACGAGGCGCTGCGAAGAAACCGATGTCGACCACCATCCCCCTCACCCTGATCGAAGGCTCCATGGCGCTGCCGAGCCTGTCGCCGCTCTGCCGCCTGCTGCCCCCGCCATTCGGCCGCGATTGGGCACTGCTGCCGCCGGGGTACAGTTTGAGGGCTGAACTCAAGGCGCTCTATGCGGCCGTGTTACGTACATTTTGTCTGAATGCGGAGACCATCCGCGCGCTCTGCCAGTGGGAATCGCGGCGCTTGCCACCAGCTGCGTCATCAGGTTTCACCTCAGCTGCTCCCTCGACAACCGTGTTCGACGCACCCGTCGACGAATCGTTGCGAATGTCCGCCGAAGCCGCACCTTTCTCGCCAGTTAGCGTGCCGGCGGCTCCTGCCTCGCCGCGCGGCGCACAGGTGCATTGGGGTGCGCTAGCGGGTGGCGCCTGTGCGCTCGGTGGCGCCGCGATGCTTGCCTGGGTTGCGTTCGGTCATCTGGCGCAGCGTCACACGATTAGCGATGTCAAACCAGCTGACAAGGTCCCGGTCCGCCAGGAAGCGCAACTGGCGACTCGTCACTCGTTTGACGCAGCTGTCGTTCCCAATGCCACCGCCGACAAGCGTGCAGCGGTGCTTGCACCGAGCGCCGCGTCGTCGCCCGTGCACGTGGCAGGCGCGTCTGGATCCGCACCCGCATCGGTACCCACATCGCCTGAAATTTTGCCGAGCGCACTTGCCGCGGCTGCGCTACGCGATTTCACGGCAAGTCCCGCTTCGGAAATCGTCACGCCAGTCAACGCAATGCCGGCGCGCGCTACAGCCGGCAAGAAGGTATCGCGCCGCCAGGATAAGCAACGCAAAGACGCCGCGAACCTGTACGAAAGAAGCGACCGCCGTTCGCAGCCCACCATCGCGACGTGGTTGGCACCGCAGTTGCCATCGCAGTTGCCACGGACCTCGCCGATGAACGAAGTGCCGCAGATCGCGGTGCCGGCAATCGCACAACGAACGTCGTCGGCGCCATCGTCGGCGGGGCCTTATTCGCCACTTGCGCCATCGCAACTCGGCACCGGCGAATACGCGTCGATGACCACTTCAGCCGCCACTCACCTGCGCAATATTGCGCCGCCATCGCGCCCTGCTTCGTCGATCAATCCGCGTGGAACCAGCGAGACAGAATGGATCAATCGCATGTCGCAACGTCGCGTGACCGAGGTTCCCGATCAGTTCACGAAGTAAGCGCGTCGTTATCGAAAAGTCGAGTTGCAAAAAAAGCCCAGCCAATGTGATGGCCGGGCTTTTTTACGCTCATACGCCTACTTCTGCGTTGGCAATCCGAACTCGGTTTGCCGCTGCAACTGCATCACTTCGCCCTGTACCTGACGCAACTGCGCCTGCGCCTTTTCCTTTTCCGCGTTCAGCGCAACTGCCTCACCTTGCGTCTGCCGCTGATAGTCGTTGACCTTGGCCTGCTGCGTGCGCGCGACGTCGAGATCGGCCTGCAACCGTTTCGCGCGATCTTCCGACAACGCGATGATGTCTTCGATATACGCCTTCTGCGCTTGCAACTGCGTGCGGCGAATCTCGACGTCCGCGAGTTGCGCCGTCTGCTGGACGAAGCCGGCATAGATTGCTTCAGCGCGGCCTACGTCCCCCGACTTGATCACGCGCCAGAAATGCTTATCCTGGAAAAGCGCGACGTAGTACGTCATTTCCTGCGGATAGAAAAACAGACTCGCGCCGTAACTGCCGTTATATGTGGTGCGCAATTCGCTCAGCTTCGCGTCGTGAATCATCTGTATCAGTTCGGCGACATTGCCTTGCGCATCGCCGGCGGTAGCCGGCGTGCTCGATGCCGCGTTGCGCAGCGCCGCGGCGACCGGCTGCGGCGTTAGTGTGTTCATGGCCGGCCGCGTGCCGACCAGAGGGGCGGCCTCGCCGCTTTGCGCTGCCAGCACAAAGCCACCATGCTGCAACAGCGCACACGAGGCCGCGAGCAGCATGGCGCGCCGTACAATTAAGGGGTACTTCATACGTGCATGCTCCATGCAAATCCAAAACAGCCTTGGATTATCGCGCGGATTAGGCGCTAAGCGAAGCATTCAAGCGTCGCGCTGACCGACTTTAAATCGAGATAAATCGATAACGAATGATTTGGCCGGATGGACGCGCCAGTCGCGAAATAAAAGATTTTAGATAAGACAAAAACGCAACAATCTGACTCACGCATGACGCGTGCGGATGTTTCTCAATCTGCCTGGCGTTCGCGCGAATACAACATCGAGCAGAGCGACAATATGGAGATAGCTAGTACGACATCCCGCAATTACTTTTAATAATTGGTTGCATGGTTTATCCTGGCGGCATGAGCCGAGGTCGTCATGCAACGCCAGTGAAGCTGGCCAGGAAGGACAGAGAGGAGCTGCAGGCGCTG
>NZ_WOEY01000140.1 GCF_013177695.1 Paraburkholderia solitsugae | reverse complement strand
GTGTGCACTGGGGCACACCCGGCGATTTCCAGCGCGGAGGCCAGCATGGAAAACGATAGCACGGTGTATGTCGGTCTGGACGTTCACAAGGAGTCGATCACGGTGGCGTACGCGGTCGGCATGGGCGACGTGGAACTGCTGGGCAAGACCGGCACCATGAAGGCTGATATCGATCGCCTGTGCAAGCGTCTTCAGTCGAAAGCGCGGCACATACACGTTGTCTATGAGGCGGGTCCGTGTGGCTATGGACTTTACCGGGAGCTCGTCCACAAAGGATTCGACTGCATGGTGTGCGCGCCATCGCTGATTCCGAAGAAGCCAGGTGAGCGCGTCAAGACAGACCGTCGTGATGCGCTCAAACTGGTGCGCTCACTGCGCGCCGGTGACCTGTCAGCGGTGCACGTACCGGACGTCGACGATGAGGCGTTCCGCGATCTGGCCCGTGCCTGGGCAGCGGCTAAAGCGGATCACCGGCAGGCGCGCCAGCGGCTCAAGTCCTTTCTGCTCGCACACGGCGTCCGCTATACAGGTAATGCCAACTGGGGACCCGCCCACCGGCGATGGGTGAGCACATTTGCGTTCCCAAACCACTGGCAACAACTGGCCTTCGACGAGTGCCGTCGCACGATTGAAGACAGGCTCGCGCAATGTGACCGCCTCGAGGCAGCGCTGCGTGAGGCCGTCGTCCACTGGCGGTTCTATCCGGCCGTACTGGGCCTGCAGACCATGCGCGGTGTGAAGTTCATCACCGCCGTCGGTATGCTCTCCGAGTTGGGGGACCTCTCACGCTTCGAACACCCGCGCCAGCTGATGGCCTGGCTTGGCGTGACGCCATCAGAACACTCTTCGGGCGACCGCCGCCGACAGGGCAGCATCACGAAGAACGGCAACAGCTATGCAAGAAAGCTGCTCGTCGAGGCGGCCTGGAGCTACCGTTACCCCGCACGCGTGAGTCCTGACATCCAGCGACGGCATGAAGGTATCCCCAAGCCCATCATCGACCGTGCCTGGGACGCACAGGTTCGACTATGCCGCCGATATCGCAAGCTGGCCGCACGCGGCAAGAACGTGAATATCGCTGTTGTCGCCGTCGCTCGCGAGCTCGCGGGATTCATCTGGGACATCAGCCGGCTGGCCATGTCGCTTGCCGTACCGAGCCACCCCCAGGCATCGTAGCCATGGGCACCGGCAGTGACTGACAAATAGCAAACTGAAGGAGTTTCCTGAAGGCGGCGTAGCCCGGCACCCGAGTAACCCGCGACCGGACTATGCAACGGATGTCATCCGATTTGCGGCTTTAGATAGCGGCAGGCTCATGGGGCGGACCTCTGTAATGCGGTAACCAACCCGCGGATATCAGTGCGATCCACCGTCGAGACTTACTGCTACGCCGCCCTCAGGAAATTCTCGCGCCTATGGAACGGAAGCGACGAAAACCGATCCCGATTGACACGGAAAGTCATATCAGTCCGTCGGCCATGAACGGCCCTTCTCAATCGATTTGCGAACGTCCGCTCACAAGGGAAGGGCCGCCTTTCGACGAAGCGACTGTGACCGGCAGCTCGTCGGTGCCAATGGCATGGCCGGTTTCGGACACGCGCGTGACCACGTCAAGAGATATCTCAAGTTGCGTCTCGAGCCGATCCTGTCAGGGTCGGTATGTTGCAGCGCGACACCTATGACCGATGACTGGGCCCGCGCAGTCGCATTAGCAAGTGCTAGCTATATTACGCTTGGTTATTTGGCCTGTTTCTCCGTTTTGCTATACCTAGATTACCGGCAGTGCGCGGCCCATCCGCCGCACGATCACTCGGCGCCCGTTGCGACCAGCGCGACGCAGGGGCAACGCATCGGCGAGACCCGATTTTTTCGCGCTCCAGGCTGGCAGGAGGCTGACATGGCAAATCTTCTGTTCGTAGAGTCGCGTGATCCGTACGACGCCGGGGATACTCAGCACTTCCATGAACTGATTAAGGGCGTGCGCCAGAGGAACAACACAGTCACTTTGTTCCTGATTCAAAACGGCGTGCTTTCCACTCGCCCGGGGGCGAAGTTCAGCGAACGATATGGGGAGCTGACTCGCAGCGGCATCACGGTACTCGCCGATGAATTCTCCCTGCGCGAACGCGCGATCGAGCGGCTGGTGGAAGGTGTCCAGAAAGCGGACGTCAATCAACTTGTGGATCTCCTTTTTGAGGCAGATACCAAGGCCATTTGGCATTGAAGCAAGGAGAGCATGATGGCTACCGGTAAAACATTGACCCTGGCGCTGATGGATCCCCCGTATGAGAAAGCAGCGAGCACGACGGCGCTGCGCATTGTCGATGCGGCACTGCGTCGAGGTCACAACGTGACGGTGTTCGCCTACGAAGGCGCAGTCAACCTGACCATGAAAGCGCAATCGCAGCATGCCAATCCGGTCAAGGGAACGTCGGTTGAGGAAGAGGATCACCCGACAACCAAGGATTGGGTTGCCG
>NZ_WOEY01000139.1 GCF_013177695.1 Paraburkholderia solitsugae | reverse complement strand
CGGACCGTTAGTTTTAACCTGCGCAACTCTGCTCATGCAGACGAAGCGGCGCTGGAAGCCAGAATCGCACGGAATTGGCGGCTACACCGGGATGCGCGTGGATGGTTCGATTTCGTGTCGTTCGATCTTGATGCCATCAAAACGCCCGTCCTACAGGCTTGCTTCAATCCTCAACGCCGAGCAATCGGCTTCGCTTCACGCGGCATTTCGCCGATGAACAGCTGACGCGGACGGCCAATCTTCTGTTCGGGATCGGCAATCATCTCGTTCCACTGCGCGATCCAGCCGACTGTACGTGCCATTGCGAAGATACACGTGAACATCGACGTCGGGATGCCCAGCGCGCGCTGCACGATGCCCGAGTAGAAGTCGACGTTCGGGTACAACTTCCGCGACACGAAGTACTCGTCTTCCAGCGCAATTTTTTCCAGTGCCATGGCGAGCTTGAACAACGGATCTTCGTGCAGACCCAGCTCTTCGAGCACTTCATGGCAGGTTTCGCGCATCAACTTCGCACGCGGATCGTAATTCTTGTAGACGCGATGACCAAAACCCATCAGCTTCACGCCGGAGTTCTTGTCCTTCACCTGCGCAATGAACTCAGGGATATTGTCGACCGAGCCGATTTCTTCCAGCATATTCAGTGCGGCTTCGTTCGCACCGCCGTGCGCCGGGCCCCACAGGCAGGCGATACCCGCGGCGATACACGCAAACGGATTGGCGCCCGATGAACCCGCGAGACGGACCGTCGAGGTCGACGCATTCTGCTCATGATCCGCATGCAAAATCAGAATGCGATCCAGCGCGCGCACCAGCACGTCATTCACCTCGTACTTTTCCGCCGGATTGGCGAACATCATGCGCATGAAATTCGCGCTGTACGACAGGTCGTTCTGCGGATAAACGAAGGGTTGGCCCACGGTGTACTTGTATGCCATCGCCACCAGTGTCGGCAGCTTCGCGATCATGCGGATCGCGGACACGTCACGGTGACGCGGATTATTGATATCCAGCGAATCGTGATAGAACGCCGACAGCGCGCCGACAGCGGCGACCAGAATCGCCATCGGGTGCGCGTCACGGCGGAAGCCACGAAAGAAGAAGTGCATCTGTTCGTGCACCATTGTGTGCTTCGTGACGGTGTCGACGAATTCCTTCTTCTGCGCTGCGTTCGGCAGTTCGCCCTTCAGCAGCAGGTAGCAGGTTTCGAGGAAGTCGGCGTTTTCCGCGAGGTTGTCGATCGGGTAGCCGCGGTACAGCAGCTCGCCCTTGTCGCCGTCGATGTAGGTGATCGCCGAGTTACACGCCGCCGTCGACATGAAGCCCGGATCGTACGTGAACTTGCCAGTCTGACTGTACAGTTTGCGGATGTCGATCACGTCCGGGCCCAACGTGCCCTTGTAGATCGGCATTTCAACGCTCGGCGAGTTGTCGCTGAACGATAGCGTGGCTTTAACATCTGACGGAGTCATAGCACACCCTCAATCGAAGTATGGAAACAAGGTTTCGATAATTTGCACGCTTGGATAGAACCAGCCTGCGCTGGATCTGGTGCAAATAGCAGGTCTGAACGATGCTACACCTATATATAGGATAGCGTATTGAACCGAGAGGACTGCATTCCGGACAGTGGCTACAGCCGTATCTTTGAGTCGCAAGCTGGCAAGCTCAAATTGTCCCTTGCGAATGTGATGCATCAACTCGATACCGGCAATCGTGGTCGCGGCACTTCTGAACCGTTTGAAGCCGAGCATCACGTTCGTTCTGGACTTGATGTTTCGATGGTCCTGCTCGATCAGATTGTTCAGGTACTTCGAGGATCCAACCTTCCTTTCTGCAGGCAGCAGACCATCGGGTTTCATCTCACGTACCGCCTGATGTGAGGCGGCATACCCATTGAGTGTGATCGTCTCCGGTGGTTGGCCCTGATGCTGGATCGCCTTGCTAAAAAAGGCTTTTGCCGCAGCCACGTCGCGCTTTGCCCTGAGCGTGAAGTCCACCGTCTGGCCGGCCCGATCCACCGCCCGGTACAGATAAACCCATTTGCCGCGAATCTTCAGATAGGTCTCGTCAACACGCCATGATCGCCCTGCCGGTATGGCAAGGCAATTCCAGCGCTTCACGAACTCCGGTGTAAAACGCTTCACCCAACGCATGATCGTCGTGTGCGCCAGCGACAAACCCCCTTTTAGCCATCATCCCGACGAGATCGCGCAGGCTGAGCTTGTAGCGAAGGTACCAGCGCACACAAAGAATGATCACGTCACGGTCAAAGTGACGGCCGGCGAATAGCCCGTCCAGACTCTTCAGCTTGCTCATCGCGGCCCCTCGAATCGATCTGATCGACAGTCTAACCGACTCGTTGATCGCGCTATTTGCACCACAGCCGTCTTTGCCCCTGAGCGTCGACCCAACATTGATAGCCGGACACTCACCTGTGTAACCGGCGCGGCGGCAACATTTTGTCGGTGAAGTTGGGCGCGAGTCCCTCGCGCGCCAACGACTACACGCTACGGTCCTGTGCTGATAGTGCAATTTTCGAAGGCGTGGCCAACCGCGACGACACAGCCGCGGACGCCGCTCTGAACGCACCTCTTTCCATATAACAGAGCTTTCGCATATACGACCGTATAGTAGGGCATATACCAATGCGGCGTGCTCGTAACCCTTCGTGGAATGGTATTCGTGGCCTCTCGGAGCTATTCTGAATTCAACGCGGCATGACGCATTCTCTCGCCGTGCAACGAGATTCTCTTGAGGAGACATTCATGCGCAACACGCTGCACAACTGGATTTTCATCTTCGCCAAAGCCTATGTCGAATACGCATTCGTTCCGTGGCTCGGTCGAGACGTCTACCGGCGCACCGTGGACCTGAATCATATCTGCCTGCTTTGATGCCGACCATCGAACAGTCCGCTCTAATAGAGCAATCTCCATAATAGGCTATCCCATATATAGGTATAGCATCGTTCAGACCCGCTATTTGCACCAGATCCATCAGGAGAACGTGTGATGAGACTCGCTCAACTCGTAGTCGCTGCTACTCTTTTACTGCCGATTGTGCCCTCGTTGGCTCAATCGAGGCCTCCTGCTTTGAATGAGGCCGTAAGGGCGCAACTAGTGCAAGAGAAAACGGTATACACGTCACTGAATGCCAATGATCGGAAACGGGCATCAATGAATAGCGTCAATCGGAATGAGAGCCCATCCCGTCAGATTGCCGGGGTAAACATAGGACGTTACTCGATGACAGTCGTCGCTCCTTCATTGCCGCGTTGAAACTGTCGGGAGGGGCCGGAGCCCTCTCTATGTGCCCATTTGCGGCCTTATGTGCGACAGTGCGTCACTTCCCGCGTCGGCATACTCATGTCGAACAGGCCGCCACACAGCCTGCTGAAGTTATGACGCAGGAGATGGACAAGCACGAAGCGTGACTTTTCTGAAATGCCAGGTTGTCCTACGTATATCGCAGTAGCACCCCCCTATGTTGTGAACCTTAGAACGATTTAATAATATTCGACCCTGCTATTCCACTGCGATGCACCGTCATCTGTCGGGCAAAATCAAAGTAAATGAGGATTTGCGATGTCCCCTGATATGAGATCCAAGTCGAGAGTCACCATCTTCCTCGCGATATGCGCGGCGGTTCTTTCTGGAAAGGCCATCGCAGAGGCTAGGTACGTCAGGGCGAGCGCGTTCGAAACATCGACGAAGTCAGCCAGTGAAAGCGATAAGGTTGAAAGCCGCCGAACGGTTCACGCCGTCCGACGAGCGCTGGAGCATACCCCGGGGATAACTACGTCAGATATTACCGTTCTTGCCAGAGCCGGCACGGTGACACTACTGGGCTCCGTACCAGACCAAAATCAGATCATCCATGCCGAAGCCGTGGCAGCGTCTGTGCCAAACGTCCAATCGGTAAACAATCAGTTGACCGTTCGACCGCTAGGTTACTAATCTAACCGGCGCTCCCGTCAGAGCGTTGCAGACGGCGATTCCAGACGCCCCGGCAGCATAGGTAGCACGAACACACATCGACAGATGCCACCGCGGTCTGGCTGGCCCTTACGCTAAAACGAGTGATCCGAATGAGCGCCTTTATGATCCGCGAGGCGATTCACACCGTTCGGAGAGCCGAATAAAGTTGCTCCATGCCGTCTCGCACGGAAACCACTCGATAGAAAGATCATCATGCAACTTTTAAAACACTCCTTTACGATCGGACCTGCCCTCGCCTTTGCCTTTCTGACTCACGCAGCGGTTGCCGACGCAGCCACCGGGCAAAACGTTCAACGTAGCCCGACCTACGCGGACATGGTTGTTGCACATACCGAATCCAGGATCGAAGGCGACATCGGCGCCTCGTCCTACGTCCGGCCGACGCGTGCGGATCGACCAGCTGTCTTGC
>NZ_WOEY01000014.1 GCF_013177695.1 Paraburkholderia solitsugae | reverse complement strand
ACGACGCAGCCTGGTCAGCTCCTGCCGCTCGGCCGTGGTCAGCCCGTCATGACGCACGCCCGCATCGCGACCCGCCTGCGCGACCCAGTTGTAGATGGTCTGCGCGGTCGGCTCGAACTCCTTTTCCAGCTCCTCCGGCGTGCGTCCAGCCTTCACCAGCTCAACCATTTGCGCCCGGAATTCCGCCGGGTACGGGGTACGATGTTTGCCCATTTCGGCACCTCCTCTTCAAAAGAATAGGCGTCCGTTTTTGCGGGTCAACTTCAAACGCAGTTGCCGCTCGACAGGAAAATGCTGCGCAATTGCGCCCGACAAGCGTATCAAGCTTCAGCCGGCGCGATCAAGTTCATGTCAGGGGGCAATCGTACGTCGAAATTCTCATATACCTACTTTCGCCATACAACCACAATGATGGAGGAATCGTTGGGATTACCGCGTCCGGACAGATCATTCACATTCCACCCGACCGTCCAGTTCAAAGCGATCAATCTGTCATGGAATTTATGCGAACAGTGCACAACACCTTCCCCGCCACCGGAAAAGTGCCGTATCTCACACCGTGCGACGTGATCAATTCGCGGATCGCCAACATTGAGCGGCTAAGGGCGGAACTTGCCGCGAGCGGCATCGACAGCAAGTTGCTGGACAGTGAGTTGCAAGCGCTGGAGTCGATCGCCGAGCGCGAGCACTGCCAGTCCGTTCGTGTACCGGCCAATCCGGCTCAGGGATAGTAGTCAACGCACGCCTGGTGTCGGCAATCTGATCTGGCTACCAGGCGTCTTCTCGAAGAATGGCTGATGTGGCATTAGCCCAGAAGCGAAAACTGACCTTCACCGCCTTTATCCGGCGACGGCTCTTTGCGCGGCGCAGGTGGGTAGGGCCCGGCATGCATGGCCTGGGACGGATACGAGCGTGCCTCGTCTGTTCGTCCACAAGAATACCACTCGACGTATTACGTCGAGGGCACGATGACGAGAGAACGCTTCCCGGAACCTGGCATGAGGAACCGCTTCATCAATGGATTTTCGTCGGCATTCACAGGGAGCATTGTCATCGACACAGACAGGGCTGCCGTCCGGTTCCTGTCACTCCTTCCCTAACTGAAGAAGATCATCGACCGCCCATGGCGGCAACTCACCCATGCGATCAACTGAATACGCAGCGATGCGAGCGATGGTGTCGCACAAATGGTCAAGCCCTATATGGGCATCACCCTGTTGCCAAGCAGAGCTTGCGTTCCGGCGGTTGGGTCGATTGCATCCTCCTTCTACATGACCCATAGATGGGGTACGCCCCCTCGTTGACCTTCGGGCACAGTGTCCGTACAGGCACCGCAACAGCGCAGTCACCCGTTCGTCGCTCGGTGGCTGCGAACTTACACATAAACGTCGTCAGCGTAGCGCACGAAGCAATGGCCCCGGCCCTTCCATATCAACGTCACGTTTGTCGAGCCGCTCCGATGCATACTCTTGAGCCTAGAGGGTGTTAGGAACTTGGACAGTCGGCGCAACATGTACAAGCATGAGCATGGCGAAGACAACGAAGTGGAGGCCTGCTAACGTTTCAGGTAGGCGCTCGTAGTCTCGCGCCAGTCGCCGGAACCGGTTGAGCCAGCCGAAACTACGTTCGACAACCCATCGGCGCGGCAGCAGCACGAAGCCCTTCTTCGCCTCTGGCAGTTTGATGATCTGCAGTTCGATGCCTTCGTCATGCGCAGCCTGTCGAGCTGTGTCACCGGTATAGCCCTGGTCAGCGAATGCAAGCTTTACCGTCTGACCGGTTGCCTGCTGAACCTGACGCGCAAGCTCGGCTACCTGTGCGCGCTCCTGCTCGTTGGCCGGCGTGATGTGCACCGCCAGCAGCAGACCTAACGTGTCGACAGCCATATGGACTTTGCTGCCTCGCTTGCGCTTGTGACCGTCGTAACCCGCGCGCGGTCCGCTCTCGCAGGTGGACTGCAGGGTGCGCCCATCCAGGATCACCGCACTGGGCTGACCCTGACGCTCCTGCGCGACCCGAATTACGGATCGCAGATCACTGACCATTGCCTCGAAGCAGCCCGCGTTCAACCAGCGTTGCGTTTGCTGGTAGACCAACTCCCATGGCGGAAAATTGGTCGGCAGCATACGCCACGACGCACCCGCCCGCGCCATCCAGCGCAACGCATTGAACATCTCGCGCAGTTCATACCGCCGCTGTGGCGCATCTTCATTCATCAACGTTAGATAGGGAGCCGCAAAGCTCCACTCTTCATCTGTGACATCTGTGGGGTATGGCTTGCGTTCTGTCATTCCGCCAGGGTACCAGGTCTGGCGAAAAGTGCCTAACACCCTCTAGGCGATGGACTTGAATTCAGTAGCGCTATGTTTTTTGATTTCGCATCGAAAAACAATCGTACGAATTACTCCACCGGCTTGGTTGGAGACATAGATTTCGCGGTAACAGAGAGAATGGGACACTGGCAGGCGGGGCTTGCGGGCTACTATGCAAAGCAGTGGCAGGAAGATATCCAGAATGGAATGCCCGTCGCGCCAAATGGAAAAAAACTATTCGCTCTCGCTCTGGGCCCGGTTGTGGCGTACGACATTCCAAAATGGCACGCTTCGGTGAAGCTTAAGGTGACGTTGCCTGTAGCTCAAGGAAACGGGTTGAACACTACGCGAGTAATTCTGATTTTTAATAAAGCGTTGTAGATATAAATGTATGAGGACGATTATTTGCTCGGTTTGCGATTCATTAGTTTGCTGGGCGCCGTTGTCTTTCATCTGCCCCTTGCGATCATGCGCGCCACCTCAATGCCACCAGGCAGGATGCGGGCGCACCGAAAATTTTTGAACCCGAGCATGGGCCGGGTACGCCGCTTGATCGCGCTGTGGTCCTGGTCGATGATGTTGTTCAGGCACTTCGTCTGGCGGATCCTGATTGGCGTTTCGCGCTCGGCGTTGATGGCTTCCAGTGCAGCCAGATTGGCACCGCTTTTGTCGATCGTCACCGTTTCGGGTTCGCCATTCTGGGCGATCGACTTTTCGAAATACCGCTGCGCCGCAGCCACTTTTACCGTCAAAGACGGTAAAAGTCTGAGTAGTGAACGGGAGAGTCTTAATTCGGCCTCGATTCTTACCGTCAGTTCTACCGTCAACCTGTTTTGCTGGCCGGCGATAGCCACCGATAGATGCAGCGACGTATTTTCTTGAAAATCAACACGTTATGGCAGTTTTTCGATAGCTGGGGATAGTCCCCGAAGGACGTCAATTCACTCCCACTCGATCGTCAATCGGCGTCCGGGCCCTTGTGGAGGCGACCTCTCCGCCCGGTCGGGTAGCGACGATACCGTCAGCCATACCGAAAAATCCGGTCGGCAGTTATCAGCTTTGGCTGGACTGCATCGGAAAAGCAACGTGCGCTTTCCTTCAAACATCACGAACACCGGGCATCCGAATACGACTTCTGCAGGGATACCGTCATCGATACCGTCAGCCACCTTCCAACGCGATCCTGGCAAAGCTTGAAGAAGCCATGGTCCTGACTGCGGTCGCGGCTCCGATCAGAAAGCACATAACGCGTGCTGCAACAGTGTTGAGCGAAACGCAGTAGCCGCTCGACAGGAAGATGCTGCGCAACCACGCCCGACAAGTAATCTTCAGCCGGCGCAATCAAGTCCATGTCAGGGTCGATCGTGCATCGACATTCTCAAATGCCCTTTTCTGCCATACGACCATCGCGAAGCACCGCATCGACGAGCTCGCGCGATTCGCGCAGCGGATCAGGACATGCTAGCGTGCGTCTAGCTGCCCGTGTTGCCTGCCTCTCCAGGAAAACCGGCGGCGCAGCAGCCCAGTACGCTCTAGCGCTTTCTACTGGGGAGACGGGGGATTCAAAAGCTTACTCAACGGCTTCAGTGGACCGATTGGGAGCAGCGAGAATGTCATTAAGTGCGCTTTCCCCAAGGGAAGTGACTCAAGCATTTCATGCGCTTGACTTACGTCCGTAACGTTCAGGATGAACGCCACCCCAGCCCGGTCTTGCAGTGAATACCACTGGTCAATCTTGCCCTCGAGGTAGAGTTGCGCCGTATCGCGAACTTCGGTCGGAAGAATGCGTTGGACAAGTTGCATGTCGGTGCCCGGTGGAAAGGTGCCAATCGCCAATATCTTCGTGGTTGGCGTGGTTGGCATCGGAGTGGTTTGCGCCATGGAAACTCCAGCAGAAGCGACCAGCACAGAGGCTGTTGTCAAATTAAGAAGAAGGCGTTTCATCCAACGTCCAGTACCGACATGTCGGCGGAGATTCCGGCCAGTTGGGCAAGATCGCCGGTGGCAGCAAGCCCATGCGTGTGAAAGTGGTCGGGGCGCCCAGTTGCTGTGGTGTGAGCGGCTGATCCTCTGGCCCAAGGACCGTGAGTGCGATCTTCAGCCGCTCGGTTAGGCCGGTCGCGCGATAGTGTTCGCGTACGCCATCAAGTGCATCAGTCATTGCAAAATCCTCACTGCTTCGATCGATAGATCGTTCGTTACGGCAACTCTTCAATACAAGGAGGCTGGCACGAAGCCACACCCCATGCCGTATCCAGCGCTGCGGCTTCTGGTCCCGTCAGATAGCAATCGCGGAAGCGCTCATCGACGCGTTCCCACATCCGTTTCGAAAACAGCAGCGCTGCGTTGAGCGGGCGATGATTGATGACCACGGAATCCGTCTCGCCCTGTTCGTTCAGATGCGCGACGACCACCGTTTCGATCGGCACGCCCTGGATCTGCGACCGATAGGATTCCATGTACAAACCGTCGCCGATCTCGCCCTTGTAGCTGTGATGCTGGAATTCGTAGAGCGAAATCGCGTGTTTGATCACGGAGAGAATATCGGCTCGTCCCTCGATCGGACGCTTCAGGACGGTGGCTTCGAGCGTCGCGCTTTCGGCGAGCCTCGCCAGCCAGAGCGGCGGACCGCCTGCGGGCGCCAGCACGGGGGCTGTGTCATTGAATTTCATGCTGGGGCTCCAGTTACGGTTTGCTCGTCATGCCTGCGCTAGCGGCATCGAGCGCTGCTTCGAGCGTGATGGCCGCCTTTTCGAGGCGGCGTCGCGCGAGGCGTCCAACGCCCGCGCCGCGCTCAGACTCGCCCGCCAGGAGCGCATGAATATCGGGCAGCATCCAGATCGCGCCGCGTGTCCCCCAGGCGCCATCCGGAATCTCGGTCGGGAAGACCCAGACGCGCGGCGCGACGTCATCGAACGGCCGGTTCTCCGCGCGCGCCACTGCTTCCGTGACGTTTCTGACGAGCGAGCGACGCGATTCGTCGGTGTATTGCCCTTCGGGTGCGGACGGAATGATCCGGTAGCGTATCGTGTTCGTGCGTTCGCCGCCGATGTAGATCGCAGCAGGCCGATGAAGATGGAACACGGTGACTCGCTGTGCGATCGGATTGGCGGGATCGTACCCTTCCGCCTTGATGAGGATGTCGGTCAGTTCCTTGACGAGGCGCGCTTCGGCCTCGGGCGTCAAGGCGTCTTCGGGCCACAGTGCATCGATCATTGGCATGGTGCTGCTCCTGCTTTCAGGTCATTGAATGTGGCCATGATCGGGGTTTACTCGTGCGGCCGGAAGTGGCAGCATCGCCATTATTCAGGGAATTTCAGACACGCAATGGCCATCGTCCGCATCTGGGTCTATGACGGAATCCTCGCGTCCGGCGTCGCGGGCCCTGTTGACGTCTTCAGCGCGGCCAATCAGTTCCATGCGCGTAAGGCTGCACCGGGCACGACATCCGCGCCAATGTTTGCATGGCGCGTGGAATCTCTCGACGGGCAACCCGTCACGGCTGCGTCGGGCCAGACCATTCACGTCGACGGTAAGATCGACCCGCGCAAACGGGCGGACGCCGTTCTGCTGACGGCACCGTTTTTCTCGAACATCGACGAGTTCATCGGGCGCCGCGAGCAGTTGAACGCGCTGTCTTCCGCACTGCGGCGTCAACGTAAGGCGGGTGCCGTGCTGGCGGCTTATTGCACGGCCAACTACCTGCTCGCCGAGGCGGGCCTGCTGGATGGCCGCGCCGCAACAACGCACTGGGCGAGAGCCGCGGACTTCGCGCGCCGCTATCCGCGTGTCGAAGTTCGCGCACAGGAACTGCTGATCGCGCAAGACGGCATCATCTCGGGCGGTTCCGTGACGTCGTATCTGAATCTCGCGGTGCGCCTCGTCGAAACGTTCGCCGGCGAAGAACTTGCCACGTTGACCGCGAAGGCGCTGTTGATCGACATGAACCGGACTTCGCAGGCTTCCTTTGCAACGCTTCTCGACGAACATGGGCATACCGACACGCTCGTCGCGCGCGCCCAGCAGCAGATGGAGGCTACGTTGCAGCAGGGATTCCGGTTGAGCGATCTCGCGGCGTCGCTTGCTGTCAGCGAACGCACGCTCAATCGCCGTTTCAAGGAAGCCGTCGGGCTCGCACCGTTGGCGTATCTGCAGAATCTGCGCATCGAGGTCGCGAAAAGGTTGCTGGAAACGCGACCAATTGGGCTTGAGGCGGTGAGTCAGCGGGTCGGTTATGGCGATATCAGCACATTTCGGCAATTGTTCAAGCGCAAGACCGGGTTGTCGCCGAGTGAATATCAAATGCGGTTCTCGCGTGCCGCGGCGGAGAATATAGAAACCGAGTCAGGCCGCAACGGCGGCTGAGGCCTCGCGAGATCATCACGCCGCAGCCCTCGTCATTTCCCTCCCTCTTTCCCCGCACTGCCTTTTTGTATCTCAACGTATCTACAACAGATAGGGATACGCGCGCTTACACACAAGCGACTCTCGGACACAAGCGGGATACGTTCATCCGCTCAAATACGCCCATCGCGAGCAAAACACCGCGCCGCAAAAACTGGGCTTACCGAGGTAGTGCATATGCAACACGAGTCGAACGGAACCGTTGAACTGGACCGCATCGCGGATGAACCGCTGAGCAGCCAGATCGCGCGCAATTGTCTGCTGACGCGCGCCCGGCAGATCTCTCGCGTCTTGACCTCCGTCTATGACGATGCGTTGCGTCCGTTCGGCATCGTGGCGCCGCAGTTCTCATTGCTCGTGCTGATCGCGGAGTTCGGGCCTATTAGCCGCTCAGATCTGGGCCGACGGAATCATCACGAGCGCTCGACGCTGACAAGGAATCTGCAGCCGCTGATCGCGCAGGGCTGGGTCGCCGAGGGCGTCCCGGCAAGCGATGGTCGAAGCCGCCCTCTCTCGGTCACGCGCGAAGGCAAGGCGCTGCTCAAAACCGCCGCGAGCGCGTGGTCGGCTGCACAGAGCCACGCGACGCGCCTCCTCGGCGAAGGCTGCGCCCATGAACTCATGAATATCGCGCGCAAATTGCCGCTGCGCATGGTCTGAAATTTTTCGGTCGATGTTGCATATGCAAGATTGACCAACGCCTGGTACCCCTCCCCCCTCGTCAAGGAGTTTGTCATGAAAGTCGTCAAAGCCGCCGCCGTCCAGTTCAGCCCGGTGCTCTATAGCCGTGAAGCAACCGTCGCCAAGGTCGTGCAGAAGATCCACGAACTGGGCCAGAAGGGCGTGCAGTTCGCCACCTTCCCCGAAACGGTCGTGCCTTATTACCCTTACTTTGCGGCCGTCCAGACGGGCATCGAGCTTCTGTCGGGCACCGAACATCTGCGCCTGCTCGAACAGGCTGTGACTGTGCCGTCCGCTGCTACCGACGCGATCGGCGAAGCCGCGCGAAAGGCCGGCATGGTCGTGTCCATTGGCGTCAATGAGCGCGATGGCGGCACGCTGTACAACACACAATTGCTCTTCGATGCTGACGGTACGCTGATCCAGCGCCGCCGCAAGATCACGCCGACGCATTTCGAACGCATGATCTGGGGCCAGGGAGATGGCTCGGGCCTGCGTGCAGTCGACAGCGCAGTCGGCCGCATCGGCCAGCTCGCATGCTTCGAGCACAACAACCCGCTCGCCCGCTACGCGATGATCGCCGACGGCGAGCAGATCCACTCGGCGATGTACCCGGGCTCGGCCTTTGGTGAGGGCTTCGCCCAGCGGATGGAAATCAATATCCGCCAGCATGCGCTCGAGTCCGGCGCTTTCGTCGTCAATGCAACGGCGTGGTTGGACGCGGACCAGCAGGCGCAAATCATGAAAGATACCGGTTGTGGAATCGGTCCGATCTCGGGCGGCTGCTTCACCACGATCGTCGCTCCTGACGGCATGCTGATGGCCGAGCCGCTTCGCTCGGGTGAAGGCGAAGTGATCGTCGATCTCGACTTCACGCAAATCGACCGTCGGAAACTGCTGATGGACTCGTCCGGCCACTACAACCGCCCCGAATTGCTGAGTCTGATGATCGACCGTACGCCGACCGCGCATGTTCACGAACGCGCTTCGCACCCGATGATCGTCAACGACCAGGGTTCCGACGATCTGCGCACCCAGGCTGCATGACCTGCGAACTTCGAATTGCCCCTCTATCCAAGGAGAATTTGCTTTGAAAGCAATGATCAGGACCGGCTGCGCGAGTATCGTCGTTGCGGCGCTGATGGCGGCCGCTTCCCCAGGCTACACGCAGACGTCCGCAACAGATACGCCAGCTGCAACGCATTCGCGCAAGCAGGCGGCCGCAAGGACCGACATCTCGGACGGGACGCTGGTGAAGTCGCTGCCCGGATTCAGAAATGGCTATGCAACCGTCAACGGCGTACGGCTGCATTATGTGGTCGGCGGCAAGGGCGAGCCGCTCGTGTTGCTGCCCGGTTGGCCCGAAACGTGGTGGACCTTCCACAAGATCATGCCGGCGCTCGCCGAGCACTACACCGTGATCGTGGTGGATCTGCGCGGCATGGGCGCGTCGTCGAAACCCGTTGACGGCTATGACAAGAAAACGATGGCCGCTGATATCCATGAACTGACGCAATCGCTTGGATACGACAAGGTTGCGATTGCGGGACACGACATCGGCTCGGCTGTGGCGTTCGCCTACGCGGAGAACTATCCGGAAGCCACCGACAAGCTGGTGATGATGGAGTTTCCGCATCCCGACGATAGCCTGCAGACTTTTCCGCTTCTACCCGCCCAAGGCGCATACGGTGACAGGCTGGGTTCGGCGCGCCCGAACCTGTGGTGGTTCGCGTTCAATCAGGTCAGAGGTTTGCCGGAGAAGCTGCTGGCAGGCCGCGTCCGGCTTGAACAGGACTGGCTCTTCCACTACTTTCTTGTGAATGAGAAAGCAGTCGACACGCGCGACCGCGCCGTATACGAGCACGCCTATAACAGCGCCGCCGCGATCCGCGCGGGCAACGCGTGGTATCAGGCGTTCCCTCAGGACGTCAGCGACAACAAGGATTATGGCCAACTGCAAATGCCCGTTCTCGTTATGGGCGGTCCCGCATACAAGTGGATGAAAATGGTCGTCGGAGAAAAGGCGGTCAATATGAGCGCCGTCGACGTAGAAAACAGTGGGCACTTTATCCAGGAGGAGCAGCCCGAGTTGGTTACGAAGACAATGCTCGGCTTTCTGCAAGGCGCACGCGAATGATGACCCGATCGTCGCGTTGATCAACGTATACACGCGCATGTTTTCATATACAAGTGTGTATATGCATACATAAATGAAATGAAGTTTTTCCTTGAAAGGATGTGATATGACAACGAAACCTGCCCATGATCGGCCCATTCTCGTGACGGGTGCCGGAGGCGCAATTGGCGGCATTGGCCGCAACGTGACAACGTCATTGCTCGCGAAGGGCTATAAAGTGCGGGCGCTGGTCCGCAAGGAAGACGAACGCGCGGACGACTTGCGCCGCCTTGGCGCCGAAGTCATGGTCGGCGATCTGACCGATCTCGCCTCGATGCACCGTGCGATCGAAGGCTGTTCGCGTATCTATTTCGGCATGTCCGTCTCTGCAGACTATCTCGAAGCAACCGCCAATTTTGCTGCGGTAGCACATCATCATGGCGTCGAAGCCATCGTGAACATGTCGCAGATGACGGTCACGGAAATGAGCATCACGGAGACCACCGACAGTCCCCAGCACAAGCTGCACTGGCTCGCCGAGCGGGTCTTGCAGTGGTCGGGGCTGCCCGTCGTCACGGTACGGCCGACGGCGTTTCTCGAGAGCTTCTTCCTGACGCTTGGCGCGGCCGGCGTGCGCGACAACGACGAACTCGCACTGCCGCTCGGCAATAGCAAGACTTCGCCCATTTCAGCCGTTGACGTCGCAAATGCCGTCTCAGTGATTCTCGAAGACCCGGCCCCGCACATCGGCAGGATCTATAACCTGACGGGCCTCGAATCAACCGATCTCGAGCAGGCCGCGCGCGTCTTTTCGGACGCGCTCGGCCGGCCCATCCGCTACCGGAGTGTGCCTGTCGCGCCGTGGTCGGACAAATTGCGCGAACTCGGCATTCCCGCTCACGTCGTCGATCATCTCGCCGTGATGGCCGACCTGCACGCTCAGGGACGATACGACCGCATGACGAACGACCTGTTCGAACTCACGGGCCGCAAACCCATGAGCATGTACGACTTCGTGAGACTGCACATCGCAGACTTCACGCGCAACGCAACACGCTGATCCAAGGCAGGAGACCGATCCCATGTCAAAAGACACGCCCCAATCCTCATCGCGCCGGCACTTTGTCGGTATGGCCGCTGCGGCGCTCGCGGCAGGCTCGCTGAGCCGGCTCGCCTTCGCGGAAACGAGCCCGGCAATCGGCAAGATCACCGAACCCGCGAACGGCGACAAGACGGCGATCCGGCCGTTCCGCGTTCACGTCGCCGACTCGCAGCTCGTCGACATGCGGCGCCGCATCAAGGCCACGCGCTGGCCGGATCGCGAGACGGTGCCCGACGAATCACAGGGCATTCAGCTCGCCACCATTCAGGGACTCGCGCAATATTGGGCAACCGGCTACGACTGGCGCAAATGCGAAGCGCGGCTGAATTCGTATCCGCAGTTCATCACTGAGATTGACGGACTCGATATCCATTTCATCCACGTGCGGTCGAAGCACGAAAACGCGATGCCGTTGATCGTGACCCACGGCTGGCCCGGCTCGGTCATCGAACAGTTCAAGATCATCGACCCGCTCGTCAATCCGACTGCGTACGGCGCGCCGGCTTCGGATGCCTTTCATCTCGTGATCCCATCACTGCCCGGTTACGGCTTTTCGGCGAGACCTGCCACAACGGGCTGGGGACCGGAGCGCACCGCGCGCGCGTGGGTCACATTGATGAAACGCCTCGGCTATGAGCGCTTTGCTTCGCAGGGCGGCGATCTCGGCGGGATTGTCACGAACATCATGGCCAAACAGGCGCCGCCCGAACTGATCGGCATTCATGTGAACTTCCCTGCCTGCGTTCCGGCGGAGATTCTGAAGTCGCTGGCCGCGGGCGACGCGATGCCTGCCGGCTTATCGGACGAGGAAAAGCACGCGTACGAGCAGTTGAGTGCCAACTTCAAAAAGAAGCGCGGCTACGCTTTCGAAATGGGCACGCGCCCGCAGACGCTGTACGGACTCGCCGACTCGCCCGTCGCGCTAGCTTCCTGGCTACTCGACCACGGCGACGGCTACGGCCAGCCCGCGGCGGCGTTGAGCGCAGCCGTGCTCGGTCATCCCGTCAACGGTCATTCAGCAGGCGCGCTGACGCGAGACGACATACTCGACGACATCACGCTCTACTGGCTGACCAACACCGGCATCTCGGCGGCGCGCTTCTATTGGGAGTCGCACGCGAATTTCTTCCTCGCGGCCGACGTCAACGTGCCTGCCGCTGTGAGCGCTTTTCCGGGAGAAAACTACCAGGCGCCGAAGACCTGGACCGAAAAGGCCTATCACAACCTGATTTACTTCAACAAACCCGAAACGGGCGGGCACTTCGCGGCATGGGAAGAACCGATGATCTTCGCGAACGAAGTGCGCACGGGATTAAGGCCCTTGCGCGCCTAAAGTGCGAAGCGCTCCGACGCGCATGCGTCGGAGCGCTCCTCGATGTAATCGTGCTAGTCGGGTCCATGCGATGTTGTTCGCATTGATCTGCCGTTTGGTTCGGCCCCGGGTCCGCTTGCGAAACACGGGTTTTCGACGAAACAGGTCGGACTGAGGCATTCATGAAGGCAGCCCGGGCGTTTGACTTGCTTCGGCCACGCGGCGCCATCCGCCCGCCTCGTTCGACGAACACTGGCGCGCATGTCTGATATTCCTCTAAAGATGGCAATATTGCCACTCCCGCTCGTTTCGGCAAAGCCCGATAATTAGGCGACTTTCCATTTCCGGAACCAAAACATGACTGGAAACGCCTATTTCTCGACAAACCTGCTGCTTGCCTATGCAGCGTATTTCGTTGGCACTGCGAGTCCCGGGCCGAGCAACCTTGCAATTATGTCCATCGCGGCCAGTCACGGCCGGAAAGCGGCGTTTATGTTCGCACTCGGTGTCATCTCGGGGTCAATATTTTGGGCGACGGTGGCAGCGCTAGGCGTTTCAGCTGCCCTGATCGCCTATTCGCAATTCATCATTGCAGTCAAGATTTTTGGTGGTCTATATCTCCTGTGGCTAGCCTTCAAGTCCGGACGCAATGCGCTTGCGACAGCGGTTGAATCCGTACTGAACGTGGAACGAACACCGACATTGACGAGCGTCTACTCGCGCGGAGTGATGCTCCATCTCACTAATCCAAAAGCTATCCTCGTGTGGGTTTCAATTGTTGCTCTATCGTCGAACAGCACGGGATCAGCCCATAGTGCTGTAATTGCAGGTTGTGCGGCCATCGGATGTCTGGTGTTCGGCGGTTATGCAGTATTGTTTTCAACGGACTCGGCTCGCAGGTTGTACGTGCGGACCCGTCGTGCCCTGGAAGGATGCCTGGCCGTAGTATTCGGGATTGCCGGCATCAGACTTCTCGCGTCGCGTGTCTAGATGCTCTCAAGAAACCTAGCGGAAAAGATCAGTTTTCAGGGAGTCGGCGCGTTTGGCTGGAGCTGGAATCCGAGGGCGGAAGCACGTCGCCTGAGGGCTGCGATGCTGCGCTGGCGCTGCTGTTCCTCATAGCGCTGCTGCCCCTGGTCGACGAAGGCTTCGCCGCGCGTGAGCATGAAGTACACCATGCGGGCAAGCTTGTGGGCCACCGCGGTATTGGCGCGCGGCTTGTCCATGCGGGCGCACAGCCGGCGGTAGAACGCGCCGAGCGCCGAGTCGCTGCGCGCCAGGCTCATGGCCGCCAGCTTCAGTGCCTGCCGGGCGCGGTTGGCGGAGGGTCGGGTGCCGGAAGACAGCGTCTTGCCCCCACTGATCTTCGTGGCGGGGCACAGGCGCAGCCAGGAACAGAAGTGCTTGACGCTGGCGAAGCGGCTCAGGTCCGGGCCGATCTCGGAGAGGATCGTCATCACGGTTGCCACGGACAGGCCGTTGATGCGCGTCAGGTCCACGCCCGCCCAGCGCGCGAGCGCGGTACGCGCGTCGAACCGGGGAGTGTTCTTCTGGCGCTTCTTGTCCGGTCCGGTCAGCTCGACGTCGTGCCGCCCCAGCGGGACCAGCAGCGCCTCGGTCTTTGCATCGCACTCGAGGATGCGCTCGGCGAGGCTGTCGAACATCGCAAGCGCCTGCGCGAGCACAAACAGGTGCTCCTCGCGCCAGTTGCCGGTCAGCGCCCTGATGACGTCTTCGGTACTGGCCTTGACGAGAGGGTGGCGGAAACGCGCGAGTACCTTCGGGTCGCGTTCGCCGGCAACGATGGCGCGGATGATCGCCTGCCCGGTCGCGCCCATCACGTCAGTGAGTACCTCGGTGAGCTGGAGGTTCATCTGCACCAGCGCCTTCTGCATGCGCTGTATCCAGCTGCCCTGTTCGGTGAGCAGCAGCTCACGCTGCCGCACTATCGCGCGCACCACGCAGACTTCGCCGGCAGGCCGCCAGGCCGCGCGCAGCAGTCCGAGACTCATGAGCTTCTGCAGCCACAGACAGTCCTGCACGTCGCTCTTGCGGCCGGGGACATACTTCATCTGGCGCGCATCGACGAGCCAGACTGTGAGCCCGCGCTGCTCGAGTACCTCGTACACTGGTATCCAGTAGACTCCGGTGGATTCCAGCGCCACGGTGTCGACGCCGCACGCGAGCAGCCAGTCGGCCATCGCGTGCAGGTCAGCAGTCATCGTGCTGAATTCGCGCACCGGCTGGTCGTCAGCCGTCCGGGGGACTGCCACCCAGTGGCTGGACGCGCCCACGTCAATCGCGGCGGCGTTTGGATACACCTCATCGTCTTCCCGCCTGCGCATGGCCATGGCGTGCTCCCGGCTGGTTGGTTGAGGGCAGCACCAGGGGGGAAGCGTCTGAATCGACTCGATCTCTCAAACGGGATGCAGCTCGCGCCGCTCACCAGTGTCACCGACGATTCCCGGACCATGCTATGTGCCGGGCTCGTCACACGGCGTCCGGTGACGTCGCGTGCGGGCACCAGTGATCTTCCGGTCATCGGGGCGCTGCCGCCTCTGTTATAGCGCATCGTCGTTTCTTCCGGAACACCGGGGACGATTGGGGGCCCTGGGAAGCTATGTGGGAGGGCAGTGACAGTAAGCCCGACTGGAGTAAAACGGGAGTTGCACACTCGTTTCTCCGAAGGAGCACGCAAATGGATACGCCTGACACAGCCCTCCGTGGGCAGAATACGACGGCAGGTGGCCGCCTGTACATGGCTTTTGAACTGGGCGAGAAGAACTGGAAGCTCTCACTGGGTGATGGCCAGCGCGCACCCAGCCGCTGTACAGTCGCAGCGGGTGATACCACGGCGGTTCTCACCGCCGTCGCGAACGCGAGAGCGCGTTGCCATCTCGGCGCCGATGCACCGGTCTACAGCTGTTATGAGGCTGGCCGTGACGGCTTCTGGCTGCACCGCTGGCTGACCGAACACGGCATCGTCAATCTCGTGGTGGATTCCGCCAGTATCGAGGTGAACCGCCGTGCCCGTCGCGCCAAGACGGACCGGCTTGACAGCGACAAGCTGCTCTCCATGCTGATGCGCTACCAATCCGGCGAGCGACGCGTGTGGGCGGTGGCCCGCATCCCCACGCCTGAGCAGGAAGACGACCGGCGCCTGCACCGCGAGCTCGAACGCCTGCGGCATGAGCGCACCGCGCACACCAA
>NZ_WOEY01000138.1 GCF_013177695.1 Paraburkholderia solitsugae | reverse complement strand
TCGACACATTCATGCAGGCGCTCGACATCTCGCGCGCGACGCTGATCGGCAACTCGCTCGGCGGCCTGATTTCGTGGGACTACGCGGTGCGCCATCGCGAAGCCGTCGAGCGGCTTGTATTGATCGACTCCGCCGGTTTTCCGATGAAGCTGCCGATTTACATCGGCCTCTTCAACAGCGCGCTGGTGCGCGTCAGTTCGCCGTGGTGGCTGCCCGAAGTCATTATCAAGAGCGCGGTGCGCAACGTGTATGGCGATCCGCGCAAGCTCGATGCGGTGACGCTGCGGCGTTACGTTGAATTCTTCCACGGCGAAGGCACGCGCACGGCGATCGGCAAGATGGTGCCGACGCTCGACTTCAAGGACGTCGATACCGACGTGCTGAAGACGCTGAACGTGCCGTCTCTGGTGCTGTGGGGCGCGAAGGATCGCTGGATTCCGCCTGCGCACGCGGCCGAATTTGCAAGCCGTATTCCAGGGGCGAAATCGGTGATGTACCCGGGACTCGGTCACATCCCGATGGAAGAAGCGCCCGAGCGCGTGATGACCGATCTGCGCGCGTTTCTCGGCACGAACGCCGCGGCTGCAGGCGCGTCGAAACGTTCCCCGACGTAAGGAAGCGCCCTCTCTGCATTGTTCATGACCGGCTGTCGCGCCGGCCGGGCGAACGTTTCACGTTAGCCCGGCCGCGCGGTCGACGCACGGCCGTCGCGTGACCATCCCCTTCAACCGCCCCCGAGCAAGCGCAACAGGCTCCAGAGAAACTTGCAGATCATCACGATCAGCTCCCACAGGTGATAGAGCTGTTGCCAGCCTGAAACGCGTGCGAAGGAATCGATCATGGTTGGCGGGTCGGAAAAAGAATGGCTGCGGGCTTGCACGGCGAGTGCACATCATAACGACTGCGGGATACCCCGTATCAAGTCGATTGAAAGTGTGCCGTAAACGCACTGAGAAGGCGCGGCATCCGCACTGGGTGACCGCGCCAATTGACTGCGCCAATCGCGCCATCAAGGAGACGAGCATGACGCGTTTCAGCTTTCGCCGCAGCGGCCGTTCGCAAACGATCGTCGGCGATATCGCCGCGCAAGCTGGCAAATTGGGCATTGAAATCTGCGACGTATCGGGTCACGTCGAAGAAGTTGCCGCACGCGTGCAGCACCAGGCGCAGGTATGCCGCGCGCTGCGCGAGTCCGCCGCGCAGACACTCGCCGGCAATCATCGCATTGCCACTGCCGCGCGCGCGATGCGCAGTGTATCGGCCGACGCCGCGACCAGCGTGCAGGCATCCCAGCAAACGTTGGAAGCGTCGCTGGCCGACATCCACGGGCTGGTGGAAGGCGTGACGGTGATCGAGAGCCAGATCGGCGCGTTGCGCAGCGCGTTGACGCATGTCAGCCGCGTCTCCGAGGAAATTTCGCTGATCGCCCGCCAGACGCATTTGCTGGCGCTGAACGCCGCGATCGAAGCCGCGCGTGCCGGCGACTCCGGTAGAAGTTTCGCGGTGGTGGCGGCCGAGGTGAAGAACCTGTCGGCGAAGACCGCACAGGCCACGGGCCAGATCGAGACGACGCTGGCGCAACTCACGCAACAGACCGAGCAATTGATCAACGAGGGTTCGGTGAACACAGCGCGCGCTCACCGGGTACGCGAAGGCACCCGCAAGATCGGCGACGTCGTGCATGCGACGGGGGATGCGATTACGCAGCTCAACGACGAGGCTGGGCAGATCGCTGCGTTGACCGGTGAGATCGAAACGCAATGCAAAGGGCTCGAGGCGCAGGTGCTGGAGATGGCGAGCGACGTCGAAGATTCGAGCGAGAACTTTGTCCAGGCGAAGGATCGGCTGGGGAATTTGCTCGGCGTGTCCGAGACGCTGATCGAGTTGACGACCGCCACGGGGGTCGAGACTGCGGATACGCGGTTTATTGATGCTGTGCAGCAGGCCGCGGCTACGGTGAGCAAGGTATTCGAAGCGGCGGTTGCTCGGGGCGAAGTGTCGATTGAGGATCTGTTCGATCAACGTTACGCGCCTGTTGCAGGGAGCAATCCGGCTCAGTTCGTTACCCGGTTTACTGCTTTTACTGATCGGGTTTTGCCCGCTATTCAGGAGCCCTTACTCGGGCTTGATCCACGCGTGGCGTTTTGTGCCGCGGTCGATGTGCGCGGGTATCTGCCTACTCACAATCTGAAGTTTTCTTTGCCGCAGCGCGAGGATGTGGTCTGGAATATGGCGAATTGCCGGAATCGGAGGATGTTCGATGACCGGACGGGGATTGCGGCTGCTTCGCATGTTAAGAAATTTTTGCTGCAGACGTATCGGCGCGATATGGGTGGCGGGCAGTTTGTTTTGATGAAGGACGCGTCGGCGCCTGTGTTTGTTGCCGGGCGGCATTGGGGTGGGGTTCGGGTTGGGTATAGGGTTTGATGGGTTTTTTTGCCTGCGCGGCGCTTTGTCTGTGTGCGTGCGGTGTTGGGCTTTTCTGGATCTGGTTGCCTGGGCGGCCCTTAGTGTCTGTTTGCCTGCGGCGTTGGCCTTTCCTTGATTTCTTATTGGTCTATTAGCGTTGCCCCTGTGCGGGGCAGCACTTACTTTCTTTGCCGCCGCAAAGAAAGATAAGCAAAGAAAGCGGCTCACACCGCTAATTTTTAAGCGGGTCCCTCGCGCAGTTGCGGTAGTGGTGCATCTGGAATCCGTGCCCTCGCACCTTCAGCGTCAGTGACAAAGGAATCATCAGCTCCCACTCCGCACTGCGTGCGTCGCGGATGGGCCTGCCAGGGAAACCGTGGGGCTTCGATTACGCGCGGCGGGAGCCATCGGCTTCGCCTCGGCGAAACGCCTCTGCTCGCATGGGCAAACTCATACCTCAAATGAAATGTCAGTGAGTCGCAGTGGCAGTGGCAGTGGCAGTGGCAGTGTTGACGTGGCCGCCGGCCGCGGTTCCGTGACAAACGCGGGAGCCGGAACACAACGGACGGTTTTATGAAATGCCCTTCGGCGCGCGCGGCGCCGCCGGAGGTATGACTGCTTTGTCACCAAGGCCGAATGTGCGAGGGCACAGATTCCAGATGCACCACTGCCCCCTCCGAGCTAGGGGACCCGCTTAAGAATTAGCGGTTGGAGCCGCTTTCTTTTGCCTACTTTTCTTTGCGGCATGCAAAGAAAAGTAGGTGCCTGCCCCGCACAGGGGCGACGCTAATAGTCCAATATCAAATCAAGGAAAGGCCAACGCCGCAGGCAAACAGACAAAGCGCCGCGCAGGCAAAAAAAACCTACACCGCCATTACAGCCCTCTTCCTCTCGGCCCGCTGCATAAAATAATTAGCAGCAACAACCCCAACCGTAACAACAGCAATAAACAACGTAGCCAACGCATTCATCTCAGGATTCAACCCAAGCCGAACGCGAGAGAAAACGACCAACGGCAACGTAGTCGACCCAGGCCCCGACAAAAACGCCGACAACACCAGATCGTCGATAGACAAAGTAAACGACAACAACCACCCAGAAACCAGAGCCTGCGAAATCAACGGCAACGTAATGAAGAAAAACACCTTCAGCGGCGTAGCCCCAAGATCAAGCGCGGCCTCCTCAAGAGAAGGATTCAACTCCTTCACCCGTGACTGCACAATGATGGCCACATAAGAAATACACAACATCACGTGCCCGATCCAGATCGTGAAAATACCACGCCCGGCGGGCCATCCCAACCACTTGGCCATTTCGATGAACAGCAGCAGCAGCGAAATCCCCTGAATCACCTCGGGAATCACCAGCGGCGCATTGATCATCCCGGTATAAAGCGTAAACCCACGAAACCGCCCCATCCGGGCCAAAACAAACCCGGCCCACGTGCCGATGATCACCGACGCAAACGCCGTCAGCAACGCCACGCGCAACGACAACCACGCAGCCGCGATCAACTCGTCATCCTGCAACAACGCCGCATACCAGCGCGTGGAAAACCGCGTCCACACCGTGACCAGTTGCGATTCGTTGAACGAATACACAATCAGACTCACGATCGGAATGTAGAGAAACAAAAACCCAATCCCCAAGGCAATGAACTGAAAAATTCGGTTTGGCTTCATCAGCGTCTTTCCTCCATCGCCTTCGCCTGCGCGTACTGGAAAAACGCCATCGGCACCAATAACAACAACACCATCGCGCACGTCACGGCAGACGCCATCGGCCAATCGGCATTGTCGAAAAACTCATTCCACATCACACGGCCAATCATCAGCGTGTTCGCGCCGCCCAGCAATTCCGGAATCACGTACTCGCCTACCGCCGGAATAAACACCAGCAAACAACCGGCAATGATGCCGTTCTTCGACAGCGGCAAGGTAATCTGCCAGAACGCCCGCCACGGCTTCGCGCCGAGATCGTAAGCGGCTTCCAGCAACGTCATGTCCATCTTCACCAGATGCGCATACAGCGGCATCACGAGAAACGGCAGGTACGAATACACCATGCCGATATAAACCGCGGTGTTCGTGTGGTACAGCTCGATCGGCGTATGGATCAACCCGGTCGACATCAGGAAGTTGTTCAGCAAGCCGTTATTCTTTAGGATGCCGATCCATGCATACACGCGAATCAGAAACGACGTCCAGAACGGTAGCATCACGGCCATCATCAACAGATTGCGGCTCGCCGGATTCGATCGCGCAATGTAGTACGCCATCGGATACCCGATCAGCAAACACAGCAACGTGGATATCGCCGCGACCACCACCGAATTCACATAGGTCGCGAAATACAGGCTGTCGGTCAGCAGAAACGCATAGTGCGACAGGTCCAGCGCGACGTGAACCACACCATCCGTGTACGTGGTCAGTTCCGTATAGGGCGGAATGCCAAGCTGCAAATCGGCAAAGCTGATCTTCACGACCAGCAGGAACGGCACAAGGAAGAACAGCAGCAGCCAGATGAACGGCCCGGCCACCACCGCGGTGCGGCCGTTCAGGTTGAAACGGCGCACCGGCCACGACGCCAGAGAACTGATCGAGCGCTTCATGACGTCAGCACCACACCGGCCGACGCGCTCCAGCGCACATACACTTCGTCGCCCCAGGTGGGCGGGTCGATCTCCGTCAATGCCAGGCTCGTCACGTTGGCAATCACCGTTTTGCCGGCGTCGAGCTTCACGTGATACAGCGAGTAGCCGCCCATGTAAGCGACATTCGTGACAACGCCCTTGCCCCAGTTGTTCGCGCCTTCAGGCGGCTTGCGCGTGAGCGCGATACGCTCGGGCCGCACAGAGATCGTCACCGGCATGCCGAGCGGCCCGGTAATGCCGTGGCTCACGTAGAGACGGACCGGCAGGTCGGGGGTTTCGATGAACACGTGATCGGGTTCGTCTTCGACGACGTTGCCGTCGAACAGATTGGTCGAACCGATGAACTCAGCTGAAAAACGGCAATTCGGATATTCGTACACTTCGTGCGGTGTGCCGAGCTGGATGATCTCGCCTTCACTCATCACGGCAAGACGGTCCGCCATCGTCATCGCCTCTTCCTGGTCGTGCGTCACCATCATGCAGGTCACGCCGACCTTGTCGAGAATGTTGACCAGTTCGATCTGCGTGCGCTGACGGATCTGTTTGTCGAGCGCGGACATCGGCTCGTCGAGCAACAACAGCTTCGGCCGCTTGACGAGCGAGCGCGCGAGCGCCACACGCTGCTGCTGACCGCCGGAGAGCTGATGCGGCTTGCGCTTCGCAAAGCGGCCCATCTGCACGAGATCGAGCGCGTTCTGCACGCGGTCTTTCAGTTCAGATTTCGGCACGCCTTCCTGCTTCAGGCCGAAGGCGACGTTGGCCTCGACCGTCATGTGCGGAAACAGTGCGTACGACTGGAACATCATGTTGACCGGCCGGCGATAAGGCGGCAATTGCGCAAGGTCTTCGCCGTCGATCAGGATCTTGCCCGACGTGATCGATTCGAGGCCGGCCAACATGCGCAACAAGGTCGACTTGCCACAGCCAGAACTGCCAAGCAGCGCGAACAGCTCGCCCTTTTTTACCGACAGGTTGACTCCTTTGACCGCCGCGGTCTCGCCGAACTTTTTCACGATGTCGACGATCTGAACGAAATTCTCTGCGGCGTCGCCCGCTGCGGCGTTCAGGCCCGGGAACGGCGCGGCGGCCCCTGCCAGCGCGCCCGACTGGTCACTACTCATCACAATGCTTTACTCCGGCGTTTGACGAACAAAGCCCCCGGTGGACACCGAGGGCTTCATGATGATACTTACCCGTTCACTCAGGCCGCGGATCAGCGGCCGGACTTGAATTCAGTCCACAGTCGCGTTTGCAGCCGCTGGATTTCCGGCGGCAGCGGCTTCAACAGGAACAGCGTCTTGATGACGTCAGGCGGCGGGTACACGGCCGGGTCGTTTGCCACGTCCTTGTCCACATACTTGCGCGCTTCGAGGTTGGCGCTCGGATAGTAGACGGCGTTGGTGATCGCGGCGTGAACCTGCGGCGTTTCGATGTAGTTGATCCACTCGAGCGCGGCTTCCTTGTTCTTCGCGTCTTTCGGAATCGCCATCACGTCGAACCACACCGGCGCACCGCCCTTCGGAATGTAGTACTCGACCTTGAACGGCTTCTTCGCCTCGACCGCGCGATGCTTGGCGATCACGACGTCGCCCGACCAGCCGTACGCGAAGCACACGTCGCCGCCGACCAGGTCATTGATGTAGCCCGACGAGTTGAACTGCGTGATGTACGGGCGGATCTTCTTCATCATCTCGAGCGCGGCGCGATAGTCGGCCGGGTTCGTGCTCATCGGATCCTTGCCGATGTAGTGAAGCGCGGCGGCAAACATCTGGTCCGGCGCGTCGAGCACGGACACGCCGCACGCTTTCAGCTTCGAGATGTTTTCCGGCTTGAAGAGGATGTCCCAGTTGTCGAGCGGCACGTTCTTGCCGAGGATCTGCTGGACCTTGGTGACGTTGTAGCCGAGGCCGGTCGTGCCGTATGCCCAGGGCACCGTGTACTTGTTGCCCGGATCGGCGCCGGCCACGAGGGCCATCAGCGAGGGATCGAGATACTTCAGGTTCGGCAGTTTCGATTTGTCGAGCGGCGCGAAGATGCCCGCAGCGATCTGCTTGCCGGCGTAATTGCTGGTCGGCACGACGATGTCGTAACCGGAATTACCGGTCAGGAGCTTGGCTTGCAGCGTGTCGTCGCTGTCGTAGTTGTCGTATTTGACCTGGACGCCAGTCTGCTTGGTGAAGTTCGGAATCGTGTCCTTGGCGATGTAATCGGACCAGTTATACACGTTCAGCTGCGTATCTTTCGCAGCGGCCGTCAACCACGGTGTCGCGCACAAGATCAGCGCTGCCACTTGCCCCACTACCCGTCTTTTCATCCCGTTCTCCGATCCTGGCCGGCCCAAGCCGACCGTCTTCGCCCACGCCGCGGCATACCGCACGCGGCTCCCCTGAAAAACCGAAAACTACCATTAATTATTGCGCGCACCAAAAAAAATGCCAGGCTGTCGCGCAAACGGTACAGCGTAAGCCGTGCCGCTACAAAATGGGCGCAATTTTAGCGGGTTATCGGCGCGTGTCTACCCGAAAAAAACACCAGTGGCAGCCTCAGTGTTATCTCGTTGTCAAGTTGCTGCGGTCTCGCCATGGGTACGTCGCTTACGAGCGCGTGCAGTCTGAATGAAGTGGTTTTGTAAGCATTTCCCGAGCATCTCGCTGTTGCGGGACGAAGGCGGCAGAGGATACGGCCAATCGTGCATGCATCTGTGCCACGGTGAGCGCGACGCCGGGCCACGATCGCCGCATCGGTTAACATAGCGCAACTCCGCTTCTCCGCCCCAAGGTTTCCGATGGCTTCGAATCTCCACGATCTTCCCGACAGCCCGTGCATCGGCGTCTGTTCCACGCTTTTTGACGAGGTCTGCAAAGGCTGCGGCCGCACCGCCACCGAGGTGTCCAACTGGGTGTTCCTGAGCGACGAGGAAAAGCGCGCCGTCTGGGTACGCATCGAGCAGGACGGCACTGCAATGCGCTTCAAGAACGACAAGCTGTAGCCTCCTCGCGCCACGGCCACCCGCATCGGCCCGACTGCTGGAGGACCCGTCTCCCGATTGGGATTGTGATTGCAAAAAAACGCCGGAGAGTCCGGCGTTTTTGCATGACGAGCGCGGATTCTCCCGCGCGGCAATCAGAACCGCATACCGACACCCAAACCGACCACCACCGGATCGATATTCAGCCTGCCGAGCGGCTGACCACCGAGCGTTGCGTCGGTGTGCATCCAGATCTTCTTGATGTCCGCATTGACGAACAGCGACTTGGTCACCTGCACGTCCACACCTGCCTGCAATGCGGGGCCAAAGCTGTGGTTAGTGATCGAAATCGGCTGACCACCGGCGTTCAAGCCGTTGTTATAGAACAACGTGTAGTTCAGACCCGCACCGACGTACGGACGGATACGACCTGCGTGGTTGAAGTGATATTGCAACAACAGTGTGGGCGGTAACACGTTCACGCCGCCAAGGTTGCCGAGGCTCGACGTCAGCTGATGGCGCGACGTGCCGAGAATCAGCTCGACGCCGAGGTAATCGCGGATCATGTAGGTCAGATCCAGCTCCGGCACGATGGCGTTGTTGACGCCCACGTTGAGCGCCGACAGCGACTGGTTGGTTTTCACGTCCGGCATGATGCTGATGGCGCGCAGACGCACCAGTACGTCGCCGGCGTGAATGCCGCTCATCAGGTCGTCGCCGGCAACCTGAGCCTGAGCTTGCGAAGCCAGCGCGCCAGCGCCTAGCAGGCACGACGCGACGGCGGCGGCCTTGATTCTGTTCCTGAGTGAGTGCTTCATGTGCTTCCCCGAGTGTTGTTTGCGTGCGGGGATTGTCGAAGGTCCCGTGCGGCTTCACGTTGACCCGTATCAACCAGGCGAGAACGCCCATCGCCCTGCGACAGCGGGTCGCGTCGCGCCGGTCAGCAGCAGTTCGATCAGGTCGTGGACGCTGCGAATGGCCGTGCCGAACGGCAAGGCTTCGCGGCCGCGAAAGAACAGCCCATTGGCCACGTCGCCGCGCAATGCGGCGGCGAGCCGCGTGTCGATACAGAAGTGGCCGAACTTCTCGACACCGTCGCGCCAACCACAGACGCTGAGGCATTCGAGCGCGGTCGGACAGGCATGTTTGAGCGCACCGATCTTCTCGCGGATTTTCGTTTCGTGACGCAGATAGCGCATCAGCCACGGCGTTTTCACGGCGCGCGCGGGCAGCCCCGTGACGCTGACGAATTCGACGATGTCGTCGGGCGTCGCTTCGGCCAGCACGCGTTTGAAGTTCGGATGCGCGTCGCCTTCCTCGGTGACGGCGAACGGTGTGCCGAGCTGTACGCCGCCGGCACCCGCGCTCAGCAACTCGCGCACGGCTTCGTGACTATTGATGCCGCCCGCGACGATCAAGGGCACGTCCTTGCGACTCAATCCGAGCGACGTGAATACCGCATCGAGTTCCTCCAGTACACGCAGGAAATCGAAGCGCGGGTCTTGCATGTCCGCGAGGTTGGTCACGCCGAGATGGCCGCCTGCGTGGGCCGGGTGTTCGATCACGACGGCGTCGGGCAAACGGCCCTTCTTCATCCACTTCTTCAGCACCAGTGCGACGCCGCGGCTATCCGACAGGATTGGGATCAGCGCGATGTCGTGGCCCTGGGTCATGTCCGGCAAATCGAGCGGCAGGCCCGCGCCCATGACGATCGCATCGGCGCGGTTCTCGCAGGCGACGCGCACGTAATCTGCTTGTGCGTTGACGGCCTTCATCACGTTGACCGCGATCATGCCGCGGCCTTCGCTGAGTGCTTTGGCGGCGTGGATTTCACGGGCCAGCGCGGTGAGGTTCGCCTGTTCGAGCGTGGCCCGATCCGGGGATTGCCGGCAGAGTTCGATCAGATCCTGATGATGATGGCACAGGTCGATGCTGGCGATGGTGCCGAGTGCGCCCTCGCGGGCGACGCTGCCTGCCAGCCGGTGGGCCGAGATGCCGACGCCCATGCCGCCTTGTACGATCGGAAGCAGCGAGCGGCCACGGATGACGAGCGGTGGGAAAGAGTGAGAGGTGAGCATTGACGACCCGATGGGTGGACTATCGAAGCGGTGATAATCGGTCGTCGGGCACGGCGTGCGTTGCTTTGGGTCAATGAGCCGGTTTGCCGGTCTGGTTTTGAGTCTGGTTAGTTGATGTTGGTCACTTCACCGTAAGATTTATGGATCTTCCGTCACGACGCTTGCGGGTCCGCAGATCCGTGGGCCCGCCGCGCATAGAAAAACCGAAACCGGCGCGCAAGACGCCCACCATAAAAAAAGCCCGCTTCGAAGAAGCGGGCTTTGCTTGACGCGACACCGCGAAGCGAGGAACGCTTACTGCACGCCCTGGCTCGTCAGGAACTCTTCGTAGTTGCCGCCGAAGTCGTTCAGCGTGCCGTTGGTCTTCACTTCGATGATCCGGTTCGCGAGACCGCTTACGAACTCACGGTCGTGGGACACGAAAATCAGCGTGCCTTCGTACTTGTCGAGCGCGATCTGCAGCGATTCGATCGACTCCATGTCCATGTGGTTGGTCGGCTCGTCCATCAGCATCACGTTGTGGCGGCCCAGCATCAGCTTGCCCCAGATCATGCGGCCCTTTTCGCCACCGGAGAGCACCTTGACCGACTTGCGGATGTCGTCGGCATTGAACAGAAGACGGCCGAGCGTGCCGCGCACCATCTGCTCGTCGTCGCCTTCCTGGCGGTAGCCATCGATCCAGTCCATCAGCGTGACGTCGTCCGGGAACTCTTCATACGTATCCTGCGGCATGTAACCGATGTTCGCATTTTCAGCCCACTTCACCGTGCCGTGGTCCAGCGTAAGCTTGCCAAGCAGCGAGCGCAGCAGCGTGGTCTTGCCCGCGCCGTTCTCGCCGATGATCGCGATACGCTCGCCCGGCTGCACGCTAATGCTGAAATCGTTGAAGATCGCACGCTCGTACTTCTTCGAGATCTTGTCCGCCACCACGGCGATGTTATGCAGCTTCTTCTCGTACTCGAAGCGGATGAACGGGTTCTGCCGCGACGACGGCTTGAATTCCTCGATCTTGATCTTGTCGATCATCTTCAGACGGCTGGTAGCCTGACGCGCCTTCGACTTGTTCGCCGAGAAGCGGCGCACGAAGTCCTGCAGGTCGGCGACCCGTTCCTTGGCCTTGGCGTTGGCGTTCTGCTGACGCTCGCGCGCCTGCGTGCTGGCCAGCATGTAGTCGTCGTAGTTGCCCGGATAGACCTTCAGCGTGCCGAAGTCCATGTCGGCCATGTGCGTGCAGACCTGGTTCAGAAAGTGACGATCGTGCGAGATGATGATCATCGTCGAGTTGTACTGGTTGAGCACGTCTTCCAGCCAACGGATCGAGTTGATGTCCAGGTTGTTGGTCGGTTCGTCCAGCAGCAGGACGTCCGGCTTCGAGAACAGCGCCTGTGCGAGCAGCACGCGCAGTTTCCAGCCCGGTGCGACGTTGCTCATCGGGCCGTTGTGGTCTTCGATCGCGATGCCGATGCCGAGCAGCAGCTCGCCCGCGCGCGCTTCGGCGGTATAGCCGTCGTACTCGGCGAACTTCGCTTCGAGTTCGGCGGCGTGCATGTAGTCGTCGTCCGTCGCGTCGGGGTTCGCGTAGATCGCGTCGCGCTCGGTCATCGCGGCCCACATTTCGGCGTGACCCATCATCACGACGTCGAGCACGCGCACGTCTTCGTACGCGAACTGATCCTGGCGCAGCTTACCGAGACGGACGTTCGGTTCGAGCATCACGTTGCCGGAGCTCGGTTCCAGATCGCTACCCAGGATCTTCATGAAGGTGGACTTGCCGCAGCCGTTCGCACCAATCAGGCCATAGCGGTTCCCTCCCCCGAATTTGACCGAGATGTTCTCGAAGAGGGGCTTTGGCCCGAATTGCATGGTGATATTGGCGGTAGACAGCACGGCGCGTCCTTAAATGTGATATCGGCGAACAACCCAATATTTTAGCAGGTTATCGCGAATTCGACCCACGCGAGCGCCGTGTTCACGTGTTTTGACGCCGCTTTCACGTGGCGTTCATGTGCGGTTCACGCCTCCCGCGCGCCGTCTAGCCGCCACGCGGCGTCTGCAAAACGTCGATGAAGGCCGACAGATCGGCCTCACCTAGCCCCATCGCCGCGCCGAGACGCAGCAGTTGCTGGACCGTCGACGAAACCGGCATTGGCGTGCCCGTCTCGTACGCCGTCGCGGCAACCGTGTCGATGTCCTTCTGGAACGTACGGAACGCGCCGATCGGCGCGAGGCCGCCTTGCGTCATGCGCGGCACGAAAATCTGCAGCAGGACGGAATCGGCCCAGCCGCCGGCGAGGCCTTCCGTCAGTTTGGCGGCGTCGATGCCGCTGCGTTGCGCGAGGCTCACCGCCTCGGCAATCGCCGCAAGGGTTGCGGTGACAATGGTCTGATTGCAGAGCTTGGTGGTCTGCCCCGCACCAACGTCGCCCATATGCGTAACGCGGGCTGAATACGCGCCGAGGAGCAGCGTGACCGCTTCGACGTCCGCCGCGGCGCCGCCCGCCATGATCGCCAGCGTGCCCGCCGTCGCACCCGCTACGCCGCCGGATACGGGCGCGTCGATCCAGCCGACGCTTGCGCCGCCCTCGCCTTCAGACTCTCGCCCGCCCTTGGCCCCACTAGAGGCCGCGCTTGCCGCCGTCGCGCCAGCAACCGTCGCCGCACGCCGCGCGAACGCTCTCGTCGCTGCCGGCGGGATACTGGAATGATCGACGATCCAGCGCACGCGTCTCGGGGCGGCGGCATCCACGCTCAGCAGTCCCTCGGCGCCGAACACCGTTTCTTCAACAGCCGCCGCATCCGCGACGCACAGCAGCACCGCCTCGCACCGCGAGGCCAGTTCGCGCGGCGTATCGACCACCTTGGCGCCGTCCGCCAACAACGCTTCTGCCTTGGCCCGCGTGCGATTCCAGACATGCACGGTATGCCCCGCGCGCAACAGATGCCGGATCATCGGCGCGCCCATCAGACCGGGACCGCAAAAACCAATTTCCACTTTCAAGCCTCGTCAGGTTTCAGATTGAGTTGCGCGGACATCATAACGGCCCGGCCTCGCCGTGGCATATCGGCCACGCGATGGGTGACATGACGCGCTCATACGGGCAACGTCAGCAGCAATCCATTGCCTATACTTTTTTCACACCAACGGAGGTCAAAGGAGGAAGTTCATGTCAGAACACGTCTACAAGCAAATCGAACTGACCGGCTCGTCGACCAAATCGATCGACGACGCAATCAGCACCGCGATTACAAAAGCGTCGAAGACGCTGCGCAATCTGCACTGGTTCGAGGTCACGGAAACGCGGGGCCAGATCGAAAATGACAAGGTCGCCTACTGGCAGGTAACCATCAAGGTCGGCCTGCGCATCGACTAGTGCTTCGCCTGAAACTCGTTCAACACAAAATCCGAAGCAAAAAAAAGCTGCGTCCGTAGTGGACGCAGCGCCTTAAAGCAGCGGTTGCTGAGACCGCCGCCTGGTCGATGGCGACCCCGTCGATTGTTACCCGGTCGGTGGCGACCCCGTCAATCGCAACCCCGTCGACCGCGATGACCGCAAAAGCCGGATTACTTCGGCAGTGAGCCGTCCACGCCTTCCACATACCAGTTCAGGCGTTGCAGTTCCGGATCGGCCAGCGTCTTACCAGCCGGCACCTTCACCGCGCCGGACTGATCCTTGATCGGGCCCGTGAACACGTCCCACTTGCCGCCGGCCAGTTCCTCACGCTTCGCCTCGACCTGTTTCTGCGCGTCAGCCGAAATCACCGACGTGTTCAGGTCTTCAAGATTGACCGCCTTCTGCGGAATGCCCCACCACACCGGATCGTTCTTCCACTTGCCGTCCAGCACCTGCTGAATAGCCGCGTTGTAATACACGCCCCAGTGCGCGACCACCGAGCCGAGGTGCGCATCCGGACCGAACTTCTTCATATCCGAATCCCAGCCGAACGCATACACGTGCTTTTCCGAAGCCGTCGCGAGCGTCGCGCTCGAATCGGTGTTTTGCAGCAGCACGTCGGCGCCCTGGCCGATCAGCGTTTCAGCAGCCTGCTTTTCCTTGCCCGGATCGAACCAGCTGTTGATCCAGATGACCTTGGTGTGAATCTTCGGATTCACCGAACGCGCGCCGAGCGTATACGCGTTGATGTTGCGGACCACTTCAGGAATCGGCACCGATGCGACAAAGCCAAGCGTGTTGGTCTTCGTTACATAGCCCGCCGCGACGCCTGCCAGGTACGCACCCTGATACATCCGCACGTCATAGGTACCGAAGTTCGGCGCCTTCTTGTAGCCGGTTGCATGCAGGAACACCGTGTCCGGGAAGTCCTTCGCGACCTTCAGTTCGAAGTCCTGATAGCCGAAGCTCGAACCGATGATGATCTTGTTGCCCTTGTTCGCCAGATCGCGGAACACGCGCTCCGAGTCGGCCGATTCCGGCACGTTTTCGATGCGGGTGATCTTGATCTTGCTGCCGAACTTCGCCTCGACTTCCTTCGAACCCTGGTCGTGTGCATAGGTCCAGCCGGCATCGCCAGGATTGCCGAGGTAGACGAACGCGACGCCCGGTGCGTCGGCCGCTTGCGCGGTTTGCGCGAGCGGCGCGGCGAGCGCCAGCGAGGCCGCACCCCAAGCGAAAGCGGTCAGCAGATTTCTTCTCTTCATGTTCTCTCCTGTCGTGTTTATCGAGTGATTTGAAACGTGTGGTCGGTCATATGAAACGACGCCTGTGTCAGCCCGCCGAGAAAAACGGCTTGCCGAGCGACGCCGGGGCATTCAGACGAATCGTGTTCGGGTTGCGCGAAATCAGCACGAGCACGACGACGGTCGCGACGTACGGCAGCATCGCCAGAAACTGCGTCGGCACCGGCACGCCGATGGCCTGAGCGTAAAACTGCAGGCCGGTCACGGCGCCGAACAACAGCGCGCCGATCAAGAGACGGCCCGGGCGCCACGTCGCGAACACCACCAGGGCGAGCGCGATCCAGCCGCGGCCCGACGTGAGCTGCTCCTGCCACAAGTGCAGGTTGACGATCGAGTAATAACCGCCTGCGAGACCGGCCATGCCGCCGCCGAAGGCCACTGCGCCGTAACGCACGCCGATCACCGGAAAGCCGACCGAGTGCGCCACTTGCGGCGATTCGCCGACCGAGCGCAGCACGAGGCCCGCACGCGTGCGGTACAGAAACCACCAGATCACCGCGAACATCAGGAACGCGAGGTAGTCGAGCGGCGTGAGGCTGAAGAGCGCGGGTCCGAGCACCGGGATCTTCGAGAGACCCGGAATGGTCCACGTGTCGATCGTGGCGCGCACGGCTGCCGACGTGTACGGCTTGCCGACATAGGCCGACAGGCCAATGCCGAAGATCGTCAGCGACAAACCGGTGGCAACCTGGTTGGCGAGCATGGTCAGCGTGAGGAACGCGAACAGCAGCGACATCGCGAGACCCGCGCCGATCGCGGCGACCACGCCGAGCCACGGGCTGCCGGTAATCGCGGTGACCGCGTAGCCGGTCACCGCGCCCATCAGCATCATGCCTTCGACACCGAGGTTGAGCACACCCGACTTCTCGGTGATGAGTTCGCCTGCGCCCGCGAACATCAGCGGGATCGCGGCGGTAACGGCGCTCGAGGTGAGCGCGCTGGCTTGTTGAATATCCATGGAGACCTGGCGGGAAAATCAGTAGCGAATGAGTGGACTTACGCGGCCAGTGTTCGGCGGCGCACGCGATAGTTCACGAACAGGTCAGCACCCAGCAGGCAGAACAGCAATAACCCCTGGAACACGCCGGAAAGCGCCTGCGGCAATTGCATCGAGGTCTGCACCGCTTCGCCGCCGAGGTATAACAGCGCCATCAAAAGGCTCGCGAGCACGATACCGACCGGATGCAATCGTCCGACGAATACGACGATGATCGCGGTGAAGCCGTAGCCCGGCGACCATGTCGCCTGCAACTGGCCGATCGGACCGGCGATCTCGCCCATGCCGGCGAGGCCCGCCAGACCGCCGCTGATCAGAAGCGACGTCCAGATGGTCTTCTTGTCGGAGAAACCGGCGTAGCGCGCGGCGAGCGGCGCCAGACCGCCGACGTTCATCCGGTAGCCCGCAAAGCTCTTGCGCATGAACAGCCACACGCACGGGATCGCGATCAGGGTGACGAACACGGACGCGTTCAGCCGCGTGCCGCGCAGCCATTTCCAGTGCCAGTCGCCGGCGAAGGTCGGGTAGAGCGCGTCGCCGCTGAACATCTCCGAGAGCGGGAAGTTCATGCCCTGCGGATCGCGCCACGGGCCGCTCACCAGATAGATCAGCAGCTGCGTGGCCACATACGTGAGCATCAGGCTGACGAGAATCTCATTGGTGTTGAAACGGCTTTTCAGCAGCGCGGGGATCGCGGCCCACGCCATGCCGCCGAGCACGCCGGCGATCATCATGGTCGGCAGAATCCACCAGCCGGTGGCCTGATCGAAATAGATCGCGACGCCGCTGGCGGCGATGCCGCCGAGCAGCATCTGCCCTTCAGCGCCGATGTTCCAGACGTTGGCGCGATAACCGATCGCGAGGCCAAGGCCGATCAGGCACAACGGCGAAGCCTTCAGCAGCAGTTCGGACCAGCCGTTCACGCTGGAGAGCGGTTCGATGAAAAACGCGTGCATGGCTTCGAGCGGATCACGGCCGACGAGGCTGAAGATCAGGAAGCCGATCGCGAGCGTGAGCAACGCGGCGATCAGGGGCACGGCAAGCTGCATCGTGCGCGACGGCGTCGTGCGTGCTTCGAGTCGATACGGAAGAATCATGGGAGCGTGCGCTTATGTGAGTGCTTAGGTCTGGTTCTTGTGCTTCTGGTGCTTTAGCGTCGATCAGCGATCCGATCGCGCATCTATCTACTCAGGCATGCGCCGGCTGCTCCGCCGAAGGCGCCGCGCCCTCGCGGTCGCCGAACAGGCCGGCCATCCAGCGGCCGATTTCCTCGGCGTTAGTCGCCCCCGTGGCGCGCACTGGCGAAAGCCTGCCGCCTGCAAGCACCGCGATACGATCGCAGATGTCGAACAGCTCTTCCAGCTCCTCCGAAATCACCAGAATCGCCACGCCGCGCGCCGACAGGTCGAGCAACTGCTGACGAATGAAAGCCGACGCGCCGACGTCGACGCCCCAGGTCGGCTGCGCGACCACCAATACCTTGGGCGCCTGCAGAATCTCGCGGCCCATGATGTATTTCTGCAGATTGCCGCCGGAAAGACTTTGCGCCAGCGCTTCGGCGCCGCCACAGCGAACGTCGAAGGCTTCGATACAGCGCTGGGCGAAGGCGCGCATCGCGCCCGCCTTGATCCAGCCAGCGTTCACCATCTGCTGACGATGCGCCGTGAGCAGCGCGTTTTCCGACAGCGTCATGGCCGGCACCGCGCCGCGGCCCAGGCGCTCTTCCGGCACAAAACCGAAACCGAGCGCGCGCCGGCCGCCCGCCCCTAACCGCCCTGCCGCCTTGCCGCAGATCGTGACCGCGTCGGCACGCGTGCCGCGCTTTTCACCCGAGAGTGCCGACAGCAATTCAGCTTGCCCGTTGCCCGACACCCCCGCGATGCCGAAGATCTCGCCCGCATGCACGCCGAATGACACGTTGTTAAGCGAGGTGCCGAACGGATCGTCGCTTTCCACCGACAACTGCTTCACCTCGAGCAGCACGGCGCCCGGTGTGTGTTCACGACGCGTGTAATCGGGCAGCGAATGGCCGACCATCAACTGCGCGAGCGACGCATGCGTCTCTTCTTTCGGCGTCACGTGACCGGTCACGCGGCCGCCACGCATCACCGTCGCGGTGTCGCACAGCTCCTGGATTTCGTCGAGTTTGTGGCTGATGTAGAGGATGCTGCACCCTTCCGCCGCGAGACGCCGCAGCGTCTCGAAGAGCTTGCGGACCGCTTGCGGCGTGAGCACCGAAGTCGGTTCGTCCATGATCAGGAGACGCGGGTTCTGCAGCAGGCAGCGCACGATTTCAACGCGTTGCCGCTCGCCCACTGTCAGGCTATGCACGTGACGTTGCGGGTCGATGTCGAGGCCGTAGTCGGCGGAGACTTCGCGGATACGCTTGGACAGCGTCTTCAGATCGAAAGGTTCGTCGAGCGCGAGCGCGATGTTTTCGCCGACCGTAAGCGTCTCGAACAGCGAAAAATGCTGGAACACCATGCCGATACCGAGCTTGCGCGCGGCCGCTGGGCTCGCGATCTCGACCGGCTGGCCTTCCCAGCGGATCTCGCCGGCATCGGGCCGCACCGCGCCGTAGATGATTTTCATCAACGTGCTTTTGCCGGCGCCGTTTTCGCCGAGCACAGCATGGATTTCACCCGGCGCGACGATCAACGTGACGTCGTCGTTGGCGCGCACGGCCGGATATTGTTTGGTGATGCCCTGAAGCATCAACCGGGGCGCCGTCTGTTCCGGCCTGTTTGCCGGCTGCGCGGCGGCGCCGTCGCTATAAGAAGAGTCGCTCATGTGATTCCGTAGTACGTCAGAGACTGCCGGTTACAGCGCGTCCGCCCGCCCTGTCAGTGGGCGATCCGTCACCACAACCGGATGACAATACCTAATTCGACCCAGTCAGTCGAGCCGCCAAAATTCCCCGCAAACCCCCGCCGCAGCGTGCTCTGCGGGTATCCCACTCTTGACTTGGCGCCACGTTCATATTAAAAGTCATATATACCCACGCCCGTTCGATCAGCCAGAACATATATTTCGGAGAAGTCATGAGCCAGCAACGCGAGGCGATCGATACGTATCTATTACGCGTCTTGCACACCCTATTGATGGAACGCAGCGTCACGCGCGCGGCCGTCAAACTGAATCAATCGCAACCCGCCATCAGCGCGGCGCTGCGCCGCTTGCGCGACATCACTGGCGACCCGCTGCTGGTGCGCGGCAAATCCGGCATGGTGCCGACCGAGTACGGCCTGCGCCTGCTCGAACCGGTGCAAAACGCGCTGCGCGAAATCGAACGCATCAAGTTCCAGCAGCACAACTTCGATCCGGCAACCTCGATCCGCTGTTATCGGATCGGCTGCCCGGACTACCTGAACGTGCTGTTCGTGCCGACGGTGGTGGAACGCTTTCGTCAGGCCGCGCCGAACGCGACGCTTGAATTTCACTCGCTCGGGCCGGCATTCGACTACGAACTCGCGCTCGAGGACGGCAAGCTCGACATCGTGGTCGGCAACTGGCCGGAACCGCCGGAGCAATTGCACCTGTCGAACCTGTTCGTCGATCAGATCGTCTGCCTGATGAGCAATGCGCATCCGTTCGCCAAACGCGGCGGGTTGACGCTCGACCAGTATCTGAATGCGCCGCATCTTGCGCCTACTCCTTACTCGGTGGGCCAACGCGGCGCGATTGACGTGCATCTCGCGCGCGAACGGTTAAAGCGTCACGTGGTCGTCACGTTGCCGTACTTCAATCTGGCGCCTTACGTGCTGATCAAGTCCGATCTGATCTTCACGACAACGCGCCTGTTTGCTGACTACTACGCCAAGTTCCTGCCGCTGACCGTGGTACCCGCCCCGCTCGATTTCCCACCGATGCAGTACTACCAGCTGTGGCACGAGCGCGTGCATTACTCTGACGAAGTGCGCTGGCTGCGCAGTCTGGTTGCCGAGGCGACCAAGACGTTGATCGATAAGCCTTAATCCTTGTGCTGCGGTCTATCGGCATCCAATCTTCGTGGATGCCGATAGACCTGCTTCTTCTATTCCGCCTTTACTCCATCATTGCGCTTACGCTGCTGCTTCGTAAAGCGTCTTCGCCAACCGGTTGTGCTGCTCGATGACCGGTCCGAGTTCCAGCGTCGTCAACTGACCATTCTTCACCACCACCTTGCCGCCGATCACGCTATGGCTCACCTGCGACGGCGCGCAGAACACCAGTGCCGCGACCGGATCGTGCAACGCGCCGGCAAACAGCGGCTGACGCAGATCGAAGGACACGAAATCCGCTGCCATGCCCTGCGCCAACGCGCCGATGTCGTCGCGATTGAGCACCTTCGCGCCGCCTAGCGTCGCAATCTCCAGCGCTTCACGCGCGGTCATCGCGTCCGGGCCGAAACCGACACGCTGCAGCAGCAGCGCCTGACGCACTTCGGCGACCATTTGCGCGCCATCGTTCGACGCCGACCCGTCGACGCCCAAACCCACCGGCACCCCCGCAAGGCGCATCCGCTTGACTGGCGCAATGCCCGACGCGAGCCGCATGTTCGAACACGGGCAATGCGCGACGCCTGTCCCCGTGCGGGCGAACAGTTCGATGCCCGCGTCGTCGAGTTGTACACAGTGCGCATGCCACACGTCGTGACCGACCCAGCCCAGGTCCTCCGCATACTCCGCCGGCGTCATGCCGAACTTCTCGCGGCTATACGCGATGTCATTGACGTTCTCCGCCAGGTGCGTGTGCATCGACACACCGTAATGCCGCGCCATCACCGCCGATTCGCGCATCAAATCGCGGCTCACCGAGAACGGCGAGCACGGCGCCACCACCACGCGCAGCATCGCGTAGCGCCCTTCGTCGTTGTACGTTTCGATCAGACGCTGCGTGTCCTTCAGGATGTCCGCTTCACGCTCGACCACCGAATCGGGCGGCAACCCGCCGTCCTTCTGCCCCACGCTCATGCTGCCGCGCGCGGCGTGAAAACGCATGCCGATCCGCCGCGCCGCGCCGATGCTGTCGTCGAGGCGGCTGCCGTTCGGGTAGATATACAAGTGGTCACTCGAGGTCGTGCAACCGGACAGCAAGAGCTCAGCCATTGCCGTCAACGTCGAGACTTCGATCATCTCCGGTGTGAGGTTCGCCCACACCTTATAGAGGTTGGTCAGCCAGCCGAACAACTCGGCGTTCTGCGCGGCCGGAATCGCGCGCGTCAGGCTCTGATACATATGATGATGCGTGTTCACCAGCCCTGGAATCACCAGGTGGCCGCGCATGTCCAGCACTTCGTCGGCCGTTTGCGGCAACTCCGCCGTCGGTCCGACCGCGACGATGCGGTTGTCCTCGATGTACATGCCGCCGTCGCGCAGTTCGCGCCGGGCGCCGTCCATCGTGACCAGCACGTCCGCGTGCTTCACCAACATCGTTTTCTTCGGCTTGTTTGCCTGGTTCGGCTGATTAGCCGCCTGCTCCATCGTCATTCGTTTCTCCGCTTCATTGCTTCCGTGCAAAGCCGTTCGAACGCGATGTGACGGCACGTCAACCGTGCCGCCGCGTCCCGTCGAACGCCGTTGGCCCGGTTACCCAGCGTGCTTCCGCCGTCTTCGGGGTGTGCCGCGCTTCACTCAGGTTCGGCGCGGCGCACAGGTGTAACCTTCGACGGCCAAAATAATGCTGACAACTCGCGCCAGTGCGATACTCAACCTCACGCTATCGATATAGTGGCCCCTTTTTGGCGCCGGTACGATTAAATGCACGGCAATAGTCGAACGAATCGACTCAATGTGGCTTTCAACAGGCTGTCTGTCATGCGCCAGGTATTATCTTTCCTATCTCGCGCGCGCTGAGGGGAACATCCTTTTTACAATGACTGCCACGGCGCTCGCTTCAATTCGCCGACGGGTATGTAGCCACTGACGTGGAGCCTCGATCCGCCGCAACGTATTCTGGATCGGGCCGCCGCCGAAACCTCGCATCCACATAAGGAAAATTGCGAATGGGAAAGCTCACTACCCATGTGCTCGACACCGCGAACGGCCGTCCTGGCGCGGGCATCAAGGTCGAACTCTTTGCGCTCTCCGGCGACACTCGCCGCGCGCTCAAAACCACCACCACCAATGACGACGGCCGCTGCGACCAGCCGCTGCTCGAAGGCGACGCATTGGTCCCGGGCGAATACGAACTCGTGTTCGGCGCCGGCGATTACTTCGCCTCGATCGGCACGAAGGTGCCGGAGCCGCGTTTTGTCGATCGCGTCGTGTTGCGCTTCGGCGTGGCCGATGCCGGCGCGCACTATCACGTGCCGCTGCTGGTGTCGCCGTGGTCGTACAGCACCTATCGGGGCAGTTAAGTGCGCAACTGAGCGCACGGCGCGTTTTTCGATAGGCGCTGGAGGAGGACGAGGTTGAAGTCGCGTTGCATTTCCGAGCGCGCCCGATTGCACTGTGCGGATCCTCGGAGACACCCGCGAAGCGCAATCGAACGCGAGCGACTCGACCTGACGTTCCAATAAAAAACGGCGCGTGCGAACTGAGCGCACCGCGTCTTTCACCCCGCAGTCTGTGCAGCGACGCCATGCGTGCCGACGACCCGTCAGCCGGGTCACCCAAGGCGCAATCAAGGCATAAGCATCGCTGCGCGTACAACGAATCAGAAGTGGAGGAGTTTCATGGAAGGCTTTATCACAGACTGGCTGAACCTGGCATTGCGCTGGTTTCACGTCATCGCCGCCATCGCCTGGATCGGCGAATCGTTCTATTTCGTCGCGCTCGACAACAGCCTGAAACCGCCTACGGACCCGAACCAGCGCAAGCGCGGCGTATTCGGCGAGTTGTGGCACGTGCACGGCGGCGGCTTCTACAACATGCAGAAGTACACCGTCGCGCCGCCGGAAATGCCGGACGACCTGCACTGGTCCAAGTGGCCGTCATACACCACGTGGCTGTCGGGCGCGAGCCTCTTCACGGTGCTGTATCTGTTCTCGCCGAGCACTTACCTGATCGACAAGAACGTGCTGGATATGGGTCCGGTCGTGGCCGTTGCGTCCGCTCTCGGCTTCCTCGCTGCAGGCTGGATCGTCTACGACTCGCTGTGCCGTCTGCTCGGCAATAAAGACAAGGTACTCGGCATCTGCGTCGGCATTTATGTGCTGATCGCGGCTTACCTGGCGTGCCATATCTTCGCGGGCCGCGCGGCTTACCTGATCATGGGCGCGATGCTGGCGACGATCATGTCGGCGAACGTGTTCTTCGTGATCATCCCGGGCCAGCGCAAGATGGTTGCCGCGATGCTCAAGGGCGAAACGCCGCACCCGATCTACGGCAAGCGCGGCAAGCAACGTTCGGTGCACAACACGTATTTCACGCTGCCGGTGGTGTTCGCGATGCTGTCGAACCACTATGCGATGACGTACACGAATCAGTACAACTGGGTCGTGCTCCTGATGATCATGCTGGCCGGCGCGCTGATTCGCCAGTTCTTCGTGATGCGTCACCGTGGCCAGGTGCTGTGGTATCTGCCGCTGGTGGGGATCGTGCTGATGTTCGGCGCCCTCTTCTGGACGATGCCCAAGCCGATGGTGCCGCAAGCGCAGGCCGCGAACGCGCCGACGGTCAAGGTGGCCGATATTGCGCCGGTGCTGCAACAGCGCTGCGCTGCTTGCCACTCCGCGCATCCGACGCTGATGGGCAGCGCCCCGGCCGGCGTGTTGCTGGATACGCCGGACGAGATCTCGCAGAATGCACAGCGGATCTATCAGCAGGCGGTGACGTTGAAAGCGATGCCGCTGGGCAACGTCACGCACATGACCGACGACGAGCGGATGAAGATCGCCGCGTGGTTCGAAGGCGGTGCAGCGAAGTAATGAGCTGGCCGGGCGTTGCGCCCGGCTTTGCAAAGCATGTAGCGGGCTTTTCGCGTGAGCGGGAAGCCCGCTTTTTTGTTGGCCAGTCGGTTAGCGTTGCTTGTCAGCGATGGCAATCAAATTTGCATCCCAAGGGACACAAATTGAATGAAAATCTCTGGAATGTAGCCTAACAGGCACAAAATCTTAAAAACAACTTGTGCCTTATGGGCTACAATATAGGCTGATATTTGAAAAATTGTCGCCTCGAGGCTACAAATGACCAACCTCGCTGATGTATCGGACATGCTGAAGGCCGTTCGGCGCGAAAGCCACCTGTCGCAAGAGGAATTGGCCCGCCGCGCGGGCGTGGCCCGCACCACCGTCGCACGCATGGAAACGCTAGCCAGAAACGATATGAGCGTATCCGTGCTCGTGCGCCTGCTCGAAGCGGCCGGCTACGACCTCAAGTTCGTCGCGCACGGCCACGGGCGCACGCTCGAAGACATCCTGGCTGAACAACGCATGCCGGACGCGGACTCATGAGGCTCGACGTTCAGGTACTGGGCAAGCATGTCGCTACGCTGTTTCGCGAGCGCGACGACTACGTCCTCAAATACGATCGCGACGCAACGGCGGCCGACTTCATCAGTCTGACCATGCCGGTACGCGAAGAAGCCTGGCGCTGGCCGCGCGACCTGCATCCGTTTTTCCGGCAAAACCTGCCGGAAGGCTACCTGCTCAATCTGATCCGCGAGCAATTCGGCCCGTTGCTCGACGGCACCGATCTGTCGCTGCTTGCCGTAGTCGGCGCCATGGGGATTGGCCGCGTCACCGTGACACCCGAAGGCGTCGCGCCAGGCACCGAACTGCAACCGCTAGATGTGCAGGACATCCTGCACGGCGACAACACCGCCGAACATTTCGCCGCGCTGGTTCGCGAATATGCGCGCGCGGCCATCTCGGGCGCCGTGCCGAAGTTCATCGCACCTCTGACGGAAGCTTCCAGCGCGTCCGCATCCATGCCGCTCGGCAAACCGACCATCCGAACGAGCCGCCACATCGTCAAAGGCTCTGACGACAGCACGCCGTTTCTCGGTTTCAACGAGTTCTACTCGATGCGCGTGCTCGAGCGGCTCGGCGTAGCGCCGGTCGCGCACACGCAGATGTCAGACGATGGCCGGGCGCTGATCGTCGAACGCTTCGACGTCGATGCGCATGGGCTGCCAGCCTATGGTGTCGAAGACATGTGCGGCCTGTTAGGTTTGCCGCCGCACGAAAAATACAATTCGACCAGCGAGAAAATGCTCAATGCCGCGCGGGCCTACCTGCTCAATCGCGACAGCATGCGGCAGCAGCTCGAGCAACTCGCCTGGCACTTGCTGACAAACTACGTCGTGCGCAACGCGGACTGTCACACAAAGAATGTCGCGCTGTTCTACACGTCGGTGGACGATGTCGCGTTCACGCCTGTCTATGACATCGTCACGACGCAGGCCTATCCGCGTTTCGCGGCCAATCCGCCGGGCCTGCCGATCGACGGACGTAAGACCTGGGCGGCCGGCAAAACGCTCGAACGCTTTTTCAACACCCGCATGGGGATCGCGCCACGGCAATACGCGCAGATGGTCGAAGCGTTGTGCGATTCGGCGGTCGCCGTCGGTCACGAGTTAATTGAAGCGGCGCGCAACGAACCGCAGTGGCACAACGTCGCGAAACACATGCTCCACGCCTGGGACGACGGCATGGCGTCGCTGCGGTCGCCGAAGAAAAGCCTGCAATTCAAAGGACTCAAACCGGCAATCGAAGCCGCGGTATTCTCCTCGCCGGAGCCTGCGGAACGTGCGCGCGAAGTGATCGGGCACTCACCGCTCTTAGGCAAGCGTAGCTGAAAGATCACTTGGCCTCGCCCTCGTCTTCCACAAATGAAAAAGCCCACAGCATTACACTGTGGGCTTTTTCACAACCAACCTGCTACGCTAAAGCAACGGCGGCCTCAAACGGTCACCGCGCTCAACGCATCTTCAGTGAGCCAGAGCGACTCGACCAGATCCTGCTCGTTCAGGTTCAATCCGTCGCCACCACGATCGACGACGATAAAGTCGCTCACGTCGCCCAATGCGATCAGCGGATGGTGCCAGACGCCCTTTGCATAGTTCACGCCTTGCCAGCCGCTCGTCACGAACGCACGAATCAGCTTCGGGTCCAGTTCGCCCGCCGGCGCCACGACCACCAGATACGATTTGTCGTTCAGCGGCACGAAGGCCTGGCTGCCGAGCGGATGCCGTTCGAGCATCTTCACTTCGAACGGCAACGTGCGCGGCTGACCGCGAAACAGGTTCACCAGCGTCCGGCCGTTCTCGTCGGTCACATCCACTTTCGCGAGATCGTGAAAGCGGATTGTGGTCCCGAGGTTGATCGGGATCTGCTTCGCGCCTTCGAGTTCGACCACGTCGCCGAATGCGGCGAACGCTTCCTTCGTCAACGGTTCGATGACCAGCGTTTTCATGATGCGAGCGTACCCCACAGACGCAGACGCGAGACGCCGCCGTCCGGAATGATGTTGAAGCGCACGTGCGTGACCGGACCCAATGCAGCGATTTCGCTTTCGAAATAGTGCTGGTTGTCCATCTTCAGCTTCTGTTCGCCCAGCAGCACCGGCCAGAACATGGCTTGCGTGATCAGCGAGCTGTCGGTGCCGCCCGTAACGTATGCCGCCTGGATCGAGCAACGGTCCGGATAGTTGCCCTTGAAGTGGGCCGTATCGACTTCGATCTTCCTGATCACGCCCGGTTGCGCCAGCGCGACGATTGCCCAATCGTTGCCCGGTTCACGGCGGCGGCGCGTTTCCCAGCCGTCGCCCATGTTCACGCCACGGCCCGGCATCAGAATCGTCGACGCAGCGCCGAAGTGCTGGTTATTCGCCGCGACCAGATACGCGCCGTTTTCCATGGCGGCCAGATCGAACTGCTCGGTGCGGCTTGCGCCTGCCCAGTCGACTTGCGGCTGGCCATACACGCGCAGACGCGCAATACCGCCGTCCGGGTAGATGTTCACGCGCAGGTGCGTGTAAGCGTTCGCGTCGCTGACTTCGTGATAGTGGTGGCTGTTGCCTTGCAGCGTGGTCGACGGGACGATTTCGGTCCATTGCGTCGACTGGTTCGGCACGCCGTCCACGACTCGCGCAGCTTCAACCGAAGCCGCCGGCGGGAAGTTGCCCGTGAAGTGGCTGGTGTCGAGGTCGAGACCCTTGATCACGCCCGGACGTGCGAGCTTCACGACGCACCAGTCGTAGCCGTTGGCGCGCTTGCGGCGCGTTTCCCAGCCGTCCATCCACTTGCCGTTGTCGTCGTACTTGCCCGGAATGAAGACGGCCGGCTCCGGATTCAGCATGCGTTCCTTCGGTGCGAAGAAATCGTCGCTGGCCTCGAGCGCCTGCGCGCCCAGACGCGGGTCCGCCAGGTTCACATAGCGACGCGTGAATTCCGGTGCGTTGGGGTCGAGAATCGGGAGTGCCATCTTTGTCTTCCTTAATGTTTGTTAGTGCTGAAAAAACGTTTCTGTTCGAAGTCCGCGACGCGTAACGAACCTTACGCGTCGATCAGGTCGTCGAGCCGGAAACGTGCGATGCGGTAGATCTGATCAAGGCTGGCGCGCAATTCGTCGGCGCGGCTGTTGTTCACGCGCGCCTCGAAGTTCGCGATGATGCCGTGGCGGTCGTAGCCGCGCACCGCGAGGATGAACGGAAAACCGAACTTCTCGCGATAGGCGCTGTTCAACGCCAGCAGCCTGTCGAATTCTTCCTGCGTGCACAGGGCGAGACCCGCGCCGCTCTGCTCACGCGTCGATTCGGCCGTCAGCTCGCCGCGCACCGCAGCCTTGCCAGCGAGCTCCGGGTGGGCGTTGATCAACGCCAGTTGCTTCTCTTCGCCAGCCGTCTCGACGATGTTCGACATCTTGCTATGCAGTTCGTCGATGCTGGCAAATGGCCGTTGTTGCGCGGCAATTTCCGCGACCCACGGCGAGTGCTCGAAAATGCCCGACAGCGCCGCGACGAACGCGTCAGTCGAGGTGCAGTTGAGTTGGTCCAGAGTGTATTGCATCGCCTTCATGCCGCAGCCCCGCGGTTGTTTTGTTGGTAAGGGTGATGTTCGCGCCAGTGACGCGCGATATCGACGCGACGCGTCACCCACACGCGATCGTGCTGTTCGATATGATCGAGAAAACGTTGCAGCGCGCGGAAGCGCCCCGGGCGGCCGAGCAGACGGCAGTGCATGCCGATCGACAGCATCTTCGGTGCTTCGTCGCCTTCTTCGTAGAGCACGTCGAATGCGTCGCGCAGGTACGTGAAGAAATGGTCCGCAGTGTTGAAGCCTTGCGGGCTTGCAAAGCGCATATCGTTGGTGTCGAGCGTGTACGGCAGGATCAGTTGCGGGCTCTTTGCGCCGCCCGTCACTTCGACATCCATCCAGAACGGCAGATCGTCGCCGTAGTAATCCGAGTCGTACAGGAACCCGCCGTATTCGGCGACCAGACGGTGCGTATTGGGGCTATCGCGGCCGGTGTACCAGCCGAGCGGCCGCTCGCCGGTGATGCGCTCGATCGCTTCCATGCCGAGGCGCATGTGCTCCGCCTCTTTTTCCGGTGACACGTCCTGGTAGTGAATCCAGCGATAGCCGTGACAGGCGATCTCATGACCGAGCTCGACGAAGGCGCGCCCCAGGTCAGGATGCCGTTCGATCGCCATGCCGACGCCGAACACCGTGAGCGGCAGGCCGCGTTTTTCGAATTCGCGCAGAATGCGCCACACGCCTGCCCGCGAGCCGTATTCGTAGATCGACTCCATGCTCATGTGACGCGCCGGATAAGACGCCGCGCCAACGATTTCCGACAGAAACTGCTCCGAGCCCGGATCACCGTGCAGCACGCAGTTTTCACCGCCTTCTTCGTAGTTCAGGACGAATTGCACCGCGACGCGCGCTCGACCCGGCCAGTTCGCCTGCACCGGGTGGCGGCCGTAGCCGATCAGATCGCGTGGATAGTTCGAGTCGAGTGGCATGGTTTGACGAAAGCGTGGTGACGGTACGTAAAATTCTCGTGGAACTCACGTGACATGCACGTGGGGGTTTGCGTGGCGTTTTGCTTGTTCCTCACACCGGTGCGGGCGGAAACAGCCCTAAAAAAGCGGCGCCAGAAGCAACAGCAAAATAGCATTCGGGCACCAGCGCCGAGTGGGACCAGTGTAGCGAAAACACCCGGGTGCGCCCATACACCCGGGCAGATAGTGCGTGTCAGACCGGAAGTATGTGCGGAGCCCGTTCCACCGGGCATTCCGTGGTGTTTACCCGCAGTAAACCGGCCGAATTTACGCTTTCCGCGGTACTGACGGCCGAATCGCGCGGCGGTTGTGGATTTGGGTCCGCATCAATCGGACTGAAAGCTTCCAACACGCCGTCGTAACGTTTGGCCAGCGGCCGCGCATAGTCACCCCGCTTGGCTGTGGATAGCCGCAACGCGACCAGCGCCTCGGTCCATTTGACCGCCGCCGTCACGCCCTCGATCACCGGCGAGCCCAACGCATCTTCAATCTCCGCGCACAACTCGGCCATGCCGGCGCAACCAAGCACGATTGCGTCCGAACCATCCTCCTCCAGCGCGCGCCGGCATTCGTCGAGGATGATGCGGCGCGCCGCCGAGCCGGGCTTATCCAGGTCCAGCACGGCGACATCGGTGGCGCGCACGTTGCGGCAAAAACGCTTCATGCCGTAACGTTCGGCGAGATGCCATGCCATGCCGCAGGTGCGCGCCAGCGTGGTCACCACCGAAAACCCGGGAGCCAGCACGCTTGCCGCATGCATTGCCGCTTCGGCGATGCCGATCACCGGGCCACGCGCCAACTCGCGTGCTGCGTATAAACCAGGATCGCCAAAGCAGGCGATCACGTACCCGTCGCAACCCTCACGCTCGCCGGCGAGGACCTCGGCCAGCAAGCCGGGCGTGGCGAGCGCTTCGTCGTAATAGCCTTCGATCGACGGCGGCCCCATGGTGGGATTCACCGCGATCACTTCAGTGCCGGGCGCAGCGGCTTCGCGCGCACAGCGTCCCATTGCGTCCGTCATACGTTGTGTCGTATTCGGATTGATCAGTTTGATGCGCATATCGACTCCTGTTACAGCACTGGCTCAGCGAGCGAGCACGCGGTAGAACACTGCACCCAATCCAGCCCCGATGAACCACGAGAAATTAGCCAGCCCGTCGAGCGTCGGCACCATCACGCAGATCACGGCGATGAGCGCAGCCGGCAACAATGCAGCCACGGCCCGGTAGTTGACACCGTTGGTGTACCAGTACGAGCCGGCTGGGGAGACCGAGTAGAGATCATCGAGCACGACCTTTTGACGTTTCACGAGAAAGTAGTCGACGATCAGGACACCATACAAAGGTCCGATGAAACTGCCGAGCACGTCGAGCGTGTAGTGAATCACCGCCGGATTGTTGAACAGATTCCACGGCGTGATGAAGATCGACGCCACCGCCGCGAGCATGCCACCCGCGCGCCAGCTGATCAGACGCGGCGCGACGTTCGAGAAATCGAAGGCCGGTGACACGAAATTCGCGACGATGTTGATGCCGATCGTGGCAATCGTGAAGGTCAATGCACCGAGAATCACCGCGGTCGGATAGTCGATACGGCCCACCGTTTCGACCGGGTCCGTGATCAATTGGCCAAACACCGGCAGCGTGGCTGCGGTCGTGACCACCGTCACCAGCGAGAAGGCGAGGAAGTTGACCGGCAGCCCCCAGAAGTTGCCGCGTTTCACGCTGCGAAAGCTCTTGCCGTAGCGCGAAAAGTCGCCAAAATTCAGCATCGGTCCGGAGAAGTACGACACCACCAGCGAGATCGCCGTGATCATCACCGGCACCACTTCCATGCCGTGATATTTAACGCCGCCCAGGTTGATGCCGATGTTTCGCCATCCTGCGCGATATACCATGTAGCCCGCGAGAATGAACATCACCACGTAGACTGCCGGACCGGCGAAGTCGATGAACTTCTTGATGGTCTCCATGCCGTGCCAGAATACCAGCGCCTGCAGGATCCACAGCAACATGAAACCGGCCCAGCCAAGGGTCGAGAGGCCCATGAAGCCATGATGATGAACGTCCGCGTACGGCAACAGTTGCGGGACGAACTTCAGCACCACGATCACCAGCGCGCTCGAAGCCAGATAGGTTTGGATTCCGTACCATGCCACCGCGATCAAGCCGCGAATCACGGCAGGGATATTCGCACCAAGCACGCCGAACGTCGCGCGGCAGGCCACCGGATACGGCACGCCGTTCGCCTGACTCGGCTTCGCAATCAGGTTGCAGAGCGCGTTGACAATGGTAATGCCGACCAGCAGCGCGATCAGCACCTGCCAGCTCGTCAGGCCAAGCGCGAACAGACTGCCCGCAAACACGTAGCCGCCGACGCTGTGCACGTCCGACATCCAGAACGCGAAGATGTTGTAAGCGCCCCAGGTTTGATGGCGCAGCGGCGCGAGGTCTTCGTTGTACAGCCTTTCGCTGTAGCCTGCGGGTATCGAAAGTTCGCTGGACACGACGCCGTCTCCATATGTGGAAACTGCGGGACTGCCGGGCGCTGCACTGAACTGAGCCATGATTCCTCCTTGGGATAGGGACCCTCGATTGCGAATCGAAGGACTTGGCATCGGCCATGCCAGTCGCCCTCTTCTCCTCGATCTGGGAACAGGAGGTTCGAGCCGGCTGATTGACCGCGCCGCGGGTGTCTCCGTACTTGATGTACTTGTGGTTATCGCACCGCAGGCAGCCGCGGACCGCGGGCGGTGCGTTACTACTCCAAGGCTGTCATTCGGTGACGGCCACGCGTGCGCAAGCCGGCAGCGCTCACGCCGAGCCGCCTTGCAACGCTTGATTCGGTTCAGTTCAGTTCAATTCAGTGCGGCGCGCACGGGCAAAGAGCGCACACCGGCCGCCCGCCTTAGCCTGGCGCGGACTTGGGTCTAGGTGCTTCCTTCGGTGCGCCATTGAGTGCACCAAACACTTCATGCAGGTCGGCCGCGCCACGTGCGGGGCGCTCCAGCATCTTCAACTCGACGCTTTGCAAATGGCGCGCCATCAGTGCCGCTGCCTCTTTTGCATCGCCGGCGTCGAGCGCGGCGAGAATCGCTTCGTGGTCTTCGAACGAGCAAGGGCTGCGTCCGAGCGACTCGTACAGTGCTGAAATCAGCGTGGAGCGCGCCACCAGTCCGTTCAGGCAGTCGCACAGCACGGCGTTGCCGGTGAGCCCGGCCAACTCAGTATGGAACTCACCCGACAGGCGAATCCACGCCGGAAAATCACGTGTTTCGAACGCTTTGCGTTCGCGGCCAATCATGCTGCCGATGCTCTTCAGACGGCGCATGCCATGACCGCCGCAAATCTTTTCAACCACAGCCAACTCGATAATCCGGCGCATTTCGAACACTTCATGCACTTCTTGCAGCGACGGACTGGCGACGAATGCACCACGATTCGGCTCGAGATCGACGAGGTGGTCTGTTGCCAGTTGGGCGAGCGCCTGCCGGATCGGGCCGCGCTTCACACCAAATACTTCGCATAGCTGTGCTTCTGTCAGCTTGGCGCCAGGCGCTAACCGATGCTCGAGGATCGCAGCGCGGATGCGCTCGGCGATCGCTTCGGGTTTCGAACTATTCGCGGCAGCGGAGTCTGTGTCGGACATGATGTGTGTCTCGGTATGTTTGTCATCATAGGACGGACATAAAGATTGTCAACAATTTTTTCCATTAATTTCGACAATCTGAATGCCCGTGCAGGACTGCAGGCCAGTGAACATGCCGTTTAGGCCTTGCTCTACTTCACTACCAGTTTAATTAAAGTATGGGATGGTCGTCCATTGGTGACGTCTTTTGTCAACAAAGTAGAGGACCTTCACAGCGCTGGTCCGCTTGCGGTTGCCTCAAATTAATGACCGTTAGTTGCGTTATAGATTCGAAAATAAAGCGGGCAAACGCCCGCTTCCCTGCCCCCGCGTAGTCTCAAGCGAGACTCGGATAACCCGATAGCGTCAGTTTGAACCCGTGTGCGTCGGAGACGAGGTGCGCATCCGCGCCGACCGGCAGCGTCAGCATGTTGGGAATATGGCCGAATTGCAGACCGGTGATGACCGGAATCCCGATCACCGACCTCACCTGCTCGATCACCGCGTGCAGATCGTAGCCGTTATCGTACTCGTACGATTTGCCGCCGGAGAAGTCGCCAAGCACAAGCGCCTGCTGCTGCGCGATGATGCCCGACAGGTGCAATTGATAAAGCATCCGCTCGAGCCGGAACGGCTGCTCGTTGACGTCTTCGACGAACAGAATGCCGCCCTGCACCGGCGGCATGTACGGCGTGCCGATCAGCGATGTCAGCACCGCCAGATTGCCACCCCACAACATGCCCGACACGTCGGCAGTCTGAGCTTGCGGGACATTGCTCGTCACCGTCATGGTCGATTTGGTCAGCGCGGACCAGAAGTGCTGCATGGTGAATTCGTTCAGATCTTCCGCGCCGAAGTCGCTGATCAACATCGGGCCGCCGAAAGTTTTCACGCCGGCGCGTGCCAGCAAAGCAAGCTGTATCGCGGTGAAATCGCTATGGCCCACCAGCGCGACCGGTTGATCGGTCAGCCGCCGTTGCAGCCCTTCGTAGTCGAGTCCGTGCAGGATGCGCGCCGCGCCGTAGCCACCCCGTACGGCTAGCACGATATCGGGCAACGCACGCGAGGGGTCGGCCAGCCGGTTCAGATCGGCTGCACGCTCACCGTCGGTACCGGCGAAGCGCTGGTAACGGCGCCTTGTCGCCTCCACCCCCTCGACGCGGTGCCCCTGCGCATGCAAGCGGTGCAACGCGCGATGCAGCGCCTCGGAATCATGCGGATAGCCGGACGGCGCGATCAGTTCAATGGTGCGATGGACGGTCATTGGCGAGACCTGTTGGATGTTTTGGTTTTAGAGCGGCTCGGCCGGCCCTGGTTCGCTGCGTGTTTCGACGTGCGCGTCGGGGTGTGCGTCAGGGTGTGCTTCAACGCGTGCTTCGCCGCGTCCTTCGACGTGCGCTTCAGGGTGTGCTTCGCCACCTGCTGCGACGTGCGCTTCGCCCCGTGCCGCCGCGCGTGCTTCACGGCTTGCGCGCCGCCGCTCGGCAAAGAACGATTTGAGCGCGGCGCCGCATTCGGTTTCGAGCACGCCGCCAGTCACCGTGGTGTGGTGATTCAACTGCGGATTCGCGAATGCATCGACGACACTGCCGCACGCTCCGGTTTTCGGATCGCGCGCCCCGAACACGACGCGGGCGATGCGTGCGTGCATGATCGCACCGGCGCACATCAGGCAAGGTTCAAGCGTCACGTAGAGCTCGCAGCCTGGCAGACGGTAGTTTTCGACGGCTTGCGCAGCTGCGCGCAATGCGATCATTTCCGCATGCGCCGACGGATCGTGAGCACCGATCGGATGGTTGAACCCTTTGGCAATGACTTCGTCACCCCGCACGAGCACAGCACCAACCGGCACTTCGCCGGCTGCGCGGGCTTCTTCGGCGGCGGCCTGGGCAAGCGCCATGAAGCGGCGATCGCGCTCCGAGACAGGCGGTGCGGGCGATTCATCTGGCATGGGGATGCCGATTAGCGTCACAGCGGCAGCCGTTGGCGCTGGATCACCCACCGCGGGTGCTGAAGCGTCGGACCCAACGGATCCGGCCGGAGCAGCCGGCAATGTCGCTGCCTCAGCGGATTCACCGGACGCGACAGACTCCGGACCTGGCGCGGCGGAGCGGGCAAGCGGCTCGCTCACTGCGAACCCGCGTCGGCCAATTTGAGGTTGTCGACGCGTTCCGACAGCCGCTCGGCAATGCGCCGGCAGTATTCGCGCGGCAGGACCAGCGGGCCGCCGCGCAGGGATTCAAGTGCCATATCGAGCGCCAGCATGCGCGCCTGGAGACGGCAGCGGGTGGCCCGGTCGCTCACGGCATTCAGCTCCGCTTGCAGGTCGCGCAAGGCGCGCAGCTGTTCGACAGCCGGTGGCACGAAACCCGCATTTTTCAGAATCCGGTTGGCGACGCGCACTTCCTCAGGGACCAGTGCATCGTCCTCCAGAGGCAGCGGCGCGCCCGCGCCCGGCAAATCATCGAACTCACCGCGCGCGGCTGCGGCGGCAATACGCTGTTCGACTAACGCATCAAGCAATCTCATCTGCAGTCCACTACGTTGCGGCCCAACCATTCTATCAGGGAGCGCAAGGCGATTCGGGTTGTCTGACCGACGGATCCCCCTGGTTTTCAGATTTTGCGTATTTGAGGGACGCATGGCAAGGGCTAGGCTGAGGGGTTCGCGACCGCACCGCTTTCCGCAGGCAAAAGCTAACAAAAATCTTTCAACGGACGACGCCGCTCGTTCCCTCACTCATCGCTTACCGAGCCCAATTACGTGATGCAATCCGGAATGATCGACCACCGCTTTGACAACTCAGGTTCCGCTTGTGCCAGGAGCAACAGTCCCAGACGCGCTGCATTCCCTGCGCGCGCTGGGCAGCGCACTTTCAAAACCTGTCTCCGTGCAACGTTCGCAGCTGTGACGATGTCGATCGCGCTGTCCGGCTGCGGCGTATTTTGCGGTGGCGCAGGCGGAAGCGGCGGTGGTTTTGCCGGCAGTTGTTCGACTGGCATGCGGTTCTAGGCGCCAGCGCGTCAGCACATTGGCAGCATCCCCGCCCGATCCGCGCTCCGTGGCATCACTGCGTGCCAACTAAGGGCCAACCAAAGGCCATCGGGCCAGCGCGATATGCCGGGTACGCCCGAGCAAGCTGTGCATCAACGCGAACTCGCGCACGTTCCAGCAGACAGACTCGATGGGACGGGTGGCCATCCAGGGCATGCCATAAGCGAGTGTGACGTGCGGGATGTATGGCACGCCTGGCATAACCGCGCGATCGCCAAAACCTTCGTCCTGCAATGCCAATCCCAGCGTGTCGTGAAGCGCATGAAGCCCGACGGCGCCCTCGCCGCCTCCCAACACCAGCGGCCCTGGGCGCGGCTTCGACGCGAAGCTCATCACATTCTCAAACTCGACGGTAAAAGGCTTCATGCTGATCGATGTGGCCGCGCGCATCGCCGCATCAACACGTGCCTGCGGCAAGCCACCGGCGAAATTCCCAAGATGCAGCAACGTGACATGCAAACGGTTGGCCGCGAGCGGCTTGCTCTTCGAGCGCGTCTCCCCGCAAAGCTGCTGCGCGAGCTTCGCGATGCTGGCCGCCGTATTCGTATCGGGAAAGACCGCGAAAAAGAGCCCGTCAGTCGGCGTTGGCGGCGCCTCGAGACCGGGCAACCAGAGTTGTTCAGGCATGTCGTTCCTGATGGGGTGAAGCCGGCATAGGGATGAATCTCCGTTCAATAGTGCGCGTGCCACGCCTCTGGAAAGCGTGGATGCGTCGAGCGAGGACGCGGGCGTCAGAAGCGTTTGCATTCGCTCACCGCCCAAAAACATACAATACTGTACATGCATACAGTATTGGCTGCAAATGGGACCGCCTGAAGCTGAAAAGTCCCGACCGATTCCAGTGCGCTCCGCGAGTTCGTCGCGGCAATCCTTCGTGCGCAGAGGCATAGGCACCAAAGCTAATCCAATCCACACGCCTCGCCATCCGCCCCCCACAGCCCACTTCGAGCCGCCGGCCTTCATGCCTTACGGGAATGACTGTTATGAGGTCGACCTGTCTTCTCCACCTGTTTGCATTGGCGGACTATCCGTCCAACGCAGTGCAACTTCAACACGTCACCTGTCCGAGAAAGGAGATTGTCATGTCACTTCAAACGAAGCTCGACGCATTCAAAGCGGATTTCAAAGGTGGAAAGGCGCCGTACTTTGCGCCACCGGAAATCCATCCAGTCATGGAGCGCGCTACGGCCGAGCTCGTGGCGTCTGGTCAGGCTGAACGCGCGCTCAAAGCGGGCGACGTGGCACCGGAATTTACCCTCAACGACCCGGAGGGAAAACCCGTGTCGTCTGTCGAACTGCTGAAGCACGGGCCGCTCGTCATCAGCTTCTATCGTGGTGTGTGGTGCCCGTATTGCAACCTTGAACTGCTGGCGCTTGAGGAAGCGTTGCCGTCGTTCAAGGCCGAAGGTGCCAGTCTTGTCGCCATCTCACCGCAGAATGCCGTCAATAGCCGCAAGTCGGTTCGCACTAACAAGCTGAGCTTCCCGATCCTCAGCGACACGCACAACGATGTGGCAGCGGCGTTCGGCATCCGCTTTGCCCTGCCCGACTATCTCGTTGATCTGTACAGGAAGCTCAAGAACGACCTGCCAGCGTTCAACGGCGACGACAGCTGGACTCTGCCGATGCCAGCGCGTTACGTGATCGGACAAGACGGCACTATCCTGTACTCCGAAGTGAATCCGGATTACACCCATCGGCCTGAACCGCAGGACATGTTGCCGGTTCTCCGCCGCAAGGTCACCCCGGCTCTTTAAGCCGGATCGGCTTCGCTCCCGGCACGTCGGAGTCGGGAGCGAACGCATGAGGGTGACCGATAGAGGCGAGCCGCGCTACCTCGCTGCCGTCCCAATGAAACGCTTCGGCAAGCCAGACGAAATCACTGCAGCCATCGCATTCCTGCTGTTCGAAGAGGCTGCGTTCATTACAGGTCAAAGTCAGACCATCGAATCCGACGCGCCGAATATCTCCTCGACCCAGGCGACAAAAGCACGCGCTTTTGCAGTAACCATGCGCCCACTCGGAAACACTGCCCACAGGTCAATACCGGGCAATTCCCATTCAGTGAGCACCTGTTTTACCGTGCCGTTCGCAATTTCTGGCGCGAACATCCACTCGGACGCGATCGCGACACCCATTCCGGCAAGCACCGCTGCGCGCACGCCCTCCGCCGCGTTCACGCGGATTCGCCCCGCGACCGCAATAGACGTCTCCGTATTGCCCCGTTTGAACGACCATGCGCTTCCGCCGCCGCTTTGCTCGTACACAATCGCCTGATGCGAAACGAGATCGGCAGGCACGCGCGGTTCGCCGGCTATCGCGAACCATGCTGGCGAGCCGACAACACAACGCCTGCCATGGGCGAGCCTGCGCGCCGTCATGGCGGAGTCGCCCAGCACACCCATTCGTATCGCTACATCGATGCCGCGTTCCAGCAAGTCAATGTTTTCATCATCGAGGACAATATCGATGTTGAGATCAGGATGTCGAGCGAGAAATGACGGCAGTCGCGGGACGATATGAAGCCGCGCAAAAGTCACGGCCGCTGAAACCCTGAGGCGGCCCGAAAGAGCACCCGCCGATCCTCGTGCCGCCAACTCTGCTTCGTCCGCTTCTTCGATCGTCCGTTTTGCGCGTTCGTAAAACGCCTGACCTGCCTCGGTCGGCGTCAGCCCGCGGGTAGACCGGAGCAGCAATCGAACCCCGAGCCGTTCTTCGAGTTGCGCAATCGACTTTGAAACGGCTGGCTGCCCGACATCGAGCAACCGGGCTGCAGCCGAGAAAGAACCCGACTCAACCACGCATACAAACGTTTCCATCGCTGTCAGTCGGTCCAATGCCTTCCCTCCTCGAACGAATCGTTGTGGTTCGTGTGTCGCACGGCGAGGCACACTCGAGCCAGCCTGCGTGCACGAGGAGGTGCAACCTCACTCGTGCTGCTTTCAGCCGTGAATCCTCCGCTGGCCAGAATGGTGCCAGTGTACAGGCCCCCAGATCCTTCGATGAGACGACGGACACGCGTACTGTCATGAAGCCTTGCATCTCCCCCCTGGCTTAAGTGCGCAACACATTGCTCACCGGCAGTTTCGCGACGCGCACGGTGATGCCCTGCTTCTGTGCTTCGCGTTCGCGTGCACAGACAGAAGAAGGTAAGCGTTATGTCGAACAGGCGCGGCGCGTCTTCGCGGAGATCGCGAAGGCAGAAGGTGAATGGCGGCATGGCGGGACGGCGCCAGATATCAAAAGCTGCCTTTCGGCGCTTTATACGCGCCAAAGTCATGCGACGCAACCTTTCGCTCCGTGCGACGGTGTTTGGCGGCAGCAGGCGCCGACGCTTCAAATTGATCGACCTTGAAGCACCGCCCTGCCGTCCATTCGGCCTGAAGCGCGTCGCGTATTGTGTGCAGCTCCGCTCGCTGCCCATCCAGCTTCGCGCGGAGTTCATCGATCTCGCGCAAGCGTTGGTCGATCCGCTCGAGCAGCCCCTCCTTCGAGAAGCCCTTCATGTCCTCGACCGCGGCGCGCATCTCGTCCAGCGAGAAGCCGAGCCGCTGCGCCAGTTGAATCTGCCCTAGCCGCTCCGCCGCCGCGGCGTCGTAGATCCGGTAGCCGTTCGGCCCGCGGCCCGCCGGCGGCAGCAGTCCGCTCTGTTCGTAAAAGCGGATCGCGGATGCCGTCATCCCGGTACGCGCCGCCAGTTCCCCGATCTTCATCGCGCTTGACCTTAAAGTCGACTTGAAACTTAGTATAGGCCTATCGACCACACCGAAGAGTTCTCCCGATGACGACATCGCTGTTCACACCGCTGACGCTGCCCAACGGCAGCACCCTGCCCAACCGCATCGCGAAGGCCGCGATGGAGGAAAACCTCGCCGATGCCGGGCAATTGCCCGGTCAGGCGCTCTGGCGTCTCTATGCCGCCTGGGGAGCCGGCGGAGCGGGATTGCTGATCACCGGGAACGTGATGATCGATGCGAGAGCGCTTACCGGCCCGGGCGGCGTCGTGCTGGACCGCAATACGCCTCTCGAACCGTTCAAACGGTGGGCGGCCACCGCGCGCCAGCATGGCGCCCGGATATGGATGCAGATCAATCATCCGGGACGCCAGGTGCTCGCGGCGTTGAGGCGGCATGCATGGGCGCCGTCCGCGGTGCCGCTCGATCTGGGCCGGCATAGCAAACTGTTTGCCGAGCCGCAGGCGATGACCGCGGCCGAGATCCACGAAGTCATCGAACGCTTCGCCGACACAGCCGTGGCTGCCGAAGCGGCCGGGTTCGACGGTGTCGAGATACATGCCGCGCACGGCTACCTGATATCGCAGTTCCTGTCGCCGCTGACCAATCGGCGCAACGACGAATGGGGCGGCTCGCTGGAAAACCGGGCAAGACTACTGTTATCCGTCGTGCGCGCGGTGCGCGCGCGGGTCGGCGCCGGGTTCGGCGTCGCGGTCAAGATCAATTCCGCCGACTTCCAGCGCGGGGGGTTCTCCGAGTACGAAGCCCGGCAAATCGTGCTGTGGCTCAACGACCAGGCGGTCGATCTCGTCGAACTGTCCGGCGGAAGCTACGAGAGCCCGGCGATGCAGGGCCACACTGCGGACGGCCGCACGCTTGCGCGCGAGGCTTATTTCCTGACATTCGCGCGCGACATTGCCGCCATCGCGGCGATGCCGGTGATGACGACGGGCGGCATTCGCCGGCAGTCGATCGCTCAGACAGTGCTGGACGAAGGCGTCGCCGTCGTCGGCATGGCGAGTGCGCTGGCGTCCGTACCGGACCTGCCGAATCGCTGGCGCGACGGTCAGGCTGTCGACGCATCGATCGCCCAGGTCCGATGGCAGGACAAGGCAGCTGCCGGATTCGCGACCATGGCGCTCGTCAAGCGCCGCTTGCGCGCGATCACCGCAGGCGGGCACCCGCGGCGCTGTTACTCGCCGGTCTACAGTCTCGTGATCGACCAGATCCGCACGCGCAAATTGACGCGGCGTTACCGTCAGTGGAACGGCTCCACAGCCGGGGATCGGCCTTAACCGACAGCATGCCGGACATCCTGCAAACCGAAGGAGGCTTGCCAAAAGGCGCTGTTGTGCTATAAAAAAAAGCTAACCAGGGCATCCCTACCGGTCGCCCGGCCGAAGAAATGGGCGGCTCCACTGGAGCGAGCGCGACAATCCATGAGTCTTCTGGAGCTCAGAAACGTTTCCAGGCACTTCGGCGCCATTCACGCCCTGACCGACATGACCTTCAGTCTGGAGCCAGGCCAGGTGGTCGGGCTCATGGGCGACAACGGGGCTGGGAAATCGACGCTGGTGAAGGTCATCGCCGGCAACTTTCCCCCCTCGCACGGCGAAATCCTTATTGACGGTAAGCAGGTGCATTTCAGCAGACCGCTTGACGCCCGCGCTCAGGGGATCGAAGTCGTCTATCAGGACCTCGCGCTCTGCAACAACCTCACGGCGGCCGCCAATGTCTTCCTCGGCCGCGAGCCCCGGCTCGGTTTCGGGCCCATCCGCATTCTCGATCACGCGACCATGTATCGGCGCGCCGGCGAGCTCTTCAAAGAACTGAAATCCGAGACGCGTCCCCGTGATCTCGTCCGACAAATGTCGGGAGGTCAGCGACAGGCCGTGGCAATCGCTCGCACGCGGCTCTCCGAGGCGCGGCTCGTCATCATGGACGAGCCGACGGCATCGATCAGCGTCCGGCAGGTGGCGGAGGTACTCGACCTCATCCAACGCCTGTCCGAACATGGCATCGCAGTCATTCTCATCAGCCACCGCATGCCTGACGTTTTCGCCGTCGCCCACCGCGTGGTCGTCATGCGGCGTGGGCGCAAGGTCGCGGACAAGAAGACCGAAGCGTCTTCTCCGGAAGAAGTGACCGGCCTGATCACCGGGGCCATCGCCGTCGCCTGATCCTGCCTCACACGGGAGCCGCAAAATTGGACGATCTGCCGGAAAGGCCCACCCCAATGTCGGCATTGCTTGATGATCCGCAATCCGCGAAGACTCATACCCGCTGGACCGGGCTTTTCGCGAGCCAGGTGTTCTGGGTGGTGCTCGCGACTGTCGTTGCCTGCCTCGTGCTCTCGATCGTGACCTCGACTTTTGCCACGCAGCAGAACCTTTTCAACGTCACACGCAACTTCGCCTTCGTCGCAATCGTCGCGCTCGGCATGATGGCCGTGATCGTCACGGGCGGCATTGATATTTCGGTCGGCTCGACGATCGGCTTGAGCGGTATCGTTCTTTCAGTGGTCATGAACGCCGGCTACCCGATCTGGGCCGGCATCGGCATGGGGCTCCTGACCGCCGGGCTCGTCGGCCTCGTGAACGGTCTGCTCATCGCCTATCTCGACATGCAGCCTTTCGTCGTGACGCTCGGCATGCTGAGCGTCGGCCGTAGCCTCGCGCTGGTGTTCTCCGGCAGCCGGACAATTTTCGATTTCGGTCCAGACGGTAGCAAGCTCCTTACGCTCGGCGGCGGCAAGACCTTCGGCCTCGCCAATCCGGTGTGGTTCCTCGTGGTCCTCGCCGTGCTGTTCTGGTTCGCCTTTACCTGGACGCGCTGGGGCCGCTACGTCTTCGCGGTCGGTGGCAACCGACATGCGGCGAATCTCACCGGCGTTCCGGTGCGCCGCATCATCTGCTCCGTCTATGTACTGGCCGGCCTCATGGCGGGTGTCGCGGCGATCCTCGAAGTCGGCTGGCTTGGCGCGGTGACGACGGGCCTTGGCACCGGCGACGAATTACGCGTGATCGCCGCGACCGTGATCGGCGGCACCAATCTCGTGGGCGGCGTCGGCAGCGCGTTCGGGACTGTGGTCGGCGCCGCGCTCATCGAAGTCATTCGCAACAGCCTGATCCTGCTCGGCGTCGACTCGTTCTGGCAGGGGACGGTTGTCGGTGCCTTCATCATCGTCGCCATGCTCTTCAACCGGCTCGGCGGCGAGCGGCAAGGAGATTGAAATGTCTGCGGGTGCAGCGGTCGCGACGCGGCCGGTGCTTGGGGAGGCGCGGCCGGACGAGATGCGGAACCGCCGGACGCACATGTTCACAAAATGACAAGGTTCCGCAGGAAGGTTAAAGCTCGAACACGGGCTTTCCTTGGAACTATTATGAATTGTATGCGAGCAGACATGGGCACCGTCGACCCGGCGCCGATAGCTTTGCATGAGAATGGAGGGAACAATGAAGAAAGCTTTGATGTGTCTTGCCGCGATCGGAGGGCTCGCCATGTTGGCCTCCCCCGCCTTCGCAGCCGATAAGACCCTGGCGCTGGTGGTAAAGGGTCTCGACAACCCCTACTTCGACCTCATGCATCAGGGATGCGAGCGGGCGAACAAGGAACTTCATAAGGAAGGCTACACCTGCTACTACACCGGCCCCGCGACGGCCGCGGACGAAAGCGCCGAAGTACAGATCATCGACGACCTTCTGACCAAGGGCGTGGCGAGTATGGCAATCTCGCCCGCGAACGCCCCAGCCGTGGCCGAAGCGTTGCGCCGCCGCAATGTGACGATCCCGGTCATCACCGCGGATGCCGATTTGTTGCCGAAGGATGCGTCGTTGCGCAAGACCTACGTCGGTACCGACAATTACGAACTGGGCGTCAAGCTCGGCGAGCAGTTGAAGCTGCTGATGCCGAAGGGCGGCAATATCTGCCTCGTCATGGGCAATCCCGCTGCCGAGAATATCAACCAGCGCGCCCAGGGCACGCGCGACATACTCTCCGGCAAGAAGGGCATCGCGAAGCTCGCCGGCGAAAACGGTTGGAATGAGATCAGCGCCTGCCCGCTCTACGTGAACGACGACGCCGCCAAGGCGAACCAGATGATGCAGGACACGCTGACCGCCAACGCCACCGGTCTCGATGCCTTCGTACTTGAAGGCGGCTGGCCGCTCTTTGCTCCGCAGGCCTATTCGCAGGTCGTAGCTCCGATCATGGATAAGATCAACAGCGGCAAGTTCGTCATCGTCTCGGCCGATACGCTCGGTCCGGAACTGCAAGCCCTCAAGGATCACAAGGTCAATGTCCTCGTCGGCCAGCGGCCGGAAGAAATGGGCTATCGGGCAGCGATGGTCATGCGCGACCTCGCGGAAGGAAAGACGGTGAAGCCGGTCATCCACACCGGCCTTGACACCTGCACCTGGAAGAACGCCGACACCTGCCTCAAACATTGAAGGCCGGTAGGATCCGTTGCAAAGATGGATGCGGGAGCCGAGGCAGCCCTGACTCGGCCCCGTCACGCGGCTTTCTTCGCAGGGCGGCCGCAACCAACGCATCCGTTCGCTAGAACCGGTATCCAAGTCCGAGAAAGACGATCACCGGATCCGCCGTGATATGCGTCTTGTTGGACAACACCGTCTGACCGTTGGCGGCCACGGAACTGACCGTCGCATTTGTCTTGAGAGACAGATAGGTCACCGACGCAGTCGCGTACCAGTTCTTGCTGATGTTGTAGGACGCGCCCGCGACGAACGCGGGATTCCATGACGGACTGAGCGTTGCCTTGACCTGTCCGCCCGGCCCTGCAATCTCTTGCAACGCGCCACTGAATGTTGAATTGAGATTGGTATGCGAGAACCAGGTATAGTTCGCGCCTACACCGACGAACGGGCGCAGCTTCGCCTGCGCGTCGAAGAAGAAATACTTCAGGAACAGAATGGGTGACCACGACCGGGTGGTGGCGAGCGGCGCCAGATTCCCCAGATTGAGCGAAGGCCCGCCGGCACCGAAGGGTGTGGCGTTGCCCTGCGCATAGAGCTTGAGCTTGGGTGGTATGCCCGCCGCCAGGTCAAGAGCAATATTGTCCGTGACGAAATAGGTGTTCGAGAGCTCCAGGGTGAACGTGTTATGTATCTGACCACCCGTGCCCATTGACGTGAATGTGCCCAAAGCCGAACTGCTCTGCAACGATGTTGTGGAAGACGGGCCAAAGTCGAGCCAAACTCCACCCACGCTGGTAACGAGACTGCCGGCGCTCTGGCCCATCGCACTGGAACAAATCGCGCCCGGTATTAACGCAAGGCATGCAAGTCTTTTAATCATGTCTCCTCCCATTTATTTCGCATTACATATCAATGTTTTCACATCGACGCTGTTTCTTGCATTGCCGCTCAGAATTGCTCGATTGGCAGGCTCGATCCACTCGATGCGCCGCTGCGGATCGCCTTCAGAAGCGCATTCGCTTTGGGCAAGACCTTGTCGGCGTAAAAACGCGCGGTGGCGAGCTTGGTGCGATGGAAGTCCGGGTCTTCATTCGCGGCGCTTTTTCTTGCCGCAGCAAGCGCTGCGCGCCCCATCTGCCACCCGCCGCATACATAGCCGGTGAGCATCAGATAGTCGACGGAACTGGCAAGCGCGACGTCGGGCTGAGTCGCCAAAGCGTGCAGCACCCAGGCGGTGGCATCGTCGAGCGCCTGTACACCGGCCACCAGCGCCGTGCCAATGGACGCCACTTGCGTATCCGTGCTGCGCTCCAGTTCCAGCGCGGTCTGACGCATCTCCGTAACAAGGTCAGCCATCCCCGCGCCCTGATCCGACGCGAGCTTGCGTCCTGCGAGGTCGGCAGCCTGGATGCCTGTCGTGCCTTCGTAGATCGGCGCGATTCGCGCATCGCGCAGGAACTGGCATGCGCCCGTCTCTTCGATGTAGCCCATCCCGCCGTGCACCTGCACCCCCATCGACGCAATCTCGACGCCCAACTCCGTACACCATGCCTTCAACACGGGGATCAGAAGATCGACACGCACCTGGCGACGCGCGCGCTCAGCGGCATCGGGGTCACGGTGCGCGCGGTCCATGTCCGCGGCCATTACGTAGGCGAAAGCACGCATCGCTTCGACCTGGGACTTCATCGTCATCAACATGCGCCGCACATCCGGGTGATGGATGATGGAAACCGCACCGGCAGATTTACTGGCTGCAAGCCGACCCTGGACACGTTCCTTCGCGTATTCGCGGGCTTGCTGATAAGCGCGTTCCGCGATCGCGAGCCCCTGGATACCCACCTTCTGGCGTGCCTCGTTCATCATCGTGAACATATGGGCGAGGCCTTTGTTCTCCTGCCCCACCAGATAACCGATCGCCCCGCCCTGATCGCCGAAGCTCATCACGCAGGTCGGACTCGCGTGAATGCCGAGCTTGTGTTCGAGGGACGCGCAATGCACGTCGTTGCGTTGCCCGGGAGAGCCATCGGCATTCAGCAGAAACTTGGGCACGACAAAGAGCGAGATGCCGCGCACGCCCTCGGGTGCATCCGGCGTGCGTGCGAGGACGAGATGAATGACGTTGTCCGTCATATCGTGATCGCCCCACGTGATAAAGATCTTCTGGCCGTAGAGGCGATACTGGTCGCCTTCCGGCACTGCCTTCGTGCGCACGGCGGCGAGATCCGAGCCCGCTTGCGGCTCGGTCAGGTTCATGGTGCCCGTCCACTCGCCGCTGACGAGCTTCGGCAAATAGCGTCCCTTGAGCTCTTCCGAGCCGTGCTGCCTCAGCGACTCCGTGGCGCCCGCTGTCAACAGCGGACACAGTGCGAACGCCATGTTGGACGAGTTCCACATCTCGACGGTCGCCGCATGCAGCAATTCGGGCAGCCCCTGCCCGCCGAACTCCGGGTCGCCGGAGAGGCCGCTCCAGCCGCCTGCAGCAAACTGCCGGTAGGCTGTCGCGAAACCGTCCGCTGCGACGACGCCGTCCTTCGTCAGGCGCGCGCCCTGCTCGTCGCCGGACTTGTTGAGCGGTGCCAGCACTTCGGTCGCGAGCTTCGCCGCCTCCTCGAGCACGGCCTCGGCGAGTTCGGGGCTCACCTCATCGAAGCCTGGCAGCGAGGACAACTCGCCGAGACCGGCCAGTTCCGTCATCACGAAGCGCATGTCGCGCAGCGGTGCAATATAGGTGCTCATCATGGTCTCCGGAATCAGTTTTGTTGCAGCTTGTCCAGTTCGGCGGACAACTCTGGCAATACCTTGAAGAGATCGCCGACGATCCAGTAATCGGCAACTTGAAAGATCGGTGCCTCCTCGTCCTTGTTGATCGCGACGATCACCTTCGAATCCTTCATGCCGGCCAGATGCTGGATCGCGCCGGAGATGCCGACCGCGATATAAAGTTGTGGCGCGATGACCTTGCCGGTCTGGCCCACCTGATAGTCGTTCGGCACGAAGCCGGCATCCACGGCAGCGCGCGACGCACCGACCGCTGCGCCTAGCTTGTTGGCGATGTCTTCCAGCAAGGCGAAGTTTTCGCCGGAGCCCATGCCTCGGCCGCCCGAGATCACCCGCCGCGCCGATGTCAGCTCAGGACGCTCGGAGCGGGTCAGTTGCTGGCTCACGAAACGAGAGCCCGGGACCTCGGCGGCCGGTGCGATCGATTCAATCGCCGCCGTGCCGCCCTCGGCGGGCGCTGCGGCAAAGGCTGTCGTGCGTACTGTGATGACCTTGATGCGGTCCGCGCTTCGTACCGTTGCCAGCACGTTGCCCGCGTAGATGGGGCGCACGAAACTATCGGCGGACTCAACGGCAACGATGTCGGAGATCTGCGCGACGTCGAGCAGCGCGGCCACGCGCGGCATCGCGTTCTTGGCGGTGGTGGTAGCGGGCGCCAGTACGTGGCTGTAGTCGGGCGCGACCGTTGCGATCATCGCGGCCAGGTTCTCGGCCAGCGGATGGGCATAGTGCGGCGCATCGGCGACCCGCACGCGCTTCACGCCGGCGATGCGTGCAGCCTGTTCGGCTACGGCCGCGCATTGTGATCCGGCGACGAGAACATGAATGTCGTCGCCAAGGCGCGCAGCGGCGCTGACGGTGTTCAATGTCGCCGCCTTCAGCGTCTGATTGTCGTGTTCTGCAATAACGAGTATGGACATGGTTCCCTCTTCCGGTCAGATGACGCGTGCGACGTTCTTGAGCTTGGCCACGAGATCCGCGGCGTCGGCGACGCGCATGCCCGCCGCGCGTTTCGCCGGTTCGGCAAGGTTCAGCGTCGACAGGCGCGGCGCGATGTCGACGCCGAGGGCAGCGGGTGCCACCACGTCGAGCGGCTTCTTCTTCGCCTTCATGATGTTGGGCAGCGTCGCATAGCGCGGTGTGTTGAGCCGGAGATCGGTAGTCACAACGGCCGGCAGATCGACCTCGATCGTCTCGAGTCCACCGTCGATCTCGCGTGTCACGATCGCCTTGCCTGCTTCGACGCTCACCTTCGATGCGAAGGTCGCCTGCGGCCAGCCGAGCAGCGCCGCGAGCATCTGGCCGACCTGGTTCGCGTCGTCATCGATGGCCTGCTTGCCGAGCATCACGAGTTGCGGCTGCTCCTTGTCCACCAGTGCCTTGAGCAGCTTCGCCACGGCGAGCGGCTGCAACTCGACGTCGGTCTCGACGAGGATGCCGCGGTCAGCACCTGTCGCCATCGCCGTGCGCAACGTTTCCTGGCAAGCCTGCACCCCACAGGACACGACCACCACCTCTGAGGCCACGCCGGCTTCCTTCAAACGCACGGCCTCTTCCACGCTGATTTCGTCGAACGGGTTCATCGACAGCTTCACATTCGCGATGTCGACGGCGCTGCCGTCGGCTTTCACGCGGACTCTCACATTCGCGTCGACGACGCGTTTGACAGGAACCAGTACTTTCATTGCCTACTCCGTTTCGATAAAGGACTCCGGGTACTCCGTCACGCCGGCCATGTGAACCGATCGTTCGAGGTGTCGTTGTGTTCGTCGTGGATACGTGCCGCCGGCCCGGGTTTGTGCGCCGCAATACGATTCGATGCGCTAGACATGTCTCCTCCCTTAGGGTGGTTGGGCGTATCATTTCCTGAGCAAGACACCCGTTCAGGCACAGCCCGCCGAAGGGCAATCACCCATGACCGGCCGGTTGCTCCGTTGTCCCGTTGCGGAACTGCGCGTCTGCTCGCTGGAATCCATAGTGTCCGAGCGCAGCACCGCGCAGAATCCCCCGTAAAGGGGAGCACGATGGGATGGATGGGGGGTGGTAGCCAGGGTCAACCCGAACGCCTGGAGCAGCTGATGCACGTGACAGAAGCGACGAAAGCAATAAACGCGACAAAACCGCCGCCCCCGAACAGGCCACCTCTCGTCCTCGCAACGAAGGTTTTTCCGCCACGCCTGCCCGCCGGCCTGATCGATCGCCCGCGCCTTGCCTCGCTTGCTGCGCAGACGGAAACGAAGCGCCTGACGGTGATCAAGGCTCCGGCTGGATTTGGCAAGACGTCGCTCGCGCTCACCTGGCTCAAGTTGCTCGGCACGAGCAGTGCGCGGGTGGCCTGGCTATCGCTCGACGCCGAAGATAACGAGCCCGCCCGCTTCTTCAATCATCTCGCGCACGCATTGCGGCAAGCCTGCGGTAACGTCGGCACTTCAGTGATCGGCTTGACCGCCGAAGCGTCGTTTGTGCCGGCGAATTCGCTGGCGACGACGCTGATCAACGAGCTGATCGATGTCGACGACGAGGTCTACCTTTTCATCGACGACTATCACCTGATCAGCGAGACGCCGATTCACGAAGCGATGTCGCTGTTCATCGCCAATGTGCCCTCGCAGGTCCACGTGGTGCTCTGCACGCGAACGGATCCCCCTTTTCCTACGGCCAAGCTGCGCGCCCACAACGATCTGCTGGAAATCGACGCATCGACCTTGAGATTCAACTTCGACGAGACGCGCCGCTTCGTCGAGCACGAATGCCCGGACAAGCACGGCACCATCGACGTGAAGTCACTCTTCGCCACCACCGAAGGCTGGGCGGCGGCGCTGCGCATCTCCTCCTCGGTGCTGTCCCGGAAGGATCGCCCCCAAGGCTGGCGGCCAAGCGCGCCGAGCGGCGCGTCGAGGCCGCTGGCAGACTACCTCGAAGACATACTGCAGTCCTTACCAACCGGGATGCTCGAGTTCATGTTGCGTACGGCGATACTCGATCGTCTGAGCGCACCGCTGTGTGAGGCGCTTACCGGCCTCGCGCCGAGCCAGGCGATGCTGGACGCCATTGTCGCGCGCCAGTTGCTGCTGGAGCCGCTGGACCTGGAAGGGCACTGGTTCCGCTATCACCCGCTCATGGCCGAGTATCTGCAGCGTCGGCTGGAGGCACCGCATCACGACGAGATCACCGAACTGCATCGCCGCGCGTGGCAATGGTATGCGGCGCAGCACCAGTGGACCGACGCAGTCAGGCACGCGATTGCGGCCGGCGCGACCGACGAGGCCATTCGCCTCATGGAACACTGCGCCATGGCCCTCCTCAAAGGCGGCGATCTGCTCACGCTGGTCGGCTGGCAACGTCAATTCCCGGCCGACCTGATGCGCGCACAGATCACGGTCACGCTTGCGATCGCCTGGGGCACGGTACTCGCCTTGCGCTTCGATGACGCGGTCACGATGCTGGATTCGATCGAACACGATGCCGCGCGCAAGGGTATCGACGCGGACCACGTCCGCTCGGAGTGCGTCGCGCTTCGCGCGACACTTGCAGCCTTACAGGATGACCCGCAACGGGCGCTCGCGCTCACGCAAGACTATCTGGACCGGCCATCGCGCGATTCGTGGACCACCAACGTGGTCTCCAACGTAGCCCGTTTCTGCCACTGGAAAGCGGGCAATCTCGACGCGCTGCACGCCACGCCGTGGATTCCCGACTCGATCGCGGAAGATCAACGCAGCGTATTTTCCTCGGTCTACCGGCTTTGCCTGCTCGGTCATGTGGAAATGCAGCAGCTGCGCTGTCCGCTCGCGGAGCGCCGTTTCAACGAAGCGATGGCGCTTGCCGAGGAGTATTCGGGTCCGCAGTCGATAGCGGCGGCGTTGTGCGCGCCGATGCTCGCGCAATTGCATTATGAACAGGGCCGGCTGGACGAAGCCGAAGCGCTGCTCGTCGAACTCATGCCGGTTATTGACCTTGCGGTATTTCTCGACAGCGTGCTGATTGGCTATCGCATACTCATTCGAATCGCCGTGGCGCGCGGCAATTTTGCGCACGCGTATGTCTTGCTCGACAGAGGACAGGAACTGGGTCAGGCACGTCGATGGAACCGGCTGGTCGCTGCCGGGCTCTCGGAAAGAACCCGGCTCAATCTCGCGGAAGGCAGGCTTGCCGAAGCAGCCGCGTGCGTGGCACAACTACGTCAGTTGGCTACCGCCAACGCCGGGTCGTCCGTTCCGGTCTCGCCGGAGATCGAAAACTACCGGGACCTTGGGGCCGCGTACCTGGCGATACGACGGCAGCAGACCCAGGAGGCGGTCACGATATTGAACGGTGCGCTGGAGCGTCTCGAACACCTCCATGGAACCTATCTCGCACTGCGACTGCGATCCCTCCTCGCGCTGGCGTGGCTGAACGCGGGCGAGCGCGACCGGGCGCTCGACATATTCCACCAGGTTGCGACGGTCGCGGCGCCTGCTGGGATTTGCCAGTCCATTATCGATCATGGGCCGGAGATCGGTCCGCTATTGAAGCTGGCGCGCGACAGCGCCCGCACCACTACTACCGCCAAAGCGCAGGAAATCGTGACCTGGCTAGACCGTCTGCTGAATAGCTGGCGAGCACAGTACGAACCCAACAGCCAACCCCAGCCAGAAGGCGAGCGTGACCGCCTCAGCTCGCGTGAGCGCGGCATCGTCGAGTTGATCGCACAGGGACAGTCAAACAAGGAAATTGCGCGCACGCTCGGGATCACACCTGAGACGGTCAAATCCCACGTCAAGAGTATTTTTACGAAGCTGGAAGTCGACAAACGCGCCCAAGCCGTCTCGCGCGCACAGGCGCTCGGATTGGTCAAGCATAGCTAGCAGCGCCCGATACGCGGGTGGTACCTGGCTTACCGCAAAACAAGCAATACACATGCGTGGATCAGGACGCCCACCGCGCCACCGACAAACGTGCCGTTGATTCGGATGTATTGCAGGTCGCGACCGATCTCGGCCTCGATCTTGTGGCTCACCTCCTTCGCGTCCCAGCCTTTCACGACGTCAGTTATCAGCGCCGACAGCTGATGGCGATGGCGCAGCACGAGCAGGCCGGCAATATCAAGCCACCACGCGTTCAACTTGTGCTGAATGGAAGACTCACTTGCCACGCCTTTACCGATAGATACGAATGTCCCGGTCAGCATGTCGCGCACGACAGAGTCCTTGCCTGCGAGATCAGCAAGCACGGTCGCACGGACGTGATCGAGCATGACACGGTAATAGCCCCCCTCTTCAAGATGCCGAATGCAGTCGCGCAGCAACAGTCGGCCAAACCGGCGATAAACCGCTGAGGTCCGCAGGTTGTGGGACAGATCGTCGACCGCCACGTCGAACCGGCTTCGAAGCTCGTGCTCCGGGTTCGCCGCGACCTCGTGGATGAGCGCGACGATGCCTTCGACAAACTTGTTGACGATGTAGGCGTCCAGCGACGCCATCGTGAATTTCGACGCCTCGCTGAACTTCGCCTTGATCAGGCTCACGTTGGTGCTCAACCACGTTTCCACGGCGCTCAGTCCGCGATCCAGCAGGGGCTGATGACGGTTGCCTTCGGTAAGGATGGTCAGGACCTGGCCCGCGAGGCGTGATACCTCGAGCGTGCGCAAGCGCGGCATCACCAGTCGGTCGAAGAGATGCTCGACGTCCCTCTCGTCGATGTCTTCGAGCAATCGGGGAAGCGAGCCGGCCACCACATCCGCGACCACCGCGCTGTTTTCAGGTACTGCGAGCCATCCCGCCAGCGCTTGGGCCGCGTTGAAACCACTCAGTCGCCCGATGATAAGTTCGGGGGTCAGGAAGTTTTCCTCGACGAAGCTGCCCAGACTCTCGGCGATGCGCTGCTGGTTCTTCGGAATGATGGCCGTGTGCGGAATCGGGATCCCGCACGGGTACCGGAACAATGCGACGACGGCATACCAGTCCGCGATCGCACCGACTGTACCCGCCTCGGCAAAAGCCCGTGGCCATGCGAGCCACGGATGCTGCGCCTGCCAGGCCACGCAGACGAGCAGCAGCACGATCATCGCCGCGAGCAAACAGGTCGCCGTCGTGCGCATGCGCTTCAACCGGGCGAGCTTCCTGTCCCCGGTTGGGTCGAGCGCCGCACGCTGTAAATTTCCGCTCCTCTGCGTCACGAAACTCAACGCGCCTCCTGCCGCAGGAACCGCTTCACCACCGGAGCGACTTCTTTTGCCCGGGTGATCAGAAATAGATGGCCGTCATCTATCACATGCAGGGTCGCATGTCGAATCCTTGCCGCGAGAATCTTTGCATTCGTGAGCGGCACAATCGGGTCGTCGTTGCCATGCATGATGAGCGTCGTTTGCCGAAGGCCGCCTAGCCACGGCAAGCTGGTCCAACCCGATGCGGCCAGCAACTGATAAAGATAGCCACGGCCGCGCGGCGGCTCGATATGTCGGCTGTGTTCCTCGAGCAACGCGGGATCGTGACGGTAGGCGCCCCCGTATATCTCGGCTCCGATTTTCCGCAGGTAGGCCGGGTCGGTATAGCGTCGCGGCCCGATCAGTTTTGAAAGTACCGACAGCCGGGCAGGCACCATGATTACCCCAGGCGACGTGGCCGCGAGAATCAGCCTGCGGCAACGCTCGGGGTAAAGGTGTGCGAACTGCTGGGCCAGCGCCCCACCCCACGATACGCCGAGCACGTCGACCGGGTCGACGTAACCGAGCCGCGTCAGCAGCTTGTCGGCCAGGACGGCAAGCGTCGAGAACCGATACGGGATCAAGGGAGCGGGCGAACCGCCAACGCCGGGGACGTCGAAGATGACGACTGTTACGTCATCTAGTGCTGTAACGAACGGCTCAACGAGTTCAAGATTCGCTCCGATGCCATTGAATAAGAGCAGCGGGGGCGAAGCGTCGCTACCGGGCCGGACTGCGACACGCAGCAACTGGCCGTCCAGATCGATCATCTGAATTTGCATGGCGTCGATAGACTCCGCGCTTGTTTGTAAGTCGGTCATCCGGTTGGCCCCAGGTTGGACGCTTCGTTTCGTTATGATGGCGGCTCGCACCCGCCCGTTACTTCTTGGGCTGCACGAGCGCTTTCAGTTCCTCGACATGCTCCGCAAAACGCTTCGTGACGACAGCGATACTGTCGGTTTGAGCCCGGTACGCGGCATCCGCGAGTTCCTGCATGTCCACGAAGGCTTTTTGCAGTGCCTTTTGAACGCCTTCTCCCGTTGCCGCAGCAGATTCGCTGCCGGGGGTCCTCAAGCGGGTCACGAGCGATTGCAGTTCAGTCATCGACGAACGCGCGATATCCATCTGCTTCTGACCGAGTTGCTGTACACCGGCGAGTGCAGTCATATTCGCCTCGGCGAGCGCTTCAATGTCCTTGCGGCGCGACTCGAGGATTGCGGCTACGTCGACGCCCGGCAGCTTGAACTGCGTGATGAGCTTCGTATATTCACCAAAGATATTGCTGGGTTGGGTTGCTGCCATGATGACTCCGTTAAAGTAGTTGCAAAAAAAAATCGGTTTTGCTATTCGGCGACGATGCCGCTTAGGCTTCCGAAACATAGGTCCCGGGTGCTTTCACACCGGCCGGGTGCTGTTCGCTGCCGAGCGCCGCCGGCGCTGCACGCTTGTCGCCGGAACGGGCGACCAGCCAGTCTCTCCAGTTGGCCCACCACGAATCCGTTTCAGCCTGTGCGCCGGCAAGCCACGCATCGGCGTTGGCCGGCAACTCGGCGTTGAGGTAGAACTTCGCCTTCGGATTGCCGGGCGGGTTGATCAGGCTCTGAATATGACCGCTTGAACTCAAGACGAAACGGGTATTCCCGCCAAACGTCGTAGCGGTGTTGTACACACCCTTCCACGGCGTAATGTGATCCGTCATACCTGCCACCACATACTTGTCACACTTGACCTGGAACAGGTCAATCGGCGTGCCCAGCACAGTCAGCGCGCCAGGCTTGCTGAACAGATTCTGCGTGAAAATGTCGAGCAACTGGCCATGCAGCTTCGCCGGGAGCCGGGTCGTATCGTTGTTCCAGTAAAGGACGTCAAAAGCAGGCGGTGCGTTGCCCAGCAAGTAATTGTTGACCCAGTAGTTCCACACCAGATCGTTGGGTCTCATCCAGGCGAAGACGCGTCCCATTTCCTCGCCCGCCAGCACCCCGCGTGAGATGCTGTGCTGCTTGGCCGCCGCAATCGCCTCCGGCGTCGCAAAGAGACCGAGTTGCGAGTCGGCGATATTGTCGAGTACGGCGACCATCAGCGTGGTGGCATTGACCGTCTTTTCACCCTTGCTTGCGAGATGTCCCAGCAAGGCCGAAATGGTCATCGCACCGGAGCAGGCGCCATGCAGGTTGACGTCGTCGCACCCGGTGATCTCGCGCACCGCCGCAATGGCTTCCACAAGTGCGCGGACGTACGTGTCCAGATCCCAATGGCTTTGCGCCGCGGTCGGATTGCGCCAGCTGACGACAAACACCTGGAGCTCGTTCTTGACCAGATAGTCGACGATGCTCTTGCCCTCGGAGAGATCGAAGATGTAGAACTTGTTGATCTGCGGCGGCACGATCAGTTGCGGCCGGCTGTAGACCTGCTGCGTCGTCGGCGCGTACTGGATCAGTTCCAGCACTTCGTTGCGAAACACGACCGCGCCTGTGGATGTACCGAGGTTCTTGCCCACCTCGAAAGCCGTCTTGTTGACTTGCGCGGGCATGCCGCGATTCTTGAGCAGATCCATCACGACGTTGTTGCAGCCATCCACCAGACTGGCGCCACCCGTATCAATGACCTTCTTGAGCGCGGCAGGATTGCCCAGCAGCGTGTTCGTCGGAGACGCCGCGTCCGTAATGAGCGACATCACGAACCGTGCACGCTCCTTGTTAGTGGGATCCAGCGCGGAGCGGTCAACGAAACCCGCAAGCGCATTGCGCCACGCGAGGTAGCCTTGCAACGTTAAGCGATACAGCGAATTGTTCTGCCATGTGGCGTCGGCGAAGCGTTTGTCGCCCTTTGGCGGCGTGGATTCCGCGCTACCCGAGAAAAGCGCTAAAAGCTCGCGAGCGAAAGCCACTTCCTGCTCCAGGACCAAACCCGGTTGCCGCCATGCCTGAACGCCGATTTGCTGCGCGGTGGCGACGATGTCGCACGGCCGCAGACCGACAAAGGGATTCGGACCCAGCATTCCCTCCGCAGCCGACGCCGCGAGATCATCAGCCTTGTCACTTTGTTGCGCGTTTTGCTGCGGGCTTTCAGTGGTTACCGCCATTTTGCTGCTCCTTCAGGAATGTCTTCCGCTTCGCCAAACGTCATGGGTCACGCGACCAGCATCGCGAGGGTTTCTGCAATCAGTGCGGGCTTGTCCTCGCCATCGATCTGCAGCTCGTTCATGATCTTGATCAGGATGCGGCCACCGCCCTTGCTCTCCGCCGACACGAGCGTCATACGGCTACGCACACGCGCACCTGCCTTGACCGGCGTCATGAAACGCACCTTGTCCAGACCGTAGTTGAGACCCGCAGAAGCGTCCTTCGGAACGATGCCGATCTCGATCGCGAGGCCCCCCAACAACGACAGGGTCAAATAGCCGTGTGCGATCGTGCCGCCGAACGGACTCTCACGTTTCGCCCGCTCCTCGTCGACGTGAATCCATTGTTTATCGCCCGTACACTCGGCGAACGCATTGATACGCGCCTGATCGACCACCACCCAATTCGACACGCCCAGCTCGCGCCCCACGAAGTCGCCGATGGTGACAATGCTGTAGTTCTCAGTACTCATCGCTTGCACTCCCGGAAATTTGCTTACCCATCAGGCGAACTGCTCGCGCAGCCACTTCTTGTTGGTCTTGCCGACACTCGTCTTTGCGATCGCATCGACGAACTTCACAGTCTGCGGCACCGCGTACTTCGATATCTTTCCGGATGTGCTGAACGACAGGACGTGCTGTTTGATGTCGTCCTCCGTGACTGCCACCCCCTCCTTGAGCACGACCAGCGCCACCGGCCGCTCCCCCCACTTCTCGTCCTTGATGCCGATAACGGCCACTTCGGACACACCCTCGTAGCGCGAGATCAGGTTTTCTACTTCGAGTGATGAAACCCACTCCCCGCCGGACTTGATCACGTCCTTGAGACGGTCGGTGATTTGTACGTTGCCCGTCGGGTCGATACTGGCAATGTCTTGCGTATGGAGATAGCCACCGGCCCACAGCTGCTCGGAAGCCTCGGGGTTCTTCAGATAGCCTTGCGTGAGCCACGGTGCCCGCGCGACGATCTCGCCGGTGGCTTTGCCGTCGTGGGCGAGTTCATCCATGTTGTCGTCGACGACACGCAGATCAACCAGCGGAACCGGCCGGCCGGTCTTGCAGCGCAGGCTGAGCTGCTCGTCGGCGTCGAGCTTTTCGGCCCCGGGCGGCAGTTGCGCGAGACTGAGCACGGGGCAGGTTTCCGACATCCCGTAACCGACGAACACATCGATGCCCCGGTCTAGCGCCGCCTTCGCGAGGCCTTGCGGCAACGCGCCGCCGCCGATGATGACCTTCCACTTGCTCATGTCCGTCGTCTTCCCCTCCTCGCACGAGAGCAGCATGTGCAGGATCGTGCCGACACAATGCGAGAACGTGACGCCTTCATCGCGCACGAGCCGTGCGAGCCGGTCCGGTAAGTAGCGTCCGGGATAGACCTGCTTCACACCCATCACCGTGGCGATATACGGCATGCCCCATGCGTGGACGTGAAACATCGGGGTGAGCGGCATATACACGTCGCCGCGATGGAAACGCTGTCCCGAGACGGGGCTCGCCAGTGCCGCCATCAGGGTGATGGTGTGCAGAACCAGTTGCCGATGCGTGAAGTAGACGCCCTTGGGAAGACCGGTTGTGCCGGTGGTGTAGAAAGTCGTTGCACGCGTGTTCTCGTCGAAATCGGGGAACACATAGCTCGTGCTGCTCGCCGCCAGCATCGCCTCGTATTCCGTCGCGAAGGGAATGCTGTGTGCAGAAACTTCGCTGCCTGGCTCATCGATCCAGATGAAAGTTCGCACGGTTTCCAGTTTGTCCTTGATCGCTTCGACGACCGGCAGAAAATCCGTGTGAACCAGCAGGACTTCAGCGCCGGCATGATTGATCGTGTAGGCGATCTCTGCCGGAGACAGACGCACGTTCACCGTCTGCAAGACAGCGCCCATCATCGGGACGGCGAAATAGCTCTCGAGATAGCGGTGGCTGTCCCAGTCCATCACCCCGACGGTGCTGCCGTGCCGCACGCCAAGTTGGCTCAACCCGTTGGCGAGCCGCGCGATACGCTCGCGCAACGTGGCATAGGTCATCCGGAACTGGTCCCGGTAGACGATCTCCTCGTCCTGCGACTGAACGAACGGTGTGAGCAATAGTTGCTTGATCAGCAACGGATAGGCGTAGGCGGCGGATCCTGACGTCATGACTTCGTCCTGCATCTGTATCTCCTTCAGTTCCAAAATGGATTTAAAGCGGATGCTGATCTATTTATCTTTCTCGGCCAGCTGTGGCATCGCGTTGGGACAATGATCCGAGTGTCTGGACTCGGGAAGTACCCCCCGAATGGGGGAATGCTGTGGATACAGTCGGGGGATACAGTCTGAACTGAGCGTCTCGATCAGAGACCCGAGCCCGATAATGGGGTGGAGCCCTCCGGCCACGCGGTCTGATATGGACGCGACGGAAGCCGCACAAACTTGCGATCATCCGTCGCGTTTTCAGCAGATGTGTACATTGACAGCTTCAAAATGGCATTCATGACCGACACGTCCGAAGAAATGCGGACAAACCAGTGGTTCTGCTCCTTGCCTGCGCTCGAGCAGGAGGCACTTATCCAGCGAAGCGAATTGGTGACGATGCACCCCGGCGAATATCTGTTCCGCCGCGGCGATACGCCGATCGGCTTCTATGGTCTTAAGAGCGGCAGACTAAAAGCCTGCACGCTTCGCGAAGACGGCAAGGAGGCGATCCTGGCCGTCATCGAAGCCGGCAACTGGTTTGGACAGACCTCCATGACCGGTGGTCAGCCACGGCCGCGCGATGTCGTAGCCATCGAGCGATCGAGCGTCTTCGTGGTCAGAACACCCGCCTTTGACGGACTGATGCAGAGTCAAGCGTTCCTCCGGGCTATCGCCGAGTTGCAGTCCATCCACATGAATTGGCTCTATCGCCTGATCGAAGATGCCACCCTCCACTCGACGCGCGCGCGCATTGCCCGGCGCCTGCTGCTGCTCGCGTCGGGCGACGTGACAGCGTGGCCGCAGAGTCGCCAGGACGTCAGCATCTCCCAGGACACACTGGCCATGATGCTGGGCATCACGCGCCAGACGCTGTCGCTGGAGCTGAAGGCAATGGCCGAAAAAGGAGCGATCGCTCTCCGGTATGGTCGAATCGAAATATGTTCGAAGGACATCCTCTCGTCCTTTCAGGACTATCCGTGATCGCTCCCGCCGGCACGCGCTCGAGCCGTTCGTCATCCCGCAGGCAGACTAGAACGTATGCCGTATACCGGCCATGATGCCTAGCTGGTTCGTGCCGTATGCCGAACTCAGGGCGTTGATCCCCTGGAACTGGGCGCCCACCATTCCGCCGCGGTACAGCGAGTAGTCGGCTTCCAGATAGGTATCCGTGCGTTTGGACCAGTTATAGTCCGCGAGCAGTTGGAATTGCGTCGCGTTGCCGTCGGCCGTTTGCGTCTTCCCGGTCTGAATCGTGCGCCATACATTCGCAGAAAGGTGAGTCGCATTCCCTATCAGTTGCGTCACCCCGCCAAAAAACATTTGCCGGGAACTGAATGTATTGAATTTCAGCGCGGACAACTCCGGCGGGGTGAATGGACCGTTAGGGAAATTGCCGACAAACCCGGCATCCTGCCTGTTCACGGCCCAGCCGGCATTGACTGTCGTATCGCCGAGCGAGTACGACCCGCCAGCAGTCCAGGATTTGAAGTGCGCGGAACCGTTCACGGCGTCGCGCGAGTCCAGGTATGCGGCAGCCAGACGCAAGGGTGCGCCAGGCAAATAGAGAATCGATGCCCCAATCTGACTTCCCGAACCAAATGCGCCTGCATTGCCACCAAACGCATACGACACCTCAGCCGTGAGGGATTGCCATCGCGCCGCGTACTTGACCATGTTGCTGGTCCACACGCCCTGAGCCATCATGACTTCTGGCCGAAACTGGTAGAAGGTCGGCAGCCATGCATTGGTCACGAAGGCGCCCACAACAGCGTCGGTAAGCGGGTTGATCTGACGGCCCATGGTCAGCTTTCCGTAACTGCTCGACTGCAGGCCAACAAAAGCCGTATTGAAGAACGGATAGGCAGGGTCGGTCGCCCCGGTGTTCGGGAAAAAGCGATTCTCCAGCTGGAATACGACCTTCGTTCCGCCACCAATGTCTTCCGCTCCCTTGAATCCCCAAAGACTCTCGTTTGCGCCGTTGGCGAGCTGCACACGAGAATCGCCTTGCGGATCCGCATGAGTCGTGTAGCGAATTCCTTGATCGACGACGCCGAAAAGCGTGACCGACGACTGCGCGGCCGCCGAGACGGAGTACAGCGTCGCAGTAGACATGATGGCCGCCAACAGGCCGGCCTTGTGTCGATGCCGCTCTTTTCCAGCCAATCTCCTTACCTTCGTCATACAAAGACTCCAATTTTATGATTATGTCGCACTACGAACTATATGAACCCTATTTACGGCTCATTCATTGCCGGCTGAGTACACGCGCTTGAGTTCTTCTTGTTGCGTGACTCGATGGGCCGACATGACTTGATCCGCCTGCCGGCTCGACGAGAACCTCACCCTCTGACGGCACCCACTCCGATCAAGGCGTTGTGTCCACAACCACACGGTGCCCGGAAACGTTGACCACAACTGCCAGAAAACTTACTTTGCGCGCCATGAACGCGTCGGCCACTGCGCCGCGCCTTATTCCGCCGCGTTGACGAGGCGTGCGGGATAACCCTGGCGGTGTCGTGAAAACACATCGCGCGGGCAACGGATCAATCCAGCCGGTGAGCTTCGGATCAAGCGTGTCGACTCCGCGCCTCCTCTTCCTGCAGTAGCCGCCACTGGATCTTTCCGCTCGCGGTGCGGGGCAAGCTGGCGGCAAACTGAATGACGCGCGGAACCTTATAGGACGCCATGCGCTCGCGAGCCCACGACACAATTTCGTCTTGCGTCGCGCGCTCACCGTTCCGAAGCACGATGACCGCCTTGACCGACTCGCCTCGACGCGGATCGTGAGTCGCAATGACACACGCTTCCTGTACGGCGGGATGTTCGAACAGCATGGCCTCGACCTCGGCCGGCCAGACTTTGTAGCCGGAGGCGTTGATCATGCGCTTGAGCCGGTCGACGATGAAGAAGTATCCGTCCCGATCTACATAGCCGAGATCTCCCGTGCGCAAGTAGCGCTTCCCGTCGATCAGAACGAATGCTTCTCGCGTGGCTTCGGCCGATTTCCAATACCCGTCGAAGACTTGAGGTCCGCTGACGAGAATTTCGCCTGTTTCTCCTTCGCCGAGAGGGTCGAGCGTCTCGGGATCGACGACGAGTGAATCCGTGCTGAAAACCGGCACCCCCATGCACTGTTGCTTGCTTTGCTTCGGCGGATTGATATGGGTCGCCGCCATCGTCTCGGTGAGGCCATACCCTTCCACGTACGGGATGCCCCAACGCGTCTCTATCTGCTGCGCGACAGCCTGCGGCATCGCGGCACCGCCGCCGCTCAGGTACGCAATAGAGCTCAGGTCGAACCTGTCGACGTCCGCCAGATTCAGCAGGTCGATGAGCATCGTGGGAACCATGATCCATGTGCTTACGCGGTGGCGTTCGATCACGCGCGCGGCACATTGCGCGTCCCAGCGGGTCATGATCGCCATCGTGGCGCCGATGTAGATCGGCATATTCATGCAGTTCTGCATGCCGGTGACGTGAAACAACGGCACGGAGCACAGCATCACGCTCTCGCTCGCGAGGCTCGGCCATTCAGCGCACGAGACCGTTGAATGCATGACGCTACGATGTGTATGGATGCACCCTTTGGGGCGACCGGTCGTGCCGGACGTATACGGAATGACCGCCAGATCCTCGGGCCGGGATTCGTGGCCGCACGGAATACACGCGCGCGAGAGCGCATCGTTCCAGCCGATGAGGGCAGCATGACTGTCTATGGACTCTGCATGGGGCTGCAGCCCGGACGATGTCAGAACGTCGGGCAGCGGCAGATCGGTCTGGTCGCGAAGATAGTCGGCATAACGTGCAGGGATCACATAGTCCACGTGCCGGCCCAACAGCGGCCGTACGTGCCCCATGAGTTCTTCACCGACGAACGCGACCCTAGCCCCGCTATCTTCGAGTATGTGTTGCAGCTCCGATGTCCGGTTCATCGGATTGACGGGCACGACTACCGCATCCGCGCGCAGCACCGCATAAAAGGCGATGACGAACTGCGGACTGTTCTGCATGTACAGGACGACGCGGTCACCGCGGGCGATGCCGCAGTGCTGCTGCAGAAATCCCGCCATTGCATCGACTTCAGATCGCAATTGCCGGTAGCTTACGGTACTGCCGTAGTAAAGGATCGCAGCCTTGTCCGGATGGCGGATCGAGGAGGCTTCGAGATTGGTGTACAGCGATGTCTGCGGCACGGATAGTTGCCGCGACACGTCGGTCAGCCGACGCGTTGATGTTGCCGTCATATCTACTCCGGGCATGAAACGAAATGCAGTGAGATGGCGTAGCGCCTTGAAACCGATTGCTTGCGTCACGGGCAAATCGCCCGTGACGCAAGCAGGATCTGCTCACGGCAGCGACGCGTAAGCAGGTTGTCGTGTCCGTTCCTGGCGACGTGCGCGAGGCGGATGCGTCTCGCTACTTCTGAAGGAGCTGGCGGCTCCACCAGCCGATTTCTTCGAGCGTCTCAGCGGTTTCCGGCAAGAACGGGAAGAGCGTGAAGACGTGAACCGAATCGGCCACCATCTTCAATTGCACGTTCGCGCCGGCTGCCTTTGCCCGCTCCGCAAAACGAGTCGTGTCGCTTTCCAGTACCTCGCCCTCCACGGCCGAAAGGAACACCGGCGGAAGGTCGGCGAGATCCGCGAACAGCGGCGACACCATCGGATCGGTCGGCTCGTGGCCCTGGAAGTAGGACGCGACGAGGTTGGAAAGCGTCTCGCGATTCGCGGCCGGGTCGTCGCCCGAATTCGCCTTGACGGAGGGGCCGCTCAGCGTGAGGTCGGTGAGCGGGCAGATCGCAATGACGCCGCCTGGCAACGGCAGGCCGGCGCGACGTAGCGCAGCAGCCAGCGCCAGAGCCAGGCCGCCGCCGGACGATTCTCCGCTCAGGAAGACCGTCGACGGATCGACGCCCGCAGCAAGCAAGCCGCGATAGGCGCTGAATGCGTCATCGAATGCCGCCGGATACGGATGCTCGGGCGCGAGGCGGTAGTCGACCGTGTAGCACGGACCGTTCAGCGCGTGTGAGAGACGGCTTGCGTATTCAACCGAGCTCTTCGCCGAACCCAGCACGTAGCCGCCGCCATGGAAGTGCAGTACGGTCGCCTTCTGCCCTGCTCCCGGCGCAACCACGCGCAACGCGCTCACGCCGTCAAGATCGACGTCTGTCACTTCGGTGCTTGCCGGCGCCGGGAACTGCTCCAAAAGGAACCGTTCGTAGGCTGCACGCTGCCCCCGGTCGCCACGCGCGATGTCATCCGGCTTGAACACACCCTTCCAGAGATCGAAAGCGCGCTGGCTCTCGGGGCGTGCCATCCGCTTTCCTTCGCGTGCCGCGCTCAAACCCACCACCTCGCCCGGCGGCAGTTTGACGGCCTTAAGGATGTCGTGCCCCCAGGCGAACGACCACGAAGCCTCGGCCAGCGGATCGATACGCGAGAGTCCCTTCAGCCGTCCGTTCCGCTGGCGTACCCGTGCCTCGTCGGGCTCATGGGCCCAATCGACGACAAAGCGCGCGCCCGCCTGAATCCGCGTCGTACGCGGCTGGCGGCGCCGTTCGTATTCCAGCAGCGCGTCCTGAACGCCGGCCGGGCCATGGTTCTTGAGACAGGTGGCAAGGACCCACGCATCTTCGATCGACTGGCAGGCGCCTTGCGCAAGATAAGGCACCATCGCATGCGCGGCGTCGCCGAGCAGCGCGATCCGTCCGGTGGCCCAGTGTTCAATCGGATCCCGGTGGTACATCCCCGTGATGAAAGTCGAGTCGACGGCTTCCAGCATTTTCTGGACGGTCGGCTCGGAACCTTCAAACGCGCGGCGCAGTTGCGCGACGTCGCCTGCTTGCGTCCAGGACTCGCGGCTCACTTCGGTTGCCGGCACCGACGCGAGAACGCTGTAGAGGTCCGGGCGAACCCAGTACGAGACGATATTGCGGCCAATGCCGAACCAGTTGTTCCCCGCCACCGGCAGGTTCAGCCCACGAAGCCGGTCTGCCGGAATCAGCGCGCGCCACATCAGGATGTTGGCGAACTGTTTCTCCTCGGGTCCCCGGAGGGCCGTCCGAACGGCGGAGTGAATGCCATCCGCGCCGATCACGGCGTCGGCACGAATCACTTCGCCGTCTTGCAGGGTGACGTAGGCGCCCTCGTCGTCCTGCGACACCGACGCGCATTGCGCACCCAGCCGGACCACCTTGGGCGGCAAGGCCTTCGCGAGCAACTCGATCAGATCGGCGCGGTGGACGTTGTAAAGCAACGCGCCATAACGTGCCGCTGCTTCCTCACCGAGCGGGGCGTAGTACAGGCGGCGTCCCGTCGACAACTCGAGGTAATCAAAGCCAGCCGGCACGGTCGCAATGCTCGCCAGCGCCGGCTCGAGCCCCAATTCCCGCAGCACGATCGTGCCGTTCGCAGCGATCTGGATGCCCGCGCCGACCTCGGTCAGTTGCGGCGCGCGCTCCAGTACAATCGGCTCAATACCGTGGCGCAGCAACGCCAGAGCGGTTGTGAGCCCACCAATGCCTCCTCCAACAACGATCACTTTCATGCTAAGTTTCTCCAACTGGGTTAATTAACCCAGTGTAGTTAATTAACTCGACACGGTAAAGTAATGATGATGCCAGGGAAAACCCTTCGCTCGGATGGGGCGGAGACACGAATTCGCTTAAAAGAAGAAGCTCAGCGCCTGTTCGCGCTACGCGGATTGGACGGCGTGTCCGTGCAGGACATCATCTCCGCCGCAGGGCAGCGCAACAGCGCCTCGCTGCGCTACTACTTCGGGAACAAACTGGAACTGGCCCGTGAGCTGGTCGTCGACGGCGCGCGCCTGATCGACGAAGATCGTCAGGCGCGGCTCGACAGACTGGATGTAGAGGCGGGGATAAACGTGCGGGCGGTATTAGGCGCGCTGCTCTTTCCGATGCTTGAGCTAGCGGATCGTACGGGTCAAGCGACGTACATCCGCATGATCGCCAACTTGCAGTTGAACAATCGCGCGTTCTTGCGGGAGGCGCTGGAAAACAAGTGGAATCTGGGCTATCAGCGTTGCAACGACCTGCTTCGGAATCTGCTTGCCGATATTCCACCGGCAATCGTCGATCACCGGCTGTCGCTCATCAGCATCTACGGCAATGCCTCGCTGGCAGCGTGGGAAGCGAGTCGGGACAGTGGCGATTCGGGCGCGCTCTGGTCCCCACGATACGCGGTGTCCAGCTTGATGGACAGCTTTGAAAGCGTACTCACTGCGGAGCCATCGGAAGAGACGCGGTCCTTGCTGGGGGGATCTGACGGCCAGCGTTAGTCAGTGGTCACGACAACGCACTGGAAACCCAAGGCTCCCTTCGCAAGGTCACGCTGTCGACCCGAGTTCACGCTTTAGCTGTCGACCGGAGTTGGCGCATTAGCACTTACTCCGGTCCCACGCAGCGCGCTCGGGTCCCATGCAAAGCTTTGAAACTGCCGCTATACGTTACACCGACGCCGTCAGGTAGGGATTCTCCTTCCCCGGCTCATAGGGCTGCGCCTTGAGTTCCATGCGTGCAATGCTCTGCAGGTGAACCTCGTCCGGGCCATCCGCGAAGCGCAACGCACGGCCCCACGTCCAGCTATCGGCCAATGGCGTGTCGGGGCTCAGACCCATCGCGCCAAACACCTGCATCGCCCGATCGCAAACGGCGGTGTGAACACCCGGCACGAGCGCCTTGATCATCGAGATCTCCTTGCGCGCCGCCTTCGCCCCCACGTTGTCGATCATCCACGCGGCTTTGAGAACAAAGAGCCTCGCCTGATCGATTTCGATTCGTGACTTCGCGATCCATTCGGCGACCGTCCCATGCTTAAACAGCGGCTTTCCGAATGCCGTGCGCGCCTGGGCCCGCTCCACCATCAACTCGAGCGCCAATTCCGCGGCGCCGATCGAACGCATGCAGTGGTGAATCCGTCCCGGTCCGAGACGCGCCTGCGCGAGCGCAAAGCCGCTACCCTCTTCGCCGAGGAGATTCGACCGGGGTACGCGCACGCCTTTGAACTCGATTTCGCAGTGCCCTTCCGGCGCCACATGATTGACCACCGAGATATTGCGGATCACTTTGACGCCGGGTGTATCGCGAGGCACGAGAATCATGCTCTGCTGACTGTGACTCGGCGCGTCCGGATCCGTTTTGCCCATCACGATGAAGATCTCGCAATTCGGGTGGGCGGCGTTCGTGATGAACCACTTGCGGCCGTCGATGACATAGTCATCACCGTCACGACGAATCGACGTCGTGATATTGGTCGCGTCCGAGGAGGCCACAGCCGGCTCCGTCATCGCAAACGCGGAGCGAATCTTGCCGTCGAGAAGGGGCTTGAGCCACTGCTCGCGCTGGGCCGGCGTGGCAAACATATGGAGCAACTCCATATTGCCCGTGTCCGGCGCATTGCAGTTGAACACCTCGGAAGCCCACGACACCCGCCCCATGATTTCAGCGAGCGGCGCGTACTCGAGATTGGTGAGGCGGGTACCGGGCTCGTCATCGCGCAGATGCGGCAGAAACAGGTTCCAGAGCCCCTCCTCACGCGCCTGCTCCTTCAAGGTCTCCATAAAGGAAACCGGATATTGACCCGCACTCACTTCGTCGTGCCACTGCCGGATGCGCGGAACGATATGCGTGTCCATGAACGTACGCAGCTGTGAGCGCAGCGCTTCGACTTTCGGGCTGTATGCAAAGTCCATTTTTACTCTTCCAGAATCGTGATTCATGCCGTCGACGCATGGGTCAAGCCCGTGCGTCGACCCCTTGACTAGATCGTCAGTCCACCGTCAACGACGATGCACTCTCCATTGGTATAGCTCGCAGCATCGGACACCAGGTAAAGCACGGTCCCCGCCATCTCGCGAGGTTCCGCGTGACGCCGCAGCGGGATGCGCGACATCCAGCTTTCGTACGTGCCCTGATCGGCGAAGAGTGCCCCCGCAAAGCGGGTTTTGGTCAATCCGGGGAGCAGCGCATTCACGCGAATTCCCAACGGCCCGCACTCCTTCGCGAATGCCCGCGTCATGTTGACAACGGCCGCTTTGGTGATCGAGTAGATTCCCTGCTTGTCGCCAGGCTGCAAGGCATTGACCGAAGCCGTGTTGACGATCGCACCGCCACCGTGCTCCCGCATCAACTTGCCCGCTTCCACGGACATGAAGAAGTAACCGCGCAGATTGACTTCCACCGTCTTTTCGAAGGACAACAGATCGGTGTCGAGAATATGGCCAAAATACGGATTCGCCGCCGCGTTGTTGACGAGGATATCCAGACGGCCATGCTGTGCACGAATATGCGCAAAGATCGCGTGAATGTCCTCGACGCGCCCGACATGGCACGCTTTGGCTTCCGCGTTCCCGCCCGCTTCGCTGATCTCGCGTGCCACAGATTCGCAATCTTCCAGCTTGCGGCTCGACACAATCACGTGGGCACCCTGCTCGGCGAGCAGTTTGGCGATCTCCTCACCGATACCGCGGCTCGCGCCCGTCACCAGCGCAATCTTCCCTTTCAGGTCAAACAAATTAGTAGTCACAATCAGTCTCCATCCTTCTACGTTTCCGTGTTTCCTGCCTGCCTTCAGATCAGGTCCATGCCCATCTTCGCCAGCACTCCAGCCATCTCCCCCACCTGCCGGGCCTTTTGATTCGATGCGTTACCGCTCAAGGCCCGTTTCTTCACGCCCTGTGCGATAGCGGCGAGTCGGAAGAAGCTGAACGCCAGGTAGAAGTTCCAGTTCTCAATCGATGAAATGCCCCGGAGCTCGCTATACCGCTCGACAATCGACGCCTCGTCCGGCACCCCCAACGCCCCTCGATTCAGGCCCGCGAGTCCGGCGATATGACTGCCGGGCGGAAGCCGCAAACACATGCAGAAGTACGCGATGTCAGCCAGAGGATTGCCGAGCGTGGAGAGCTCCCAGTCGAGAACCGCGCGAACTCGCGGTTCGCCGCGCATGAAAATGAGGTTGTCGATACGGAAATCGCCGTGCACAAGCGAAGGCTTGCCGGTTTCCGCCGGACAGTGGGCAGGCAGCCACGCGATCAGCGACTCCATCGGCTCCAGGGTATCGGTCTGCGCGGCGCGATATTGCCGGGTCCACAGGTCGATCTGACGCGCGAAATAGTCGCCCGGGCGGCCGTAGTCCGACAATCCGGCTTCGTCGATATCCACGTCGTGGAGAGCCGCCATCGTGCCGAGCAGTGCGTCGTAGATAGAGCCGCGCTCCTCGACGGGTACTTCAGGCAGCGCCGGATTCCAGAAGATTCGCCCGTCTTCGTAGCTCATGACGTAAAACAGGCTACCGATAACGTCACGGTCCTCGCAAAGGTGATACGCACGGGCGACCGGGACCGCTGTTCGGCCAAGCGCCGACAGCACGCGAAACTCACGATCAACGGCATGGGCGGACTTGAGCAGTTCGCCGGGCGGTTGACGCCTCAGCACGTAGTGACCGCTTTGCGCCTTCAAAAGAAACGTCGGATTGGATTGTCCGCCGGGAAATTTCTCGACGGACAACGGCCCTTGAAACCCAGGGACGTGCACCGTCAGATAACGTGTGAGATCTTCGGTGTCGAATTGAAGATGGGCATTCATGTAAAGATCAGCCGTAAGTGACAAATTCACGCCTCTCGGCATGTTCGAGATGAGGCACTGAATTGAAGCTGACTAGCGACATCGCGTCGTCGTTAAAGACATATTGGCAAACGCTGCTGTTTCGAATCTGCAGGTTCAGTGCAATCGCGCTCGCAGCGGGCGCCTGCAGAACCTGCTGTGCCGTTACCGCGATCGGACCACCCGAACTCACCACCAGAACGCGCCTGCCGCCAGCCCGCTGGATGTCGAGGCGCGCGCGCTGGACACGCGCCTGGAATTGCTGCCATGTCTCTGGAACACGGCCCGGCAAGCGGTCATCGGCCCAAAGCTGCAGCACTTGCCGGAGCCCTTTGTAAAAGTCCTTCTTTGAACTTGCCGGCGACAAACCTGACGGCAAGCCCGCTTCGCCGAGGGCTCCGAACAGGGCCTCGAAATCGTATTCGTTCAGACCCGCGTCTTGCGCGATCTCGACTTGCGGGTCACCCATGGCGGCGAGAATTCCATCGGCAGTTTGCCGATGCCGCTGCATCGTGCCGATGACAACGCGATCGAACCGCAAGTTCGCCTGCGCGAAGTACTCGCCGAGCCAACCTGATTGGGTACGACCGGAAGGAGAGAGTTCGTCATAGTTTTCGGCGCCGAAAGACGCCTGACCATGCCGTACAAGATAGAGTTCTGCCATGCCATCCTCGCTTCAACATGACTAGCAGAATACCCAGTGCCGCGACATTCAGGAAATTGATTGTTGTGATAGTCCGCTATAAGTTTTCGTGACACCTGGCGCGTAGACCCCGTACGCCCCACAAGCCCCGGCTACTGGTGCATTTCACGCATGAGGCGGCCAATCTGCTCGCGCAGCCAACGATGAGCCGGGTCCCCGGTCACGCTTCGATGCCAGTAGCAATGAGACTGAAGATCCGGAAGATCGAACGGCAGCGCCAGGATTCGCGCGTCATACCGCTGGAGCAGCACAAGTGGGGCCGTGAGGACGAGATCGGTTCGCATCGCGATCAAGGGGGCGACCAGATAGTGTTGAACCCGCGTCTGAATCGATCGCCGGAGACCCAGCCTGTTCAGTTCCGCGTCGACGAGACCCGACCCCTGGGGGCGGCTGGATACGTGGATATGACCGAACCTGAGGTAGTCATCGATCGTCAGTTTCTTTTTTGTGAACGGATGGTCGTGGCGCAGCATGCATGCATAACGGTCGCGGCCCAGCGGCTCCTGCTCGAGGTAGGGGTCATCAATCAGCGGCGCGTCGATCGCGAGATTGACCGCCCCGCTGGCTAGCGCTTCCGGAACCTCTCTGCGCGTCGTAAAGTAGCTTTCGATGCGGATGCCGGGCGCCAGTTGCTGCAATACCTCCTCCAGTGCCGGCAGAAGGAGTGCCTCCGTGAGGTCGGTCATGCTAAGCCGGAACGTACGCTCCGACGAGGCGGGATCGAAGCGCCCTCCGACGTGGGTGCTCGAGTCGAGCAACTGCAGCGCCTCACGAACCTGGCCGATGATGTTTTCCGAAGCGGGCGTCGGCATCATGCCGGCCGACGTACTGACGAAAAGCTGATCGTCGAATGCCTTGCGCATCCGCGCCAACGCATTGCTGACAGCAGGCTGGGTGATGAACAGCATCTCCGCTGCGCGCGTCAGGTTTCGCGTTCTGTAGACGGCTTCGAAGACCACGAAGAGATTCAGATCAACCTTGGACAGACGCATTCTCGAATTCCCCGACGCCACTCAAACTGGTTTCCCTACTCCTTTTGTTCACGCGCAAATATCGGCGCAAAGCGACGATCGGCGTGGTATCACGGAGCAACCCCGGCGAGTCTACTCCCGCCGGGGCAAGACAGCCAAACAGGGAAATGAGGACATGTCGCGCGCGCTTATCCTGCGCTTCTGCGCGATCGTCGAGAGCGTGATCGCGCCGTCTGCCCGCCCCGCTTACCGCCTAAGTCCTATAAATTTTCGCGGATCATGGCGAACACGTCGGCGGACTGCCCCTGCAGCATGGCTTTCGCGGAATACAGGACCATTCCGTAAGCAGAACCCCACTCGAACTTCGGCGGCATCACGAGCGTCATCGTGTCGACCTTGACGTTCAGAAGCGCGGGGCCGGGTTGGTTCAACCATGTGATAACGGCCTCTTCGAGCTCGTCGGCTTTCGACACCGTGCGCCCCCACAATCCCATCGCCTCGGCGACCTTGCCGAAGTCCGGATTTTGCAGGCCCGTGTAGAGCGGGAGCATGCCTTCGGACTTCTGTTCGATGTCGATAAATCCAAGCTTGCCGTTGTCGAACACCACCACCTTGACGGGCAGCTTCTCCTGCACGACCGTCATGAGCTCACCGAACAGCATGGCGAGACCGCCGTCGCCGGACATGGAGATCACCTGGCGTCCGGGCTGGCACTTCTGCAGCCCCATTGACATCGGCAAGGCCGCCGCCATCGTGCCGTGGAGCAGACTCGAAAACACCCGGCGTTTTCCGTTCGTCTGGATATGCCGATAAAGCCAGACAGTGGGCGTTCCATCGTCGGCGCAGAAGAGTGCATCGCTGGCTGCATACCGGTTGATCAACTCGGTCAGATAGATGGGCGGAATCGTTCCGCGGTTCGACGCGACGGCCTTGGACCGGTGGGTTTCCAGCGCGCTGGCATGCCGCTCGACGAGCTTGTCGCCGAACTCGGTTGACGTGCGCGGCTTGAGGCGCGGCAACAACGCCTCCATCGTGGCCTTGATATCCCCGACCAGCCCTAACGTAACCGGATGCCGGCGGCCGAGATGATCGGGCGCCATATCGATCTGAACAATTTTGGCCCTCTCCGGATAGAACTGCCGCCACGCGAAGTCGGCGCCCAGCAACAGCAAGGTCTCGCATTCGGATACCGCCAGATAGCCCGCTTCGCCGCCGATAATACCGGTCATGCCGACGTTGTACGGGTTGTCATGTTCCAGCGCGTCTTTTGCGCGGGACGTATGTGCAATAGGCGCCTTGAGCTGCTCGGCAACCGCCAGGATTTCGGCGTGGGCGCCACGGCATCCCGAGCCGCCATAGATCGCGATCTTGTCGCCGCCCGAATTGAGGATGTCGGCGACACGGTCGAGGTCCGCGTCACTCGGCCGGACAACGGGCACATTCGTGTGGACCGAATACGGGACCTCATCGCTCGTATTGGCATGCGCGATGTCGACCGGAACGATCAACACAGCGACGCCACCCTTTGCAATGGCGGTCTGACAGGCAATCACGGTTTTGCGGCGCGCCTGCTCCGGCGTAATGATCATGTCGCAGAACACGCTGCACGATCCGTAGATCGCCTTGAAGTCGACTTCCTGCGGAAAGTTAAAGCCAAGTTCCTCGCTCGCGACCTGGGTTGCGATCAGGATAACCGGCGCCCGATTGCGGTTGGCATCCACCAGGCCGTTGATGAAGTGAAGGCTGCCAGGGCCGCAGCTTCCCGCCACGGCGGTGAGGTTGCCGGTCAGCATGGCTTCGGCTTCGGCGGCGAACGCCCCCGCCTCCTCATGGCGCACATGGACCCACTCGATGTCGCTCTCGTTGATGTGGTGAGCGATGAGATTCAGCGTGTCCCCCACGATCCCGTAGCAATGCTTGACGCCCGCCGCGGCGAGCGTGTCCACAATGACTTCCGCAACTTTTTTGCTCACGTCTGCTCTCCTGAAGGTGCTCCACGCATGAAATGATCCGCCACCGTTATGAACCGCAGGCCGCAGTTCTTAACCTCCGGCCGCACTGAGTTCATCGGTTTGACGATTCACTTATCTTGCATGGACGCCCTATCAGCCGATATCACCCCGCCGGGGGATCGACACTCTGACGGCTCCCCCGTGCCTCACGCCTGAAGCATCCATCAGCTTGTTGAAAAAGCGAGCAGACGCCAGCCGATCTGACCGCCCCGCGGCAAGGAATTCGACAACCGTTCGAGCGTCGACATGAAATGGCGCTGTTGCACATCCGCCTGTTCGGCGTCGCCGCAGGCCTCGTGAATCGCGGCCGCCGTGCGGTGAAGCCGCCAGTCCGCCAGCGGGGTTTCGAATCCTGCCGTGGCCGCGAACGCGGCGTTGATGTGCTCGAGTGCAATGACCGGATCGCCACTCGCGAGCGCCTCTCGGGCAACGACTTCCCAGGCGAGAGCCTGCCACGTCCGGTCTTCGGTGGCGAGGGCGAGCCTGAGGAACACCTGGGCGCGCGATCGGGCGGTACGATAGTCGCCCGCCATCATCGCGGCCTCCGAGGTACCCCATTCGATTGCCAGTCGCCAGTACCAGTCGAACATGATGGGCGTGGCGTCCAGCTGTCGTTGCGCTTCCGCAAACAGCGCCGAGGCGCGTGCGCCGTTCTCCAATCCTATATACGCGAGGCCCGCGAGCACGATGCACGCACGGTGTTGCACGGGCAGCAGTGCGCCGGAGTCGGTTTCGACCGCCCGAGCGGACGAGTTTGAAGCCGGCACGAAGCGTTCGTACATTTCAATGACTGATTCGTAGTCCATCGTGTGCACGAGCAACCAACCCCGATAGACTTCGAGCGTGCGGGCCGCAAAATAGTCGCCATTCTCGTGGAACGAAGCCATACCCTGGTCGAACGATTCCATCGACCGGCCTAACTCGCCGAGGAAAAGCTGAGCCCACGACGTACCCAACCGGAGCATCCACGTCGCCCTCGCGAGGTCGAAGCCCGGATGTTCCACCGCATGCTCGAAGAGAATCTGGTAATTCGCCCGCACCGTCCCGAGCGCTTCGCGATACCGGGTGGAAATGATGCACAGCATGCTGTATTCCATATTCGCCCGGGCGATCGGCAAGGGATCCCCCGTCTCGCGCAGCGCACGCATCGCCGTCTCGCACTCAGTCAGATCGGCATGCGACCAGCCGTCGGTCCAGATACGGCGTACGTAGGCACTCACGCGCACCAGCGCACTGACGCGCAGGTCGGGATGCGATGCGCTCAGCGTCAGCGCTTCGTTTAGCATCTCGATGCAACGTTGCCTGTCGCTCCAGCTAAAGACGTAGGCGAGGCCGAGCATGGCGCGCAATTGCGCATCGAGCCGGCCAATCGTGCGTGCCTGTTCCTCCAGTTCGATCCAGGCGGCCTCGGCGCGCGGATCATGCGCTGCAGCGTAAAGCGATGCGCGCGCCTCGGCAAACTCAAAGCTTTTAAGCGGACGCAAATCAGCCGGCAACTTCGCGGTGAGCGAAGCGGCAAAGTCGAGAATCGACTGCGCCTCGCGATACGCAAAGCGAACCTTCGCGGTTTGCAGCGCCATGCGTAGATAGTCGATCGCCTTGAGCCAGTCTCTCGCGTCAGCGAAATGGTGTCCAAGCTCGTATGCCACCTCCGCTCTCTGATCGAGAGCATAGATCGCCTCGAGCCGTTCCGCGATTTGCCGATGCAAACGGGAGCGGCGAGTCAGCCCTTGACGTCCATAGAACGCGTGGCGAATGAGGGCATGGTCGAAACAGAACATCGCCGCCGCTTCCCCGTCGGGTAAGCGCTTCACTCCGCAACGTTGAATAAAGCGTTGGTTGCGCGCCAGCGCCTCGCAGAGATCGTCGAACTGCTCCGTCGACAGACCCGCGGCCTCGGCCACAGTCGCCGAAGAAAAGCAGAGCCCCGCAACGCTAGCGGCTTCAAGCAGATTACGCTCGTCGGCGCCGAGGCGCCGGATTCTACCCTCGAGCGTCCGGGTTATCGTGTGTGGCGCTGCCGCGCCGATCGTCGCCATCGGCGCCAGCGGCCGCCAGCCCGTCGCCGTCTTGCGGAGCATGTTGCGCTCCACGAGATCTGCGAGGGTCGCCCGCATAAACAGTGGATTCCCGCCGCAACGTTGCGCGATGAGATAAGACAGTTCTGCCTCGGCAGGGTCGGCGTGATCGCGATCTGTCAGCCACGCAACCACTGCGTCGCGCGGCAATGGTCCAAGCGCCAGCTCCCGGCATAGGCCCCTCAGCGAAAGCTCGTGGTGCAGTTGCTCGATGGGGTGTTCGGCCAGCGCCGCCTCGTCCTGCCGGTAAGTGGCGACGACCATCAGGCGCAGCGCGCCTGGCTGGCGCGCCAGCGCCGCCAGAAAATCGATGGTTGAGTAGTCGGCCCAATGAAGATCTTCGAATATCAGAAGTAGCGGTTGCGTCTGCGTCAGAAAGCTCAGCAAGCCCCGGATCTCCCGCAGCATGCGTTCGCGCGACGCGCCAGGGAGCTGCCGATGGAGGGACTCGCGCACATGACTCGCCACCTGGCCCGGGAGCTGCCATGCCCACGTGGGCGCCAGCGTCACCAGCGCTTTCACGACTTCGCTGCCGCCGGTTCCCTGGCAAAGTTGCCCGAGAGCCTGCAGAACCGGATAAAACGGTTCCGTGCCGCCATAGCCCTCGACGCAATGCCCTTCAGCGACCCACGCATCGTCAGGTTCGAACCGTTGGGCGGCAACGAACTGCTTGAGCAACGCTGTCTTGCCGATGCCCGGCTCACCGGCAACCACCACGACCTGGCCGCTTCCGGATCGGGCCAGGTCCATGGCTGCACTCAGTTGCTGCAGTTCGCTCGTGCGCCCGGCAAAGCGGCCGAAGCTCTCCTCGCTAACGGCCGGCACGGACTCCGTTGCAGGGACCCTGACGGGCGCGACAAAACGATAGCCGCGCCCGCGCAGGGTTTCGATGTAGCGAGGGCGCTGCGCGCTATCGCCGAGCCGTGCCCGGATCATCTGTATGTGGCTCTTCACGACTTCGGGCTGCACGTGCACATCGGGCCACACGGCTTCGAGCAGCGCGTCATGGGTAATCAGCGCACCGCGATTCTCGATCAGAAACCGCAACACGCCGAAGGTCTTGCGCGTCAGGTCGATCCGCTCGGGTGTCGAGTCGGAATCCAGCCGCCAAAGGCATTCGTTCGCCGTATCCAGACGAAAGCCTTCGAAACTGACCGAAGATAGCTTGCTCGAATGAGCCTTCATGCCAACCCTCTGAAGAACAAACGCGCCCGCCTGCCAGGACGAGACGCACACTTTTCCCGTCAGGGTAAGGCGTTCGAAATCCGGAAGGGTGATTTTCTGGTCCTGATTGGGTAATGGAATGCTCCAGTCAGCGTGACCCGCACCCGCAGTATAAAATCGCGGCAACCAAGTCGGGTTGCGGCTGCGTCGGAGAACCTAGGTGATCGATTTCCCACCCTTTCGGCTGGATCGAGTGAATCGATGCGTCTGGCAATGTGCGCCCGACGGCACGAGCCGCAGGCTCACGTTGGCGCCGCGCGCCTACGACATGCTGCAATACCTGATCGACCACGCTGGCCGGCTCATCACGCACGACGAATTCCTCGATGCCCTCTGGCAAAACGTGCATGTCCAGCCCGAAGTGCTGAAAGCCCACATGCTGACCATCCGCACGGCGCTCGGCGACGATCCCGCCCGTCCAAGGTTTATCGAAACCCATCGCGGCCGCGGCTATTGCTTCATTGCACCGCTCTCCGCCAGTTCCAGCACCGGCGCGCGCGAGGCAGACCAGCGCAGCCATGGCGGGTTCGTTGGCCGCAAGCAGCAACTGAACCGGTTGAAGACGCTGTTCGACGAGGCACGCCATGGCGCATCGCGCATCGTGTTCGTGGCGGGCGAACCTGGCATCGGCAAGACGACGCTCGTCAACCGGTTCCTGGACTCGCTCGATGGCGATGCCACTGTGTTGACGTCGCTCGGGCGCTGCGTCGAAGGCTACGGCGGCATCGAGCCTTACTACCCGGTGCTCGACGCGCTGACACAGCTGACCCGCAGCGAAGCGGGCCCGATGATCACCCGCACGCTCGTATCAATCGCGCCGACCTGGGCCCTCCAGATGCTGGGATCGGTGCCGCAGCAATACCGCGCTGAGCTACAGCATCAGGTGATCGGCGCGGCGAGCGGGCGCATGTTGAGGGAGATCTGCGAATTCCTCGAAGCGCTGTCGCTGGAGCGGCCGCTCGCGCTGGTGTTCGAAGACCTGCACTGGTCCGACTATTCGACGGTCGACATGCTGTCCGCGCTTGCCCGCCATCGCAGCGGCGCACGTCTGATGGTGATTGCGACGTACCGTCCGGAAGACGCCGAACTCGCGCAACACCCATTGTGCCGGCTGAACCGCGATCTGGGGCTGCAGAAGCTGTGTCACGACATCGTGCTGGAACCCTTGACCGAAGGCGCAATCGCCGAATATCTCACGGGCGGCCCGCGCGACGCTCGGCCCGACAGCGCGAACGGCTTCGCTCAGCTGGTGCGCGAGCGCTCCGGCGGCAACCCGCTGTTCATGGTCGCGACGCTCGATCACCTTGTCGAACAAGGCATCGCGCAATCGACGCCCGAGGGCTGGAAGCTGCATCTGTCACCCTCGGAAGTACGGCTGGAGGTGCCGCTCACGTTGAACCAGGTCATCGAGCATCGCATCCAGCGGCTGACCGACGACCAGCAACGCGCGCTCGAAGGCGCGAGCGTCGCCGGCCTCGCGTTTAGCGCGACCACCGCGGCGCCGGCCGCCGGCTTGAGCCAGGAGCATTTCGAGGATATCTGCGAGGCGCTCTGCCGTCAGGAAAGCTTCATCCGGCGCGAGCCGACGTCCACGCTCGAGGACGGGCTCGCCGCGAGCACCTACGCGTTCCGCCACACGATGTACCGGCAGACCTTCTACGAGCGGCAGGGTCTGCTGCGCACCACCCGCTCCCATCTGCGCGTCGCCGAGGCGCTCGAGGCGCTGTTCGCACCGGACGAGCGCGGCGGGGTCGCCGCCGAACTCGCCCAGCACTTCGCCGTCGCGAAACGTTGGGAACGTGCGCTCGGCTATCTGCGCATTGCGATCCAGACGGCGAAGAAGCGTCTCGCGTACAACGACGCGCTCGCGGTCCTCGACCGCGCGCTGATGTTCGCGGCCAACCTGCCCAGTGAAGCCCGCGCTGCGGCGGAAACGGAATTCCTCGAAGGGCGTGCTTCGATCTTCGCGGCGGCCCACGATTCCCGCGCGCGGGAAACCTGCGCGCAGCTCGCGGAGCGTGCCGCGCAACACGGCCTGATCGACATCCAGAGCCGGGCACTGATGAGCCTCGCGTATACGTATAGCTGGCGCGACCAGCTGCGCTGCAGCCAGATCATCGACGAAGCGCTCGCGCTCAGCGACCGGCAGACCAACCCGCAGCAGCAGGCCCGCACCCGCATCAGTTGCTACGTATGGCGAATGTGGGTGCGCGGCTGGTGCGCCGAAGACATCGCGCGGTGCGAGGCCGCGCTCGTCCCCCTGCGCGCCGGTGACGATCCCTACGCGACCGCCTGGTCCCTGTGCGAATACGCCATGGTCTGTCTCGTGTCGTCGCACTACCAGAAAGCCCAGGACACGATCGTCTCGAACTACCATTTCCTCGTCGAGAACGACGAAAACCGCCCCGAGTTCAACATGGCGCGCGCGACCTGGATGGTGCATCTGGGTGTGCCGTGGACGCAGCTCTATCTCGGCGAATTCGGCCGCGCGCAGCGCGAGTTCGACAAGGCGATCACGATGTTCGCGCACAACGGCAACCCGTACGGCGCGGACACGCTCACGCTCTATCGCTGCTGGGTGCAGTTCCACGCGATGGATTTCGAGGCCATGCTCCAATCCTGCACGCAGGTGCTGGCCGGCAAGTCGCCCGAACCGGGCAGCGGCAAATCGATCCTGCCGGCCGAATACCGGCTCTGTGTGCTGCTGACCGGGCTCGCACAGCTCGGCCTTGGCGATGCGCGCGCCGCGCGCGACGCGCTCACGCAGGTGCTGCAACGGATGGACACGCAGCCGGTGATCTTCGACTGGTACTGGCGTCTGCCGCTCGAATGGGGGCTCGCGGGCGTCGCACTCGCAGAGCGCGATCTTGATGCGGCGATCGCCCATGCCGACCGTCTCGTCGAGCTGGCGACCCGTATCGAAGAGCGCACGTGGCAAGGCTTCGCGTGGGAAATGCGCGCGCGGGTCGCGTGCGAACAGCATGACGCAAACCATGCGCTGCGCTGCGTGCAGCATGCGCTCGACGCAACGCGTGGTTACCAGACGCCGCTCGCGGACTGGCGCATCCATCGCACGGCTGCCCGCGCCTGCGAGTTGGCCGGCGACACGCAAGCGGCCAAGCGCCACGCAACACTCAGCAAGTCGATGAAGGATGCACTCGCCGCGACGCTGCCGTCGGGCCATCGTCTGCGCGAGACGTTCGAAGCGGGCTAGTCACCGGCGTGCCGGCATGACGACAGCCGGACGAGACCCAGACGGCTCGCCAGCGTCACCGCTTCAATCCGGTTCCTCACCGACAGCTTCGTGTACAGATGCTTCGCGTGCGACTTCACGGTCTCGGGCGCGATGCACAGTCGGATCGCGATCTGCTTGTTGGTCAGCCCGTGCCCCATCAGTCCGATGATCGCGCGTTCTCGCTCGCTGAGGCTCATGGCAGCCACGGAGCGTGCTATGTCCCGTGCCGTATCACACGCCGGTTGCGCATGGGCGGTGCCACGCCGGCGTCGCGACATCAATGCGCCTGCGTAGGGAAACAGCTCGCGGACGTCGCCGGCGGGCACGACCGAACCCCGCACCATCCCGTCGATCAGCTTCGCAACGCGCTCGCTGCAGTCGACGAGCGTCTGCTGCAACCCCACCGAAGCCGCCTCCGTCAGCAGCGTCACAAGCGCCTCGACCGCTTCATCGCGCAGCCCGGCGACCAGCAACGCTTCGACCAGCAACAGCGCGATCGCCACCGCGCCGTATCGATCGCGCCTCAGAAAGGTATCGCAGTGGAGCTGCCGCAGCGCCGCAACATCGACCGCGGCGGATACCTGGATGGGTGCCTGAGGGAACGCCTGAGCGAATACCGGGGAATGCGCCTGTGCGAGCGCAAGCCGCGCCTGAGCGAGCACGTGGTAGCGCGCGATCTCGAAACGCGCGCTGCTGCTCGCCGCGCCGCATTGCCCGGCCAGCACGGCGAGCCGTTGTGCGCAGAGCGCCGCCTGGTCGAGGCGATCCGCGGCCACGTGCATCTCGACCTGCTGCGCGAGGCTGGCAGCGCGCAGCCGCGGCCAGTTGCGCTTCATCCCAAGCGCGTCCGCCTCGGCCAGCAGCAGGAGCGCCTGTCCCGGTTGCCGCCGGTTCACGGCGATGCGAGCAAGCAGTCCGTAACCACGCACCGCGCCTTCGATCGCACCGCCCTGCCGGATTCCCGGCAGCCGTGCCGCGACCAGCGCCTCGCTCTCGGCGACGCGGCCCTGCTCGTACAGCACCTGCGCCATCACGCAGGCGGGCAGCGCGTCGATTGCCGCCGGACCGGTCCCGAAACGGCGCGCGACATCAAGCGCGTCGTCGGCCAGCAAGCGCGCGGCATTGAAATGCATCTGACCGAATTCGATCGCGGCGTCGAGCGCAAGGTCGAGCATCGTGGTGATCGCGCGCAGCCGGCCCGGCTGCCCGTCCGGCGCGCGGCGTTCCACCGCGTAGTAACTCTCGGGATCGCCGAGGCGCCAGTAAGCGCAGCGGCACACCGTCAGCGCGACGTGCGCGGTGGGCGTTGCGGTGCCGAGCCGCAGGGCGGAAAGCGCAGCGGCCAATGCTGCCCCCGCGTCGTCCTGCTGCATGAGCGCCGCGGCCCGCACGGCCGCGATCTCGCAACGCACCGCAACCGCAGCAGGGCCCGGCAATGGGCCGACCTGCCCTTCAATCCGCTGCGCGCTCAGCAGCGCTTCGGCGGCCTCGCAGCGGATCAGCATCTGCCACGCGCGCGCAAGATCCAGATGGATGCGCGCCACACTCACCGCAGGCGGTTCCCGGTCGACGCGCGTCAATACCTGAACTTTGTCGACGTACGCCGGCGCGGGCGCAACGGCATTAAGCGCCCACATCACGAGGGCTTCGGGCTGCGCCCGCGGCGGCGCCACGCGGGGATGAAGATGCCCCGCTTCCTGATCAGTCTCGCAGACAAATGCTTCGTTCATTCCACGCTCCGTCGGACACCCGATCGTCACAACCGCTTGACGAACACAGTACCGTCCAGACTAGAGATGACCGTCCGGAAAAGCGTGATGATTCGGTTCTTTTTTGGTAAAGGATGGGTTGTTGCCCGGTATTGGCCAGACTGCAACCGAAACGAAAGCGATCAATACCGAGATTTGTAATGCGCCAGTGATCAGCCGGGTGACACGCGCTCGACCTCTGAGGCCAGCATCATCGCGGCCGCGTTGACGGGCCTCGGCCGGCCCTGGCGCGGACGATAGACCGCGTCGCCGGCCTTGATCGGCGCACCCGACAACGCGCAGCGACCGCGCCGCCTCGAGACGCCCACCCTCCACGGCTGGTCGCCGTAGCGGCAGGACGTTGCGTCACACCAGTACACGACCACGATTTTCGCCGAAACGCGATCGAGCACGCGCACCACGCATTCGCGGTGCGCGTCGGTTTGCGCAGCCGGCACCTTTGCTGCTTCGAGGCCTGGCGCCAACCGGCTCGCGGCCCACTCCCACGAGCCCCCGTCGAGCAGGCGCAACGCGGCGCACCAGCATGCGTCATCCGCCAGATCGGTCTGCATGATCACACTCCGGTGTCGCCCCGGCGCGCGGCGATAGCCACGACCGGCTCCACGACCGGCCCCTCGCCGCGCATGCGGGTCCGCCAGCTGTTGGGCGGCTCGCCGACCATCCGCCCGAAGACGGTCGTAAAGTGCGCATGCGACCCGAAGCCACAACTGAGCGCGACGTCGAGCACGCTGAGCGCCGACGAGCGCAGCAGCATCTGGGCATGCTCGATCCTGCGCCGCAGCAGATACGCGTGCGGCGAATAGCCGGTCGTCGAGCGGAACTGCGCGGCGAAATGCATGCGGGTGAGTCCGGTGCTGGCGGCGACATCGGCAAGTCCGATCGGCTGCGCGAGATTCGCTTCGATGAAGTCGAGCGCACGCCGCAGACGCCACTTCGGCAGCGACGCCGCGCGCCGCGCGGACGGCGGCGTTTGCTCGGCAGCCCGTGCGACGAGGCGCGCGACGATCGCGTCGCAGACGCTGTCCGAGTCGAGCCGGCGGGACGCGCCGGCGACCGGCTCGGCTTCCTCGAGTGCGGTCCCACCGTCGGCGGCGAAATCTGCCGCCCCGTTGCCGCACGCTGCATTCGGTGTCTGCGTGAACATGTGCGCCTCCGCTGTCGATCGGAGTTGGCGCTTCAGCACTTACTCCGATCCCATGCAAAATGGTTGCTGTCGACGGTCCCCATCTTGCGCAGTCTGGCGGCGGCGCGACATCCCCCCGTCGGGTGAGCGCGACGGGAGCGGCATCCCTCGTTCGTCCGTTCTCAGGTCCCGCGACGCGGCTTGATTGCGCCCCCGGGATGGCGCTTCGCGATTGACGAGCGCAGCGCGGAATAGGCCGGCGCGACCATCGGGTAGTCAGCGGGCAGGCCCCACTTCGCCCGGTATTCGTCGGGGGTCATCGCGAAGTGGCGCTGCAGGTAGCGCTTGAGCGACTTAAGCCGGCGTCCGTCTTCGAGACAGACGAGATAATCGTCGCGCACCGAATCCTCGATCGACACCGCCGCCCGCTGCTGTGCGGCCGGTATCGACGTCGTGCGCAATGCCGCCAGCGCGGCGTAGGTGCTCCAGATGAACGCAGGCAGATCGGCCGCCGGCAACGGATTGCACGACACGAAGCTCGCCACGATTGCGGCGGTGAGTTCGATCAGATCGATATCCTCCGTCACGATCCGCCTCGACGGATCAACTGCTCCGGGTGGAACAGCGGCGTTGCCCGACGTGGAGTGCGGATTCCCGAAGCATCATGATTCTTCATGATTTGGCTCCATGACAGGCGGGTCATCGGTCGCGTTAGGGTCGGCAGGCACGGCGATCAATCCCCCGCAAGAGCGGTCGCCACGCTCGCACGGGCGACCGGCAGCAGCAACGAAGCCGGCGCGCTCGCCGTCTAGGGCCTGTTCGTACCGGCCGGGTCCCCCGGCAGCTCGTCGCTGCGATAGCCGCCACCAAGCGCGCGGGTCAGCACGATGCCCGCCTCGATCTCGTCGCCGGTCAGCTGCACGAGCTCGAGGCGCCCGACGATGACCGGCGCCTTCGCCTGCATCGCGGTCGTCCTGTCGCCGAGGCCGGTCTGGTAGCTTGCCTCGGCACTGTCGCTCGCGAAGCGCAACGCGTCGATCCGGTCATGCTGCAGATGCACGCGATGGTCGAGGTCGTCGATCTCGCTGCCGCTCTGCGCGACGTCGCGCACCGCGTCGAGCACCGCCTGGTCGTACTGCTCGATCAGCGTGTTGCTGGCCGTGCGCGCGCCGTGCAGGTTCGCGTTCAGGCGGCCGCCGTCGAAGATCGGCAGCGTGAGGCCGGGAATGAGATTGATCTGCTGGCTCGAATGCATGAACAGGTCGCGCATTCGCAGCGCGTTGAATCCGAAAAACGCGGTGATATCGAAGCTCGGGTAGAACGCCGCTTTCGCCGCATCGATCTTGTCGAACGACGCCTGTACCAGCCAGCGCATCGCCTGCAGATCCGGGCGCCGCGCGAGCAGCTCATACGACAGCGTCGACGGCAGCGAGACCGCCGGCGCCGGCAACGGCACCGGCGCGATCGGCGGCAGATCGTCGGGACCGGCGCCTGCCAGCGCACGCAGCGCCTCGCGCGCGTGGACGACCTGCTGCTCGCTCGACGCAATCTGCTGGTCGATCGCGAGAACCTGCGAGCGCGCCTCGGCGGTTTGTGTCAGCGCTTCGAGGCCGCGTTCGTGCCGCGCTGATCGCGTGTCGAGCTCGAAGGCGCGCACTTCGCGAAGCTGCCGCAACAGCTCGAGGCTCGCGTAGGTGATCTGGATGCTGTAGTAGAGCTGCGCGACACCTGCCGAGAGCTCGAGCTCGGCCTGCGCCGCCTCCGCACGCCGCGCGTTCTGCTCGCCAATCGCCGCGCGCACGAGGTCGCGCTGCTTGCCCCAGATGTCGATGTCGTAGTGCGCGTCGACGCCTACCAGCCCGGTCCAATACCACGGCCCGAACGCGCCGATCGCCGGGTCGTGCGACGCATACGCGCTGAGGAAACCGTGCCCCGAGACATGCTCGCGATCGGCTTCCGCCAGTGCGGACATCTGCAAACCGGACCCCGCGCGGATCAGCTCGACCTGCGCGTTGGCCTGCG
>NZ_WOEY01000137.1 GCF_013177695.1 Paraburkholderia solitsugae | reverse complement strand
GGCGCGGTGGTCCTGCTCGACGATGTTGTTCAGGTATTTGTTTTGGCGGACTTTGATCGGCGTCGGTCGCCCGGCACCGCTACGTTTTTCAGTGGCGATCAACGTCGATCTTTTTGACCATTGATCTGCGCGGCGCAATCAGGCGGTAACCGCTAGAATTGCGGCTTTAGCCCGGAATACGCCAATGTCTTTTGCCTCGCTTGGCCTGATCGATCCCTTGCTGCGTAATGTGCAGGACCTCAATTACCAGATACCTACGCCGGTGCAGGCCAAGGCGATTCCTGCTGTGCTCAGTGGCAAGGACGTCATGGCTGCGGCACAGACCGGCACTGGCAAAACGGCGGGTTTTGCGCTGCCGCTGTTGCAACGGCTGGTGCAACACGGCCCGGCGGTGTCCAGCAACCGCGCGCGTGTTCTGGTGCTGGTGCCCACGCGCGAACTGGCCGAACAAGTGCTGCAAAGCTTTATCGCTTACGGCAAAGGCCTCGACTTACGATTTCTGGCCGCCTACGGCGGTGTGAGTATCAACCCGCAGATGATGAAGTTGCGCAAAGGCGTGGATGTGCTCGTTGCCACGCCGGGCCGTTTGCTAGATCTCAATCGCCAGAACGCAGTGCAGTTTGATCAGGTACAAACGCTGGTGCTGGATGAAGCCGACCGCATGCTGGATCTGGGCTTTGCGCGCGAACTCAACGCCGTCTTTGCTGCCTTGCCCGCTGAGCGCCAGACCCTGCTGTTCTCTGCCACGTTTACCGATGATATCCGCGCCATGGCGGCGGGCATTCTGCGCGGCCCGGTCAATATCAGCGTCAGCCCGCCCAATGCCACGGCCGGCAAGATCAAGCAGTGGGTAGTGCCGGTGGATAAAAAGAACAAGCCTGACCTCTTCATGCACCTTGTGGCTGAGAACAACTGGGAGCACGCGCTGGTGTTCGTCAAAACCCGCATTGGCGTGGATTACCTGGCGGCCATGCTGGATGAAGCGGGCTATGCGGTCGACACCATCCACGGCGACAAACCGCAACCCGCGCGCCTGCGTGCGCTGGAGCGCTTCAAGACGGGCGAAGTACGTATGCTGGTAGCCACCGATGTGGCTGCGCGCGGGCTTGATATCGACGACCTGCCGCTGGTGATCAACGTTGATCTGCCGATCGTGGCGCAAGACTATGTGCACCGTATTGGCCGTACCGGCCGCGCGGGCGCCAGCGGCGTGGCGGTGTCCCTTGTGTGTGCCGATGAAGCGCCGCAACTGGCCGCGATTGAAGCGCTGATCCGGCAAACGCTGCCCCGTGAAGAAGAGCCGGGTTTTGAAGCCGAACACCGCGTGCCGCAAACTAGCGCGACGGGCCAGATCATCAAGAAACCCAAAAAGCCTAAGAAGCCCAAAGTGCCGCAAGCTGCGCCGGGCGCCATGCAGGTGCTCAGCAAAAAACCGCGCCCGCAAAGTAGCGAAAACAAACGCAAGCCTGCGGCGCAGCGCGCTGTGGCCGCGGGTAAAGGCACAAGCTTGTCCAGCGGTAACCCATTCAGCGTGCAAAAGCCACGCAGCAAACCCGCCAGCAAGCCAGCTGCGGGTTCACGTAAGCCGGCTGGCAACCCCGCTGGTGGCCGTGGCAAACGCCAACCCTGATCCGTGGGGACGAGTACGCATTCGTGGCGATGAGGCCAGTCATTCGCGACCGCAAAGGTCCGAATGGCAGGAAAGCAACCTTCTGTAGTTGGCTCACCAGGAGCGGCACCGAGACGTCCGCAAAGGCCGATGCCCGGTCTGATAGCGTTGGCCGGATGATGGGCATCCGGGCCAACTGCCAGGTCGCGGGAAGGGTCCCGCTGAGCTACCAGGCATGGCAGCGCGCTTCCGTCACAATAGCACTCTGCCGTTTCGCTGACGTACCATCGGCAACGCCCCACAACTGGCCTTCTCGTCAATGCGCATCTTCGGAATCAGCCTTTACGTCATCATCGCCCTGTTCTTTGCGGTGCATGCCGTGCGCACCCAGCAGAACATGTATTGGCTGCTGATCCTGTTTCTTTTCCCTGGCCTTGGCAGTGCGGTCTACT
>NZ_WOEY01000136.1 GCF_013177695.1 Paraburkholderia solitsugae | reverse complement strand
GTCAGCGCTTTTCTCGCGCTCCGCCGCAAGCCGTCGCTGGCCGGACGCGGGAGCGATCTGCAGCAGCATCGCGGCGCTGGCAAAGACGAGCCCAACGCCACACACGCCCGGCCAATGCCACACGCTCCAGGCATAGTTGCCAAGCGTCGCGCCGATCGCCCCGCCCGCAAAGCGGATCGTCATATAAAGCGTGTTGGCGCGGCCCATCGCCGTGCTCCGAACCGCCAGGTTGCGCGCCATGTTCGAGACATGCGAGCTTTGCAAGCCGAGGTCGAGCAGGATCACGCCGACGATTAGCCCGCCGATGCTCGCGCCTTTCCAGGCAAGCAGCACATACGAGGCGATGAAGACGATGCTGGCGGCGAGAATGACGCGACGTGGATCGTGCGCATCGGCCAGCTTTCCCACGGCATAGGACGCGCTCGCGCCGGCGACACCGACGAGCCCGAACAATCCGGCCGTCTCGCTGCCGTAACTGGCGTTGAGGCCGTGCAGGTGAAACGCGAGCGTCGTCCAGAAGGCGCTGAATGCGGCAAATTGCAACGCCGCGATCGAAGCGGTCTGTCGTACGACGGGCTCCTCGCGCAGCAACGCAAACAGCGAACGCATCAACGCACCATAGCTGCCCGAGAAGGTCGGCTCGACGCGTGGAAGCACGCGCGCAAGCATGGCGGCAACGGCCACCATCGCGACTGCCGCGAAGGCGTAGACGGCGCGCCATCCGAAATACGCAGCGATCACGCCCGATACCGTGCAGAGACGAGGATGCCGCAAAGCAGGCCCAACATCACGATTCCGACGGCCTTGCCGCGGCCTTGGGGTCCTGCAATCTGCGCCGCAAGAGGCGTGAGCAGTTGCGGTGCCACACTTGCCATGCCCGCGGCAAAGCTCGCCGCCACGGCCCAAGGCAGCGTGGGCGCCGCCGCCATCGCGACGAGCGCGACGACGGACGCCGCCAACGTGAACGCGAATAGCTTGCGAAGCTCGACCTTGTCGCCGAGCGGAATGAAGAAGAGCAGGCCGAGCGCATAACCAGCCTGCGCGGCGATGGAAACCGCGCCGGCCTGACCTTCAGTAACCCTGAACGTATGCGCGAAATCGACGAGCAGCGGCTGGTTGTAATAGTTGTTGGCGACGACGAGCCCGGCGGCGAGTGCCATGACCCAGTAGATCGACTGCTTCATCTGCGCCCATCCTTTGCCGGAAATGTTCGAAGGGCTCACGCGCTCCGGGCGTGGCGCGCGGGCTTTTGCGGTTTGCTCAAAGGGGAATGTAGACTATTCCTGAAAGCGGGAGTACGGTCATAAAGCAGTAATGACTCTTGCGAATCAAGGAAGGGTGACCCATGGACCGATTCGACGCGATGAATGTGTTTCTCCGAGTGGTGGAAGCCGGCAGTCTGTCTGCCGCCGCCCGCGCGATTCCAATGTCGCTGACTTCGGTGAGTCGCCACTTGTCAGCGCTCGAGAAGCAATTCGGCATGCAGCTGCTGCGCCGCACGACACGGCACATTGCGTTGACGAACGAGGGGCGCCTCTTTTTCGAGCGCGCGAAGTCGATCCTCGCGGAGCTGGACGAAGTGGGCGCGTTGCTCAGTGCGGGCCGCAGCGAGCCGGTGGGCCGTTTGCGCATCGCTGCACCCACGCTCCTTGGCCGAACCGTGATCGCGCCGCTCCTGCCGTGCTTCCTTGCGCGCCACACCGCAGTTTCGGTCGAGCTGCTGCTGATCGACCGCGCCGTGAATCTCGTCGAGGAGGACATCCACCTCGCGATTCGCGTGGGCCGCCTGCCCGATTCGGCGCTCGTGGCACGCAAGCTCGGCGACGTGCGCATGATCGTTTGCGCCGCGCAGTCCTATATCGAGCGCCGCGGCGTGCCTTGCTCGCCTGACGAGCTGCGCCTGCACGACTGCCTCGTTTTCTCCGACCGGCCTGGCCCTGTCGATTGGCGCTTCAAGTCCGCAGGCACTCGTCATTCCGCCCGCATTACAGGCCGCCTCTGGGCCAACGCGCTCGACGTTCTCGCGGCCGCGGCGATCGACGGTGCGGGCATCGTGCGCGCCCCGTCGTGGCAAGTGGCGGACGACATCGAGCGCGGGCGGCTGCGGCGTATCCTTCAGGACTACGAGACAGCGCCTGCGCCCGTGAATGTGCTCTTCGAACGCGCGCGACGCACGTCGCCCTCTGTGCGGACCTTCCTCGACTACCTGGTCGAATCGACGGAAACGGGCCCGCTCGCGGGCATGTCCCGCTTCGGCGAAACGCTTGGCGCGGAAAACGGGTGACACCGCATTACGCCGGGCGTCTATGCTGCATGTTCGTCTGTGAGTCTTAGCTCCCACGCTTTCGCACCCTGAGCGCGTGCCAGTGTCAACGCTTGTTGCAAAATTAACGTGCGTGGCGCTCGTGGAGATGACCTCTTTTCCGATAGCGTCCGAGACTTGACTCTCATCAGTTCAGGGGCGTTCCAGAACTGTCCAGTGGCGTCGCCTGCCAGCCGGGCATTAATGAGGCTGACTGCTTCTCGCGTACGTCCCTGTTCCAGCATTGCATTCGCAAAGTCGGATAAGAATACGGAATAAGCCGGATCAAATCCACGGGCTTGTAGCGTCTCCAGTGTCGATCGAAGCTCTACGAAAGAGACAGCGTTCGGGTCCTGGAATACTTTCGCCCAAAGTGAAAAAGCCGAACCATAGAGTCCCCAAAAGTCCAGACCGTGATTTCCTGCCACTTGGATAAGCTGCTGCGACACACGCTTGACGCCTTCTACGTCTCCTGAAAGCGCTCCCACGTTACAGCTCCCCTCCGCAAGGGCACAGCAAAGGGTGCAGGCGTGATCCAGTGCCGTAGCCTCGTCAATCGCTACCTGGGCAGCGCGTCGCGCTTTGGCCGTGTTCCCCATTAACCACAGAATGCGAGAAAGGAAGGCCCAACCTGCCACGCGCTGGTCCATTCCAAATCTGAAATGGGAGGCATGACGGTCGTCGCGCGTATAACTGTCGAGCATGCACTCAATTTCAATCAAAGCTTCAGTGTGATTACCCAGAAAATGATGAGATGTCCCAATCAAACGACGTGCCGTCAGAAGTGCGGCTTGATCGCGATGCCGCACGGCTAACTCTGCCATGCTTTTCCCGTGCAGGAGGGCCTGTTCGTAGCAACCGCTACGGAGATGATAAAGCCATAGACCGTATTCGGCCTGAAGTTGCGTTTCCTCGTCGCCCAGCCGGAGCGCGAGATCGCTGGCCCTGGTCCAAGCCCGCCCATTAGCCGGAACGGGTCCACGTGACCAGGTCAGCGAAGTAGCCAGTGCGGACTGAATCATCATCTCCTGGCGCTCCTCAACGGGAGGAACTTTCGTTTCTTCCAGTACGTTCGTAATCCGCTGGCGACACTCGTCGTAGAGTGATAGTTGTATCCAGAATGGGGCGGAGTTCGCGAGGATGAGCAGTCCCAGGGCACGGCGCTTACTATCTGACAATGACCAGTCAAGAGCGGCCCTGATATCGTCAATGTGGTGTTCGTATTGTCGCTTCCATTGTGTCGTGGGTAGCGACATCCAATCCCGTTGGGCTTGAGAAATCAATTGCTCAACGAAGCGAGCATGCTTTTCAGTCATGGCCGCCGTGCGGTCCGCAAGCTGCTCCAAGGCGTATGCCCGCAGCATGGTTAGATAGCGATAGCGAATCGGCTGGGTTCCGGCCTGCAACGTGATTAGCGACTTTTCAACGAGGCTGCAAAGCACATCAACCAGTCGGGTGGGCCTTTCGAGCTTGGTGGATACGATACGTTCTGCGGCAGCGACGGTGAAATCGGCAGGGAAAATGGCCAGCTCCTGGAACACCGCTTGTTCTACGGAGTCGAGTAATTGGTAACTCCACTGCAGGGCGTCACCAAGCGTCCGATGGCGACCCGGGGTCTGGCGTTTCTGAGCTGCAAGCAATCCGGACGAAAGGGCTAAATCCTCGGTGACCGCTGCGAGACCCAGCGATGGCACGCGAGCTGCGGCGATTTCCAATGCCAGTGGCACTCCATCGAGCGCCCTGCATAACGCCGCAACCTGCTCTACGTTCGTTTCCGTAAGCTCGAAATGATAGTCCGCGGAAGTTACACGGCGGACAAACAGTTCAACCGCACTATAGCTTCTTGCGTTTGCTGCGTTGATGATGCGCGGAGGTAACGCGAGAGGACTGAGCCGGTAGACCTGCTCACCGTCCAGCCCCAATGGGGTCTGGCTGGTGAGCAGCACGCCCAGTTGAGGATCAGATTCCAGAAGCCGCTCAAGGACCGCCGCACAGGCCGACGTAACGTGTTCACAGTTATCAACGACCAGTAGTGCCCTTCCCGGGTGAGACGCTAACTGTGTGCTTGTTCCAACAAGCCCCGCCAACGCGCTCGAGATAGCCGGCGATACTGAGGCTGCGCTCAGTTGCGACAAGTCGGCGAAGTAAACCCCGTCGGGAAAACAAGGACTGGATTCTGACGCGGCCTCTATCGCCAGGCGAGTTTTACCAATGCCGGCAGGGCCTGTGAGCGTGCATAGCGTTTGGGTAGCCAACAGCCGGTTTAATTCCAGTAGCTCCTCAACGCGGCCGATCAAAGGAGACCGTGGGTTCGGCAATCCGACTCGTGCTTGAGGTGCGCCTATGGACGACGTGACAGCCCGATGCGCCTGCACTGAACCTGTAAAACGATAGCCCCGGCCAAACTCCGTCGCGATAAGGTCCCGATCATCCCCCAGTATTTTTCGCAACGACGAGATCTGCGCCTGCAAGCTGTTTTCCTCGATGACTTCCTTCGCCCATATCCGGGAGAGAAGCAAATCTTTGGATACGACTTGGCCTGCCGTACTGACAAGCTGGACTAGCACGTCCAGCGCACGCTCACCTACGTCCAGTCGTACACCGTCTCTTAACAATAGCCGCAAACGTGGGAACAATTGGTAGCGGCCGAAGGCAACCATATCGTCGTCGCGGGAGTCAGGGCCCTTCGACGGCCTTTCATGGCGAGTCTTTGTACCTGTAGGCATTTTTTACTGTCACATAGCGAGATTGCGGGGATCAACAGGAATTTCAGACGTCTGAAATTGTAGGCCAAAGACTTCTCGTCTGCGCTGCATCACGATGAAGATCCCTGTACTTCGTTGTGAGTCTGGACATGTCACCCAATACGGTTGGTAGCGAATCTTCGGCGCACTCCGCCGCCCCTGAAGAGCCCGGGTTAACGCATCACCTGGACAGTTCATTGCTGATGGTGATGGCGGTGGCCTGCGGTGTCTTTGTCGCCAATATTTACTACAACCAGCCGATCCTGGAACTACTGCAGCAGGCTTTCCCGCGATCAGTTGGCCTGGTCAACCTGGTTCCGACGGCTACACAACTGGGTTTCGCCTGCGGTCTGTTTTTTCTGGTGCCCTTGGGAGACCGAATTGATCGGAGAAAATTGATTCTCGGGCAAACGGCAGTGTTAATCGTGGCATTGGTATGCCTCGCTGCAGCCCCGAATGCCTGGTTGCTGGTAGTCGCTTCAGCGGTAGTGGGTATTTCAGGATCCGTTGCCCAACAAGTCGTACCGTTCGCGGCAGAACTAGCCGCACCCAGTCGCCGTGGCCAAGTCGTCGGCACTGTGATGAGCGGCTTGCTTTGCGGCATTCTGCTGGGAAGGGCCGTCGGCGGATTTACTGCTGATCATTGGGGCTGGCGTGCCACGTTTTGGCTAGGGGCCGCGATGACCGCCATTATCTGGGTCATGTTGCTAGGCAAACTTCCACACAGTGAACCCAAGACAAGCCACAGCTACTTTGGTCTCGTGAAGTCACTCATCGAGTTGTGGCGAGAAGAAAGGTCACTGCGCCGTGCAACGTGTATTCAAGCCGCGATGTTCGGTTCTTTTATCGGGCTATGGACAATTCTGGCATTGCGTCTGCATGAGGCCTTCGGCTTGGGGGCTGATGTGGCGGGCCTCATGGGGATCGTGGGTGCGGCGGGTATTCTGATTGCCCCACTTGCTGGCCGTGTCGCCGATCGTCGTGGACCCCATGCCGTTATCGGGCTTGGTTGCCTGATCATGCTGCTGTCATACGCGGTTCTGGGCCTTTGGGGCAGCCTCGTTGGCCTGATCGTCGGCATCATCCTGCTGGACTTCGGTGAGCAGTCGGCTCTCATCTCCAACCAGCATGTGGTGTACGCACTTCGCCCGGAGGCAAGAAGCCGACTCAACACGCTATTCATGAGTGGCATGTTCGTAGGCGGCGCCGCGGGTTCCTGGGGAGCAAGTATCAGTTGGCGACTGGGTGGATGGCATACAGCGTGCGTATTCGGCGGCGCATTGGCGTTGCTCGGGTTTGTTCTTCATTTCTCCGGGAGGCTGGCTGCTTATGGCACCACCAGGAGTTGAAACGTCGACAGTGGCTGACGCGACTTTACTCATAGTCGTGAGCGAAGTCCTCCGGCGGAGGCGGCGCCCAAAGATAAAACCCATTGTCAGCCGTGAAGGCTTGGCTCGGCCAATCGATGTCGGCGGGCACGTAGTCGATATCGCACGAGTATTCGGCGTAGCTGTCCCACGGGTCACGCACGTAGTAGAAGTAGTTCGAGCCGAGTACGTGACGGCCCACGCCCCAGCCCCGCGAGTAACCCTCCGCCGCCATTTGCATCGCGCCCAGTCCGACTTCCTGGATCGAGCAAACGTCCCAGCTCGAGTGATGCAAGCCCGCGCCGTTTGCCTGGCCGAAGGCGACCAGATGGTGATCGCTGCCGTGTGCGCCATGCATGAACGCGACGACTTCTGCTTCGTCGGACAAGCGCAGGCCGAGCGTGTTGCTGTAAAAACGCATGACGCGCTGAAGGTCAGTCGTGAACAGCAGGATATGCGCGAGCCGTGAAGGTCGCACGGGCGCTTGTTCAGCACGCGGGCCGGCGCCGCGCGCACCGGCTGCGGCCGACGGATTGCTCACCATCGACTTGGCATCCGGCGACGACTTCGCCGCCGCCTTGATCTGCACGAGCCGTCCATCGCAGTCGTGAAACCACAATCCTTCGTCGGTGACGTGCTCGCCTGAGCGAAGCAACTCGACGTTTTCGTCCCGTAGCCGCACGCGGAATGCATCCATCTCATCGCCGTACGCGCCGAACGACAGGTACTGAATCTGTTTCTGTGCCGCTCCGGTACGCACGATAGCCCAGCAATGCGGATGGCCGAACGTGTAGAGATGCAGCGCGCCGTCGACGTCCCGCACATCCAGTCCGAACGCCGTATAGAACTGCTTCGCGACGCCAAGGTCGGGCACGCTAAAACAGAAATGGTCGAGCGAATGGATGCCCAGGCGGTCGTGACGCCGCGTTGGCGCGGACGCTGGTGTGGTGATTTCCACGGTGTCTCCTCCGTGTTGGCAATCAGCCTTGTTCGTCTACGATCGGATTGCGCAGAATGCCAAGCCCGTCGACTTCGACTTCGCAGACGTCGCCTGCCTTCATGAAAAGCGGCGGCTTGCGTGCGACACCGACACCGGCCGGCGTGCCCGTGACGATCAGGTCGCCCGCACGCAACGTCATGGCTTCACTCAGTAGCGAGATAAGCGACGCTACGTCGAAAACGAGATCGTCGGTGGACGCCTGCTGAACGACTTCGCCGTTCAGCCGTGTTTGCAATTGCAGACCGCGCACGCCGCTCGGCAATTCGTCCGCCGTCACAAACTGTGGCCCGAACGCACCGGTGCCGTCGAAATTCTTGCCGACCGTCCATTGCGGCGTCATGTGCTGGTAGTCGCGCACCGAGCCGTCGTTGAACAGCGCATAGCCCGCGACATAGTCGAGCGCGTCGGCCTGTGCGATATGCCGGCCGCTCTTGCCGATCACCGCCACGATCTCGCCTTCGTAATCGAACTGCGTCGACACGCGGGGGCGGATCAGCGCCTCGCCGTGGCCGATGAGGCTCGACGTGAAGCGCCCGAATACGGTCGGAAACGGCGGCAGGTCATAGCCGCTTTCCTTCGAGTGGTCCGCGTAGTTCAAGCCGACGCACAGGATCTTTTCCGACGCCACGAAAGGGGCCGTGTACCGAACCTGCGCGAGATCGATGGCCGGACCGTCGGCGAGTTGCTGCGCGGCGCGCTGCAGACCTGCGGCGCCGGCACGGATCAACACGTCAAGCGAGCCGGGGAACGAGGCAGCGTCCGCCAGCAGGCCGCGGGCTTCGCCGGACGGGCGCACCACGGCAAGACCCTGCTTGCCGTTCTGTTCAAAGGAAACAAACCGCACGTGACACCTCCAGGTAGAAATACTTTGATGTGGATAATATATTTTACGAGGATGATGTCAAGAAGAATAATATATTTTTGCTACAATGAAGCATTCTTCGGGACGAACACTATGGCCACCACCAACGCTGCGAGTCTGACGCAGACCGCGTATGAGCGACTGCGCGCGGATCTGCTCAGTTGCAAGCTCAAGCCGGACGAGCAACTCAAGATCAGCCAGTTGTGCGAGCAACTGGACGTCAGCCTCGGCGCCGTGCGCGAGGCGCTGTCGCGGCTCACGTCTGAAGGGCTCGTGATCGCGGAGCCGCAGCGCGGGTTTCGCGTCGCGCCGGTTTCGCTCGACGACCTGAAAGACCTGACGCGGGTACGAATCCAGATCGAAACGTCGTGCCTGGAGCGCGCCTTGGCGTGTGGCGACATGAATTGGGAAACCAACCTGGTCGCCGCGTATTACCGGCTGTCGCGCACGCCCGAGCGCGTCGAGGACGGCGATGGCGTGCGGCTTGCCGACACGTGGCGCGAAGCGCACAACCAGTTTCACGAGTGCCTGATTGCGGCGTGCGATAGCCCGTGGCTGCTGCGGATTCGCGAGCAGTTGTATATGCAGACGGAGCGCTACCGTCAGTTGTCGGTACCGCTGCAGAAGGTCAAACGCGACACCAACAGCGAGCATGAGGCGTTGATGAACGCGGCGCTCGCACGCGACACCGCCAAGGCCGCCAAGCTGCTCGACGCGCATCTGAGCCGGACGATGGATATCCTGGTCGCCGGCTTCGAGCCGCAGGCAGGCGCAGCGGATGCTGCTCCACCGGCGCGGCGTAAGGCGTCGGCGCGCGGTTCGCGGTCGCTGGCGGCGGCCGACTGAACGAGATTGAACGATAAGGATGACTATAGAACGGCGGCCCGCGCGGATTGTTCTGGTGACACCGATGGCCGTGCAGGTGCCGCTGCGGGTGCGCTTGCGCGGACCAGCACCTTCCCGGGTAATTTAGCCTCCACCAGTTGACCTTCCGGCGGCGGATCGGTGACGATGCGCACCGCGGCCGCGACCATTTCTTCGAGCGGCTGAACAATCGTGCTCAGTTGGTAAGACGCCCAGCCGCCCATCGCAATGCCGTCGAAACCGACGATCGCTGGCCTACGGTGCAGGCCTGCCGCCGCAGTCTCCTGATCGAGCTTCAATGCATCGATACCGCCCAACGCCATGATGTCGTTCGCGAAGAAGATCGCATCGGGTGCATCGCCGGGCGTGGCCAGCAGCGTCTGCATGGCGCGATACCCTGCCTCGTAGGTGAAATCGCCGCCGGCCACGACGCGCCATAACGGCATGCCGCGCTCGCGCAGCCGTGACGTAAAACCTTGCAAGCGCTCGCGATTGGTGGACGTATCGTCACGTCCTGCAACGAAGGTGGGCCGGCGGCAATCGAGCGCCGCAAACCAGTCCGCAACGAGCGCCGCGCCGCCCACGTTGTCGCACGCAACCGTGTGCGCCTTGGCCCCCGACAGCGCGCGGTTGAACAGAATCACCGGCGTATTCGCGCGCTCGCAGGCTTCGGCCATCGCGGCCGATAGCGGCGCGGACAGCACGATCACCGCGTCCACCTGATACTGCAACACCACCGGCAATAGCGCGTCGACATCGTGCCCGGCAGGCGCTGTGAACAGCAGGGTCTGATAACCCTGCTGCTGCAGGTGTTGCGAAAAACGCTGCAGCGCATCGGCATAAAACGGATTGCCGCCGCTGCCCGACACCAGTCCGACAATCTTGCTGCGATTCGTGATCAGGCTGCGCGCGAGCGCGTTCGGCTTGTAACCCATCGACCCCGCCATGCGCAGGATCGCGGCGCGGGTCTGCGGCGAGACGCTGGCGTCTTCGGTGAAGGCCCGCGACACGGTCGATTGCGAGATGCCGAGCGCTTGCGCGACGTCGCGTGCGGTGCTGCGGATCCGGGTGTGTCTGCTGTCTGTCATTGCGTTCCTCCATCGCTTCATCTGCTCGCCGGCCGACCAGGGATAAACCCTGGACTTTGGCTTCAACACATTTTTTGTGTTGAAAAATATATTATCGCTGCTAGTATGCATTCCATTGCATACGAATGCAACGTGCTGGTTGACTGGATTTCAGAGCGGTGGCGCGTGCATCGACGAGCGGACACTGGACGGAGACAACATGAACAGAAAGATCTTTGACGTCGTGGTGATCGGCATGGGGCCGGTCGGGTTGACGCTGGCGGCCTCGCTGGCACGGCGGGGCAGAAGCGTGGCAGTCGTCGAGCGGCATGCGGGCTTGTACGGCATGCCGCGGGCCGGCCACATCGATCACGAAATCGTGCGCATCCTGCAGTCGCTCGACGCCGCCGCGCCCGTGCTGGCGGACGCCTATCCGGCCGTGGAATACGTGTGGAAGAACCGCAGTGGCGAAACGCTGCTCGAATTCGATTGGGGTGCGAAGGCCGTGTCGGGCTACAACTCCGACTACATGCAATATCAGCCATTGCTCGAAGACGCGCTGTTTGCGCAGATCAAGAACGATCCGCGGGTGACGTTGTATCGCGGCTGGGAAGCAGCCGAATTCGAGCAGCACGAGTCGTCGGTGCGCAGCGTGCTGTACAAGACGGAACTGCAAGCGGGTCATCACATACCGGTGCGCACGCAGGAATCCGAGGCGATCGAAGGCGCGTGGCTGATCGGCGCCGACGGCGCGAACAGCGTGGTGCGGCGCTGGCTTGGCATCGAGCGCGATGACCTCGGTTTCAACGAAAAGTGGCTCGATGTGGATGCGCGTAAGAAGCGCGATTTCACGCTGGACTTCGATTGCGGACAGATCTGCGATCCGGCGCGGCCGGTGACGGTGCTGCCGCTTGGCAAGCGGCATCGTCGCTGGGAGTGGGCGATGATGCCGGGCGAGACGCGTGAGCAGCTGGAGCAGCCTGAAGCCGCATGGAAGCTGCTTGCGGAGCAGGGTGTCTCGCAGGACGACGTGGAGATCGTGCGGCAGATCGTCTACACGTTCGAAGCGCGCATCGCCCGGCAATGGCGCGACAAGCGGGTTTTTCTCGCTGGCGACGCGGCACATACGATGCCGCCGTTCCAGGGGCAGGGCATGTGCTCGGGCATGCGCGACGCGGTGAATCTCGCATGGAAGATCGATCACGTGATGCGTGGGCTCTCATCCGATGCGCTGCTCGATACCTATCAGCAGGAACGTTATGCCCACGTGTACGACTGGACCATCATTTCGATCGAAAGCGGCAAGATTCCGTGCACGCTAGATCCGGTTGAAGCCGAAGCGCGCGATGCCAGATTCCGCGCCGGCTGGCGTCCGCCGATGCCGGATTTTCCGCGCCTGAACGAAGGGGTGCTGGGGCGCGACGCGAACGGCACGATCGTTCCGCTCGCGGGTCAACTGGGCCTGCAGGCTCGTATCGAAAAGGATGGCCGCAGCGCGCTGTTCGACGATCTGTTTCCGGGCTACGGCTACGTGTTGCTCAGTACCGTTGCTAATCCGCGCGAGTCGCTTAGCGACACGCAACTGGCGTGGCTCGATACGCTCGGCACACGCATCGTGCATGTCGGCGCGCCGGGGGACCCGCATGCCGATGCGATCGATATCGACGGCGAATATGCGCGCTATTTCGCGGCGCACGGCATCGACGTCATGATCGTACGACCGGACTTCTACGTGTTCGGCGCGGGCACGCTCGACAGCCTGCCGGCGCTCGTCGATTCATTGCGCCACGGCCTGTACGCGACCGATTCGGGCAGCGCGGCCACGTCAGCGCATGTCTTACAGTCGTCGCTTCGTTGCGCTCCGGGCGCATTGGGAGCCGCGCGATGAATGCGATCCCTTCACTTGTTGCCGGTGGCCTGTCGTGGCCCGAAGCGCCGCGTTGGCACGACGGCTACCTGTATTTTTCGGACTGCCACAATTTTCGCGTCATGCGCGTAAAGCCGGGTACGGGCGCGGCGGAGATCGTCACGCCGCTCGAAGGCAGGCCGTCGGGCATGGACTTTTTCCCGGACGGGCGGCTGCTGGTGGCGGGCGCGCTCGATCGCAAGCTATGGTGGGTGATCGACGGCCGCACCGAACTGGCCGCTGACCTGTCGATGCACACGAGCGGCTTGCTGAACGACATGATCGTCGATGCACACGGTCGCGCATGGATCGGCGATACCGGCTTCAATCTTGCCGCCGGCGGCCGCGAACGGCCCGGCACGTTGTTCTCGTGGTCACCGGAGGAAGGGGTTCGACGTGCGGCCGAAAATGTTCGGTTTCCTAACGGACTGGCGATCACGCCAGACGGCCGCACTTTGTATCTGGCCGAGACGTTCGCCAGCGCGATCACGGCATTCGATCTCAGCCCTGACGGCGCGCTGTCCAATCGACGAATTCATGCGCAGCTCGAAGGACGGCCCGACGGCATGTGTCTCGATGCCGATGGCGGTCTGTGGGTTGCGTTGCTGTGGAACCAGGCGTTTCACCGCATCGGCCGCGATGGCAACGTCACGCACCGGCTCGACTTCGAGCATGAGCGCACAGTGTCGTGCGTGCTCGGCGGCCCCGAGCGCCGCACGCTCTTTATCGGCACTTCCGAGTTGATCGACAACGGCACGACCCTAACTCGCGGCGAAGGCACGATCAAGTGCCTCGACGCACCGTTCGCAGGGGCCGGCATCCCCTGACACAACCCAGCTAACTCCTCTCTTTTTCAATCGGCAGACGCCGCTTCACCGCGGCGCTGGGGACGCTTTTTTATTTTTTCAAGGAGATTCATCATGATCAAGCATCTGAAAGCCAGCAAGCCCATCGAGGCAAAAGCGGAAATCGCGACCCAGGTGCGCGCCACCGTCGAGCAGATCATCGCGGATATCGCGGCGCGCGGCGATGCGGCGGTGCGCGAGTATTCCGAGCGTTTCGACAAATGGTCGCCGGCCTCTTTCCGTCTCTCCGATGCGGAGATTGCCGCATGCGTCGCCCAACTGTCGGCCGCCGAGTTGGACGATATCCGCTTCGCGCAAACCCAGGTGCGGCGTTTTGCGGAAATTCAGAAATCGGCGTTGCGCGACGTCGAAGTGGAGACGCTGCCCGGCGTCGTACTCGGCCATAAGAACCTGCCGGTGAACTCGGTTGGCTGCTATGTGCCGGGCGGCAAGTATCCGCTCGTCGCGTCGGCGCATATGAGCGTGCTGACCGCGAAGGTTGCGGGCGTGAAGCGTGTCGTGGCGGTAGCGCCGCCGTTCGACGGCCGGCCGAATCCGGCGATCGTTGCCGCGATGCATATGGCCGGCGCCGACGAAATCTACTGCGTGGGCGGTGTGCAGGCAGTCGCCGCGATGGCGCTCGGCACGGACCAGATCGGCGCGGTCGACATGATTGTCGGACCGGGCAACGCGTACGTCGCGGAAGCGAAGCGGCAACTGTTCGGCAAGATCGGCATCGACCTGCTCGCGGGGCCGACCGAAACGCTGATCATCGCCGACGAAAGCTGCGACGCCGAGATGGCCGCGACCGATCTGCTCGGCCAGGCCGAACACGGCGTCAATTCGCCCGCGATCCTGCTGACGACGTCGGCCGCGCTGGCTGAGGCGCTGCCCGCCGAGATCGAACGCCAGCTCGAAACGCTGCCGACCGCCGCCGTCGCGCGCGTCGCGTGGCAGGACTACGGCGAAATCATCCTGTGCGATACGGTCGACGAGATGGTCGCCGAAGCAGACCGCATCGCGTCCGAGCACGTGCAGGTGCTGACCGTCGATCCCGATTACTTCCTGAAGAACATGACCAACTACGGCGCGCTGTTCCTCGGCGCACGCACCAACGTGTCCTACGGCGATAAGGTGATCGGCACCAACCACACGCTGCCGACGATGAAGTCCGCGCGCTTCACGGGTGGTTTGTGGGTCGGCAAGTTCATCAAGACCTGCACCTATCAGCGCGTGCTGACCGACGAGGCGTCCGCGCTGGTGGGCGAATACTGCTCGCGCCTGTGTGCTCTCGAAGGCTTCGCGGGCCACAAGGAGCAGGCCGATCTGCGCGTGCGCCGTTACGGCAAGCACGCGGACGCGCAAGTGTGAGAACGGCATGAACACTCCGCTCCTCACAGGAAAGGTTGCGGTGGTGACCGGGGCCGCAGGCGGCCTCGGTTCCGCGATCTGCCGCGCGCTCGCCGCGCAGGGTGCGACCGTTGCGCTCGGCTATCACCGTTCTCAGGATGCCGCCGCGTCGCTCGCTAGCGAATTGCCCGGCAGCGGCCATTTCGCCGTGCACCTGCCCGTCACGGATCCGGCCGCGCTCAACGAGGCGGCAGGACTGATTGCCGCAAGGTCGGGGCGCGTCGACATCCTGGTGAATTGCGCGGGCACGACCCAGTTCGTGCCGCACGACGATCTCGACGGACTCACCGACTCGCTGATCGACGACATCCTCGCGACCAATGTGCGAGGCCCGTTCGCCGCGATCCGGGCATTCCGGCCATGGCTCGCCGCACACCGTGACGGCCTCGTCGTGAACATTTCGTCGATCGCGGCGAGGACCGCGATGGGCAGCAATGTCATGTATTGCGCGTCGAAGGCGGCGCTCGACAACCTGACCGCGTCGCTCGCGCGCGCGCTTGGCCCGCACATTCGCGTGCTGTCGGTGTCACCGGGTTTGATCGATACGGAGTTCGTGCGCTCGCTCGATTCACGCTGGCGCGACGAGCAGGCCGCGGCAACCGTGCTAGGACGGCTCGCGACACCCGACGAAGTCGCCGAGGCCGTGATCGCCGCCGCCACGCTGTTGCGCTTCACCACCGGCGTGGCGCTGCCGGTCGATGGAGGCCGCCCACTGCGCTGATCTGTTCTTCCAGACTCACTTCCCGCAAGCGCACCACAACAAATCAGGAGACGTTTCATGAAGACCGTGCTCGTCGATGACCTCATCGATGCGCGCCCGTTCGGCGCGTTTCAATTACTCGTGTTTGCCGTGTGTTTCGTCATTGCGCTGATGGACGGCGCGAACATTCAAACCATGGGGCTCAGCGCGCCGTTGCTCGCCGCCGATCTCCAGTTATTGCCGACGCAACTGGGCCCCGTGTTCGCGGGTTCCGAATTCGGTTTCATGATCGGCGCGCTGGCTTTCGGGCCGCTCGCGGACCACGTCGGCCGCAAGTCGATTCTGGTGCTGTGCACGCTGCTATTCGGCTTCGCCTCGCTCGCTACCGTGCAGGCATCGAGCTTCCATTCGTTGCTGCTGTTGCGCGTCGTCACCGGCCTTGGGCTCGGCGGCGCGGCACCGTGTTTCGTCAGCCTCACCACTGAGTACGTGTCGCAGCGTCTGCGGGCACGCGTCGCGTCATTACTGTGGGCGGCCATTCCGGCGGGCGGCGTGATTGCGGGGTTCGCGGGGAGTGCGCTGATTCCGGCGTACGGATGGAAGTCGATGTTCTATCTGAGCGGCGTGGTGCCAATCGTCGCGGCGCTCGTCGTCGTGCTGCTGATTCCCGAGTCGGTGCGCTTTCTGATTCTGACGGGCGCGCCGGAAAAACGTGTGTCGCGGATCCTGGCGCGTCTTGGCGTAACGGTCAGCGGTGGCACGTCGGAGGCGGTGCGCTATGTGACGCATGAGCACGAGACCAAAGGTTTGCCGATGCGCCATCTGTTCAGGGAAGGGCGTGCGTCGTTCACCGCGCTGCTCTGGATCGCATTTTTCCTCAATTTCCTCGCGTTGATTGCAGTGCTCGCGTGGACCAGCACGCTGCTGAAGTCGGCGGGGATGTCGGTTGCCGATGCATCGATCGTCATGGCATGGAACAACGTCGGCGGCATGATCGGCGTGGCGGCGGCCGGCAAGTTGATGGAGCGACTCGGCACGCATCGCTTCCTTGCGCTTGTCTTCGTGTGCGGTGCGGCTGTGGTTGGCTGCACCGGCGCAGCGGCCCCGCATACCGGACTCGTGTCGTTGTTCTCAGGATTGACGGGGCTCTTTGTCGGCGGCGCAACGGCCGGCCTGATTGCGATCGCGGCGATGGGCTATCCGACCGCGATCCGTTCGACCGGCGTCGGCTATGGGTTGGCCGCCGGGCGCCTGGGCGGGGCGACGGGGCCCGTCGTCGTCGGGGCGCTGGTGGCGAGCGGCCTGGGCGTCGCACAGACCTATCTCTTCGTCAGCGTGCCGGTCGTGCTGGCTGCGGTCGTGATGCTGCTGATGCGACGCACGCATCCCGGCGATGCGCAATTCGTGAAGGGCGTTATCGCGCATTGACGCGCGGCTAAGCGCGCGCAAGCGCGCCGACCGTAAATGGTGACGCGAGGCACGTCAGTCTTTCGCCTCGCGTGTCGCCGCAAAAAAACTATATCAGCAACGATTGACATCCGGTTTGGAGACTCTGTATGAAAACCAATTTTCTACTTGCCCCTGTAGCCTGTTTACTATGTAGTCCTGTATTTGCGCAAAGCAACGTCACGATCTATGGCTTGATGGATGCGGGCATTAGCTATGTGAACAATTCAGGGGGTCACAGCAAGACCTTTTTCGACGACGGTAACTTCTATCCGAACATGTTGGGATTTCGCGGCCAGGAAGATCTCGGCGGTGGCGTCAAGGCGGTTTTCGAACTGGTGAATCAGTACGCACTGGCCACCGGCTCGACCATTCCGACGGCGGGCGCGCTGTTCAACCGCACCGCGCTGGTCGGCCTTGACAGCGACCGGTTCGGCAAGCTGACTCTGGGCACGCAGTACGACTTCATGACCGACACGTTGCTGACTTACGACGGCGCGTATTACTCCGGCGGCTTTTACAACTTTCGCGAAGGCCCGTTCGCCGCGCTGAACATCCCGAACAATCCGACGGGCTCATGGGACTTCGACCGCGTGGGCGGCTCGTCGCGCATTCCGAGTTCGGTGAAGTACAAGTCGATCGACTATCAAGGTTTTTCGTTCGGCGCGATGTATGGGTTCGGTGGCGTGGCGGGGTCGTTTTCGGCCGATAGCACAGTCAGCGCGTCGATGGAGTACAAGCACGGCCCGTTTGGTATCGCGGCGGCGTACACCGACATCAACTATGCGCAGTTCAACAACGGCCACGATGGTATCCGGAACTGGGGCGTCGGCGTGCGCTACGACTTCAACGCCGTGCTCACGAACCTGCTGTACACGAACACCCGGAATACGCTGACCGGCGGCGAGGTCAACGTGGTGCAGGTCGGTGCGAACTGGCGTTTCGCGCCGGCCTGGTCGTTCGGTGCGGACTATCAGTACATGAAGGGGAATGCGCAACTGTCGGATAACAAGGCGCACGAAGTGGCGGCGACGCTGATGTACTGGCTGTCCAAACGGACGAGCGTGTATGCCGAAGGCATCTATCAGCACGCGATCGGCGGCAATGGTCCCGTCGGAGCATGGATTAATGGCCTTACTGCACCATCGTCGACCGGCAATCAGGTGCTAGGGCGGGTTGGGATGACGACGACGTTTTAATCCGGAAGATCGGCGCTCAACCGTATCAGCCTGGGCGTCTGCCCGGGCTGATAGTCGCCGCGCGCGACGATTGTGCTGGCATTCAGTCAGCCAGTTTCATTCGATGGCGACCTCCATCACGTCTTCCTGCTGCGATGGTTTCGTGACCGGCCTGTGCTCTGCGGCACGAACAGTCGACACCTGCGCTCGGGCGAAATCCGCCAGCGTTAGTAATGCCCTGACAGCCGATTTCAGGTAGAAGGACTGCAGGTGAAAGACATGCCAGCGAGCAGCGTGAATCTCCAGCCGGCAGGATACGCCCCCGTGCGCCGCATGCTCGGCCAGGCGCACCGCGTCGGACAGCAACACTTCTTGAGAGCCCACCTGGATCAGCATCGGGGGCAGCCCCTGAAGGTCCTGTCGCAGTGGCCCGGCCGAGCCCGCTTCCGCCGGCAGGGCGTACCATCGCAACCCCTGTTCCAGCCAGCTACGGCGAATCATGGGATCCAGGCGCGCATGGGTCTGCAATGTTTCGCCCGCGAGCGCCGGATCCGTGACCGGGGAGATGAGTAGTAGCCCTGCCGGCATGCGCGCTTCGCGATCGCGTAGCGCGATGGCCAGCGAAAGCGCGAGCGCACCCCCTGCAGAATCCCCAGCGATAATGATCTTGTCCGGTCCGTAGCCTTGATTCAATAGTTCCCGGTAGCAGGTGAGCGCATCTTCCAATGCCGCTGGATACGGATGTTCTGGAGCCAGACGGTATTGGGGCACCCATACTGACATTCCGCTGCCAAACGCAAGGTGCGTGGTGATGCTGCGGTGTGTGGCCGGTCCTCCCAGGCAGAACGCGCCACCGTGCAGATAAAGTATCGCGCCGCCTGTTTCTCCAATTTTTGGCGCAACAATTTCAACGGATACATTTCCTGCATGGGCGCGGTAGCGCATAGCGCCGCGCCTGCCTGGCATAAGCTGGGACAGCACCGCGACGACCCGGCGCTGAGTCGTCGCATTAAAGGGTGGGCCGATCAACGGACGAAAACACGTTCGCAGGACGCCGCGCAGCAATGCTGCCTGACATCGCTCCACCATGCCCCGTGGCTCAGCAATTGAAGTGGCAGACGCTATTCCCAGTGATGGCCCCACGCTGCTGGCCAGGCTGTAAGCGTGCAGCCCTGAGCGCCGTGTCAGCCAGCGGTACGAAACCGTGAATCCGGGCCAATTCGTGCTGTTATGTCCCGTTGCGTCGACGTACCAACTCTTGCACCCGTTCCACACGCTGCCAGCGAGACGTTGCTGAACACCGGCGTTGTAGCGTCGATAGCGGTCCTCGTTCACTTCGATGCTCGTCGATCGCGTTCGCTTGATTAACTTGAGACAACGCATGACGTGCGCGATCTGGCTTTCGAGCATGAAGACGATTGAGTTGTGTCCGAGATTCGTGTTCGGGCCGTACAGCATAAAGAAGTTGGGGAAGCCAGGGACGGTCAGGCCTAAATAAGCTTGCGCGCCCTGCCGCCAAGCCGAATTGAGTTCAGTGCCCGCACGACCGAAGACTCGCATCGGCGAGAGAAATTCGGTCGCCGCGAACCCGGTTCCATAAATGATTGCGTCGACGGCGTAGGTGTTGCCGTCGGTCGTCTCAACGCCACTCGACGTGATGCGGCGAATGCCTCCAGTGACCACCTCAACGTTCTCCCTATCCATCGTCGACAGGTAGTCGGTGGAGAGCAGTACACGCTTACATCCAATTGGATAGTCCGGAACAAGTCGGGCACGAAGCGCAGGGTCACGGACCTGCTTCGACAGCATGCGACGAAAGGGAACACCCACGGCCAGTTTCATCAATGCCTTGAACCGGGTAAAAGCAACGGCCCTTGATTCATAGCGGATGTAAATGGCCGCGCGGTGCAGCTTCGCGGTCCATGGCACGTGGCGGAACAGAAATTTTTCCCATCTGGCGTAGGCGCGGTCCGGTCGCGGCAAGATGTAGGCGGGCGAGCGTTGAAAGAGCTTCAACTCGCTAACCTCTTTAGCGATAACCGGAACAAACTGAATGGCGGAAGCGCCCGTGCCGATCACTGCAACGCGTTTTCCCCGGAGATCGTAATCGTGATCCCACGTCGTGGAATGAAAGGCGCGACCCTGGAAATCTTGCATGCCCGGAATGCGAGGCAACGCCGGGCGGCTCAATTGCCCGGTCGCGCTGATAAACAGCGACGCTTCCAGCGAAGCGCCATCCGTCAGGGTCACCACCCACACGCTGCGTGAATCATCGTAGCGGGCCTGTCTGACCTCCGAACCAAAACGGATATGGCGCAGTAGATCGTATTTTCGGGCGCAGTGCCGAAGGTATCCATGGATCTCTGCTTGCGGCGCAAAGGCGCGCGACCAGTCTGGATTCGGCTCAAACGAAAACGAATACAGATGAGAGGGGACGTCGCATGCAGCGCCTGGATAGCTGTTGTCCCGCCAGACCCCGCCAACATCAGACGCCTTCTCCAGAATGACAAAGTCTTCCACGCCATTTTTACGCAGCGCGACGCCCATGCCGATACCGCCGAAGCCCGTGCCGACGATGATGGCTGAAAGCGGTGCCGCAGCCTGTGGGCGGTCAATTGAGTCAGGCGTGCGCATGAACAGTCTCCTTTACAGCGCTGATATCTGCGATTTTTTCGGTGTGGGGTAATTCGCTACGCACGCCGCGGATCATGTCGACTGCTTTTTCAGCGATCATGATGGTCGGCGCATTGGTGTTGCCACCGATGAGGGTTGGCATAATCGATGCATCGACGATGCGCAGGGACTGCAAGCCGCGTACGCGAAGCTGGGGATCCACTACGGCGTGACTATCGACACCCATACGGCAGGTTCCGACCGGGTGATAAACGGTATCGGTCCGCTGTCGAAGAACGGCGCGTACTTCTTCGTCCGTTCGTACATTCGCGGTGAATACATCACGCTTGATCCATTCGGCGAGCGCCGGGGCGTTCATCAGCCAGCGCGTCAGTTTGAACGCGTCAACCATGTCGTCGAGGTCACGAGCGTCCTCGAAGAATGCCGGATCGATGAGGGGTGAATCGCGAGAATCCCTGCTCTGGAGACGCACGCTGCCCCGGCTTCGTGGGCGCAACAGGCAAACATGGCAGGAGAATCCGTGACCAGCATGAAGTTTGCGTGCATGGTCGTCGACCATCGCTACGACAAAGTGAAGCTGTACGTCGGGCTTGTCCAGTTCCTGGCGAGTCTTGAGAAACGCACCCCCTTCCGCAAAGTTGGACGTTAGTGCACCCCGTCTCGCACTTCGAAAGCGTCTGATTTCGGACAGCATGCGGGCGCTGCCCCGGATCGAAATGCCCATCGTGTCGATGCTTTGGGTTTGATAGCCGAAAATAAAGTCGGGATGGTCCTGCAGATTTTTTCCAACCCCCGGCAGATGCTGTACGACCGGGATGCCCAACTGGCCGAGTTCGTGCAGATCGCCGACGCCGGAGAGCATCAGTAATTGCGGTGTCTGAAACGCACCGGCCGCGAGGATGACTTCCCTGCGAGCCCGGATCAAGCGGGTCTTGCCTGCCTGCAGAACTTCGACCCCCACAGCACGAGTACCGTCGAAAACAATGCGTAGCACGTGCGCGTGGGTCTCGACCGACAGGTTGTCGCGGCGTCCGATGTGAGGAATCAGGTAAGCGCGGGCCGCGCTCCAACGTTCGCCGTGCTTCTGGGTCACCTGATAAATGCCTACGCCTTCCTGTTCCGGGCCGTTGAAGTCGTCCGTGACGGGCAGTCCCGTCTGACGGGCGGCGTCGAGATAGCGGGCGTGAAATGGATTGTCTGTGCGTAAGTCGCTGACCCACAGCGGTCCTGCGCGGCCATGCCACGCGTTGTCGATGCGCTCGTTATGTTCGCTCCGAATGAAGTACGGAAGGACATCGTCATAGGACCAACCTTCGTTCCCTAGCGAGGCCCAGTGGTCATAGTCCCAGCGATGTCCGCGGACATACACCATTGCGTTGATCGCCGATGACCCGCCGAGGGCCTTGCCACGCGGTTGGTAACCTTTCCGTCCGGCGAGCTCGGGCTGCGGCACGGTTTCGAATGCCCAGTTGTTGAGTCGGGTCGGCAACATGGCAACTGCCCCGGTGGGAATGTTGACAAGCGGGCTTGCACCGTTGCCTCCCGCTTCCAGTACGCAGACCGTCACCGCCGGATCTTCCGTTAGCCGGCCCGCGACGACACTACCGCCGGACCCGCCACCAACCACGACGAAATCGAAAAGGTCACTCATTGTTGTCTCCTCATGTACTGGTTCTTCGCCGCGCGCGGGCGAGTGCCTTCAGGTGATTCGCTTGAGCAGGCCAAGCATGAGTTCGAACGTCTTTCCATAAGGCGGATGAAACAGCGCGGTGCCGTTGAGCCGGGCCTGATAGAAAACAGGTTTCTCCTTGCTGAACGTTCGAAATCCCCATTCGCCGTGGTATGCGCCGGTGCCGCTCGGGCCCACGCCGCCGAACGGCTGCGCCTCCTGCGCGAGATGCCACAGGCAGTCGTTGACCGTCACCCCGCCAGAAACCGTTTCGGTCAGTACGCGATCCCTGCGTGCGGCATCAAGACCGAACCAGTAGAGCGCAAGCGGTCTGTCCCGCTGATTCACCATGGCGATTGCGTGGTCGAGACCGTCGTACTCGACGATCGGAAGTAGCGGACCAAAAATCTCCTCGCGCATCAGGCGAGTGTTGGGCGCTGCGCCGATCACCAAGGTGGGTGGAAACTTACGGGTGTGCTCATCGAACACTTCGCCGGATGGGTTGACTGTCACGATCCGCGCGCCGCTATCCCGTGCCTCCTGCACCATCTCCGCCAGGCGTTCACGATGTCTCACGCTGATGATTGACGTGTAATCCGGGTTGGCGATAAGGGCCGGGTACAGTCGCTTGATCGCCGTTTCGAGTTCGTGTGCAACGTCGTTGGCCCGACCTTTCGGCACGAGAAGGTAATCCGGTGCGATACAGGTCTGCCCGGCATTCATGAGCTTGCCGAAGGCGATACTTTTTGCTGCAGTCCGGATAGGGCAAGACGCGTCGAGAATAGCCGGTGACTTTCCGCCCAGCTCCAGGGTGACCGGCGCGAGGTTCGCTGCGGCGGCTTGGGCAACATGCCGCCCTACCTGGGTCGAGCCAGTGAAAAAGAGGTGATCAAAGGGCAACCCAACGAATGCTTTGCCGACGTCAACGTCCCCGTTGACAACACTCAGTTCGTCCGGTGAAAAGGAAGCGCGCACTACTTGATCAAGCAAAGCTGTGAAGTTGGGCGTGAGCTCCGATGGCTTGAGCAGAACGCGGTTTCCCGCCGCTAGTGCGGCGAGCGCCGGGCCCAGGGACAGTTGGAGCGGATAGTTCCAGGGGGACACGACGCCCACCACGCCAAGCGGCTGCCGTACGAGGCGATTGTAGGCAGGGCGAAAATGCAGGCTCGTGGACACACGCTGTGGACGCATCCACGCGCGAAGATGGGCGCGTGCGTGCCGGATGCCGGAGCGAACGATGAACAGTTCGGCGAGCCGGGTTTCGTTCGATGACCTTCCGCCGAAATCGGCGTCGATACGGCGAGCAAACTCGGCGCCCTGAGTCTCGATCATCGCGAGCAGGCGGTTCAGGCGGTCGACCCGGATCTTCTCTGACGGACACGGCTCCAGAGCGAAAGCCTGACGCTGCGCCTCAAAGCGCTCTTCAAGCAGAGTGGGGGGGCTTACCAGCACGGTCGGTCTCCTTGGTCCCTTCAGCCACCTCGATCGGCAGCTTCGTTGAGGGACATGTTGACCTTTGGGTGGGATTCCACCAATGGCGCAACGGGACAGCTACTTTAGTATTTGGGCCAAATAACGTGCGTTAAGGGTATCCACTCATGACCTTCTGGGATTTCTCGCGCGGTTCGGCGAGCAGCCGCCTGCTGGTTGAATACGGAGTCGAACGGGGCTACCCGGCGGTAGAACTTCTCAAGGGAAGCGACCTGACGCTCGGGCAACTTGATGATCCCAAGGCCGAGTTGACTGCGGCGCAGGAGCTCCGGATCACCAACAATCTGCTCAACTTGGCGGACGACTCCTGGGGATTGGGTATCCGCATGGGGCTTCGCTATCACCTATCGGCGTACGGAATCTGGGGATATGGTCTCCTCAGCAGCGCGACGACGGAAGATGCATTGACGCTCGCGCTCCGCTTTATCCCGCTGACCTATGCATTCACGCTGATTTCATATCACGAAGAAGGAGCATTCGGCATCCTGAGTTTTGGAGAGCCGGATTTTCAGCTCGGTCTTCGACGATTCTTCGTTGAGCGTGACATGACCGCCGCCGCGGTATTGCTACGTGAGATTACTGGGCCGGACTTCAAAATTGCACGTGTGACATTCAGGGCAGAGCCAAACCGCAAGGCGGCCGACCCCGATGAGGTGAATCGCGCCTTCGACGCAAATCCCTACTATGGCGCGGCGACAAACAGTCTCGCATTCGATCGTGCCTATCTACGCCGGGTGCTACCGCAGGCGAACCCAGTCACCGCATCAATGTGTGAACAGATGTGCGCCGAACTGGTTGAACGTCGTCGCTCCCGCTCGAGTACGGCTGGGATCGTGCGGCAGTACCTCGGGGTGTCAGGCAGTTCCTTTCCCGATCTGTCCGCCATGGCCAGAATACTGAACGTGAGCGAGCGTACGTTGAAACGCCGTTTGCAGGAGGAGGGGACGTCGTTCAGAACGCTGCTGGCGGAGTCCCGCTGTTCGGCCGCCGAAAGTCTTTTGAAGGACCATCGTTTGACCATGACGGATATCGCCGCCCGTCTGGGGTTCAGCGATTCGTCGACTTTTTCGCAGGCATTCAAACGGTGGTACGGCGTAGCGCCTCAGGTGTATCGCAAGGCGGGGCTTCGAAAGATGTCGGACAGGTAGCCAGATCCAGACGCGCTGATGAAGTAGAAAATGCCTTCCCGCACGGCCCTACTTTCGGGGAAGCAGGGCGCAACGGGAATGCAGACACCCTCCGGAACCGATCGGCATCAATGTGCCAGCGGGACGCTTCGACATGACTGCTTGAGGAACGGAGGGCGCCAATTCCAAAGAAGCGAACCCACCTAGATGCCCGACTTCAGCTTGGCCCAGAGACGGTGTTCCAGGCGGAGGATCTCAACGGGCAACGGCTTGAGCGGGAACAAGGTCTTCATCACCGATTCGGGCGGGTAGATCGTCGGGTCGTTTGCAAACTCTGGCTTGACATATTTCCGCGCCGCCAGATTCGCGGTCGGATAGAAAACCTTGTTGGTAATCTCTGCGTTGATTTCCGGGTTCTCGATGAAATTGATCCAAGCGAGAGCGGCGTCTGGATTGGACGCATCCTTGGGTATGGCCATCATGTCGAAGCCGACGGGTGCCCCGCTCTTAGGGATGACATAGCTGATCGCGTAACTTTTGTGCGCTTCAAGCGCGCGATGCTTTGCGATGTTCACGTCGCCGGAATAGCCCAACGCGAGGCAGACGTCATTGTTGGCCAGGTCATTGATATAGCCGGACGAGTTGAATTGGGTGATGTACGGGCGAATCTGTTTGAGTACCTCGAACGCGGCCTGGTAGTCTGCGGGATTCGTGCTGCCCGGGTCCTTGTGCAGATAGTGCAACACCTCGGGCAGCACGTCGGTAGGTTCGTCGAGCACCGAGACACCGCATTGCTTCAGCTTGGCCAGATTCTTGGGGTCGAACAGCAGGCTCCAGCTGTCGAGTTCGGCGTCGTTGCCGAGCGCAGCCTTCACCGTGTCGACGTTCATGCCAAGACCGATCGTCACCCAGGCCCATGGAATGGCGTACTGGCTGCCCGGGTCAGCGCCTTGCACCATCGCCATGATTGACTTGTCCAGATTGACGAGGTTAGGCAGCTTGGACTTGTCGAGCTTCTGATAGATGCCGGCGTCGATCTGTTTGGACAGAAAATTCGAGGATGGCACGACGATGTCGTAACCGGTGCCGCCGGCAAGCAGTTTGGTTTGCAAGGTGTCGTTGCTATCGTAGACGTCGTACTTCACCTTGATGCCCGTTGCCGCCTCGAACTGTTCGACTGTTTTATCACCGATGTAGTCGGACCAGTTGTAAACGCTGAGGACCGGACCTGCGCCCATGGCGATGCTGCTGGTGCCGAGCAGGCAGCAAACGATAGCTCTGTATAGCGTATTGTTCATGGCTCTCTCCCAATGACGTGGCTTGATCGCTGAATCCTTCCGACCGTCGATTGAATGCGCGCGCTGCAGCCTCGCGCACCAGCCGTTCGGCGTACGCCCCGCTCAACGTGTTTGCGCGGCGTACTGTGGCGATGTGATACAGGCGATGTTTCCGCCGCCAAGCAGAATTTCACGAGTATTGGGAATACCGATGATCCGATGGTGCGGGAACAGTTCGGCCAGCAATTGCTGCGCGGGGAGATCGTTCACGTCGCCAAACTCGGGCACCACCACAACGCTGTTGCCGACGTAGTAGTTGATGTATGACGCACAGATCCGGGTGCCCGCCACTCGCGCGATCGCCGCATCGCCATGATCGAGCCCGGCGGCTTCTTCTGCAGTCCAGATGAGTACTTCCGGCGCCAGCATCTTGTGGATTTTGAGCGGACGCCCCTTTGCATCGGTGGTGTTGCTCAGGATGGCGTAGGCCTCCTGGTAAATCTCGTATTGAGGATCGCTGGAATCCTCTGTCCACTGCATCACCACTTCGCCGGGACGAACAAAGCAGGCCAGATCGTCGATATGGCCGTCGGTCTCGTCGAATTTGCACCCGCGCGGCAACCAGATGACCTTGCGCGCCCCCAGGTAATCGAGCAGGTGCTGGGTCACGGCTTCCTTGCCCAGGTGGGCATTGCGATTGACATTGAGCAGACATTGTTCGGTCGTGAGCACCGTGCCTTCGCCGTCGCATTGGATCCCGCCCATTTCGGCGATGATCGGCGCACGGTAGCGCCCGGCGCGCTCAGCTTCCAGAATCTTCCCGGCGATCTGGTCGTCCATGTCCCAGGGAAAGTAGAGGCCGCCATTCAACCCGCCATAGGCATTGAACGGGAAATCGACACCGCGGACTTCGCCATGATCATTGAGCAACCAGGCCGGGCCGCTGTCGCGGAACCACGAGTCGTTCACCGTCATTTCGAGCACGCGGATATGCGGCGGCAGCATGGCCCGGGCGTTCGCGTATTGGCGCGACGACGCACAGATGGTGACAGGATCACTCTCGGCAATCGCGCTAGCGATATCCACCCATACCTTCTGCGTCGGCTTGCCACCGTTGCGCCAGACGTCGGGCCGTTCAGGCCAGCCGAGCCAGCAGCCAGCCTTGGGTTCGAATTCGCCGGGGCATCGAAAGCCGTCGTTGCGGGGAAGCGTGGTGAGAGTACGTGCCATGTAGCCACTCCAGGGGTTGGGAGGCGTGCCGGCAGGAGGCCGGCATCAATGGCACCATCGTAGGCTGAGATTTTTTTGCGAACTAATGATCAATTCTCTAGAATCGGTGAATTGATTTCACATAAATACTGCGCGAGGCCGGCAAACTGCATGAACGCCGCGAGCCGGGCCTCGGTCCGTTTGCGCCGCTCGGCAACCAGGTAGTAGTTGCCGGGTGAAGGAACCGAGACGGCGAATGGGCGGATCAGGCGGCCGCTTTTCAGCTCGTCACCTGCGGTCAGCGTATCCGCCAGGCAGACGCCGACCTTCTGCAGCGCCGCCTCGATGGCGATGCCGGAATGGGCGAAGTGCAGATTGCGCGCCGGAGCGGGCAGGGCGGCGGCATGGGTGCCGAGCCACGTCGCCCAGGTCTTGCCGTCCTGGTCATCGTGCAGTAGGCAGAAGCGCACGAGATCCGCCGGGCTTTGCAAGCTGTCCTCGCCCTCGAGCAGACTCGGATGGCATACCGGGAAAAATTCAATGGCGCGAAATGGCACAGCCCAGTAGCGGGCCCAATCGGTGTCGCCCATTGAATACAGGATCGTGATGTCCGCCGCCGGGTTGATTTCGTTCGAGTCGCTGTCGTGTACCAGGAGATGGATGGTGAGGCCTGGGTAGCGTTGGGAGAATTCGCCGATTACTCGGGGGAAAAAGCGATGCGCCAGCTCGGCCGGTGCGGAGATTTTCAATGACCCGCGCATGCCCGGGTGCGCGGCGTCGCTGCACGCTTCGGCCATCATGTCGAGTGCCTGTTGTACCGAATGCAGCAACCGCAGGCCGGCGTCGGTCAAGTGAACCTGCCGCCCTTGCTTTTCAAACAGCGTGACTTTAAGCACGGCTTCCAGTGAGCGCACCTGATGGCTGATGGCGCTATGCGTCACACACAGTTCGTCGGCGGCTCTGCCGAAATGACGATGTCGCGCAGCAGCCTCAAAGGCCCTAAGCGCGCTGAGTGAAGGCAGTTTCCGCATAGATGGGTATCGGGTGAATTCGTTGTGGCAGCGATGGATTGCGGTTGGCTACGACCGGTGGCCGGTCGCTCAGTGACAGCCTCACGCTTTGTAGAGGACTGTCCGCGACGGTTCGGGCTCGACGATTGCCGTCCTATTGTAAGTCGATCGTTACTGGCGACCCGGTATCGGGGGGGCATCGTGCTGGTCGAGATCTGGGGTCAGTATTAGCGAAAATGGACCCGTGTGCCATGCGGGGTAATCGTTCCGTTCGTTGTCGCGCCTGCGCGGTCACGGCGCTGCCGTCCGCATGTTTTTCACACGCGAGCGAAAGCGAACTATTCTTAAAGAACTTTCCGAAGTCGTTTCCTGTTTCCTTCCTTCCAGCGGAGGTGCGTCATGTCAATGTCAGCCACGCTCCAGGACTGCCTGCGCAGCAAGGGCTCGCAGTACGAAGTTGTGCATCATCCGTACAGTCATTCCAGCGTCGAAACCGCGGCGGCAGCGCACATTCCGGGCGATCGCCTTGCCAAGACCGTGCTGTTTGAAGACGAGCACGGCTATGTGGCGGCTGTGCTGCCGTCGACCTACGCCGTGCGGCTGTCCGAGCTTTGGGCGAAGACCGGACGCCATCTCCTGCTAGCCAAAGAGACCGATCTGCGGGAGTTGTTCAAGGATTGCGAGGCGGGCGCGCTTCCGCCGGTCTGTACGGCCTATGGCATGCAAACCTATCTTGACGAGAGCCTCGCCCTGCAGCCGGACGTTTATTTCGAAGCCGGCGATCATGAAGAGCTGATTCACATGGGCACGGATCAATTCCTGGATCTGATGGACCGGGCCGAGCGGGCACGCTTCGCCCGTCGTATGCAGGGTATGCCAATGTGAGCGGTGCCCGCCTGGTGCGGCCTGGTGTGCGCAGCGCGGCAAAAAGCGCGCTGCGTCACCCAACCTTTGCGCGAGGCAGATCATGCAACGCAGCGATACGGTCCTGAAGCAGGTGATGGCCGCCTTCGAACGCGAATCACACCTGAAGCTCCACAATCATCCCATTCATATGAGTTTCGACGGCGGTGCCTTGACCGTGGCAGGCGAGGTACCGGATGTCACCTCCAAGAAACGCCTTCTTCGGTTGACCCAGCGACACAGCGAGGGCAAGCCTCTGGTCGACCAGCTACGTGTCGCCGCCAACCCGCCGGTCGCTGATGGCGAGTTGCGCACACATATCGGCGAACGGCTGGCGCAGGCGGTGGATTTCCGCAATTGCGTGATCTGTGCACGCGTCAAGGGCGAGCTCGAGGTGCTGCGCGGCACCATGGACGAGGCGGGCAACGACGGCAGCGGCGTCATCGAGGTGACGGTCGAGGACGGTGTGGTGACCTTGACGGGGCAAGTGATCAGCCTGTCTCACCGGCACCTGGCGAGTGTGACGGCCTGGTGGGTCGGCGGCTGCCGCGACGTGGTGAACCTGCTGGAGCTGGTGCCCGCCGAAGCGGACGGCGATGATGAAATTTCCGAGGTCCTGCACCTGGTGCTGGAAACCGATCTGCGCGTGCGCGCCGAGCAGATCACCATCAACGTGGAAAACCAGAAGATCACGCTAGCAGGTTGGGTGGCGACCGAAGCCGAAAAACGGCAGGCGGAGCAGGACGCCTGGTGTCTGGATGCTATCGGGGGCGTCGTCAATCGTATCCAGGTGCGCGCCTGATCTGACTGCGGGCCCGCGGGACATGAGTGCGCGCAAGATTCTGTCGGGCGTGGCGATGGCCGTGCTGTTCGTGGGATGCCGGGCTGCGGACGCGAGTTCGTGTTCTCCGGCGTTCTCCGAGGTCGATGTCAAAGACGGCTTCAAGGTACAGGCCGATTGCGGTATCCCCGTCCGGGCTCTCAACCGCATGACTGCCGAGTTGAGCCGCGCGGTAAAGGGCGCCGGGCTCTCCAGTGCGCAGATAGTCTCGCTTGCGAGGGCGGCCAACGTCATGCTGGGTGCCGTGTATGCGCAATCTGGCCGCGCCGGGCGCAAGACCGATGTCGCGTTCACCCATATCGAACCGCTAATCGAACACCTTGCTGGGCAAATCAGGGCGCAGCCCGACGCGGACCCGGTTGCCGAAGCCCGAAAATGGGCCGTACGTTACGAGGATCTGCTGCGCCGATCGTCAATCGTACGAAGTTCCGATCCTCTTGAACCGCAGATAGACGACGCGCTCAAGCGCGTCGATCTGGATGGGGCATCAACACTGCTCACCAGGCTGCTTGCCGAAAACCAGGGGACCCCACAGGTGTTCGCGGCGCGTTGTTATGAGGCTGGCGAAATCGAGTTGCTGCGCTTCGCGCCACAGAATGCACTGCCTTATCTGGAGAAGGCCTACGCGTTGCAACCGGAAGACACCGACATTGCAACGGCGTTTGCCGACACTTTGCAAGCGCAGCGCGAGTTAGAACGCGCGGAACCGATTTACCACGCGCTGCTGTCGCGTTATCAGGTGCTTGCGCAGGAGAAGCCCGCCGCCTACCAACCCCAGATTGCACGCACGCTGGACAAGCTTGGCGATCTCTACGTTGGGCTGCAACGGCCCAAGGAAGCGGAGGCCGCCTATCTGCGGGCGCTGGAGATCCATTGGGCACTGGCGCGACAGAACCCTGTGGCCTACGGCCCCGCTGTGGCGGAAACGTTTGACGACCTCGGCGTCCTGTATCGCGATACACAGCGCCTGCAGGAGGCCGCGGATGCCTACCGCGAAGCGCTGGGTATCGATCGTGCATTGGCCTATCGCGATCCCACAACCTACAAGCCTGATATCGCGACGACGCTGAACGACCTCGGCATCCTGTACGATGCCACACAACGCACGAGCGATGCTGAGAAGGCGTATCGCGAGGCGCTGAACATCCAGCAGGCGCTTGTGCGCGGCAACCCCGCGGCCTATCGCCCGGCACTCGCGCGTACGCTCAACAATCTCGGGAACCTCTATAGCGCCATGCAGCAACACCAGGAAGCAGAGCATGCCTACAAGGAGGCGCTAACGATCCGGCAGCAGCTTGCCCGGGAGAGTCCGGCAGTCTATCGGCCCGATGTGGCGCGCACGCTCACCAATCTTGGCGCGCTCTATCGTGCCACGCAACGGCCGAAGGAGGCGCAGCAGGCTTATCAGGAGGCGTTGCAAATCTATCGTGCGCTCGCCCGGGACAACCCGACAACCTACCAGTCGGACGAAGCGCGGACGCTGAACAATCTAGGTGTCCTTTTCAGTCACACCGGGCGGCCACGCGAGGCGGAAGACGCCTACCGGAATTCGCTGGACCTTTACCGGACCCTGTCTCGAGATAATCCCGTGGCCTACCGTCAGGATGAAGCACGGACACTCGGCAACCTGGAAACGCTCTTCAGTCAGACCCAACGGCCGCGTGAGGCCGAGCAGGCGAGGCGTGAAGCCGCCCGCCTTCTCGACACAACGCAAGCGCCGTAGAGCGCAGGGCAAACTGCGTGTGCGTTACGGGCGTGATCAGGAAGGCTGGAGCCACGGCCGCTACGGCGCCTTCCATGATTTTGAAACGCAGCTCAATAGAGGCCCCCCAGCTTCAATGCATCGATCGTCATGTGTGCGCCGAGGACAGCCAGAACAACGCCCATCGTCCAGCGTTGAGCCAGCAGGAGTCCCGGGCGGCTGGAGAGGAACGTTGCCATGCTGCCGGAGCAGACGGCCACGAAGCCATTGACCGATGCGAACGCGACAATCAACGACGAACCGAGCACGAGCGATTGCCTGAGCACGCTGCCGTCCTGATAGTTGATGAATTGCGGCAGGAGCGACAGAAAGATCATCGCGAGCTTGGGATTCAACAGACTGGTCGTTGCGCCCATCGCGAAGAGCCGGCGAGGCTGTTCGCGAGGCAGATCGCGAACCTCCAGGGGAGAACGGCCACCAGGCTTCACAGCCTGCCGCGCCAGATAGAAGAGGTACACAGCGCCCCCTGCGCCCAGAACGCTGCCTGCATAAGGCACGCTCAGGAAAAACGCCGTGATGCCGAACGCCGCACCAAACATGTAAAAGAGGTATCCGAGCATGACGCCCGCGAGCGATATCAGCCCGGCCGTGCGTCCTTGCGCAATCGAGCGCGACATCACGTAGACCATGTTCGGGCCCGGTGTCACAGCAAGCATTCCGCCGACCGCCAGAAATCCGTAAATCGATGCCGTGCCGTGCATTTTCGCGGGCTCCCTTCAAGTAATCATGGTGAGCAGTATCGGTTCGATACATACGCGAGTAAAACGAATTAAACTGAATCCATTACTCAGATTTTCTGACGAATGTGAAAAAACTCGATCTGGATGTGCTTGAAATGGTGGTGGCGGTCGCCGATACAGGGTCGTTTGTTCGAGGTGCGGAGTCCGTGCATCGGTCGCCGTCGGCGGTGAGCATGCAGATCAAGACGCTTGAAGAAGCGTTGGGAAAACCGCTCTTTGTGCGAAGCACCCGTAACGTGACGATTACCGCAGAGGGAAAGACGCTCCTCGACTATGGCCGTCGAATGCTTGCGATGCGGGAGGAAGCATGGGCGTCGGTCGTTCGCCCGGAGATGAAGGGCCGCGTCACCATCGGCGTTCCTGACGACTACGCTTCATCGTTGCTGCCCCATGTTCTGGGAAAGTTCGCGGTTGCTCATCCGCGTGTCGAAATTCGGGTGATCGGCCTGCCCAGCAGTGCACTCGCTCCATTGCTCAAAGACAACACACTGGATCTGGCGTGCATCACGAAAACGAAGGGCATCGCCGGCCAATTCGTCCGGTTCGAGCCGATGGTGTGGGCCGGGTCGCCCACCAGGAAAGTGTGGAAGGAGCGCCCGCTTCCACTCGCCGTTTTCGCTCATGGCAGTACGGCACGCGCCTATGCCATCAGCGCGCTTCAGCGGGAAAATATCAAATACCGGATGTCCTACGAAAGCCCGAGTCTGTTGGGCCTTATCAGCATGGTCGAAGCAGGACTCGCGATAGCGCCCCTCGCAAGATGCAGCGTACCGGGGCACCTTGTTCAGCTGTCGCAGAACGAAGGGTTGCCGCCTCTGGATGAACTCGAAGTCGTCCTTGCCCGCAGTGCCCGGTCCGGCCGACCGCCCTGTGATTTTCTCGCCGAACAGATTCTGGCTGAAATGAGGGGTTGAGCCGGTCGTTCAATGGGCGAATATCGGCCATGAACGGCCGGTCGACATACGCCCTTGAATTGTTGACAATGGCTATCCCGTGCGAGAGCAGCCGCTGGCTAAACTACGGTTTTCAGGCAGTGGTGTGACAGACGCCGAATGACCTAAGCCGCACGACGCGGCGACCCGGAAGATCATCTGACCACGAAAGGAAAGGAGAGACCTCATGCCGAGCCTTGAGCGAGTGCGACCGGCGATGCTTATCGACTCTGTCTGGCGCATGGTGCTTCGCCTCGGATTCCAGCTCGCTCGCGCCTGGTGGACCCTTCGACGGCCTCGCCATGAGGGCGCGCTAGTAGCAATCTATGTCGGGCGGGCCCTGTTGCTTGTGAAGTCATCGTACCGGACCGAGTGGAATTTTCCAGGCGGTAGTGTCCGGCCCGGTGAGACGCCTGATGCAGCGGCGCAGCGCGAAATGGAGGAGGAAATTGGCCTCTCGTCGTACCCATTACTCCCCGCGGGCAGCGCCTGCGGCATTTGGGACGGGCGAAGAGACCGGGTGCATTTCTTTGAACTGCACCTTGATTGCGTACCCGAGCTGCGGCTTGATAATCGTGAGATTGTCGCCGCGCATCTGGCATCGCCGGAGGAATTGCACGGCTTCGCGCTGACAGAGGCGGTCGCTGCGTATCTCGGCAGAGATCTCCGCGGTTAGTTGGCCCTTTTCCTTTCGGGACATCTCGACGAATCCTGGTGACGGGAAAGCAGCCGGTCGGTCCCCGCCCGTATGCGTTGAAAAGAGGGGCCTGAAAAGCACCGGCAACGCGATGAGGATCGTGAGCAATGGGGAGAGCGCCGCCTTCAGCGGGTCATTGGCGGCCAGTTTGAGACGTTCGACGCATTGCCCAAGATGGTCAACAATCGGAAGTCCAGCTTGAGATGAATGGGTCGTCGCGCACCATTTGAATCGGGCCGACGGAATAAGCCTAGGGGGCGGCGAGAATCGGTCCCCACCGACGCCTTACGCCTGAGTGAGCGATCCAGCTTCTGGCCTCGCGCACCAGGCGATCCTGTGCAATTGCAAGCGCTCCTTTTGCGGGGCGCTCAGATGAGCAATACCGAGCCACCCTTCTCGACGTACGCCTGGAGCAAATGATGGGCAATGGCGAACGGCTTGGGCGTCGACAGACCATCCGCATGCGTTCCCGCGAGCATCGCCGCAACCTCCTGGCGCGAGAACCAGCGGGCGTCTTCGAGTTCGTCCGTATCGACGACGATGTCGGTATCGCTCGCCTGCGCAAAGCAGCCGATCATCAGCGATGAAGGAAACGGCCACGGCTGCGACGCGAAGTAGACAACCCGTGCACACTTCACGCGAGCCTCCTCCATCACTTCGCGGCGCACGGCGTCTTCCGTGGTCTCGCCCGGTTCAACAAAACCAGCAAGCGCCGAGTACATTCCAGGGGCGAAATGGCGCTGGCGTCCGAGCAGACACCGTTCGCCGTCTATCACCAGCATGATCACGACTGGATCCACCCGCGGGAAATGGCGTGCGCCGCAAACATCGCAGATGCGTTGCCAGCCGGCCGTCGTGACGCGGCTTACAGAGCCGCAGTTTGCGCAGAAGGAGTGGCGGCGATGCCAGTCGAGCATCGACTTCGCCTCGGCCAGTATTCCGAGCGCTCCCGCAGCGACGAGGTCTTGCAACGCGAGCGAGCGAAGGTCGATGCGGTCATAGCCGGTGCCTGGCGATGGGTCCTCTGGCGCAAGGTTGAGCGCGAAGCCGAGCGCGAAGCGGCCGCCGCCGTCGGTATCCTCCCCGAGGAAGACGCTATGAAGCGGCTGGCCAAAGGCAACGGTCTCGCTGGCGACGAACCACGGGTCATACTCGCTGCCTCGCTTGAGCAAGGGGACGTCGCCGTCGAAGACGAGAAAGCGCGCGGCCGGGTCGCTACGTAGATGCTCGACGAAGGCGTGGTCGTCCCGCTTGTCGGAGCGGCGGTCGAGCGGATTGAAGTTAAAGCCGATGGACGCGGAAAAGGCGGTCATCAAGGTCGTTGACATATGGGCGATGGGATTCGCAAGTATGGCACGGGGTTCAGTCCGGTCGCTCGCCGGGGTTCGGTGGGCGTCGACACCAAGGACGCAAGGCGGCCAATGGACGAAACCGCTCGCGCGGTAGGGGGCTCCGGCTGAGCTCTGGTGGTACCCGGGAGGAAACCAGCTCTGTTTTCATGTCAGGTACGAGGCAAGCCGCCTCGTTCCTCAACAGGAGCAGAGCCATGA
>NZ_WOEY01000135.1 GCF_013177695.1 Paraburkholderia solitsugae | reverse complement strand
GTTTCCCGCCCGACGGCTTTCCGGTGGAACTGTCACGCAAGGTGCTGAGGGGCGAGCCGCCTGCGCCTTACCGGCCAGGCGACGCGCTTGCGGCGGTCGATCTGGAAGCGGCGCGTTCGCAGGGCAAAGCTCTATGCGAACAGGCACTGGACGACCAGCAACTGGCTTCCTACCTCATGTACCCGAAGCAGACAGGCGATTACTTCGCGCACCTGCGTGCCTATAGCGACACCTCGGTGCTGCCGACGCCGGCTTTCCTCTATGGATTGCAGCCGCAGGAGGAAGTGGCGATCGACATTGCGCCGGGCAAAACCTTGCTCGTCGCCCTGCAAGGGAAGCACGCCGATACCGAGTCCGGCATGATCAAGGTTCAGTTCGAGTTGAACGGACAATCGCGCACGGCCCTGATCGAGCAGCGCACTACTGCACAGGCGGGGACGGCGCGGCACAGCCGCCCGGTGGCCGATCCCTCGAATCCGCTGCATGTCGCGGCTCCCATGCCGGGTTCGATCGTGACCGTTGCGGTACAGCCGGGGCAGCGGGTCGCAGCCGGTACGACGCTCGTCGCATTGGAAGCGATGAAAATGGAAACCCACATTGCGGCGGAGCGCGACTGTGAGATTGCCGCCGTGCATGTCCAGGCGGGTGACCGTGTGGGCGCAAAGGATCTCCTGATCGAGTTGAAGGGCGAGGGCTGATCAACGAGGAGGGACAGGTGCGCACCGCATTCATGCGGTGCGCACTTGAAAAAAGCCGCTTGGCTGCAGTCTTGCCGCTCACACAACGTTAGTTGTGTGAGCGGCAAGCTCAGGTGGTGCCATTGTCAGGTGCGGCTTCAGGCCTTCTTCACATACGCGCTGCACCACCCCTTCGCCGAGACCTGCTTACCGGCAAAGATCGGGCACGGACCAGACGCATCGCCAGGCTTGCCCTGATAGAGCTGACAGGTGGCGCACGCCTGGCCCGGCTGATACTTCGCATATTTAGCCTTGTCGATGTGTGTCGCGTCCGCCTTATAGCCAAGCGACTGTGCGGTCGGATCGCTTTCGGAAACCGCGGGCGTCTCGGCCGACGCCTTGCCCGAGAGCGCAACGGATGAGGCCAGCGAAGCGGCCAGTATCATGAAGTGACGACGTGATGATTGCATGTAGGGCTCCTTTCTTTTAGAGGGTGGGGGCGGGCCTTCGACGTGCCAGCCGATGCGGAACTTCGTGTCGCCGTGTAGCGACAGTTCTACTGTTTACCCTTGATCGCGGTCAGATACGTAGCGAGTTCTTCAACCTGCTCCGCGGGTAGGGGGGCGCCGTACGCGGTGCGCATCTTGTTGATCTCCGCCTTCCACTCACCGAAGCTCAATGGCGGCTGGCGCGTAACCATGCCCGCCGAATGACAGATCATGCACTGCGAGTTGGCGATCTCGGCACCGGCGCCCGGTGGGAAAACCCGCTCACTATCAGGGAGGGTAACACTGACGGTGCGATTCAAGGCTGCCGCCGACGGCGCTTTCTGTGCGGTTTCGGCGAAGGCGGCCGAGATGCCGACGGTAGCGAGCAGAATCAATATCAACGCGTTTGGACTTTTCATGTTCCGCTCCTCAGGAAACCATCAGCTTGATGGATTCGACGACGTTGCGCATGAAGCCCGCAGCGTTCCAGTTTGCGGTATCCGGCTGCACGACCCCCATGGTGTTCGTCGCCTTGATTTTCAGTTCCATGGGGCCGACCTGCGGGACCAAGTGCGTTTCCCATTGCCTGAAGCTGTATTTGCCATGATCGTGGCCGAGCCGCGTGGACACCCAGGTCGCGCCGCCGTCTGACGACACGCTGACATCGCGCACGCCGGTGTCTCCGCCAAAGGCGATGCCGCGTACGGTGAGCGGCTTGCCGGCGGGCACATTCTGGCCATTCGTGAGATTGGTGAAGAACGAGCGTGGGACCATCCGGTTGATCGGCACCATCTTAACGCCGGTTTGGCCCGGCGTGATGCTGGCATGGGGGGTGTCGGGTATCAGGTAGGCCTTTGACATCCAGAAGTTGTCGTCCGGGCGATCCAGCACCTCGATATCGTTGAGCATTTTCACCCAGTAGGTCGAATACCAGCCGGGCACAATCAGGCGCAGCGGAAAGCCGTTCAGCAGCGGCAATGGCTGACCATTCATCGCATAGGCGATTATCACTTCGCCATCGCGCGCATGGTCGATGTCGAGCGATTTCATGAATTTAGGCGTTCCCGGGAGGACGCCTGCGTCGAGCCCGTTAAAGCGGGCCTGCACGGCGCTGCCCTTAATACCCGCGCGATCCAGGATATCGCGCAGACGGACCCCGGTCCATAACGCATTGCCCATCGCGCCGTTGCCCCATTGAGCACCCGCCACGCGCGGATCGTAGAATCCTCGCGAGTTACCGGAGCACTGATTCACCGCTGCGAGTTCAACCGGTTCGAACTGGGTCCGCAGTTCGGTCAGGCTCAGGCTGAGCGCTCGTTCAACCTGTCCGTGAACGTTCAGGCGAAATGCGGCGCCGTCGATCTTCGTGGGAATATCGGCGAGGTGCCAGCGCACAAAAAACTGGTCGTTAGGCGTGAACACGCCTCGATCGAAGACGGAAAACGGTGTCTCCAGCAACGGCGGACGGGTTCGCAGCAGCAGCATCTCGCCTTTCTGCGGAAACGCGCTCGTCAAGTCGCGCTCGCCGCCAGCGAATGGCAGGTTGATGCTCTCCGCTGACCACGCGCTGCGGTTCCAGCCGGCCATGGTGCCGGCGAGACCGCCGGCGGCAAGACCGAGAAGCATCTTGCGGCGGCGCGTGTCCACGCCGTGGGAATGGTCTTTCATGGGGGGCTCCTTCAGGTTCGTTCTATCGTTTGACTATATTGTGCGCCACACAATCGCGAAACGCTGGCGTGGCATTCTTTCAAATAGGTCGATCTCCGCCCGAGGCTGCCTTCGGACAGATCACCCATCGGTTGACTGGATTATTCGGATTGCAGAAGGTGTAGCGCAGGTTGACGTCTGGCAGATGGTCGCGGATACCGTAGTGGCACGCGCACATTGAGCGCGCGGCGTTCGATCTTCAAGACTGTCTCATTCCGACGCCATCTCGAAGAACACGCGCATCGCCTCCGTCACATAACGCTGCTGGTGACGCAGCATCAGGAAATCCCGCGGCGGCAGCGGCCAACGGAGTGCTATCAGCGTCCCGGCACTGAGTGAGGAAGCCGCGACCAGACGGGACATCACGGTTGCGCCAGCACCGGCCTCGACCGCGGAGCGTACCGCTTCGTTCGACGGAAGCTCCAGCGCGATCTCGAACCCAGAGGGATCGCCCCCCAAGCTTCGCACCATCTTTTCGAAGATCCCGCGTGTACCCGATTCCTGTTCACGCAGCACCCAGGCGCTATCGCGCAAGTCAATAATATCGGCAGCCGTCGAATCGTGACTGGCCCAGGGGTGGCCGGGGGCGACTACTAACACCAGTTCGTCCTGGGCCACCGCGCGCACATCGAGACCATCGGTGTCTACCTGGTCTTCCACGAAACCCAGATCGACGGCACCCTCGGCGACCTGCCGAACGACTTGTCCGGTATTCGTGATTGAGAGCTTGAGCGAGACGCCGGGGTGGGCCGCATGGAAGCGTTGCATCACCTTCGGTATCCAGTAATTTGCCACCGTCTGACTCGCCGCAAGCGATAACGCACCGCGCCGCATTCCGGCCAGATCAGCCAACATGTTCCCGGCCGATGAGGCACGGGTAAGCACCGCACGGGCTTCGTTGAGAAACTGCTGGCCGGCGTCAGTCAGCACAATATTCCGGCGAATCCGGTGGAACAGCTTGACGTCATACTGCGCTTCGAGGGCGGCGATCGAACTGCTCACCGCCGATTGCGAAAGCGCGAGTACGTTGGCCGCACGCGTCACATGCTGCTGCTCCGCAACCGCAACAAAGATACGAAGTTGATCGAGCGTCATGTTTTTCAGCGGACCTCTAACCTTTTTAGGCCATGCCTAGCACGCGAATCAGTACGAGGCTGATGAGCGCGAGCGCGACGATCGACAGCACCACCGCCAGTGTCACACGGGGGCCGGCTTTGGCGAACATTCGCACATCAACGCCCAGACCGAGTGCCGCCATCGAAATAATCGTCAACACGTTCGCCGTGCTGCTGATCGGAGGTAGCATCGCCGTCGGAAAGACGTTAGCCGAACGGAGGATGACCAGCGCCAGGAAGCCAATGATGAACCAAGGCACAACTTTGTGCCAGGCGAGGCGCGCTTGCTTCGACGCACCCGGCAATGCAGCAGCCCCTGCACCACGACGCGAGCCGATTGACAGGACAAGGATCACGGGGCCGAGCATCAGCACACGGACCAGTTTGACCAACGTTCCGAGATGGGCGCTGAGCGCCGAAACAGGGATCGTTGCAGCAAGCACTTGCGGAACCGCGTAGACAGTCAGTCCGGCCAGTACACCATATTGCAGGTTGCTAAGGTGCAGCACAGGAATCAGCAGTGGCAGTCCGAGCACGACGATGACGCCAAGCACTGCGGTAAACGCAATCGACGCGGCCACGTCGTCACTATGCGCCCGGATCACTGGAGCAACGGCGGCGATCGCCGAGTTGCCGCAAATCGAGTTGCCGCATGCGACCAGCAAGGCCATCCGGTGATGCAAACCAAGGAGGCGCCCGGTCCCGTAGCTGACCACGATGGCCACCGCGACGACCGCTACGATGCCTGCCAGCAGTCCCACCCCGGCCGCCTTAAGGGTTTGGGTGCTGAGCGAGGCGCCCAGCAGGACCACGGCAATTTCCAGCAATGTCTTGGCGCTGAAATTGATCCCGGCGTGCCAGCGAGAGGCTGGCGTCCAGACACTTCGCACCGCCGTGCCTATGAGGATGGCGAGGACCAATGCTTCCAGCCAGGCGCGCCCGAACATACGCTCCTCAGCCAGTTGCAACCCGAAAGCGGCCAGCGTGACGGCGATGCATAGGGCAACGCCTGGCGCATGGGTTCGCACCCAGGCGAGGTGACTGGATTCGACCGGGAGCCTTCCGGTTAAAGCATGGGGTTCGAGTGGGGTCGACATCGCGTCCTCGGTATTTCAGTGACCAGATAACGGAGGAATTATCGCGATGACAGATTCTATATTCCAACACAGAATATAGAACGAATTGATCGGTTATATAGAACGATGCTTAGACGGCGCCGCCGTTGGGCGAAATGATCTGACCCACCAGATAGTGATTGTCGGACGCAAGGTAGACCGCAAGCGAGGCGTACTCCTCCATCTTCCCGAACCGGCCTAGCGGAATCAGTTGCATGAGCCTGTTCTTTTGCTCCTCGGTTGAGCGCGCGAAGTACTTTTCGAAATCCGGCGTCTGGATGCCGCCCGGCGCGATCGCATTTACGTAGATGTTCCCGCCGGCCACTTCTGCCGCCACCGTACGCGTGAATGTAATCACTGCACCTTTCGTCGCGGAATAGTGCGGACTATGGGCGCTGATGGTAGACATCCCGGCAATCGACGCAATGTTGATGATCTTGCCGCTGCCTTGAGGCTCCATGATCCGCAAGGCTTCGCGCGTGCAGTAGAACACGCCGTGAACATTGACGCCCCAGTAGCGATGCCATTGTTCGTCTGACATCGAGCTGGTGAAGCCCAGTGCCTGTCTCGGCACTGGGGTTGTCATGTAGTCCCAGTGCCTGTTGCGCCGCGCGTCGTCCTCGGGACCGATCGGCCCGATTCCCGCGTTGTTGACCAACACGTCCAGACGCCCAAAGCGCGCCGCGATGCTCGCGAAGAGGTTTGCCACCTGAGCGCTGGAGGAAACGTCGCATACCTGAGCCATGCATTCGTGTGTCCCCGCGGCGGTCACTTCCTCACGCGCGGCGTTCAGGTTTTCCTCGTTGACGTCGCAAATGATGACCTGGGCGCCGGCACGTGCGTAATCCAGTGCAATGCTCTTTCCGAGACCTCGGGCACCGCCCGTCACGAGGGCGATCTTGTTATCCAGTGTCATACGACTACTCCTTTCAGGTTGCGCTCGAGCTCAAGCCGGCCGGGGAGAACGGATGATCCGGCCGATGCGCCCAAAGACTACCGGCGTGGCCGCCTGAAGGCTCCCCCCAGCAACGGGGGGCCGGGTATTCAGGAGTACCGTCGCGAAAGCAGACCGTTAAGCTTCTCGAGAACAACGGTTGATTCTGGAGAGGCAAATGAATTCGGTGGAAAACACAGCGCTGCGAGGAAAGGTCTCCGTCATCACGGGCGCAGGTCGCGGCATCGGCCGCGCTATTGCACTTGCCTATGCGAAAGCGGGGGCAGCTGTCGTGTGCAGCGCACGCTCAGGCGGGGAGATCAATGAAACCGTCGCGTTGATCACCGCGCAGGGCGGTCGAGCGATCGCGATCCCCTCAGACGTAGCGAACTACGAATCGGTCCAGGCGCTGTTTTCGGGAGCGGTTCGGGCGTTCGACGGCGTGGACATTGTGCTTGCCAATGCGGGCGTGGGCACCGTGACCGGGACGGTCGAACACTCCGACCCGAAACTCTGGAAGGAGGTGATCGACGTGAACCTCGTTGGCGCGTTCAATACCGCGCGCGCGGCGATTCCGCATCTCCGCCGGCGCGGCGCGGGCAAGCTGATCCTGATGGGCTCGGGGCTGCGGCAGCGTCCCAATGCCAACCTGTCCGCCTATGGCTGCTCGAAGGCGGGAATGTGGCTGCTTACGCAAACCCTCGCGCTGGAGCTTCTGGACGCCAACATCAGTGTCAATGAGCTGATCCCTGGGCCCGTGCGTACCGCGATGACTGATTTTGGCGGCAAGTGTCAGTTCAACGAAGAGTGGCTCAAGGAACCGGAGGACGTCGTTCCGCTCGCGATGTTCCTTGCCAGCCAGCCGGATGGCGGCCCATCCGCGCAAAGCTTCAGTCTGATGCGCCGCGCCTGAGGGTTCTCGCTCGCGCTGAACGCCCGCCAGAACGCAGAAGAGCCAGAACCGACAGGAGACGAATCACAATGGGATTAAATCTAGCCGAAACCGGAAGCGCCGATCTAGCCGGCGCGTCACCACGCTCACGGGCTTACCCGTGGGCCGTATTTGCACTTGTCCTTGCCCTGCTTCTTTCTGACTATATGTCGCGGCAGGTCCTGAGCGCCGTGTTTCCTCAACTGAAGGCCGCGTGGACTCTGACGGATGCTCAACTGGGCAGCCTGAGCGGCGTGGTGGCGCTGATGGTCGGGATACTGACCATGCCATTGTCGCTGCTGGCAGATCGCAGGGGCCGCGCGCGTAGCATCGCGCTGATGGCGGTGGTATGGAGTATCGCCACACTGTGCTGCGGGTTCGCGGCGAACTATGGCCAGATGCTGGCTGCGCGGTTCTTCGTTGGCGTAGGCGAGGCAGCCTACGGCAGCGTCGGGCTGGCCGTCATCATGAGCGTCTTTCCACCCAAGGTGCGCGCGACACTGGCGGGCGCTTTCACCTCCGCTGGGATCTTCGGCGCGGTGCTCGGCACGGCGCTTGGCGGCTCCGTTGCGACCCACTATGGCTGGCGGGCGGCGTTCTCGGTGATGGCCGTCGTCGGGCTGGTTGTGACCGGGGTATATAGCCTGACTGTCACGGAGCGCAGGTTGGCGCGCCATATTCAACAGGGTGCGGCTGTGCGACCAGGCGCGGGCCTTTCGGTTTGGGACACCCTTCGCTCTGTTTTCGGCTCGCGTGCCCTGATCTGCGCTTACCTCGGCGGTGGCCTCCAGTCCTTCGCGCTCTATTCGCTGCTGGCCTGGATGCCGAGCTATCTCAACCGTTACTACGGGATGGCGCCGGGCAAGGCGGCCATGTCCGCGGCGGGGATGTTCGTCCTGAGCGGTATCGGTATGACGCTCTGTGGGGTGTTGACTGACTGGGCGGGCCGTGGCGCTCCCGCCCGCAAGGTTTCATTTGGCATCGGCTTTTGCCTGTTGTCGTGTGGGGTGCTCTCCGTCGCGTTCCGCCTGCCTGCAGGTCATGCACAGATCATCCTGATCGCGGTCGGCGCACTGGTGGCAGCCGGTCCGTGGGGGCCAGCGGGCGCCTCGGTCGCCAACCTCGCGAATCCTGTTGTTCACGCTACCGCTCTCGCGATCCTTGCCTTGGCGTACAACCTGATCGGCGCGGCTCCGGGGCCGTTCATTACCGGCGTGCTCGCGGACAAGGTGGGCTTGCTCGGCGCGCTTCAACTGGCGCAACTGGTGTCCATTCCAGCAGCCATGGCGTTCGCGCTTTGCCGGCGGACCTATCTGCGCGACCTGCCGGATGCCGCGCGTTAGGGTGAGCGTTCCTGATTCGCCGCAGATGCCATCACGCCCCCGTGCATGTTCACTTTCGGTGGCGACTACGCCACTCACGGGGCGTCATACCAAAACGCTTCTGGAACCAGACCGTAAACGCCCCCTGGTTGGTGTAGCCCAACAGGGCGGCGACCCGGCCGATCGGATAGCGTGGGTTGAGCAGGTAGCGCACAGCAAGATCGCGCCGCACTTCTTCAACGATGCCCGAGAAACTGGAACCGGCCGAATCAAGCTGGCGCTGCAGGGTGCGCACCGTCAGATTCAGTTGATGCGCCACCAGTTCGATTGAAGCCTGACTGAGGGGCAATAGCAGGTAAATCGTCTTGCGCACATCCAGCGCAATTGAATTTGCCGCCGTACTGTTTAGCGGATTGGCGAGATTTTCCGCATACCGGACCAGCACGGGGTCTGCATTCGGGTTCGGATAATCGAGGTCCGCTGCCGCACAAACGAATCCGTTGAAGTCGCTTTCGAATGTGATCGGACAGCCGAAGAACCGGCGATGGAAGGTGAGATCGGGCGGCGGTGCGTGGGTGAAGTGCACGCTGTGCGGTTTCCAGTGGGCGCCGAGGAGCGCGCTGGAATGGCGGGACAGCACGCCGACTGCCAGTTCGATCGCCTGGACTGTCGGGGTACCCGGTTCGGCGACAATCTCTTCGCGGATCGTCACCGTGTCGCCGGTCGTTTCGATGTAAACACCCAGCGCTTCGTTGAGCAGATAGCGGTACTGGGCAGCCGCCAGTAGCACCTCACGGAGCGTGCGCTTGTGGGCGAGCAGAACGTTGATGACGCCGCTGCCGAACTGCTGGCGGGTCTGCGCGATCTGCAGCCCGAGTGTCGAACACGACGCTTTCGCCGCCGTCGCTTCGAGCAACCGGCAGGCGCCGTCAGCCGGGATCCGTTCATCGGGGTTCGCCAGCGCCACGGCATCGAGACCGACCGCCTGCACAAGCTCATAGGGGTTGAGACCCAAGCCTCTCGCCACGTCGAAATACCCGTGCAGTGTCGACGACCTCACCATGCTTTGCATTCGATCTCCTTCTTTTCCTCACGCGCGAAGCCCATTGGCGCGGGATTGGTGTTAACACGCAGTGTCGTCAAATCATAAAACAATGTCACCAAAAACGAAATCTGTATCTCCGGATTGCCGTATCTTCGCCTCACTGTTCCATTTCCTGACGCGTCGACATGTGCCTGACGCGGAAGTAAAAACATCCAACTATTTCTGGAGGAAACGATGCAATTTCTCGACGACTCGCTGCACCCGGAGAATCAGGACAAGGTAGTCATCACGACGGCTCCGTACGGCCCGGAATGGATGCCGGAAGACTTTCCTGAAGATATTCCAGTGACGATGGACGAGCAGATCCAGAAGGCCGTCGACTGCTACGAGGCCGGCGCAACGGTGCTGCACCTGCATGTGCGCGAGCTGGATGGCAAGGGCTCCAAGCGCTTGTCGAAGTTCAATGAACTGATCGCGGGTGTGCGTGCGGCCGTGCCGGACATGATCATCCAGGTGGGCGGCTCGATCTCGTTTGCACCGGAAGACGACGGCCAGGCCGCGAAGTGGCTGTCCGACGACACGCGTCACATGCTGGCCGATCTCGACCCGAAGCCCGATCAGGTGACGGTCGCGATCAACACCACGCAGATGAACATCATGGAGTTGCTCTATCCGGAATACCTGGAAGGCACGTCGCTGGCCAATCCTGCGCTCATGGCAGCCTACAGCGAAATGACGGTGCCCGCGGGTCCGGCCTGGGTTGAGGAACACCTGCGCCGCCTGCAGGCATCGGGCATCCAGCCGCACTTCCAGCTTACCGGCATCCATGCGCTCGAAACGCTCGACCGCCTGGTGCGCAAGGGCGTCTACAAGGGGCCGCTGAATCTGACGTGGATTGGCATCGGCGGCGGCTTTGACGGTCCGAACCCGCACAACTTCTTCAACTTCGTCCACCGTGCGCCGGACGGCGGCACGGTCACGGCCGAGTCGCTGCTGAAGAACGTCCTGCCGTTCAACATGATGGCGATGGCCATGGGCTTGCACCCGCGCTGCGGCATCGAGGACACGATCATCGACCAGCACGGCAAGCGCATGAGCTCGGTGCAGCAGATCGAGCAGTGTGTGCGCGTAGCGCACGAACTGGGCCGTGAAATCGCGAGCGGCAAGGAAGCGCGCGAGATCTACAAGATCGGTGTGCAGTACAAGACGGTCGATGAGACACTCGCGGCCAACGGCATGGCGCCGAATCGCAAGGCAGGCGTGAAGAACCTGCCGCTGCGCGCGGCGTAACAGGGTAGTGCCCGCCATCGGCATGACAGCTCGTGCCGATGGCGGTTGAAGAAGGAGGCTCCTCCGGCGCGCCTGGGGGAGCGACACAAAAATCGGCCCCTTTTGTCCGTCATGGGAAAAGGGCGCTGGACACGTGAGACGCGGAGGAGACGAAATGCTTTTACAGCATGCTGAGCCCACAACGGGCGATGTTTCGGCAACACAATCGGACATACCCGTCTACGCATGGGTGGTGTGCGCGCTCACGATCGGTCTGCTGCTTTCCGACTATATGTCGCGTCAGGTTCTCAACGCGGTCTTTCCGTTTATCAAGTCCACGTGGAACCTCTCTGACACGAAGCTCGGCTCGCTCAGCAGCGTCGTGGCGCTGATGGTTGGCGTGCTGACCTTTCCGCTTTCGGTGCTCGCGGATCGCTGGGGCCGGGTAAAGAGCATCGTACTGATGGCGGCGCTGTGGAGTCTCGCGACGCTCGGATGTGCGATCTCGACCACTTATGGCGAGATGTTGCTCGCGCGTGCGTGCGTCGGGATTGGCGAGGCGGCCTACGGAAGTGTGGGCATCGCGCTCGTCCTGAGCATTTTTCCGCCGCGTCTGCGCGCCACCCTCACCGCCACTTTCATGGCAGGCGGCGCGTTTGGCTCCGTGATGGGCATGGCGCTGGGCGGCGCCGTCGCGTCCAGCCTTGGATGGCGCTGGTCGTTCGGCGCCATGGCCTGCGTCGGTATCGCGCTCGTTGTGATTTACCGTTGTGTTGTCACGGAGAAAAGGCTGGCTTCACTGCAACCGGCGATCACCGCGCAGAAGGGTAACTTTGGCGTGCGCATGAGCTTTCGCGCGCTGATGAAGGGGCTGTTTTCCACGAAGTCCGTCGTTTGCGCCTACGTGGGCAGCGGTATGCATCTGCTCGTTCCAGCGGCCGTATGGTCCTGGATGCCGAGCTTCCTGAATCGCTATTACGGCATGGCACCGGGCAAGGCAGCCGTACATGGCGCGGTATTCGTGCTCGTGACCGGCCTTGGCATGATCGCGTGCGGAAGCCTGGCCGACCGTCTTAACAGGAAGGGTGTACAAAGAAAGTGGATGACCGCGATTGTGTACTGCCTGTTGTGCTGCGTCCTGCTCGGCGTCGCGTTCCATCTGCCGGCCGGCCGGTTGCAGCTCGTTCTGATCGGTTGCGGCATGTTCTTCTGTGCTGGTGCGACGGGGCCTTCGGGTGCGATGGTGGCGAACCTGACCCCGCCGTCGATCCACGCATCAGCATTTGCCACCCTGACACTGGCTAACAACCTGCTGGGGCTTGCGCCCGCGGCTATTCTTACGGGCATCGTCGCAGACCGGATCGGTCTGCTGGGCGCCTTGCAACTGGTTCCGTTTGCATCGTTGCTCGCGGCGGTCGCGTTTGCCATCGGCCGTTGCAGCTACAAGCGCGACCTTGACCTCGTGAATGCACTGCGTGAGAAGGCCTCGCTCTGAGCGGCTTCCTTGCAAACGGCGCATCCCCTTTCTGTAAATCAAGAAACAAACTGGAGAACGAATCATGGCGAAAGCAGTCCGCTTTCATGAAGCCGGTGGCCCCGAAGTCCTGCGTTATGAGGACGTTGAAGTCGGTGATCCGGGCCCGGGGCAGGTTCGCCTGCGCCATGAGGCAGTGGGCCTGAATTTCGCGGACACCTATTTCCGCTCCGGACTGTATCCGGTTCCACTGCCTGCCGGCATGGGTGTCGAGGCTGCCGGTGTGGTCGAAGCAGTGGGCGAGGGCGTGACGAACGTCGCGGTAGGCGATCGTGTCACCTACACGGGTTTTATCAACACGCTTGGCGCCTACAGCACGGAGCGCCTGTGTCCGGCGGCACCGCTGATCAAGCTGCCCGAAGGCATAACCTGCGAGACGGCGGCGGCCATGACCATGCGTGGCCTGACCTCGTCGTATCTGATGCGGCGCATCTACGACTTCAAACCCGGCAATACGATTCTGCTCCATGCTGCCGCGGGCGGCGTCGGGCTGATCGTCTCGCAATGGGCCAAGCTGCTGGGGCTCACGGTGATCGGCACCGTCTCGAGCGACGCGAAGGCGGAAGTCGCCCGCGCGCACGGCTGCGACCACACCATCAATTACAGCCATGAAGATGTTGCCAGGCGCGTGCGCGAGCTGACCGACGGCGTCGGGGTCAATGTGGTTTTCGACAGTGTCGGCAAGGATACCTTCGAAGCCACTCTGGATTCGGTCAAGCGCCGCGGCCTCATAGTTTGCGTCGGCACGGCATCGGGGCCGATTCCGGCATTCAATCCGCAAATCCTGGCAATGAAAGGGTCGCCGTATCTGACCCGTCCCGCGCTCGCCGACTACATCGCCGACCCCGCTGAAAAAGCAGAACTGGCCGGGGAAATCTTCGGCCACGTTGCGGCTGGCCGCATCAAGATCGAGATCAACCAGCGCTATGCGCTCGAGGATGCCGCACAAGCGCACCGTGATGTCGAATCGCGCAAGACAACGGGTTCATCAGTCTTCGTCATCTAAGGAGGGCGCCATGCTTGTCGAACAACTCAACAACGCCATTGGCGCCGAACTGGTGGGCGTCAAACTCGCCGACGCGATCCACGACGATGGCCTCTTTGCCGAGATCCGGGCGAACCTGCTCAAGCACCGTGTCCTGTTCCTGCGCGATCAGGACATTAGCCGTGCTGAGCATGTCGCTTTCGCGCGCCGCTTCGGCGAGCTGGAAGACCACCCGGTCGCAGGCAGCGATCCTGAGCATCCGGGCCTCGTGCGAATCTACAAGTCGCCGGACCAGCCCAACGACCGCTACGAAAACGCGTGGCATTCGGACGCCACGTGGCGTGAAGCCCCGCAGTTCGGCGCCGTGCTGCGATGCGTGGAATGCCCGCCCATTGGCGGCGATACGATGTGGGCGAACATGGCGCTCGCGTATGAGAACCTGCCTGCGCATGTGAAGGAGCAGATCGCCGACCTGCGCGCACGCCACAGCATCGAGGCGAGCTTTGGTGCGGTGATGCCGATCGAGAAGCGGCATGCCTTGAAAGCCCAGTATCCCGACGCGGAACATCCGGTCGTGCGCACGCACCCCGAGACGAGCGAGAAAGTGCTGTTTGTCAACGCGTTCACGACGCACTTCACGAACTACCACACGCCGGCGCGCGTGCGCTTCGGCCAGGACGCCAATCCGGGCGCGTCCGACCTGCTGCGTTATCTCATCAGCCAGGCGTACATCCCGGAGTACCAGGTGCGCTGGCGCTGGAAGCCGAACAGCATCGCAATATGGGACAACCGCTCCACGCAACACTACGCGGTGATGGATTACGCGCCGTGCCATCGCAAGATGGAGCGAGCCGGGATCATTGGCGACAAGCCGTACTAACCTGAAGGAATCAGCGTCGTGACGCTCAATACCGCCCCTACCGTACTTATCGTGCCCGGCCTGCGTGACCACGTGGCCGAACACTGGCAGACACTGCTGCAGGCTCGCCTTTCCAAAACGGCTTCGGTGCCGCCGCTCGAGCACGACAAGCTCAGCTGCGCGGCGCGCGTCGCGGCGCTGGACGAGGCCATCGCGAAGATCGATGGCCCGATCGTACTGGTCGCTCACAGCGCCGGCGTCATGATTACCGCGCACTGGGCACAGCACCACAACCGCACGATCCAGGGCGCGCTGCTCGCCACGCCGGCGGACCTGGAAAACCCCATGCCCGCCGGTTATCCGACGCTGGACGTGCTCGAAGAACACGGGTGGCTTCCGTTCCCGCGCAAACCGCTGCCGTTTCCGAGTATTCTCGGCGCCAGCCGCAATGATCCGCTTGCCGCGTTTGATCGCGCCGCCAGCATGGCAGCGGACTGGGGCAGTCGTCTCGTCGACCTCGGCGATGTTGGGCACCTGAATCCCGCAGCCGGTTATGGCGAGTGGCCGCAGGCAGACATCCTGATCCGTGAGCTTCTCTGACATGGACGGTGCAACGAAAGCGGAGCAGGGCGCGGCAGTGCGCAATAACGCGTCGGTGACGGTCGATGTCCACTTCGATTTTGTCTGCCCGTGGTGCCTGATTGGCAAGCGCAATCTCGATACAGCCGTCAGCCGCCTCGCAAGCTTGCGTCCGGACGTCAGTGTCAAAGCGCGGTGGCACTCGCATCAGTTGCTGCCCGATACGCCTGTCGGCGGGGTCCCTTATCAGGCGTTCTATGTGGCCCGTCTGGGGAGTCCGGGCGCGGTCGCTGCACGGCGCGCGCAGGTTCAGGAGGCCGCTCGCGCAGCCGGCATCGAACTGGCGTTCGACAGGATCGAGGTGATGCCCAACACACGGGCTGCGCACAAACTTGTTGCCTGGGCCACAGCCGCAAACACAGGCGCGGCATGTAAGCCGGCGTTGCTGATCGACCGGTTGTTCACCGCCTATTTCATGGACGGTGAAGATATCGGCAACCCGGACGTGCTTGAGCGAATTGGTCTCGCGTGTGGCCTCGACGCTGCGGGCCTCGCTGACCATCTCACGATGTCACGGCGAGAAGGCAACATTGCGTTGCCGCGTTCACCGCAGGCTGACGACGTCAGAGGCGTGCCGCATTTTGTGGTTAATTCGGCACTGTCGCTGTCCGGGGCGTACTCGCCCGGCGCGATCGTGGACGCCATGTTGCGTTCGATCGGTGATCAGGAGAACAGATAATGTCACGCCAGATCCCGGTCGGATCAGCCGATGAACTCACGCCAGGACAACGCAAGCTAGTCTTCGTTGACGGTCGCAGTGTCGTGCTCTTTAACATCGACGGTGCGCTCTGCGCCGTCGAAAACTCTTGTCCGCACAATGGGGCATCACTTGCAGGTGGCCAACTCGAAGGGCACCTGCTGCGCTGCCCCGCGCACGGCCTTCGTTTTGACGTCGCGACCGGTTGCATGCCGGGAAAAGGCGGGTTGAGTCTTGCAACGTTTCCCATCCGGAACGTCGCCGGTAAGCTCGAACTCACCGTCGGCGACGCCCCGGCAGGTCCGTGTCACGCGCAGCTAAGCTGAATCTGGAATAATCAGGAAGGTACTCATGCATGGATTGATGATGCAGCAACCGCTGCTGGTCGCGTCGCTCCTCACACACGCCGAACGGCATCACGGCGGGCAGGAAATCGTGTCGCGACGAGTCGAAGGCGATATTCACCGATATTGTTATCGCGATCTCGCGCAACGCGCCCGAAAGCTGGCCAATGCACTGGCCGGGCTCGGGATTAACCAGGGTGAGCGCGTCGGTACGCTGGCATGGAACGGCTACCGCCACATGGAACTGTATTTTGCGGTGTCGGGTTCCGGTGCCGTACTCCACACGCTCAACCCCCGGTTGCACGTCGATCAGCTTGCCTACATCATCGATCATGCCGAAGATCGCGTTATCTTCTTCGACTTGACCTTCCTTCCGTTGATCGAGTCTGTCGCATCGCGTATCAAGAGCCCGAAGGTATTCGTCGCGATGACCGATCGCGCAAACATGCCGGCCAAACACGATCTGCCGATCATGTTGCTGTGCTACGAAGATCTCATTGACGGTCACAGTGATGACTTCGCGTGGCCGCTCATTGACGAGAACCATGCGTCTTCTCTGTGCTACACGTCGGGGACCACTGGCAATCCGAAAGGGGTGCTGTACAGCCATCGTTCAACGATTTTGCACACCTATGCAGCGGCATTGCCCGACTCGCTGAACTGCTCGGCACGCGACGTGATCCTTCCGGTCGTCCCCATGTTCCATGTGAACGCGTGGGGGCTGCCCTATATCGCATGCATGGTCGGCGCCAAGCTCGTGTTCCCCGGCCCCGCTCTCGACGGAAAATCGCTCTATGAGCTGATCGAGGCAGAACAGGTCACGCTCTCCGCCGGTGTGCCGACCGTCTGGCAGGGGTTGCTTCGACATGCGGCCGAGCGTGGCACGACGTTTACCTCCATGCGCCGCACCATCGTGGGCGGGGCGCCATGCCCGACGGCCATGACGACGGAATTCCAGGAGCGTTACCAGGTCGACGTCCTGCACGCATGGGGGATGACGGAACTGAGCCCGGTAGGCACGGTTTGCAGTTTCAAAGCGCACCACCTGTCGTGGCCGACGCCGCAGCGCTACGCCGTCCAGGCAAAGCAGGGCCGCGCCGTGTTCGGCATCGACATGAGAATTGTGGGCCCGGATGGCGAGGAGTTGTCATGGGACGGTCAGGTGACCGGCGACCTGCAGGTGCGTGGGCCGTGGGTGACGTCAGGATATTTCGGCAGCGAAGATGCGTCGCCGCTGTCCGACGGCTGGTTTCCGACCGGTGACGTGGCGAAGATCGATCCCGACGGCTTCATGCAGATCACCGACCGCAGCAAGGATGTCATCAAGTCAGGCGGCGAATGGATCAGCTCAATCGACATCGAGAACGTGGCGTGTCTGCACCCGGAGGTCGCGAGCGCAGTGTGCATCGCCGCAAGGCATCCGAAATGGGACGAGCGCCCGTTGCTGCTGATCGTAAAAAAGCCGGAGAGCGCGCTTGAAACCGACGAGCTGCTCGAATTTTTTGACGGCCGGGTGGCGAAGTGGTGGAAGCCCGATGCCGTTGTATTTGTCGATTCCGTTCCGCTCGGCGCAACCGGCAAGGTGCTCAAGAACCAGTTAAGGGATCAGTTCAGCGACTACTACCTGACGGCTTGACGCGGCCCGCAAGAGTAACGGCAGCCTGATTCGGTCCAAGAGGATATCGCCGTGCTTTGATAATCATATAGCCGGCCTCGCGCCGTTCCGGTTCGCGGCTGGCGTCATCAGTTGTGCAGTGCGCTGGTACCTTCGTTTTCAATTGAGCTTGCGCGACATTGAAGAGTTGCTGTTTGAGCGCGGCGCAATCGTGAGGTAGCTACCTGCTGATCCGCGCTGCGGCGGCGCGGCTACGACACCCGTACCGAGATCACCGGCCACGGATTCCAGGCGATGGCGCGCACAATCCTGCACGAGGAACTTGAGCAGAAGCCGGAAAAATCCGGGTTCCCGGCCTGGAACCCCTGACACCGAACACCGCAGTGATTCCCCGCTCGGTATTCCAGAAACGCATACCAGCGCATCGAATATTGATTGTTCATAGGCTCCTCGCATCACTAGACTGACGGGATGCAATTCGTGCATTGACGGCGCGGATCTGGTTACTTAAGTGGACGGAATATTTGATGAGTACAGAAATCCAGGGTCAGGTGGTGGCTGATAAAGCGAAACCGCGCGGGCGGTTTCCCCATGTGGTTCGCGCCGGCGATTTGCTGTTTATCTCCGGGACGAGCTCCCGTCGACCGGATAACACGTTTGTTGGGGCATCGGCGGATGCAATGGGTACATCGAAGGTCGACATTCGTGAGCAAACGCGCGCCGTCATCGAAAACATCGGGGACATTCTCAAGTCGCAAGGTGCGGATCTTTCCAATCTGGTTGAGATTACGACATTCCTCGTCAACATGAACGACTTCGGTGCGTACAACGAAGTGTATGGCGAGTATTTTGACGAAACCGGCCCGGCACGCACGACGGTGGCGGTGCATCAATTGCCCCATCCATTGTTGACGATCGAGATCAAGGCGATTGCCTATCTGCCGCGTACCTGAGTGGATGCTCACAAACAGAAATATCAGGAGATGCTGGAATGTTGGTGCATGGAAAGCCACTAAATTTTCGCAAATGGATTGAAGACAACGCTCATTTGCTTAGACCGCCTGTTGGAAATCAGCAGGTCTATCAGGACGCAGATATTCTTGTGACGGTTGTCGGAGGACCCAATCACAGAACCGACTATCATGACGATCCCCATGAGGAATTCTTCTACCAGCTCATTGGCAACGCGTATCTGAATCTGATTGTCGACGGCAAGCGAGAACGGGTCGATTTAAACGAAGGAGATATCTTTCTCCTGCCTCCTCACGTACGTCATTCACCGCAGCGTCCGGAATCCGGCAGCGCCTGTCTGGTGATCGAGCGCCGGAGAGCGCCCGGTGTGGTGGACGGCTTTGAGTGGTACTGCGAAAACTGCGACGGATTGGTCTACCGCGCGGAAGTGCAGTTGAACAGCATTGTGAACGATCTCCCGCCGCTCTTTTCGTCGTTCTACGAGTCCGAGGAAAAGCGAACGTGTCCTCATTGCGGCACTGTCCATCCGGGACGAGAAGCGGGAAGTCACACGCGCTTCTGAGCGTCACCTTAAGACGAACGACATGGGCGGTCAGTGTGCCTATTCGTCAGCGGCTTTCCTCCGATTTTTCGCTAGGGCTTTTCGCACCTGTGTCCCGCCGAGGGGCCAGGTGTGTTTTTTTGCCTCCCGGATGCGACGTATCTCGTCACAGTACCAAGGCACTGATATTCCTGTTTTGCATACACGTAGCCGAAGGTTTGATTATCGCGCCCAATTTCGTCCCTCTAGACTCGATACATCGGTGTCTATAGAAAAACGCCAATGCGGTTCGACCATGCCGAACGTGAGTCGCGGCGGAGTGCCGACGGGCCGTAAATCGAATTCATTTCTACGATGAGACAGGAGACAAGATGATTGCGGATACGCTAACCGGCGCGCGACCCACTCAGACTACGCGGCGTGAGGAAATCAAGGTAGTGGTGGGAGCGTCCGTGGGAACCGTGCTCGAATGGTACGACTTCTTCCTGTACGGCAGCTTGGCCATTTTCTTCAGCAGCCACTTCTTTCCCGCTGGCAGTGCGACGGCTGGCTATCTTGCCTCGCTCGCTACCTTTGGCGTTGGCTTCGTTATCCGGCCGCTTGGGGCCGTTCTTTTCGGCCGTTTCGGCGACAAGGCGGGCCGTAAGGCTACGTTCCTGGTGACGATTATCGTCATGGGTACATCGACCGCAGGAATCGGAGCATTGCCGTCGTTTCAGGCTATCGGCTGGGCTTCGCCAGTCCTTCTTGTCTCGCTTCGTATGCTCCAGGGGCTGGCGCTCGGCGGCGAATATGGCGGTGCCGCGACCTACATCGCCGAACATTCGCGTGCTGATCGTCGAGGATTCACAACGGGTTTCCTTCAGACGACCGCAACGTTGGGATTTCTGCTGTCACTCGGTGTCACGCTCGTCTGCAAGGCCTTCGTATCGACGGAGGACTTTGCCTCGTGGGGCTGGCGCCTGCCGTTCCTGAGCTCTCTGATCCTTCTTGCTATCTCGACGTACATTCGCACCAAATTGTCGGAGTCGCCAGTATTCGCAAAGATGAAGGCCGAACATCGGCTGTCGGCATCTCCTTTGAAGGACAGTTTTCTCGTCTGGCAGAACGTGCGCTCGATGCTCGTTGTGCTCTTTGGCGCGCAGGCCGCCGTTGGGCTGATCTGGTACACCTGCAATTTCTACACGCTATATTTCCTGACGACGACTCTCAAAGTGCCGACAGGGCAAGCATATGGTTTCGTTGTCGTCATGCTTGTATTTAGCCTTCCTCTTTATGTGATGTTCGGGTGGCTCTCGGACAAGATCGGGCGAAAGTGGATCATATTGACGGGATGTGGATTGGCCGTGCTCACGTTTCTGCCCATCTACACGAATCTGTCGAAGGCCGTTAATCCGGCACTGGTCGCTTTTCAGCAAACCGTACCCATTCGGTTGGCGGCGAACAACTGTAGCTCGGGGTTGTTCAGCACGCCGGTGTCTGCATGCGATCGCGCTCGCGACTACCTCACGCAGGCTGGACTTTCATATCAGGTCGAGGCTGGGGCTCAGGACGGCACGCTCGTTACGCACTTTGGTAACCTGGCAATAGGCGGCTTCGAGCCGACCGCATACAAGAAAGCGCTCACCGTTGCCGGGTATCCAGTCAGCATGGACATCAAACGGGTGAACCGCCCGCTCATGTTCGGGCTCATCGCGATGCTGATGATCTGGGGCGCCATGGCTTACGGTCCGATGTCCGCTTACTACGTGGAGCTGTTCCCGGCGAAAATCCGCTACACGTCTATCTCTGTGCCATATAACATCGGTGCGGCGGTATTTGGCGGGCTGGCGCCATTCATGTCGACGGCAATCGCGGTCAAGACTGGGAACGTCTACTACGGCTTGTGGTACGCAATCATTGTTGGCGGCATTGCCGTTCTCATCGGCGCGATCTTCATGAGAGAAACGAGAGGCCGCGACGTCGCGGAATAACGTTCCCGGCTGGGGTTGGCGAAGAAGCAGCTCCATCCAGTAAGGAGCGGGAGTCGACAAAGGGTAGTAGCGAATCAGAGGGACGGAGGGGAGAGTGACTCATATTGCAATGTCGGGTCTGACGGAAATGCAGAAGTACTGGCTTATCACCGGAAGCGTTGGTCCGCGTCCCATCGCCCTGGTGACGAGCCTGGCCCGCGACGGTTTGTGTAACGCCGCGCCATTCAGCGCCTTCAACTATATGGGCGAGGATCCGCCGCTATTTGCGATTGCTGTGGTTCGCTATGGCTCGGAAAGTCATCGATTGGGAGAGGAGAAGGACACCCTCCTGAACATCAAGGAACGCGAAGAGTTCGTCGTGAATATGGTGGACGAGCCAATAGTGGAGCGCGCGGTGCAATGCGGTAGCGACTTTCCATCTCACGTATCTGAACCGGAGGCCGTCGGCCTAACGCTTGCCCCCTCGACCCTGGTGAAGGTGCCGAGAATCGCGGAGGCCCCGATTTCGTGGGAATGCCGCCTGTTCAGGATTCTGGACATTACGAACCAGCGGGCGATTGTTTTCGGTGAAATCCTTGCTATGTATTTCCGCGAGGACCTGATCGACGAGGAGAAGCTCCGGGTCCGCGTCGACAGGTTTGAGCCGTATGGCCGGCTCGGCGGTCCGAACTACTGTCGTACAACCGACCGCATACGCCTGCCCGTGCCAACGTATCTTTCGTCGGCCGGCGTGCCCCGCGAGTAGGAGCACGCCAGTCGCGCAAGCATTGCGGCGTCACACCAGATTTCGACCAGCGCGACAAACATCTGACGATAAATTTCGAATATGACGATTGCCTTGGCCGGACTGGCGTTCCTTACAGTGTTAACATGTAGGCTCCCCAGCAAGGGTTCTATCGCCATGCAACAGCACCGACTTAGCCAGATTGGATTGAGCCGCAGTCTGAAACTGAGCCAGCTGCTGATCTTCGACCGCGTCCTCGAAACCGGCTCGATCTTGCATGCCGCGCAGGAAATGCGGTTGAGCCAACCCGCGGTGACGAAAGTCATCCAGGAACTGGAGATAAGCTTTCAGGGCGCCTTGTTCGCCCGGTCCAATAGAGGCGTCGTACCAACCGATCTCGGGCGGGTCGTTGGCAGGCGAGTCAAGTCTTTGCTCGCCGAATTCCGGCATATGACCGAGGAGGTTGATCAATTCCGGTTCGGCGGGGCGGGCCACATTGTCGTTGGAACGCTGATTTCCGCCTCCGCTCATCTGTTGCCGGCCGCGATTACAAAGCTTAAAGAACGTTCTCCAGACGTGCTGGTTACCGTCAAGGAGGGGCCGACGGCGCAAATGTTTCCAGCGCTCGCGACCGGCGAGGTCGATATCGTCGTAGGTCGTCTTCCCGAAGTAGAGTTGCCATTATCCGACGCATTTCCTCTAACGCATCATGCCCTCTTCGAAGACTCGCTCTCCGTTGTAGTTGGCAGTGGGCACGACATCGCCCGGGCTCCCAATACGTCTCTGCGCGATCTTGCAACGATGCCGTGGATATTGCCAACGACAGAGTCTCCGTTGCGAGCCGCTGTCGAGAAGATGTTTCGAGCTGCGGGACTGCAGTTGCCATCGGATCTGGTTGAATCACTATCTGTATTAACGAACCTTGGGTTGCTTCTCGATGCGCCTCGGGTTGGCGTCATGCCGCATGTCGCGGCGATCCAGTTCGTGCGATCCGGCTTGCTGCGTATCCTCGATATTCGTGAGACAGGATCCTTTGGAACGGTGGGATACTCGGTACGTTCGAAGAAGGTACTCAGCCCCGCCTGTGAAGCGTTTATCGAATGCCTGCACGCTGTTGCCAAATCCTAAAGCGAATACGTTGGGCGCGCTCTGCTATTCCGTATCCGTATATCCAGCACCTGATGTTTGATTATCCAGCCGCGAAAAGCTTGCCTACACTGTCTGTAACTCAAACAGATAGCAGGAGTGCAAGTGAATTCCAACGTCTACGCGCAGGCTGCTTTGCCGAGTCGCCTGCGGCACTTTGTTGACGGCGCGTTCGTCGATTCGACTGAAACCTTCGCGAATCTAAGCCCGATTGATGGGCGTGAACTTTCGCGTGTCTGCGAGGCGGATGTCGCTGTTGTAGAGAACGCAGTTCGCGCGGCAAAGCAAGCACAAAAGGGACCGTGGGGAAAGCTCGGTGCGTCGGAGCGTGCCGACTGGCTGCACAAGATTGCGGATGGCATCGAGGCACGGTTTGACGATTTCGTTGCTGCCGAGGTAGCAGATACTGGGCGCCCGATCAATCAGGCGCGTACGCTCGACATTGCGCGCGGTATTGCAAACTTCCGTACCTTCGCTGATCTTGTCCGGACCTCGGGCGGTGAGTTTTTCGAAACATCCGGTGCTGAAGGCAGCGAGTACATCAACTACGTCACGCGCAAACCGCTTGGTGTTGTCGGTATCATTTCGCCGTGGAATCTCCCGCTGCTTCTGTTCACCTGGAAGGTCGCACCCGCGCTCGCGATGGGTAACTGCGTCGTCGCGAAGCCTTCTGAAGAGACGCCCACCTCCGCGACCTTGCTTGCGGAAGTCATGCGCGACATCAACTTGCCGGCTGGCGTGTTCAATCTCATTCACGGTCATGGAGCCGATGCGGCAGGCGAGTGGCTCACGCGTAACCGCGATATCGACGCAATCACGTTCACAGGCGAATCGAAGACGGGCAGCGCGATCATGAAGGCGGTCGCGGATGGCGTGAAAAACGTCTCGTTCGAGCTCGGCGGAAAGAACGCAGCAGTGGTTTTCGCGGACGCCGATTTCGACGCGGCGGTGGATGGCGTGATGCGTTCCAGTTTTACCAACGCAGGACAAGTCTGTCTCTGTTCTGAGCGCGTATATGTTGAGCGGCCGATCTTCGAGCGCTTTGTCGCAGCCTTGAAGGCGAAAACGGAGACGCTCAAGCTTGGTTCCCCCTACGAGGAAGGAACCACGACCGGTCCACTGATTTCAAAGGGGCATCGCGACAAGGTTCTGAGCTATTTCAGGCTTGCCGTCGAGGAGGGCGCCACGGTCGTCACGGGCGGCGGCGTGCCTACTTTTGGCAACGCATGCGACGATGGCGCCTTCGTCCAGCCGACCATCTGGACTGGACTCGCTGACACCGCACGCACCGTCACAGAAGAAATCTTCGGTCCGGTTTGCCACATCGCACCGTTCGACGGTGAGGACGAGGTCGTCGAGAGGGTGAACAACAGCGCGTACGGTTTAGCCGCGAGCGTGTGGACTTCGCATCTTGCGCGTGGGCACCGCGTTGCACGTCAGATTGAAACCGGCATCGTATGGGTCAATGCATGGTTCGTTCGGGATCTGCGCACGCCGTTTGGCGGGGCCAAGCTGTCGGGCTTCGGTCGTGAGGGTGGCCGTCATTCGATGGACTTCTATTCTGAGTTGACTAATGTTTGCGTCAAGGTGATCTAAATGACGAATTCGTTCAGTGCGTTGCAGTCCATTGCCGACAAGCTCTGGAATGCGCAGAACAATAACCCGTTTCAACCGATCGCGCCTGTCCGTGGCGCAATCGAGCAACTCGGCGGTGACGTGCTTGAGAACGCTTACCGCGTTCAGCAGATCAATACGCAGCGTCAGGTTGAAGCCGGTTCGCGCATCGTGGGCCGAAAGATCGGCCTGACTTCCAAAGCTGTGCAGACGCAGCTTGGCGTCGATCGGCCGGACTTTGGTGCGCTGTTCGACAATATGGCGTATTGCGATGGTGAAGAGATCCCGTTCGCGCGCACGCAGCAGCCGAAGGTGGAAGCCGAGATCGCCCTGGTGCTTGAGCATGATCTGCTTCACGAACACCACACTGTTGCGGACATTCTGCGCGCGACAGCTTTTGCGCTGCCCGCGATTGAAGTGGTCGGCAGCCGCATCGAAAACTGGGACATTCGTCTTGCCGATACGGTGGCCGACAACGCCTCTAGCGGGTTGTTCGTTTTAGGAACGTCTCCTGTGAAGCTGGGCGACTTCGATATCGTGGAATGCGGGATGCTGATGGAACGCAAGGGTGACCAGGTTAGCGTCGGCGCCGGTGCCGCGTGCCTCGGAAATCCGATGAACGCGGCGATCTGGCTTGCCGACACGATGGTCCGCTTCGGTGCGCCGCTGCGGGCCGGGGACGTCGTTTTGACCGGCGCGCTAGGTCCGATGGTCACCGTTGAACCTGGCGACGTGTTCACCGCACACATTGAAGGCCTCGGTGTGGTCCGCGCCCTGTTCTCTAACCAGTCTGAGGCTCTCTGATGAAAGACAATGCTCGTATTCCCGTCGCCGTTATCGGTTCGGGGAACATCGGTACCGATCTGATGATCAAGATTCTGCGTCATGCGAAGCATCTGCGGATGTCGGCCATGGTGGGGATCGATCCTGCTTCAGACGGTCTGGCGCGTGCCGGCCGCCTCGACGTCGCGACGACGGCCGAAGGCATCGACGGCCTCGTTGCCATGCCGCAATTCAAGGACATCAAGATCGCTTTCGATGCGACTTCCGCAGGCGCGCATCATCGCCATTTCGACGTTCTCGCGAAGCACGGTGTGACGGTCATCGATCTCACGCCTGCGGCAATCGGCCCATTCGTCGTGCCGGTAGTGAACCTCGACGAACATCTGGATGCACCGAACATCAACATGGTGACCTGTGGTGGGCAGGCGACGATTCCGATTGTGAAGGCAGTATCGCGCGTCGCGCCTGTGCACTACGCGGAAATCGTGGCATCGATTTCGAGCCGTTCTGCTGGGCCTGGTACGCGCGCCAACATCGACGAATTTACGGAAACGACGTCGCGCGCAATCGAAACAGTCGGCGGCGCAAAGATCGGTAAGGCAATCATTGTCCTGAATCCTGCCGAACCCCCGCTCATGATGCGCGACACGGTCTACTGCCTGGTCGATGAGGATGCGGACCGCGAAATGATTGACGCGTCGGTACACACGACGGTCAAGGACGTTGCGGCCTATGTTCCAGGATACCGCCTCAAGCAGGCGGTGCAGTTTGACCGCGTACCGCTGCCCACTCAATTTGCCGGCGTGCGGCAAGCGCAGGGATTCGGTTTGAAGGTCAGCGTGTTCATCGAGGTTGAAGGCGCTGCGCACTACCTGCCGTCCTATGCCGGAAACCTCGACATCATGACATCGGCCGCAGTGCGCGCTGCGGAACATATTGCGGCCACACGGCTTGCCGCGTGATCGGAGAAGAGCATGACGACCAATAAGCGGAAAATAACCGTCTCTGACGTGACCCTTCGTGACGGCATGCATGCCATCCGTCACCAGTACTCGATCGAACAGGCGATTGCGATTGCCACTGCGCTCGACGATGCGGGTGTCGACAGCATCGAAGTCGCGCACGGCGATGGTTTGTCGGGTTCCAGCTTCAATTATGGTTTCGGCGCCCATACCGATCTCGAGTGGATCGCCGCTGTCGCGGAAACAGTCAGGCGAGCCAAGGTAGCAACGCTCCTTATTCCGGGTATCGGCACGATTCACGATCTGCAGGCAGCATACGATGCCGGTGCGCGAGTCGTGCGGATTGCAACCCATTGCACCGAGGCAGATATCTCGAAGCAGCATATTGAGTATGCCCGCAAGCTTGGGATGGATACCGTCGGATTCCTGATGATGTCCCACCGTACCGACCCGGTTTCGCTCGCGAGGCAAGCGAAGCTGATGGAAGGATACGGTGCGCAATGCGTCTATGTGGTCGATTCCGGAGGGGCTCTGAATATGACCGAAGTGGCCGAGCGCTTCCGTGCCTTCAAGGACATACTTGATCCAGCGACTGAAACAGGCATCCACGCCCACCACAATCTTTCGCTAGGTGTCGCGAATTCGATCGTTGCGTTGGAAGAGGGCTGCGATCGTGTTGACGCATCGTTGACGGGCATGGGTGCGGGTGCTGGCAACGCACCTCTCGAGGTGTTCGTCGCTGCGGTGGACCGGATGGGCCTGAACCATGGCTGCGACGTCAAGAAGCTGATCGACGCAGCCGACGATATCGTCCGTCCGCTCCAGGAGCGGCCGGTTCGGGTTGACCGCGAAACGCTGGCGCTTGGCTATGCCGGCGTGTACTCCAGTTTCCTACGCCACACCGAAGCGGCTGCGGCGAAATACGGCCTCTCGGCGTTCGACATCATGGTCGAACTGGGCAAGCGGCGCATGGTGGGCGGCCAGGAAGACATGATTGTCGACGTTGCGCTTGATCTTCTTCGACAGGGCGAAGCGGCTGCGGAGGTGCAGCAATGAATATTGCATCGGCCGCCGAGCGCGTTGACAGCGCAGCGCTTAACGCAATCGCAATCGAGCAGATAAGCGCGAATGAGCCATTCTCCGTGCAGGAGGCCTACGAGATTCAACGTGCGTCGATTGAGCGCCGGCGGCAACGGGGCGAACACACGATTGGTCTGAAGCTGGGCTTCACCAGCCGGGCAAAAATGGTCCAGATGGGCGTCGATAGCCTGATCTGGGGTTGGCTAACGGATTCGATGCTTGAGGAGGATGGGGCGCCGGTTGACCTCGGACGCTTCATTCACCCGCGTGTCGAGCCGGAAGTCTGCTTCCTGACGCGACGCGATATCACCGGCCCGTTGACAGCGCTCGAAGCGCTGTCCTATCTGGAGGCGGTGGCCCCTGCGATGGAGATCATCGATTCCAGGTATCGTAACTTCAAGTTCTCGCTTGAGGACGTCATCGCAGATAACTGTTCGTCCTCTGGCCTGGTGGTTGGCGCGTGGTCGACCCGGTTCGACAACCTGCGAAATGCGGGCGTGTTGATGCGCTTTGACGGTCGCGATGTGCAGGTTGGCTCGACGGGCGCCATTCTTGGTAATCCGCTTCGCGCGATCGTTCACGCGTCCCAGCTAGTGGCCGATGCGGAAATCGTGCTGCCTGCGGGAACGCTCGTAATGGCTGGGGCGGCAACGGCCGCCCAGGCGCTCACCGGCGGCCTGCACGTACAGTGCTCGGTCTGCGGACTGGGCCGCGTGGAGTTCACGACGCGCAAAAATGCCTGACTGGCTTAGCGCAACAGTCGGATTAGAGGATCCAGGCTATGACAAAACGAATTGATATGCACTCCCACTTCTTTCCGCTGATTACACAGGAAGAAGCCGCGAAGCTTGACGCCGACAATGCCCCTTGGCTCGCTCCCACTGCGGACGGTGAGACCGGAATGATCATGGCCGGCAATCGACCGTTCAGGCCTGTGACCAGGCCACTGTGGGATCCCGCACGACGCATCGAAGAGATGGATCAGCTCGAACTGGATATTCAGGTCATGTGCGCGACTCCGGTGATGTTCGGCTATCGATATCCTGCGAAAACCGCACTCGATTGGGCTCAGCGCATGAACGACCGGGCGCTCGAAATCTGCTCATTCGCTCCGCGTCGATTGAAGACCCTTGCGCAAGTGCCTCTGCAGGACGTTGAGCTCGCCTGTGCGGAGGCCTCACGGGCGCATGCGGCCGGCCATCATGGGGTCCAGATCGGAAATCACGTAGGACCACGGGACCTCGACGATGGTGATCTCGTTCAGTTCCTCACGCACTGCGCAAACGAGGGCATTCCTGTACTCGTTCATCCATGGGACATGATGACCGATGGCCGCATGAAGAAATGGATGCTTCCGTGGCTCGTGGCAATGCCTGCGGAAACGCAACTGAGCATTCTGTCTCTGATCATGTCGGGTGCATTCGAGCGCATTCCTCGCAATCTGAAACTGTGCTTCGCTCATGGAGGCGGCAGCTTCGCGTTCCTGCTTGGCCGCGTGGACAATGCGTGGCGCGAGCGTGACATCGTCAGAGAAGATTGCCCGAACCTTCCGTCTTCGTACGTCGATCGATTCTCAGTGGACAGCGCAGTGTTTGACGAAGGTGCGTTGCGAATGCTTGTCGAGGTCATGGGCGCTGAGCGTGTGATGCTAGGTTCCGACTACCCATTTCCGCTCGGCGAACAGCAGATTGGTCATCTGATCGACGGGCACGCTGGGTTGAGTTACTACGCGAAGCATCGGCTTTCGAGCGCGAACGCACGAGAGTTTTTCAATCTGGCCGACGAAGCCGTTACCGTTGCCTGATTTTGACGGAGGGCAGTGATGTTACCCAAAGGTGAGAACAAGGAAGCATTTTTGACCATTGTGCATGGGCTTTGTGGCGCCATTCGTGGAATGCCCCTCGACGAAGCGCTGGCAACGTATCTGAACAAACACTATGGCGTAGGCACGGAAAGCTTCGAGAAATTGTCCAGCCTGATGCTGCTTGGTGTGGAAGAAGGCTGGACCGCCTACGTAGAGATCGAAGGAGCTGAGTACCGGCGCGGCCGTATTTCGGAACCCGGCTTTGACACTGCAGGCATGAGTGTCGAGAGCGGCCTGTTGCGTGACGTAAAGGGACAGTACCACTGTCACACGACTGGAGAGATCGACATGATCATTCCGCTCGAGCCCGGTGCGAATTTTTGCGGTGCTGGTGCCGGGTGGGTGGTCTATCCGCCGCTCAGCGAGCACTTCCCTACAGTGCAGGGTAGGGCGTTGATGTTGTTCTTTCTGCCTGACGGCAAGATTGAATACAAAGCGCCTCCTCCATCACTGCTTGACCGGTGAATTCAACCGAATACGGAGAACGTATACCCATGACGATCAAGATCCTTGCCCTGAGCGGAAGCAGCCGTCGAGGTTCCTACAATCAGCGAGTACTTGATGTTTCCGCCCGCGGCGCATTCGAAGCGGGAGCCGATGTCAAGACGATTCGTCTCGCGGACTTCAAACTGCCTCTTTACGATGCGGACGAGGAAGCGGAGCATGGTTCTCCCGATAGTGCACAGGCATTACAGAAGTTGGTTGCGCAACACGATGCACTATTGATTGCGACGCCAGAATATAACGGCGGATACACGGCGCTGCTCAAGAATGCGATTGATTGGATCAGCCGTCCCTGTCCGGACGGCTCGCCGGGCACAGCGTTGTTTGCCGCAAAAATTGCCGCGCTGGTCTCGGCGTCCCCCGGACAGCTAGGTGGTCTTCGATCCCAGACGGGCATGCGCACAGTACTCGAGAAACTTGGCGTGCTGGTCATTCCAGGGTCTTTCGCGTTGAGCGCGGCCCACGAGGCGTTCACGGAGAATGGCGGAATGAAAGACGCCAACGCAGAGAGACTTCTATTGGCCGTAGGAGAGAGGCTGGCACGCGCGGCGTCGCGCCTGAAATAAGCACAAGAAGGCTTGGCGATCTCTTCGCCAGGTCTTTTTCAGACTTGGGTCCGAGTCCCGCACCAAAATTACCGGCCACGGATTCCGCTTGTCCAGGGCAGGGGAGCCACAATGGGCGATTCCTGAAAGCGAAGACGCGCAGACAGGTCTGCGCGTCTCGAAGCTAATACCTCAGCAGACCAAGGACTGGCAGACACCAAGTGGATCAACAGTACCCCGCTGCAATCAGTCCGCTTAATTTACGAGCCGAAATACACCGGCTTCATTCCATCATTTGCATCTGGACGGACTGAGCCCTGAATTTTGTGGCCCACGCGAGAGACAGCGCTGCGGAACGAACGCAGTTGATGATGGGTGCCCGACGCTGACGTGCCATCAGCGACGCCGCCAAAATCGGTAGCAGCCCCGTTTGCAGGGTTCACGCTAGTTTGTGCAACCTGAGTATTGGTTGGGGTGACCGCTAGCTTCGATCGAGCGAAAGATGGGACAACCGGAATTGCAAGGGCAACTGCGACGATGAGCGATTGAGCGAGTTTCATGATGCTGACCTTTAGACCTTGTTTCTCCGCAAACACCCGTTTGCGTTTCAGTGCTTGCAGTCTAGGCGGGAGGCTGTTTGAAATTAAGCTCCCGCAGAACAAAAGTATGTTGTCGAATCGGTGAAGCCGACATCGCGAAGCGCTGCTGCAACGCTCGCATCAAGGGAACGGTGATTTTCTGCGGCGTTGAGGGCGCGGTCCATTCCTGCGGGGAATGACTGTTATCTATGGCGCCCATCTTGTTCTGGAGCGCCTTGGGCTTCATCATCTACTCGCGCACAATGCGCAGCCACGATTCGTACAGCACCACGCTGTACTCGCACTCGGACCGCTATCGCGGCGTGTTCGGGCAGCGCGATGTGGTGTTCGTGAACCAGCGCGAGTTGAAGAGGCGAGGCTTGCGTCCAGGCGAGCGCGTCGACATCGCCGTTTTTCGAAAAAGCATGTGGAGGGCTTCTGGTTGTGCTTCTTGCAAGAGTTTGGCCCGACTGAATCGGTGTCGCCGACAGTGCAAGAGGCCCGCCTCGTTCGTTTTCTACGTTCGGTAGTCGGCGTCGGCGTGGCGCACCTGGCCAATACTGCGCAAGCAGTGGACGGCAGCGATCTGCCGGACTGACAACGGACCTTCGACGAGAGAGCCACATGAAAGCGATTGAATTGCGTCAACTGCGCTACTTCTCGATTCTTGCGCGGGAACTCCATTTCGGCCGGGCGGCCGACCTCGCGTCGATAACGCAATCTGCGCTTAGCCAGCAGATTGCGAAACTGGAAGAACTGGTGGGCGCACAATTACTGAACCGCGACCGGCGCGGCGTGACGCTGACCGCTTCGGGCGAGGCTCTGCGGAACAGCGCCGACGCCATCTTCGCTCAGGTTGAGCGCGCGTTGCGTGAGGCGCAGGATGCCGCGGGCTATAGAGAATCCAGGATCTCGATCGGTCTGGTCGAGTACGCGAATCTGCCATTTATTCCGCCTGCGCTCATTCGGCTGCAGGCACTCTATCCGGACATCACGATAGAGCGCCACGAGATGAACCCGGCGCAGCAGATCACCGCGCTGGCGAAGAAACATATCGATATCGGCTTTGGCGCATTGGTCGACGCTGCGCCAGACAGCGACGACGTACTGCTTCAGCCGCTGCTCGAAGCACACTGGGTCTTGTTGATGCGCAGCGATCACCGACTGGCAAACGTCGACTGTCTGAACCTTTGCGATCTTGCGCAGGAGCGACTGATCGGCTCGGCACGTGCGGTCAATCCGCCGCTTTATGACTCGATCGTTGCTCAATGCCAGCAAGCTGGCTTCACGCCGAACTTCATCTATGAAACGACGCAGGCACAAGTTGGCGTCACGCTCATCGAACAAGGGCTCGGCGCAATGATCGGCACCACATATCTATTCTCGTCGCTTCCAAAAACTTTGCACTACCGGCAGATCAGCGGACTCGAGCCCGTAACAGTCCAGATGCTGTCACGCACAAACGAACGCAATTCGCTGATACTTGACTTTCTCGATCTGGTGACTGAAGAAGCGCGTTACGCGCAAACCCGCGCTACGGCGCTTCGCACCTCGGGTTGATAGGCAGCGCTTAGGTCGACTCGATCGTAGCGCATTTCCAAAGCGCCGGGCTCTGAATCTCCAACCGGGCGCATCTCGCGATAAGCACGCGGTTCGCTTCACGCGTCGGGTCGATTAGCGCTAGTAATCGGCCTTGCAAGTATTTCGAATTGGCTAATACCGATGATGTCATCCAAACTTCTCCTCAACGCACGAGCGGCTTGATGAATAGGTGGACCACCGTCGAGTTCATCCGCCGGCATGCGCTCATGCACCGTCTGTTTCATGCGTATCGTGAGAATTCGGAAGTGGATGTGACGTCACGAGAACGCATGCTAGAGATTGCAAAGAACCGCGCAACCGATGTATTTCGCGCATTCCCAATCGACTGGAGTATTGAAGATGACTCAAGCACAAGCGAAGCCCGGAAAGACCCTCTTGTCCCCTAACGATCACACGCTGATCATGATCGACCATCAATCGCAGATGGCATTCGCGACGAAGTCGATCGATGCGGTTCTTCTACGCAACAATGCCGCATTGGTCGCGAAGGCGGCCCGCGAGTTTTGGCGTCTCGACGATTCTGACTACCGTCGCAGAAAAGAGCTTCTCCGGTCCGATTTTCGAAGAAATCAGCTCGACATTTCCTGGCCAGGAGACGATCGATCGGACTTCTATGAATGCGTGGGAGGACTCTCGCGTCACAGCTCGCGTAAACGAAATCGGAAAACCACGCATCGTGATGGCGGGTCTCTGGACCAGCGTCTGTATCGTCGGGCCGGCACTTTCGGCGCTTGATCAGGGCTTTGAGGTGTACGTGATCGCTGATGCATGCGGCGATGTTTCGGACGAAGCGCATCAACGCGCGTTAGATCGCCTCGTCCAACAGGGCGCCCGCCCGATGACGTCGCTGCAGTATTTGCTCGAGCTGCAACGCGATTGGGCTCGGACCGAAACCTACAATGAAACGGTTAAAACCTCGATAGCGCATGGCGGCGGTTACGGACTAGGTCTGGTCTATGCGAAGACGATGTTCGGCGGTTCCGAGGGACACTGAACAAGATTTATCATACCCGCTCGGCTTTGGTCGATTATCGCCGCCGGTCGAGTGGGCGACGATAATCGAAGTGCGGATTGACCGGTGGCAGCGATTGGCAAAACAGCGATCATTATATATTTAGGATGGCGATATATTTGCAATGCTATCCGCGCCGCGTGACTAAATCAATCGTCCAATTTGTTTGTCAGTGAATAGTCGTAGGTTGCCAGGGTCTTCGATTGGCGATGCAGCCAGTCGATCTCGTCGCTTCGCGTAATTAACTCGAGCGACTGGCACGCTTCAATCCGATACTTCGACGTCAAGGCAGGACCAATGAAACTCTATCTGTTATCGCTAGGCGCCGGCATCCTGGTCGGCATTATCTATAGCCTGATCCATGTACATTCGCCAGCACCTCCGCTTATCGCACTGCTGGGTCTGCTGGGCATGCTGATCGGCGAGCAGGCGATTCCTTCCGCGAGGCAGTTGTTGGGTTATTCGGCGCCACCGGCGTTATCGCATCAGGTGAGCGGAACCGGTCGTCTTTCCAGCACCCGGTCGGGTCATGCCGTGTTGCAGGCAGACCGGGGGCTTGCTGGCAACGAGGAGGAACACTCATGAGCATTACCATTACTCAACCGGACCTGATCCTGTACAACGGCCGGGTTACGACGCTGGATAGTTCGAACCCCACGGCAACGGCTGTTGCGATCAAGGATGGCAAGTTTGCTGCGGTGGGCAGCGACGTCGAAGTCCTGCTGCTCGCAGGGTCATCAACCCGGGTGATCGACCTGAAGGGGCGCAGAGTACTGCCTGGACTGATCGACAACCACATTCACATCATTCGCGGCGGACTGAACTTCAACATGGAGCTGCGCTGGGATGGCGTGCGCTCCCTTGCTACCGCGATGGACATGCTGCGCGAGCAGGTCGCCGTCACGCCGGCGCCGCAATGGGTGCGCGTGGTGGGTGGATTCACCGAGCATCAATTCGACGAGAAACGCTTGCCCACGATCGAAGAGCTGAATGCGGTTGCACCCGATACACCCGTGTTCATTCTGCATTTGTACGATCGCGCGCTACTGAATGCGGCGGCTCTGCGCGTGGCCGGCTACACGAAGGATACGCCGGAGCCCCCGGGAGGACAGATCGTGCGAGACAGCGCCGGCAATCCGACCGGCCTGCTGCTCGCACAGCCGAATGCATCGATCCTGTACGCGACGCTGGCGAAGGGTCCGAAGCTGCCGTTCGACTATCAGGTGAATTCGACCCGCCACTTCATGCGCGAACTTAACCGGTTGGGCGTGACCGGTGTGATCGACGCGGGCGGTGGCTCCCAGAACTATCCGGACGATTACGAGGTTATCGAGAAACTGTCCGACGAGGGCCAGCTGACGATCCGTCTCGCCTACAACCTGTTCACGCAGAAGCCGAAGGCTGAGAAGGATGACTTCCTGAACTGGACGAAGACGTCGAAGTACAAGCAGGGTAACGATTACTTCCGCCACAACGGCGCAGGCGAGATGCTGGTGTTCTCGGCAGCGGACTTCGAGGACTTTCGTGTCGCGCGTCCGGAGATGCCCCCGCAGATGGAGGGAGAGCTGGAAGAAGTCGTGCGCGTACTGGCGGAGAACCGTTGGCCGTGGCGTATGCATGCGACCTATGACGAAACGATAAGCCGCGCGCTCGACGTGTTCGAGAAGGTCAACAGGGACGTGCCGCTTGCCGGCATCAACTGGTTCTTCGATCACGCCGAGACGATTTCCGAGAAGTCGATGGACCGAATCGCTGCGCTGGGTGGTGGCGTCGCGGTGCAGCATCGGATGGCGTACCAGGGAGAGTACTTTGTCGAGCGTTACGGTGCGAAGGCAGCCGAGGCCACGCCGCCGGTTGCGAAGATGCTGGAGAAGGGAGTCCGGACTTCGGCCGGTACGGACGCAACACGGGTTGCGTCGTACAACCCTTGGGTATCGCTGTCGTGGCTGGTGACGGGCAAGACGGTGGGTGGTCTGCGGATGTATCCGCAGCGCAACTGCCTGGATCGCGAAACAGCCCTGCGCATGTGGACCGAAAATGTGACCTGGTTCTCGAACGAGGAGGGCAAGAAAGGCCGGATCGAGGCAGGTCAGTTTGCAGACCTGATCGTCCCGGACCGCGACTTCTTAGCGTGCGCGGAGGACGAGATTGCCGATACCACGTCGCTGCTGACCGTGGTGGGTGGCAAGGTGGTATACGGCACGGGTGAATTCGCGTCGCTCGACGACAGCGCACCGCCGCCCGCGATGCCGGACTGGTCGCCGGTGCGCCGCTTTGGTGGTTTCGCCGCGTGGAAGAACGCGAGCGGCAACGGCGAAGCGGCGCTGCAGCAGGTCGCAGCGGCGTCGTGTGGTTGTGCGACGGCATGCGGTGTGCACGGTCACGCGCATGCCCGCGCGTGGACGGCCAATGCGCCGACCTCGGACCTGCATGGCTTCTGGGGCGCGCTCGGCTGCTCCTGCTGGGCGGTCTGACGTGAGAACAGGCGCGCTGCTGGGAAATCCGTCGTGGGTGGCCGCGTTGCTGGCACGGTCGTGGGTGCTGCCGCTGGCGCGGCTCGCCCTCGTGTCTGCGTATCTGATCGGGGGCGTCGACAAGCTCGCGCATTTCCATGACGCCATTCTGGAGCAGGAGCATTTCGGCCTGCATCCAGGGGCGCTGTGGGCGACGCTGGCGATTGTCGTCGAACTGGGCGGCTCCTTCTGCGTGGTTTTCAACCGGCTTGTCTGGCTGGGCGCAGGCGGGCTGTCCGCACTGACCGCCGTTGCCATGCTGGTCGCCAACAATTTCTGGAGTCTGACTGGCAATGCACGTTTCAGCGCATTGAACGGTTTTTTTGAGCACCTCGGGCTGATTGCTGCCTTTATTGCGGTGACCTATCTGGCCAGCGGCGCACACCGGTCCCGTGGCAAGGCATAGCTGAACCCAAAGAGGAACTTTCACCATCATGCATAACAGAGGAACTTTCAACATCATGCGTAAATTCCGTTCCCTCGCTGTAACCGCGCTGGTCGCGGGAACGCTCGCCGTAACCTCGTCGCTGGCGCTAGCCACCCCCCCGGTGCTAGCGAGGCCCGCGGCGGTGCCGTCGTTGGCCGTCGGGCCGCAGTACGACACGACACACGTCTACGTCGCGCCCGAGGACTTCGACAAATTCACCGACAGCTTCGTCGCGACGTTTGGCGGCCATAAGTCGCGGCAGGGCGTTTTCCAGGTGACGCCGACGCCGAGCCAGACGATGTCGCAGCTCGTGTTCACGCCGGCCGGCACGTTGTCGGTATTTGGCTTCAAGACGCCGGTTCCGTACCCGTTCGGCAGTGAGCGCACCGGTTATCTCGTGACCGACATGGATGCGGCGGTGAAGTCGGCGAAGGCGCATGGCGCGGATGTATACGTGGACACGTTCCCGGATCCGATCGGGCGTGATGCGCTGATCTCGTGGCCAGGTGGTGTGCATATGCAGCTGTACTGGCACACGCAGGCGCCGCATTACGATCCGCTGGAGACGGTGCCGGAAAATCGCGTGTATGTGTCGCCGAAGCGCGCGAACGCGCTCATCCGCGATTTCGTATCGTTCTCGCACGGCAAGGTCGTGTCCGACGACCGCAAGGCGCCGGGCATCGAGATTGGCCGGCCGAGCGACACGTATCGGCGCGTGCGGATCGAGTCGGGCTTCGGCAAGATCACCGTCCTCGTGACCGACGGCCATCTGCCTTACCCGTTCGGGCACGAGTTGACCGGCTACGAGGTGAAGGATCTCGCCGGCACGCTGAAGAAAGCGCAGGCGGCTGGCGCGACCGTACTCGTGCAGCCGTTCACCTCGGGTGGCCGCGACGCCGCGCTCGTGCGGTTCCCGGGCGGTTACATCGCCGAGATTCACGCGGCCGCGCACTAAGCCCGGCCGGATGTACCGGCCGTCCTCACCCGGGGAGAGGGTGGGGACGGTCTGCGGCCAAGCCAGAGACCCCGGAAGACGGGGCCCGTCACTATCAGTCGTTCCTCGCAGGAATGGCGTTTGCGTCGAAGGCAGGCGGCTTGCTCCATTCGTGCCCCCGCATGAAATCATCATATTCCGTACGGACAATATGGTTTGTGTAATTGCCCAAGATCTTTGCCGCTACACCGAGCAATACCTCTAGCACGTTTCGGCGAAAGTAACCCGCCGCCAGAAAGGCATTGATGTCCGCTTCAGCAACGAAACCACGTTCCCGTACTACGTGAGTCGTGAAGCGACGCAACGCTTCAAGCTTCGGATCCGCGAGTGGCTTGCCTTCACGTAGGGCAGCGACGAGTGTCTGATCCATGCCAACCTGCAACGCGCGAGCGCTGTGTCCAGCCATCGAGTAGTGGCAGTTGTTCTCGAAGTTTGCAGTCATCGATACAACTTGCTGTTCCACTGCGCCCAACGTGCTCTTGGAGAAAAGTTCGAGAAGTGTGAAATAGCCGGACAGTGCTTCCGGCGACTCCGCCAAATGTGCCTGGAGATTCGGCACGACGCCAAAAATACGTTCTGCCTGTTGGAGGCCCGGTTGAGACGCAGCAGGGGCGGTTGCGGCTGTATATGCGAGAAACTTGGCCATCGACTGCCTCGGATCAAAAACAATAGGGACACCAGTGTCGCTGATGCGGCACCTTCGCAGTAGGCGCCGCCGGAGCATAAGAGCTATTCCTGACTTGCATGGAGCGTCAGCGCTCGGTTCGGTTTGAAAGTCCTGATTCGTCAGAGAAAGCGGCTCACGGATATTGCGCTTAGGTCGGCTCGTCGGGGTGCGATGGGTGGGCCGAAGACATTCTTTTGCAAACGGTTGCGCGATTCGCCTATTTTTGCGTGCCCTGTCTACCTGAGTAATCAGGGTTAACTATGGTGTCCAGGATGGTGTCTAGGCTTTGACATCGGGTAGTTTGCAAATTATTATGCAAACGATTGCACCGATGGAGACGTCCTGTGGAAGATTCAAACCATCTGAAGAACATCGTCGACGACGCCGCTTCGATAACCGCCGTTGTCAAGGCGGCCATGAGCCAGACCGACAATCCTCGGCTCAAGGAACTCCTCGACGCGCTGGTGGAGCATGGTCACGCGTTCCTGAAACAGGTGAAGCTGACGGACGAGGAATTCGAGAAGGGCCTTGATTTCGTCAGGGCGGTCGGCCTGGCTTGTAACGACAGGCACAATGAAGTCGTTCTGCTCGCTGACGTGCTGGGTCTCTCGACCCTGGTGACGTTGCTGAACAACTCGGACGCAAGCGGCCGAACGCCGGGCGCCCTGCTGGGGCCGTTCTACCGGGGCGACTCGCCGCAGTACGCGAATGGAGAAAGCATCGCATGTGAGAACTCGCCCGGCGCTCCGCTCTTCGTGAACGGACGCGTGCTCAACATCCAGGGCGAGCCGGTTGCCAACGCTAAAGTCGACATCTGGCAGGCCTCGCCAGTCGGCTTGTACGAAAACCAGGACTCGAGCCAGCCCGACAAGAACCTGCGCGGTCACTTCTACACGGACAGCGAGGGGCGTTTTACCTGCAAGAGTGTGCGTCCTGCCGGCTACCCTGTGCCCACCGACGGGCCGGTAGGCGTGCTGCTTGAAAAGCAGAATCGCCACCCGTTCCGGCCAGCGCATCTGCACTTCGTCATCATCGCGCAAGGCTACGCAACCCTGGTCTCGCAAGTGTTCGCCGATGACTCGGAGCACCTGAATTCCGACGTCGTGTTTGGTGTCAACCGCTGTCTCGTCGGCACGTTCCAGCGCCACGATTCCGGCACGGGTCCGAGACAGGACGTAGACAGGCTGTACTACACACTCGACTACGACTTCGTTCTTGCCGAAGGAACGCCGACCTATCCCACTCCTCCCATCAAGTAAAGAAGAGGTCTCACGTGTCGAACACACTTTCAGGGAAGGTTGCGGTCATCCTGGGCGGAACCGGCGGTATCGGCGCTGCTGCGGCTCACCGTCTTGGGCAAGCCGGCGCCCGCGTCGTCGTGGTCGGTCAGCGTGAGCTCGCCAAGGCGCAGCGGGTAGCCGACGATCTGCCGGGTGAGGGCCACAGCGCGGCGCTCGCTTCCATTACCGAGAGCGAGAGCCTGAGCGCGCTGGCCGGGTTGGTGCGCGACCGGTATGGCCGCGCCGATATTCTCGTGAACACGGCGGGCTTCACTCAGCCCGTCAAGCATGCCGACCTGGATGCGCTCACCGACGAATTGATCGATAAGATTCTGAAGGTCAACTGGCGCGGGCAATTCGCAGCCATCCGTGCTTTCCGCGAACTGCTCGAGGCGTCGGGGGACGGCCTGGTCGTCAACGTTTCCTCGATTTCCGGCACGACGGGTAATGGCAGCAACATCGCCTACTGCGCGGCCAAAGCCGGGCTTGATGTGATGGCGGTCTCGCTTGGCCGCGCGCTTGCACCTCGCATTCGTGTCCTGAACGTGTCCCCGGGGGTAGTTGACACGTCGTTCGTTCCCGGTCGTGGCGATGACTTCAACGACAAGGTCGCGGCCACCACGCCGCTAGGCCGCATCGCGACGCCAGACGATATCGCGGCCGCCATCGAGGCCTGCGCCACTCATCTGAAATTCAGCACCGGGGTGACCATCGTCGTGGACGGTGGCCGTCGCCTGAACTAGTTGCAGCGAGGCCCAACATGCATTCCCGCAAGACCATCATCACCTGTGCTGTAACAGGCAATATCACCAAACCGGAGCAACATCCGGGGCTGCCGATCACACCCGAGCAGATCGCGACCGCCTCGCTCGATGCGGCACGCGCCGGTGCGGCCGCCGTTCACATCCATGTGCGTGATCCCGAGACGGGACGGCCCTCGATGGATGTGAAACTTTACCGGGAAGTCATCGAGCGCATCCGCGCGGTGAATGCCGATCTCATCATCAATCTGACCACCGGCCCGGGCGGCCGCTTTATTCCGAGTGACGACGACCCCAGAGTCGCGGCGCCGGGCACGACCTTGCTGCCGCCGGAAAGGCGCGTCGAGCACATTCTCGAACTCAAGCCGGACATCTGCAGTCTCGACCTGAACACGATGAACTCTGGTGGCGACGTTGTCATCAATACACCTAAGAATGTCACGCGCATGGCTAACGTCATTCGCGAGGCGGGCGTCAAGCCCGAGCTTGAGATTTTCGACTCCGGTGACTTGCACCTGGCATTAGACCTGATCAAGGAGGGCGTTCTTGACGGGCCGGGGCTCTGGACGCTGGTGATGGGCGTCAAATATGGCTTCTCGGCCAGTCCGGAAACGCTTCTCTACGCGCGCAATCTGCTACCCCGTCACGCCGTCTGGTCGGCCTTCGGTGTCGGCCGTTTCGAATTTCCGATCGTCGCCCAGTCATGGTTGGCGGGCGGGCATGTCAGGGTCGGGCTTGAGGACAACATCTACATCGCCAAGGGCGTGCTCGCCAACAGCAATGCGGAGCTGGTCACGCGTGCACGCGACATTGTGCACGCGCTTGGCGGCGAACTGGCGACCAGTCAGGAGGCGCGCGAGCTTCTAGGGCTGAACGGATAAGCGCGTACTCGATGGGGCTGTCGTCAGGTCAGGCGGCATGTTGGCCGCAGGGGTGGTCCTTACGCCGCGCAAGGTGGTGGGAACGGGCGAGTTATCTTGACCTTTTAGGAAATTAGAAAATGAAAACAATTCGTGTCATGGAAAAGAGCGTCGATATCAACTCGCTCGATCTGCATATCGGCGCGCAAGATGCGCCGGACGTCGAGTTTGCCGAGTGTCTCGTGCGCGTGGTGAGCGCGGCAGTGAATCCGAGCGACGTGAAGGCCGTGCTCGGCTTCATGCCGCATGCGGTGTGGCCGCGCACGCCGGGTCGGGATTACGCGGGCATTGTTGTCGAGGGGCCGCAGGAGATGCTTGGCAAGGAAGTGTGGGGGAGCGGCGGCGAGCTGGGTATCCGGCGCGACGGCACGCACGCCGGCTATCTCACCGTGCCCGTGGGCAGTGTGCGCGCCAAACCCGGAAATCTGACCATGGAGGAGGCGGGGGCGATCGGCGTTCCCTTCGTTACCGCCTTCGAAGGACTGCAACGGGCGGGGGGCGTGGAAGAAGGCGACGTCGTCCTCGTGCTGGGCGCAAACGGAAAGGTGGGGCAGGCGGCGATACAACTTGCGACCCAGGCTGGGGCGCAGGTGTTTGGTGTCGAACGCACGAATGAACCGTACATCGGCCATGCGAACGCCGACGTCACCATGATCGACGCCTCGTCGCAAAATCTCGACGAGGTGGTTCGGCGATTGACAGATGGCCATGGCGCGGACATCGTGTACAACACGGTTGGCAGTCCATACTTCGAAAATGCCAACAAGGCCATGGCGGTACGAGGGACGCAGATTTTCATCTCCACCATCGAACGTCCGGTGCCATTTGACATCTTTACGTTCTATCGGGGGCAGCACACCTATGTCGGCATCGATACGCTTGCACTCGACAGCACGGAAGGCGCGCTCATTCTCGACGCGTTGTTGCCCGCCTTCGAGCTTGGCACGTTAAAGCCTTTTCCCATTGTTGAGGAATTTGTCTTCGATCTCTCTGACGCAGCGCTCGCATATCAGGCTGTTTTCCGCGGCGCGGCGAACCGGGTTCTGCTCAAGCCATGAACGTAACCCGCTTTGAAGATGCGCCTGAATATTATCCGCCCAACCACTTTTCGATGCGGTGCGTCCGGCTTCAAGGCCATGAAGCCGGACCGGCAGAGTCGCTGTGGCTAGGGGTTTCGGTGATCGAGCCAGGTGGCTACACCACATCGGATGCGTCGCGCGTTGAAAAACACTACGTGGTACTGGAAGGGGAAGTCATCGTTATAACCGATGAAGGCGAGGTTATTCTCGCGGCCTTCGATTCGTGCCGTATTGCACCGGGAGAACGGCGGGCATTGCAAAACCGTTCCCGCAGCCCGGCGAAGATTCTGCTGGCAATGCCGTTTCCACCCGAGCAATGCTGAAGGGGCGACGGTAGTGATAAGCGCCCGCGTGCTTCCCATGGCGACCCGCAAAGCTTGCGCATGATGCATTCAACGTGTGTTGTAACGGATATGCGGCTTGGCGCTGGTGAACAGCGGCATGCCGAGCCCGCCGCTGTCGGCTGCTTTCTCTATGTGCGGCACGGCGGTGTGTGGATAACGGTGGGGCGACGCGCGTACTGTGTGACACAAGGCGATGGCATCTGGCTTCCGCAGTCGGTCACGCATAGTGTCTCCGCGGTGTACGACGCTGATATTTGCGCGCTTCGAGTCGATACCGGCGTGAGCACCGATTTCGTACCGGCGGCGCGCGTTCTGCGTTGCTCCGATGTATTAGTCGCGATCTTCTCGGCGACGCAACGAGCGATTATCGAACGCTCATATGCAGTGGTTGTAGCTCTGTTAGCTGATGAGCTGCGCGCGGTGCATGAGACTGGAGGGACTTTTGCTGTCCGCATGCCGTCACCGGGAAGCCGTGTCGCGGCGCTATGCGAGGCGCTGCTCATGCATCCGACCAAGGATATGGCGCTCAGGGACGCGGCAAGCCGTGCGGGAGTCAGCTGCCGTACTTTGAGCCGGATTTTTACCAGGGAGCTCGGCGTTAGTGTCGGCCGATGGCGCCGGGAGGTGCAAGTAGGGGTGGCGATGTGCGCGCTTGTACGCGGGATTTCCGTGGCCGAGACGGCCCGTGTTCTTGGCTTCACGTCGAGCGCATTTTCGACGTTCTTTAAATCACGGATTGGCCATTCACCGCGCGAATGGCTCGCGCGTCAGCGCATCAGGCCGCCTGAAGAAAGCGCTTCAGGCTGAACCTCGGCGGTTCTGTACTCACTCAGCAGAAGCGGGAGCGGATTTCGGCGCTCTCGCTCGCTGCGGCGTATTGCGTGGCATGGCAGTTGAGCCACGAACCATCAGTTCGGGGGGAAGCGTAATGCGGTGTGGGGCCGAACCCGGTGCCGCAATCATCCCGAGCAGCAGTCTTGCGGCCTGCCGGCCCATTTCCCGGTGCTGGATGCGCAGCGTGGTTAATGGCGGATGGAGCATGTCGAGGAGCGGCATGTCGTTGTGACCGATGAGCGAAATATCTTTCGGACACACCAGACCTTGTTCCGCGAAAACGTCATAGCACCCCAGCGCGATCAGGTCATTCGCGGCAATGATCGCAGTGACGCTTTTGTGTTCCTTCAGCAACTGCTCGCAGGCGACCCGGCCCGCTTCACGCGTGAATTCCGCCGCCTCGAGGACGACCGTCCCGGTCAGGCGATGCTGCTGCGTCGCCATCTGGAAACCCTGGATTCGCGAGAGCCCGGTTGCCAGGCGCTCAGGGCCGGAGAGATGCGCAATCCGCTTGTGCCCCAGTTCCACCAGGTGATCGACTGCAAGCTTCATGGAGAGGAAGTCGTCGTTGATCACTTCCGGCACCTGTCCGCCTTCTTCCGCACGATTCACCAGCACGACGGGTATGCCATCGAGAATGCAACGGCGTACTAGCGGGTCGTGACGAGCAGCGGTTGCGAGAACCAGGCCGTCGACCTGGCGCTCGAGCATCTGCTCAAGCATGCGTTCCTGGTCTTTCAATGTTCCAACGGTATTGGCGATCAGGACGCCATAACCAACGGCCGCGAGTTCTTCCTCGATGCCACAAACAATCGGCGGGAATACCGGGTTCTCGATATCGGGCAGGCACACCCCGACCACCCTTGACTGGCCTCCGCGGAGCGCGGACGCGAGCTTGTTCTGACGGTAACCCAGCGATTTCGCGGATGCCAATACTCTGCGAACGACTTCGTCCCCAATCAGGTGACGGGTTGCAGGATTGAGGGCTCGCGAGACCGTCGACGCGTTGACAGACGCATGCAGCGCGACTTCGCGAATGGTGACACGGTTCGTTGTCCGGGATTCTGATGTTTTGGCCATGGAAGCCATTGTATAGGTGCAAAGGGTTGCGCTCAATGTTGCAAGTACAAACCCTATGCGGCAAGCGGCATAAATGATTTGACAAAGGTGTCTGTCGGGATAGTATATGCATACGTTTGCATAAAAATTGTCGCGCAGTAGAAGCAGAGTTGGTATTGGCATTCGCGATGCAGCAAAAGCTTAATAATTAGTTCGCTTTTTTAGGCAAACGATTGCATTGATTGTGCACAAAATCGAACGTGTTCCCCGGGATGCATTCCCGCAACCGGGCAGGCATATCGGACTCGGGCACGCGCTAGATGCCTGCCAAAAAACAGTTAAACGGAGACGACCTTGAAACTGACCACAGAACTTACGAACCGACTGGCGAAAAAGCGCGTGCTCATCACCTGTGCGTTCGCACTGGGCATTGCCGCAGGGCCAAACGCATTTGCGACAGGCGAGAGCGTCGCGGCTTTCTACAAGAATCAGGTTGATCCGCATTTCGCGCTCGTCCACGCCGGCGTCGACGCGGCAGCAAAGGAACTCGGCGTTTCGGTGACCCATTACGCGCCGACGCGACCCAATGATCTTGGCGAGCAGATCAGTGAACTTGAGGACGTCAGTGTCAAGAAACCGAGCGTCGTGCTGTTCATGGGTGTCAATCCTCATGGCGTCGTTCCGGAGATCGAGAAGGTCAACGCGATCGGTATCCCGATCATCAACTACAACGACCGGGTCGCAGGCGGAAAATTCGCCTCCGTCGTCGTTGCCGATGACTTCAATCTTGGGCTGGACGTCGGCCGCTATCTGCTGAAGAACATCGGCGGTAAAGGCAATGTGGTCATTCTTGAAGGTGTGAAGGGTTCCACCACCAGTGATGAGCGGGTACGCGGTTTTCACAAGGCGCTGGAGGAGTTTCCGAACGTCAGGCTCCTCGCCTCCCAGCCCGCGAACTATCAGCGTTTGCAGGCGCTTCAGGTCATGGAGAACCTGATTCAGTCGAATCCAAAGATCGACGGTGTTCTCGCGGCGGCGGACGTGATGGCGATGGGGGCCATCGAGGCATTGGAGGCGGCCGGGCAGAAGCAGGTCAAGGTGGTGGGTATCGGGGGCGTGCCCGAGTCGGTCAAAGCCATCGAGGACGGCCGACTGCTGGCGACCGCCGAATTCAACGGCTACAAGATGGGTTGCATTGCCACGATGGCGGCCGTGAGGACGGTGCGTAAGGAGCCCGTTCCGCAGACCATTCTGATCAAAGGCATCGTCATCGATAAAACGAACTACGCGCCATTCGAAGTGCCGGGCGACAAACGGCAGTGTCCGAAGTGGGGCGATGTCGTGAGCAACTAACGACGCAAGCGTTCGCGCTGCCGCGGTGCCGGATATCGTTCGAACGATATCCGGCACCCGCCGGCGACTGCTCAAGCCACAAAATGAAGGCAAACATGGAAACTACGATTCCAACCGATGGCGTGCCTCTTCTGGAATTGCGCAAGATCTGCAAGAGCTTCCCCGGTGTGCGCGCCCTGACCGACGTCGATCTTCAGTTGTATGCCGGTGAAGTGCATATGCTGCTCGGGGAGAACGGCGCAGGGAAGTCGTCCTTGATGAAGGTACTGTTTGGCGCGTACAGAGCCGACTCCGGCGAGTTCTTTAGCGACGGCCTACCCATAACAATCGAGTCGCCCGCTGACGCCAAACGACTCGGCATTGCGGTGATCTTCCAGGAGTTCTCCCTTGTACCGCATCTGAACATCGCGCAGAACATCTACGTTGGCCGCGAACCGCGCAATCGCTTTGGCCTGATCGATCATCGCAAGATGCATCTCGACGCGAGAGCCGCGCTCGAAGAACTTGGGCTTGCCTACGATACCCATGCGTATGCGGCCGACCTCGGCGTCGCGCAGCAGCAGATGGTGGAGATCGCGAAGGCGCTCTCGCACCATGCCCGCGTGGTGGTCATGGACGAGCCGACGGCAGCGATTTCCGATCGTGAGGCCGAGGCGCTATTCAGTGTCGTCAGGAAGCTGCGCGAGTCCGGTGCCGCGATTGTCTATATCTCCCATCGCATGAAGGAGGTGTTCGACCTGGGCGATCGCGTCACGGTCTTGCGTGACGGCCGTCTGGTGCAGTCGATGCCGGCCAGCGCGGCGACACCCGATGAACTCATCGCGTTGATGGTTGGCCGCTCAGTCGGGACGGTATACAAGCGCCAGTATTTCGGCGAGCCGGGCAAGGTCGCGCTCGACGTGCGCCAGTTGACCACGACAACCGGCGTTCGAGGTGTCGATCTGCAGGTTCGGTGCGGTGAAATCGTCGGACTTTCGGGGCTTGTTGGCGCCGGGCGTACGGAAGTCGTGCGGGCGGTCTTCGGCGCGGACCCGATTCAAACCGGGCAGGTGACCGTCTTTGGAGAAGCCGTGACGGGCGGTCCTCACAAAGTCGCAGCAATGGGCGTGGGTCTGATTCCTGAAAACCGGAAGCAGGAGGGGCTGGCGCTGAAGCGCTCAGTGCATGAAAACCTGCTTACCTCCAGCCTGTGGAAACTCTTTCCAAAAGGGTGGTATCAAGCGGAGAAAGCAAGGAGTGCGACTAAAGCGCTCATCGATTCCTTGCGGATTGCGCCTGGTGACCCCAACAAGAGCGCCCGTGTCCTGAGCGGCGGCAATCAGCAGAAGATCGTGATTGGTAAATGGCTCAGTGCCGGATGCCGGCTGTTCATATTCGATGAGCCGACGCGCGGCATAGACATCGGCGCAAAGACGGAAATTTTCAACCTGATCGAGAACCTGATTAAAGACGGTGCCGCCGTTCTGCTCATCAGTTCTGAATTGACGGAGATTGTTCACGTTTGCGATCGCGCGTATGTCATGCGCGAAGGCGTGGTCTCGGGCGAATTGCCTAGAGAAAACCTGAGCGAACAAAACATTCTTCGCCTGGCGATGCATGGGAGTTAAATGATGGAAGCAACGGTTGAAAGAGTCAATGTGATACGCAAGCGGTGGCCGGTGCGGTCGATTGTCGGGGCGAGTGCCGTGCTCGCGGTGGCGGCGATGCTCGGTGTACCCGGGTTTGCATCGAGTGGCAACATCATCAATATCGGCCTGCAAGTCTCGATCCTCTTCATGATTGCCATGCCGATGACACTCGTCATCTTGAGCGAGGGGCTTGACCTCTCCGTGGGCGCGCTTCTCAGTCTTTGCGCGGTTGTTTTCGCTCAAACGCTGGGGTTGGGATGGGGCATCGCGCTGGCGTTATGCGCATCAGTGGCGGTGGGAATGCTGGCAGGTCTCTTCAACGGTGCACTCATCGCGAAACTGGGACTTCCTCCCTTTGTTGTCACGCTCGGTACGCTCGGCATCGCCCAAGGTATCGCGCTCGTGCTGACGGACGGCAACGCGGTGGTCGTCGGGAACCCAGGCGTTTCCCACCTCTACGCGTGGACCCTGCTGGGCATTCCGTTTCCGGTGATCGTTGCGCTCCTCGCGTATGCCCTGACCCATCTGCTCCTGTATCACACCCGGTTTGGCACCTACGTGTTCGCCATTGGCGGTAATCGGGACGCGCTGCTTCTCGCCGGCATCAAGGCCAAAGTCTTTCACATTGCGATCTATGTCTTCGGTGGCTTGATGGTCGGATTGGCGGCGCTGGTACTGGTCGGTCGAATGAATTCGGCAGAGCCGACCTCGGCAATCGGCATGGAGTTCGATGCGATAGCGGCCGTGGTTCTCGGTGGGACTTCTTTCGAGCGTGGCGAAGGAGGGTTGTTCGGCACGGTCATGGGTGTGCTGACGATCGGCGTTTTGCGCAATGCCTTGAATCTCCTTGGCATTGAGTCTTCCCTTCAGGTTGTTTCCGTCGGGATGCTGGTACTCCTCGTCGTCGTTATCGATAGTGTGCGCAAGTCCAGGGTTAATGGAGCGAAAGCATGAGTATTCTGAACAACGCCCGCTTCACGTGGTCCCGCGTCAGCCAGCTGGACGTGCGTCATCATGTCCGCGAGGAAACGGCCACGCTGATCTATCGCGCCTTACTTATCGTTCTGATTGGGATGGCATTGACCTTCGCGACGTCGTCGTTTTCCGCGGCCCCCAATCTGCTCAATGTTCTGCGTCAGGCCAGCCTGATGTTTCTGCTTGCCTCCGGGCTCACGCTGGTGATCCTTTCCGGCGGTTTCGATCTTTCGATCGCGGCCAATCTCACGCTCTCGGCCTGTCTGGCGGCGGGTGTCATGAAGACGGGCGGATCGCCGATTCTGGCGGCGGTCACCGCGCTTTCATGCAGTACGCTGATCGGGCTGCTCAATGGTCTCGCCGTGACGTTGCTGCGGCTGCCGCCGTTCCTCGCCACATACGGAATGCTTTGGGTCGTCCAGGGGCTCGCGTTCCATTACATGGGGGGTAATGAAATCTACGGTTTTCCGGCCGGCTTCAGAACGCTGGGCACAGGATTCCTCGGCGGCATACCATTGCCCGTCTACATGATGGTATTCGTGCTGATTTGCGCGACGATCATCACAGGAGGGCTCAATTTCGGCCGGGAAATCTATGCGATTGGCGCCAATAGCGAGGTTGCGCGACTCTCAGGCATACCGGTGCGCCGGCGCAAGATCGCCGTTTATACGATAAGTGGCCTAATGTCCGGGATTGCCGCGCTCATCTATCTCGCGCGGGTCAATGCAGCAGATTCAGCGATGGGTGAGCCGCTTCTGCTTCCCGTTATCGCGGCGATCCTGATCGGCGGCACATCTCTCTTCGGTGGCGCCGGGAGCCTGCTGGGCACGTTGTCCGGGTGCCTCATTCTCGCGCTCGTGATCGACGGGATGAACCTCCTTAACCTCAACGCAAACTGGCAGCCTCTCGTCGTCGGTGCCGTGTTGCTCATTGCCGTGCTCGCGGACGTGCTTGGACGGGGCAGCAAAGAGCGGATTGCCTAACTCGGCGGGGCGACAAATGAACTTAGGGTGGTTTGTCGCCCATTGAGTTGGTTGTCTCACCTGTCCGTTGCCGCCGTTGTTGCTACACCCCATCATCATTCGTCACGAAAACGGACGTTTTGATAAGCGGCGAGACTTCGAGGTCAAGGAGATTAACCCGATGTTCCGTATTATCTGGATAACGATCCGGTCGATGAAAACGCAATAGGAAACCAGATCGGTCGAGAATGCGCAGGGAAAACCAGGGCGATCAACGATCACGGTGTTCTCAATTGCGCTGACATCAGTACGCACTATGAAGCAATCGATTGCGCAAATATTGCATCAATAGAGCTTGAGGAAGGATTTGGCGTGGTGGTGGGTCGGAAAGCCGGCTAAGGAAACGGCCGACGCGATTGGGTCGTCTTGCAGGTGCATCGAGCATTTCTTTCAGGCCGTATTTCCTGCCTTGATGATTCGTAGAACGAATATATAAAAGCGAGCTGCAAAACCGTAAGCGGCTGGCAGTGAATCCATTACTAAGAGCGAGTGAGGAAGACATGAAAAGAAGGACGATTGCCGCGGTCATTGGTGCGGGATTGTGCAGCGCTGGTTTGAGCTGTGCGAGCTTTGCGCAGAGTAGCATCACGATGGCGGGCAAACTGGACGACGGTATCACGTTCGTCGATAACGAAGGCGGTCACAGCAATTACAAGGCGGATAGCGGTGTGCTGTTTCCAAATCTTTGGATATTGACCGGCATCGAGGATCTCGGCGGTGGCGTCAAGACCGTGTTCAAGTTGTCGACGCTGTTTAACCTGAACAACGGTCAACTCAATCAGCCGAATACCTTGTTTGGCCAGCAGGCTTGGGTGGGTCTGCAGTCCGACTACGGCACGCTGACAATGGGTAATCAGTTCGACTTCAGCGCGGACTTCTTTGGCCAGTTCAACGTGGGCTCCTCCGGTAGCGGCTACGCAATCCACCAGGGCGACTTCGACCACACCAACAATGACCGCCTGAAAAACTCCATCAAGTACACGAGTCCCGTGTGGGGCGGCTTGACATTTGGTGCGATGTACGGCTTTAGCAATACGGCCGGAAGCTTTCATGACGGAAGCGGATGGAGTGCCGGTTTGCAATACGCTCACGGACCTTTCACGATGGGCGCGGCGTACACGTACCAGGCCAAGCCCACGCTCGACCCCTATGCGCAAATTGGTGTCCATTCGTTCTTCAATGTGCCTGTCGCCACTGTGTCGAACAATACTGCGACCGATCTGGCGCCGGAGTTCCAGATCAGCTCTTTGGGGACGTTCGGGATCGGTGCGTCGTATGCGATTGGAGACTTCACGCTCTACGGCAACTTCAGCGATACCGTCCTGAAGTACCAGACCGAAACCTCGGTCATGCATGTTTATGAAACTGGCGCGACCTATCAGGTGACGCCTGCCACGCAGCTGGTTCTGGGTTATCAGCACACCGGCTTCGAAGGTCACACGTGGAACCAGGTGACCGCAGCGGCGCTTTATTCGCTGTCGAAACGTACCCAGGTCTACATCTCCTCGGACTACCTGAAGGCGTCATCCGGTGTGGACGCCGTCATCGGCGCGAGTTTCCAACCCTCGCTGGCGGGTCAGCAGACAGACGTGCGAGTCGGCATCTATCACGCTTTCTAACCACGCCTATTTCGCAGATTCGTCTGCGTTGCGATAACCGAATTGGGGAAGTGCTCCCCGTCCCAGCTGCGGCTGGAAATTTTAACGAGTGATTGGAGGAGTCAACACATGAAACGTACCTACCTCGGACTGGCTTTAGCGGGTACTTTGGCGATCGGCGCTTATACGTGGGCGAGCAACGCGGCAGAGACCGCGCCCAAATGGCTCGCGAATATTCCGGTGACCAGCGCCAAGCCGTTCGGCTTCGATATCAGCGCGTCGGCGGACGGCAAGTACTACCTTGCGGATGGGGCGAACGCGACGCTCGACGTGTTCGACACGAAAACGGCCACGCTGCTCGACCAGATCAAGGCGGACTTCGCCGGCATTGGACCCAACCATGACAAATCGGGGCCGTCGGGGGTTACGCCGTTGCCGGGCACGTCGCTGGTGTACGTAGGGGACGTCAACTCGGTCAAGGTGATCGACGTCGCTACGAAGAAACTGGTTAAGACCATTACCGTCAGCAGTTCCGGTATTCGCGCCGATGAGAGCTGTCTGGACCCTGAGCATCATGTCGTGATGTTCTCGAGTGGCGCGGAAGAGCCGCCTTTTGCCACCTTCATCAATACCGACACTCAGGAGGTGATCGGCAAGCTCACGTTGAAGGACTCGACCGGTCTTGAGGCGTGCGGGTATGACCCGAAGGGCAAGAACTTCGTGCTGAATAACGATGGTACGAAGGCCAATCCGAAAGGGGAGGTCGATGTGATTCCGGCCGCATCGGTTCTCGAAGGCAAGCCTGTCGTCGAAAACGTATTCGCACTGAAGGGTTGTGAAGGTCCGACAGGCATCGCAATGGGCCCGGGCAACGATGCACTGATCGGATGCGATCCGGACGAGGGTGGCAAGCAGACCACGGTGATCATCGACCGTACGAACGGCCAAACCGTCGCCGAGTTGCCGTTCGGCGGCGCGGACGAAGTCGTGTACGACCAGGTGTCCAATCGCTACTTCGTGGCCGCCGGCCACCGTTCGGCTGACAACGTTTCGCAGGTTGGCAGCAAGACGGCGAAGTTCGACCCGGCGCTCGGCATTATCGACGCCGCTACGCGTAGCATCGCCGCGATTGTTCCGACCACGGCGGGCGCGCACTCGGTGGCGGTGGACGGTGAGTCCCATCGTGTCTTCGTGCCGCACGGACCGGGCCACTCGGAGGAGTTCGCAGGCGCCGGCGTAGCGGTGTTCGCGACCGAGTAAGTGAGCCAATAAACGAGCCGGCAGTCGTTTGACGCGTGTGACTCGCAGTCGGACTGTTGCCCCAGGACTTCGTCAAACGGTCCTGGGGCAGCTTGTATCACACGCTCCCTCCGCCCTCAGTAATCCAACTTTCAAAGAGACTCAATCATGGTCCAGTTTCGTGCAGTTTCAGCTGCACTCGTCGCATCGCTTGGCTTGATGCTTATCGAGGCGCCTGTGGCGATGGCTCAACAACCGGCTAATGGGGAGCAGGCGTCCTCATCGATGAGCGCATCGACGCCAAAGCAGATCGCCAAAGCTCAGCGGAAGGCTGCGCGCAAGGCCCGCCGGGAAAAGAAGAACGCCGAGTTGAAGGCACTCGAAAAGAACGGTTATCGAGAGTCAGGCAATCAGGATAACTATCCGCAGAATCTCACGGACGCGGAGCGCAAGGCCGCTGCATCGAAACCCGCTACGCCGGCATCCGCATCAGGTCAATAACACGATCAGCTTTAAGGGCGGCGCTGGGGACTGCGTCCTCAGCGATAAGCCCGATCAAAAATTATCGGACGTGTTGGTAAGCGCGCGATCTTTCTGGTTATAGCGACTCGTGGGTCCCGGCATAAGCTTCATCTACCGAGCGCAGCTCGAGGTGTCATGAAGAGGAGACTAGCTTGAGATTCTGTCGGTCATTTCCGTCAAAAAAGGCCGTATTGGCCGCATTACTTGGTTCAGCATGCTTCGCTTTTCTGAGCAACGTTTGCGTTGCCGACACGACTGAAGCGCAACAGGCAGCGTCTCCGCTCGCAAGCTATTCGCTGAGCCTGAAGCAGGCAATGAAGCTCGTTGAAATCGCAACGGCAACCGCGCAGAGCCGCCATCTGGCGATGAGTTTCGCCGTGCTCGACCCGGGAGGTCACGTCATCATGGCCGTGCGCATGGACGGCGCGCCCTTTGTCAGCGTTGATTTCGCGCGCGGCAAAGCCTTTGCGTCCGTTGCGCTCGGTGGTCAGTCCGGTGCGACGCTGGAGCAGCGTTTCAAGGACGATCCTTCGGAGTACAGCAATGTTTCCGGCGTGGGGTATTTCGCCCCGTTTCTGCCGGGACGGGGTGTGTTTCCGGTCTTTGCCGACGGGCATCTGTTAGGTGCCGTCGGCGCGAGTGGTGCGCCCTCTGAGATCGATGATCAGGTCGTCAAGGGTGCGATTGAAGCAATCGGTGCAACGACTGTGCGATGACACGTCGTGTCCTATTGAAACGATAGAAACGATATTGGGAAGATTTTCATGAAACGCGAAACAGAACAACGCGATGCAGTGGGCGTAACAGGCGCCATGGACGACAAGCATGCATCGACACATGATGCTACCGACGCTTGCCGCCGATCGATTCTGAAGCTTGGCTTCGGTGCGTTTGCGGCGGGCGCTTTAGGTTTGTCCGGCGCCGCTCGCGCGCAAAGTGGCACGTCGCAGGAGGCGGCTGTTGCGGCAGCCTCGCGCGAAGGTCAGACCATCAAACTGGTGCCGTCGCTGGACACGGTCAGGGTCGGGCAGATCGAGCCCAGCGCGCCGACGGCGGTCACGATCAAGTCGGGCGATACCGTCTGGTATGACGGCACGTGGACCAACTGGGGCAATGAGGCAAAGTATGGGATGAACTTCAAGGAGCGCGAGCCGATCCGCAAGAAGTACCCCAACGGTCCCTTCTCGCTGATTGGGCCGGTTTCGATCATCGGTGCCGAAGCGGGCGATCTGGTCGAATGCCGTATGTTGAAGATGCGGCCGATCGACTGGGGCTGGAATTCCGCGCCCCCCGGCGTCGGCGCATTGCCGCACGATTTCAAGCCTTACCTGCGCTATCTGAAATTCGACAAGGACAGGACGGCCGCCGCGTATGTACCGGGTGTCAATATTCCGCTGAAACCATTTCAGGCGTATATCGCCACGCAACCGGGCGGCGAGAAACCCATCAGCGCCAATCTGGCGGGTAACTACGGCGGCAATCTGGACTGTGCCGTGCTGGGTGTCGACACATCGATTTTCCTGCCGGTGCAGGTGAGCGGCGCTCGGGTGTGGACGGGCGGCTCCATGGGAGCGTCCGGTGAGGGTAACGTCGATCAGACTTCGATTGAGACGGCCTTCGAAGAGATGCGTATTCAGTACATCGTGCACAAGGGCGCTGCGCTGAATGTGCCGATGGCGGAGACACCTGACCACTGGATCGGTTTCGGGTTTTCCGACTCCCTCGAGAATTCGCTGGTTGCCTGCCTGCGCCAGATGATCGGCTGGCTGTCCGCGGCCACCGGTATTGCACTGGAAGATTGCTACGGAATCTATAGCGTGGCAGGCAGCTTCCGTGTGACGCAATACGCCAATCAGACCGGAACGGTCTACTCGACCATTCCGCCCAAGGGTATTCATTGCATGCTTCCCAAGCGGATTTTTACCCCCGCGCTTCAGCAACGCATCGCAGCGTTCACACGGGCCTGAATTCATGATGGTGCGTCAGTTCAATAGATGTTTGCGTACGCGTGGCGACGGCATGTCAGCCGGGTCGTGTGCCCGTGTACGAGTTGCAATGGAGATGATCCGATGAATACGAAAGACCCGAAGCCGTCCATCGAGGGCGGCCAGGCGAAAACACGCCGGGCAGGGCCCGTGCTGGCCCTGCTGGTGTGCTTCCTGGTGATCGTTCTGGACGGATTCAACACCACGTCGATCTCCTTTGTCGTGCCAAAGCTCGCTCATGAATGGCACCTGGCGCCGGCGCTCTTCACCACCGTTTTCGTGGCGACGAACGTTGGCGCAGCGATTGGTTTCATGATTTCCGGTCCGCTCGCGCAACGTTTCGGACACCGTTTCATCGGCGTCGCGAGTGTTGTGCTGTTCGCCGGGAGCACGCTCGCGACGGCCTACGCGAGCAATATCGCCAGCTTGTCCGTCATGCGCCTTGCGGCGGCCATCGGTTTGGGCGCGGCGTTGCCGATCGCAATTACGGCGGCGGCCGGCATCATTGGCGCGAAGCATAAGGTGGCGGCGTCCCTGCTCGTGACGACCGGCATGTCCGTGGGTGCGGTCACGGGCGGCGTGGCCGGTGGTCCTCTGATGAGTCACTTCGGCTGGCAATCGATCTTTGTGACCGGCGGTGTCCTGCCTTTCCTGCTGGTTCTTGCGTTCTTTCGCATCCTCCCCGCGCGCAGCCCGGTGGCCGCGGATGCCGCCGCCGTGCGTGTGTCTAACCCGCTCAAGGCGCTGTTCGAAAATGGTCTGGGCGCCTACACGTGCCTGTTGTGGCTGTTTTCATTCCTGATTTTCATGGACGTCTATGCCTTGCTGTTCTGGGTGCCGACGCTTCTGGTCGACTTCGGCTTCTCGGCGGACCATGCGTCGGTCGGCATGGCGGCCTTCAGTATCGGTGGTCTGAGCGGCAACGTCCTGATGACGCTGGCTGTCACGATGATGACGCTTGCCGGCAGGCTCAGGGTGAAATCGGCGCTGGTTGTGGGATTGCTGCTGGTGATTATCAGCATCGGCAGCCTCAGCCAGGTGGCGGTGACGCCGGCCATCGTGCTGCTGTTCATCGGTGTGATCGGCGCCGGGCTGGTCAACGGCATCATGGGCCAAACGGCGCTCGCAGTCGCCTTCTATCCGCCGGAGATTCGCGCCACCGGGGTGGGCTGGGGGCATGCGATCGGGCGGGTCGGTTCCTTCGTTGGGCCGGCGATTGGCGGAGGCTTGCTGTCGCTCGGCTGGCCGGTGCGCGATATTCTCCTCACCGCCGTAGTGCCCGCTGGTGCTGCGATCCTCGCGCTCGGCGCCTTATCGTTGGTCGGTCGTAGAGCAGTTCAAAAGTTTCCCGACAGCGCCGTGGCGGAGAACTGAGACTCGCCACGTCATGCTTCCTCACTGACAAATCGTCAATTGGACGCGCGAACGCTCGAAGACGCCAGCGCGCTGCTGGCGCCAACGATGCACATGGGACCGCGCGCCAACATTCAGACTGCACATCCAGCTTTTTAATCCAATGCAAAGGCATTCTCGATCATGAAGATTATTGCTTACGCCGACGGTGGCCGCTTCGCACTCGGCATCGTTACCAGCCCGACTCATTTCGTCGCCGTCTCCGACATTGCGCCGGACCTGCCGTCCAGCCTCATTTCAATCCTGGAGCAGGAGGATGGGCTAACGCGCTTGCAACAAGCCGCACAAGGACGCCGCGGCGATCGCGCGCTCGCTGACGTCACACTCAAGCCCTTCCTGGACCGCCCGAACGCGATGTGGGCCCTGGCGTTGAACTTCAAGAGCCATATCGCGGAAACGGGACTTCAAACGTCGATGGAGTATCCGCACCTTTTCATGCGCACCGCTGCGTCCTATGTCGGCGCCGGCGAACCGATTCTGGCGCCGCAGGAATCTGTTGCACGCGCGTTCGACTATGAGGGCGAACTAGGCGTCGTCATCGGCACGCCTGGACGTTATATACCGGTGGAGCGAGCGCTGGAACATGTGGCGGGTTACACCTGCCTCAACGAAGGATCGGTTCGCGAGTTCCAGATGCACAATCGTCAATTCGGCCTCGGCAAGAATTTCGAAGGATCCGGGTCCTATGGGCCGTGGCTGATGACCCCTGACGAATTTGGCGATCCTGCCACGCACACGATCAAGACTCGCATCAATGGTGTGCTTCGTCAGAGCGCACCTCTCGACGATATGCTGCTGAGTGTTGCGCAAGTCATCAGCTATCTGAGTCAGGGTTATCGTTTGCGGCCTGGCGACCTGATTGCGATGGGCACGCCTGGCGCGTTGAAGCCTCAGCCGGATGATGTCGAGGGCAATGATCTCTCGCGTCAGTACGGTCCCTTTCCGACACCGGGTCTGGTGCATATGCGGGCGGGTGACTGGGTCGAGGTCGAGATCGATGGACTGGGCGTGCTTGGCAATCCGGTAGCCGCCGACGAGTCCATCAGTGAAAGTGGTTACGCGGTACAGAAGTCCGCGGCCTGATTCGGGCTAAAGCAATTCTGGATTTTAGATGGTGTGGGGATCGTCCGAGGCCCCACACCTCCGCTCAGCCGCTCTGATTGTCCAGTGTCACCGAATGCCTGCGAAACTCACTGGGTGGCACACCCATGTGTTGTGCGAAGAAGCGGGTGAAGTGGCTGTGTTCTTCGAACCCCAACTCTTCCGCTATATCCGAAAGCGGTTTATCGCTAGCTCCGAGCAGCTGGATCGCATGAGACATGCGGACCCAATCGATATAGTGCTGCGGTGAAATACCCATGCATAGCCGGAATTGCTGGAAGAATCTCGACCTGGATAGGCCGACTTGAGCCGCGACCTGAGCAACGGTGGGATTCGTCACCGACGCGTGCTTGATGAAATCCACCGCTTTGCGGATGCGAAAATCGATCGGTCTGCCTGACGGGATGATGCTGGCCGTCAACGCAGGATCGGCAAAATCGCGACTGAGTGCGGTCACCAGATCCGCAAGAATGGGCATGCAATCGTCGTCCTGCGCGACCAGGTGGTTGGTGATCACCGCGGCGATACGATCCACGTGATGCCGCACGTCCGGCGTGACGACGACTTCAGCCTTCGGGAAGATGCTCGCGGTGCCGTTTTCAGCGAGTTTCAATTGCTGGCGCAGCCAGGGGGCTTCGATAACGAGGGAAAGGATCAAGGAAGGTTCTTCGCCGCTGCAGCTCTTCGAGTGTTCGACCCACGGATTCAGGCAGATTGCCCGCTCCGCTGTAAGCGCGCAATCGTCTGCGCCGATGCGGAAATTGCAGTTGCTTCCGCCGAGCTTGAAAAGGAACTGGTATTGGGAGTGAGCGTGAGCGACAAGCGGACGGCTAATCAAGTTCACCGTTGCGCGCCCGAAACTTCCTTGCAAAATCCAGACGGGTTTGTCTCCATCAATCGGTATTGTCGTCATACCCAACATTTCTCCACGTGGAACGAGGCAGTGCATTGCGCTTTGCCGGATTCCATGAATACAAAAAAGACGCTTCCGTAAGCGGCGAGATCTTGCGGCGAGCCAGTCGATTGAAAATTCTCGTAGACGTCACTTAATCAAAAGTAAGGAGTGCAGTCAATGGGTAGAAACCTGCGCTGACATGGAGGGAGGTTTATAAAGTCAGGACGATCTGACAAACAATCGGCGCTTTCGGTCAGGTGTTCCAGCGGAACTCGGCTTATATTGAATCCACCGCGTTATTCGAAAGTAGGGGTTGGCATGCCGTTTTTTGAACGAGAAGGGATACGCTTCGCATACGATGAGTTCGGCCCTTCCGGGGCGCCTGTCGTTGTCTTTAGCCACGGTTTTCTGATGGACGGCGACATGTTCCAGCCGAACATTGCGGACCTCCAGGCCGAGTTCCGTTGCGTCGTTTGGGACCAGCGAGGTTTCGGGGCAACGGGAGCCACGACCCGGCCCTTTAGCTACTGGGATTCCGCGCAGGATCTCATTGCCTTGCTCGATCATCTGGAGGTCGCCTCGGCGTCGCTTGTGGGCATGTCTCAAGGCGGCTTCGTATCGATGCGCGCGGCGTTGCTGGAACCGGATCGCTTTCGGGCGATCGCCCTGATATCGACAAGAAGCGATGTAGATTCCGAAGCGGTCAAGCAGTCTTTCGAAGAGTTGAAAGCGGAATGGACGCGCAATGGGTCGAAAAATGTCGCGCAGAATCTGTCGGCGTTTCTGTTCGGTCCCGAGTACGCGGCATCGGCATGGATCCAGAAATGGATGAACGCTAGCGCGGATCACTTCGAACATCCGGTCAATGCCCTTGTCTCCAGGGACGACATCACGCCGCGCCTTGGCGAGATTACCCATACGTCGATCGTATTCCATGGACGCGACGACGCCGCCATCAGCCCTGACTGCGCAGAGGCGCTTGCCGCCCAGTTGCCGAATTGCAAAGATCTCATACTGGTCGACCGGGCGGGACACACGCCGAATTTAACGCATGCCGATATGGTGAATCCGCCGTTACGGGATTTCCTCCTTCGCTATGCACGCTAAGGCGAGACACGCGCTCCTCGAGCTTACTTGCTCCCCGGCAAAGTCTGATTACTGTCTTGTGGCGCCTGAGTCGATGTATTCTGATCCGCGCCGGGCGGTTGATAGCGAGTGTGTTCGTGGTCGTGATTCACATGCATATGCTCACTGGCAAAGGCTGGCGTAAAAAGGGACATGCTTAAAACCACGACCGCAAAAAGCGTAGTGACATTCATGATGATTCTCTCCGCTTGATCTGAAGCGCGTCGGTTTAACGCCCTTTATATTCTATTCATCGCGAAGGTCAGTGGAAAGCTGTGGGTGGCTCGATCTGAATGATCGAACTTAATTCATTCGTTTTATGGACAACAAGTTGGTCATGTCTTCAATCTGGGGCGGTGACCAGGCCAATTCTCCACAGAACTTGCAGAGCGCCGAGGACAAGGCGGCAGGCAATCCGGGCACTACCGTACCCGCCTCAGATAAATGAAGCTATAAACCCGGCAGGATTCTTGTGGCGCTTAGCAGGCGCGTACCAGTCCTGTCCGACTTTGATAGGGAGCTGCAAAACATGAACTGGATCGTTTACTGTACCGATAAGCTAGGTGCGTTCGGGCTTCGCGAGACCCATACCCCGAAGCATCGCGCGTATCTGGAGAGCAGGCCGATCGCTATTGTCACATCCGGTCCGTTAGTGGACGACGCTGGCGAGAAGAAGATCGGCAGCTTCTTTCTGGTGGAGGCGCAGACACGGGAGGAAGTCGAGGCATTCAATCGCAATGACCCGCTCTTTGCCGCTGGGCTCTGGGACGAAGTCAGAATTCACCGTTTTCATCGCCGTGTGGGCTGAAGTTGATGTCCGTCCAGAATTGACCCACCTGCGGGCGCGCGCGAAATCAGTTCAGCGTTATTCGAAGGGGGCGAATGTGTAGTGTGCGTCTGCACCATCTCTGTCTTTGCAAACGGAGGCGTAGTGCTCGCCAGAAGCTGGCGTCCAGTTGGAATGATTTGAGCCCCGATAACTATCCCCAGCAATCCCACGAGGGCCACCATTGGCGGCGCCGGCGAGCGTACACGAATCAGGCTGTATATCGCGCCGGCGAGAATGCCACCAAGGAGCGAGAGAATATAAGGTTTCATCGGTAGAGAAGTCCTCGGACTCGCATTTCAGCTCAGCATGCGTCGCCCCGTCAGGTCTTCGCCGGGACCGTGGCGAGAGACTCGTGCGTCGTTTCCGTGCGCTGGGGTGCCTTATGAACCATCGTGTAGGCGTAGTCGATGCCCATCCCGTATGCACCGGAATGTTCCCTCGCGATTTTCATCACGGCGTCATACGTTTCTCTGCGCGCCCAGTCACGCTGCCATTCGAGAAGGACCTGTTGCCATGTGACCGGGACGGCGCCGGCCTGGACCATCCGTTGCATCGCGTAGTCGTGCGCGTCCTTCGACGTGCCGCCGGATGCATCGGCGACCATGTAAATTTCGTAGCCGCCTTCGAGCATCGCGCAGAGCGCGAACGTCGTGTTGCACACCTCAGTCCACAGGCCGGAGACGACGACCTTGTTCCGGGCGTTTTTCTTGAGCGCGTCGCGGACTTTCTGGTCGTCCCACGAGTTCATCGAGGTTCGCTCGAGAGTGGGCTGGTCCGGGAACACGTCGAGCAGCTCCGGGTATGAGAAGCCAGAGAAGCTTTCGCTCTCGACCGTCGTGATGGTCGTCGGGATATTGAAAGTCTTCGCCGCCTTCGCCAGTCCAACGACGTTGTTTTTCAATACTTGTCGGTCGATTGACTGGACGCCAAAGGCCATCTGAGGCTGCTGGTCGATGAAGATGATCTGGCTGTTGGTCGGAGTAAGCACCTCCAGTTTCTCTTTGCTCATGATGCCATCCCTTCGTATGAGGTTTTAACAAAACGTCACGCCGGATTTGCGCGCCGGAAGAGCCACTCGCGTTGTTCCAATGAGTCCAATAACGATGTGTCTCCCGCTGGAAAACAAGACATGAGCAATGCCGTCTCGTGGTCCAAAATAAGCATAGTCCACATTGTTTGGATGTGAAGCTGTCGAGCGCGATACCAGGGTTTTTTGTATGGGTTCGATGCCAACAAGATGCTTTTCTTTGCAGCTTGAAAGTCATAAGCTGCGATGAAAGCGGCAGACTCGTTGTCCTTCGGCAGCCGGCTTCTCATTATATTTTCGGTCAGTATGTGTATCGCCCGTAGGGTTGCATACGTCGTGCGGGTGCGCCTCCTTTGAGGCCGCGTCACCAGCCGTTGCAAGGTGGGGCGACATTTATCGGGGCCGGTTCGTCGAATACACCTAGGGTGTTTCCCGTTCTCGGCTTGGTCGTCGTCGCGAGTGGTTGCTTGCGGCGTACCAGAGGAGGGTTGGTCGATGAAAGCGTATGTGCTTTCGCTGCTGGCTGGAATCCTTGTAGGCGTGGTCTATAGCCTGATTGGCGTACCGTCACCGGCCCCTCCTATCGTCGCCCTGGTGGGCCTTTTAGGCATACTCGCAGGCGAGCAAATTTTCCCAGTTGCAAGAAAGATGCTTTCCGGCGCCAACTTTCGCGTGGCCTGGAGGGAGGAGCATTGCAATCAACACCTGTTTGGGTCCTTGCCTGGCCGGAACTCCGGCAGACCTGGGCCCATGGCGGGAGTATCGTCTGAGGAGAAACGTTCATGATGCCTCATCAAGATGCGCCGGACTTGATTCTTTTCAATGGCCGTTTCACGACGTTAGATAAATCGAAGCCAACTGCCACTGCGATTGCTATCAAGGACGGTAAATTCATCGCCGTCGGCGGCGACAGCGAGATAAGTCAGCTCAAGTCCGATAGCACGCGTACGGTCGACCTGAAGGGACGCTCAGCTCTTCCGGGGTTAATCGACAACCATCTCCACATCATCCGTGGCGGGCTGAATTTCAACATGGAGCTTCGGTGGGATGGTGTGCGCTCACTGGCGACTGCCATGGAGATGCTCAAGGCGCAGGTGGCTATCACGCCGCCGCCTCAATGGGTACGTGTCGTCGGTGGATTCACGGAGCACCAGTTCGACGAGCGTCGCTTGCCGACCATCGAGGAGCTGAACGCTGCAGCACCGGACACGCCGGTTTTCATGCTGCACCTCTACGACCGCGCGCTGCTGAACGCCGCGGCGCTGCGGGTGGTGGGCTACACCAAGGACACGCCTGAGCCACCCGGAGGCGAGATTGTGCGCGATAGCGCGGGCAATCCGACCGGGTTGCTCCTGGCGAAGCCCAACGCGGCCATCCTCTATGCGACGTTGGCGAAGGGGCCCAAGCTTCCTCTCGAATATCAGCTGAACTCGACGCGGCATTTCATGCGCGAGCTGAATAGATTGGGCGTCACCGGAGCCATTGATGCCGGCGGTGGATTCCAGAACTTCCCGGAGGACTACGAGGTCGTCCAGAAGCTTGACGCTGAGGGACTGCTTACCATCAGGCTGGCCTACAACCTGTTCACTCAAAAGCCCAAGGGTGAGAAGGAAGACTTCCTCAACTGGACAAAGACGTCGAAGTATAAGGACGGGAACGACTACTTCCGGCACAACGGCGCAGGCGAGATGCTCACGTTCTCCGCGGCGGACTTCGAGGACTTCAGGGTGGCGCGCCCGGACATGCCTCCGGAAATGGAGGGCGACCTCGAAGGCGTCATCCGCGTGCTCGTGGAGAATCGCTGGCCGTGGCGCATGCACGCGACGTACGACGAGACCATCAGTCGTGCGCTCGACGTGTTTGAGAAGGTGAACGGCGACACACCTCTTGCCGGCTTGAACTGGTTTTTCGACCATGCGGAAACGATTACCGAGAAGTCGATGGACCGCATCGCCGCGCTCGGCGGGGGCGTTGCCGTCCAGCATCGAATGGCGTATCAGGGCGAGTATTTCGTTGAGCGATATGGTGAGAAAGCTGCTGAGGGCACGCCTCCTGTTTCGCGAATGCTCGAGAAGGGGATTCACACGTCGGCGGGGACCGACGCGACTCGAGTTGCGTCCTACAACCCGTGGGTCTCCCTCTCCTGGCTGGTGACCGGCAAGACGGTCGGCGGTCTGCGCATTTATCCCCAGCGCAACTGTCTGGACCGTGAGACGGCTCTGCGCATGTGGACCGAGAACGTCACCTGGTTCTCGAATGAGGTCGGCAAGAAAGGGCAAATTGCAGTGGGTCAGCTCGCCGACCTTATCGTCCCTGATCGCGACTTCTTTGCCTGCGCCGAGGACGACATCGCTGGCACGTCGTCTTTGCTTACGGTCGTGGGCGGCAGGGTGGTTTATGCGACGGGCGAATTCGTCTCGCTGGACGATAGTCCGCCTCCTCCGGCGATGCCTGACTGGTCACCCGTGCGAAAGTATGGCGGGTTTGCCGCGTGGAAGCAGGGCGACGCATCCGGCGCGCCGCTTCAGCAGGTGGCGTCCGCGGCATGTGACTGCGCGCGCGCTTGCGGCGTTCACGGTCACGACCATCGGCGCGCGTGGCTCGGCAATGCGCCGACGTCGGACTACAAGGGCTTTTGGGGCGCGCTGGGATGCGCATGCTGGGCGGTCTAGGGCGAGGGCCAGTGGCGGACAGTCCATCTTGGGTAGTGGCACTCCTGCGTCAACCGTGGGTGATGCCATTGGTCCGCATCTGTCTCGTCTCAGCGTACCTCGTTGGCGGCATCACCAAGCTGATGCATTTCGACGCCGCGGTCGCTGAGCAGGCTCACTTCGGCCTCCATCCTGCGTGGCTTTGGGCTACCTTGGCAATTTTCGTGGAAATAGCCGGCTCCCTGTGCATTGTCTTCAACAGGTTCACGTGGGTCGGAGCGGGAGGGCTGGCTGGATTGACGGTGGTGGCAATGCTTGTGGCGAACAACTTCTGGCGTCTGGAAGGTGTGGCTCGCTTCATCGCGTTGAACAGTTTTTTCGAGCACCTAGGGCTGATTGCCGCCTTCGTGATGGTCACCTATGTGGCCAGTGGTGAGCGACGCTCTCGCGTCTAAAAAAACAGGACAGGAAACTCACCATCATGCGTAATTTTCAATCTCTCGGTGCCGCCTTTGCGCTTGCTCTCGCTCTGGTTGCAAGTGCACCGTCGACTTCTTTCGCAATGCAAAACATCGAGACGCCGCAAACGGCGTCTTTCTCTGTCAGGCCGCAGTACGACACCACTCACGTGTATGTGGCACCGGAGGACTTCGACAAGTTCACGGACAGCTTCGCCGCCACGTTTGGCGGCCACAAATCGCACCAAGGCGTCTTCCAGGTGACGCCGACACCGAGCCAGACGATGTCCCAACTGGTCTTCACGCCAGTGGGTACGATTTCGGTGTTCGGCTTCAAGACACCGATTCCGTATCCGTTTGGTCACGAGCGTACGGGCTACCTCGTCACGGATATGGACGGCGCGATGAAATCGGCGAAGGCTCACGGTGCTGATGTCGTGGTCGATACTTTTCCGGACCCGATTGGGCGTGACGCCGTCATCTCCTGGCCGGGCGGCGTGCACATGCAGCTCTACTGGCACACGCAGGCTCCGAACTACGAGGCGCTCGAGACCGTTCCGGAAAACCGGGTGTACGTCTCGCCGGGTCGTGCGAACGCACTCATCCAGAAATGGGTCGCGTTCTCGCACGGGAAGGTGGTTTCCGACAATCACAGCGCGCCGGGCGTTGAAATCGGCCGGGCGAACGATACCTTCCGGCGCGTTCGACTGACGTCGGGATTCGGGAACATGACCGTCTTTGTGACCGATGGACATCTGCCGTACCCATAAGGGGGCGAGATGACGGGGTATGAAGTGAAGGACTTCGATGACACCATGAAGAAGGCTCAGGCCGCTGGTGTTTCGGTTCTCGTGCAGCCTTTCACGTCGGACCGGAGAGAATCGGCAATCGTCCAGTTCCCGGGCGGATACATCGCGGAAATTCACGCGGCTGCGAAATAGGACAGCGTCACGACAAAAGGAGCGTCGATATTCGAGAGGCGAATCCTCGCTAACGCTTCTCCATAGGGTGAGCAATGAATGACGATAGTTTGCTCTCAGCGACTGCTGGTTATGTCGACACGCTCAGCTTTGTCGCGCTGTTCGGCCTGTTCACCGCGGACGTGACGGGGAACTTCGTGCTCATTGGTGGTGGCATCGACGGTGACTTGATGGCATCCGAAGAGTGCGTGGGGTGTTGGGTGACGCAGCACTTCACTCCATAGAGGCAGGAAGAACAATGTTGACACGGCGGGAGGCCAGGTGGGATGCAACTCGCGGCATATATAGGGATTGCCATTGCAGGGCTTGCGCTCGGGTTCTGTGAGGACACGCGGGCGGATAACGAGGGGCAACCATCTCAGCGGACCGACACGCCGACTGATACGTGCGACGCCAAGCGGCCGGTCGTGATGTTCAATCGCTGGGAAGAAGATTGGTCCGTTCTCAAGAATCCCTGTGTGCCCCGCAAGCCATTGGACAGCCTGAAATATATCCCGCTCGGAGCTGACCCATATTCGTATCTGTCGCTCGGGGCCAATCTGCGCGAGCGCCTCGAGGTCAACGATGCGCCTCTATTCGGCATCGGCTCGGGACATTCGGATACCTACGTGATCCAGCGCGCGCAGGTCAGTGCCGATGCGCGTATTGGCCCGTACCTTCAGTTCTTTGTGCAACTCGAAGATGCCAGGCCGTTCGGCAAGGATATGGTGACCCCTGTTGACAAGAATCCGCTCGATCTGGAACAGGCATTTGTTGCGTGGGTCAGTCCGCTTGGGCCCGGAACGGTGAAATTCCGCGTCGGCCGCCAGGAAATGGCATTCGACCTTCAACGGTTCATTTCCGTTCGCGACGGTCCGAACGTACGCCAGGCGTACGACGCTATCTGGGCCGATTACGAGTACCAGAAATGGCGCTTCATCGGTTACCTGACTCAACCTGTTCAGTACAGCGACGTCAAGGCATTCGACGACACGTCGAATAGCCATTTGACCTTTAGCGGCGTGCGTTTCGAACGGCAGGGCGTGGGGCCAGGAGACCTGTCTGGATATTATTCGCTTTACACTCGTGACGGTGCACGGTTCCTTGATGCGCAAGGCGATGAGCATCGCAACGTGTTTGACCTGCGATATACGGGGAAAATCGCTGCCACAGATTGGGACGTGGAGTCGATGTACCAAACGGGCCACGTCGGCGACAAGACGATTGCTGCATGGGCGGTTGGCTCGCTGTTCGGCTACACGCTCGATTCGCCTTGGAAGCCGCGATTCGGTGTGCAGGTTGATGCGGCATCCGGTGACCGCCATTTGAACGACGGCCGCGTCGAGACCTTCAATCCGCTTTTCCCGAACGGTTATTAAGTGTTCAGGCGAAATTGATTTGAAATTTGGTGCCGTATGCGCCGAGCAGGTTGCGAACTTCGTCATCGATGGTTTCCTTCGTCCAGGTGACGAAGTTTCGCCAGTGGTATTTGGCCTGCTTCCA
>NZ_WOEY01000134.1 GCF_013177695.1 Paraburkholderia solitsugae | reverse complement strand
TCCGCACCGAATCGCCAATAGAAGCGGATTAATGACGGGGGCCTGAGGTCGGTGAAATGGAACTGCATGCATAGCAAACGAAGCTCCCCCACCTGGCTAGCACTAAATCAGTGTCAGAATGTCGATTTTTCTTGACTGTCGACACCCCTCGGCGCCTCTAATGCCAATATTTTTTCTTGCTCGTCTTCCCAATACCTGGATTGAAGCTATTCGTCGGGTCGAGCTGCCTCATTTGCGCCTCGTAACCCTCAGAAGCGTGATACAGATGGCCGACGTTATGCTCGGCGGGATATTTTGCACCGCGAGTGTCAAGGTATGCCAATACCTCTTTCTTGAAGAGAACGGCGTCGTATCCGGGTTTCAGGATGTAGTCCTGGTGATTCACAAAGCAGAAGAAATGTCCGCAGCAAGAATCCAACAGGACCTGCTCTCGCAGATGAGGCGGCAACTTCAGGCGCCATTCAGTGTCATTCCGACGTAGTGCCACATCAAATGCAAGCAATCTTTCGTTGGTGTCAATTCCGTGACTTTCGCAGTAGCAGATAGTGCAGGCACCGACGGTGAATCGCACAAGAAACGCGTCGCGAGCCTCGTCCTCGTTACATTCGAAGTACTTCCCTGTTCGAGTTGCAAAAAAGCGTTCGAGAAGTGTGGCCATCTCTGCGGCATCGCGCCCATCCGCCTTGATCACCAAGTGGTGTTCATACAAATCCAAATAGCTGGGGATGCGGTCAGCCAGACCAATTGGAGTGAGTGCGTTGGAGATCTGGATTGCCTTGTCCACGGTGTTTTCGGGAAGCAAGGGAACGCGCTTAACCAACCTGTCCCACCTCGCCTTTTGTGCGATCAATTCCGGAATCTTCTCGGGACCAAGGCGCCGGATCGCCTTGTAGATGTGTTTCCCGTAACGAATCGAGAGATCTAGCGCGCCTCTATGCATGTACTCCGCCTGGATCGGCAGTTGGGACAGGCTTGTCAAAAGGAAATGACGGAGCTCGACCAATTCAGATTCGTCGTTAGTTCCAATGTAGTAGGTGGTGGTATTCGCCGGGGCATCAAAGGTAGGCAAGCGAACGGCAAAGACCGCAAGTTTTCCTGCACTACCGGCGCTGTCGTGTAAATATTCCGGATTCCCATTGTAACGAGCGGGACTATCCGCAGTTACGTCACGAAGATTCTTTTCGTAATCTTCCGCCCACAACTTTCCGCCCCAGTCTGGCGAATCGCCCGTCGTGTACTGACGTGAAGCGAGGTTCTCGAGAATGGTTTTCGGATCCAGTCCTAGCTTGATTCCGAGATTGTTGACGAGTTGAAGCTTTCCACTCGTGTCGATCCTGGCGAAAAGCGATTTTTCAGTAAAGGCCGGACCCCGTCGAATCAACGAACCGCCAGAATTGTTACAGATTCCACCAATAACCGATGCGCCGATACATGAAGAACCAATGACAGAATGGGGTTCTTTATTGTATGGCTTAAGGGCATTTTCCAACTCGGTCAACGTTGATCCAGGGAACGCAATGACTTGCCTCGCGCCGTCAATGATTTGAAGTCCGCCAAGACGCCGAGTGCTGACGATTATCAGATCTCTATCGTAATCGTCCCCGTTTGGAGTCGAGCCTCCGGTGATGCCGGTGTTCGACGCTTGCATCAAGATGATTACGTCATTCGCAACACAAACTTCAAGAACCTGCCAAAGTTGCAGCAGCGTTCGCGGCAGTGCAATAGCGAGCGCTTTGCCGTGTCCAACCCGAAAACCCTTGGTATAAAAAACCTTCTCGTCTTCACCAGTCAACAAATCCGTTGCTGCAACCACACTTTGCAGCTTGCTTAATATCTCTTTACTTGACATATCAATACTCCATGCTGTTCAAGGCTCACCCCTTTTTATTGGAGCCACCTGACTTCTAGTAAAACCCATGAATACGCTAACCATTCGCGATTGGCCACAATGGATTGCCCGGTCAGTGCAGCCGATTCAGACCCGTTCAAGTACACAGTCGTCCTGGCTCGTTGACACATTCTTCGTCTCGGGCGCTCTGACGTCAGCCTCAGAAATGCTCGCTTCTTTCGCCTGTTTCGAAATCTGCTTGACAACCAGTGGGTCCGAGAGAAAACCGGGCAGACCGCGCCTGACGTGGGGCAACGATCACGCGCACTACATCTAGACCGCTCTCGTAAAAACGACAAAAAATCCGATATTGAGAATCCGGAATGGCGGTCACCTATATTATAAGTAGTACATAGTTATTAAAGATAATCCTTGAAAAGATCTTTTTCGTTGCCTTGGTGCGTTCCGAAGGCGCAATGGTAAGTACAAGTCGCAGCCACTTTCAATAGCGAAAAAGTGATGCCAACGATTCTGCGACTGAAGCGCAAACGGGGGAATATCCAGCCGGGCCTAGGTTTGAGCGATTTCCATTCCTGATTCGCCGCAGAATTGCCCGAAGCGTAAAACACCTTCTCAGCACTGGAAACAATGCTAAAAGAAACGCTTTGACGCTCGCAAGCATGCTCATGACAGACGCATTCTTCAAGTCAAGTTCGGGCTGCTGTCTCCTGAACCCCACGGGTAGGTGCGTGTCGGCGAGCGTCTCGCGGAGCTGGACACGGCGCCTCCGCGCGCAACGCGAAAAAATTTTTTGACATGCTTGTCGTCGGCTGCGGTCCCTCTGGCGCGGCGGCTGCAATCCACGCGGCACAAAGGCATTCACACCGGCGTGCCCGCCGAACGCTTCGGCGGTCAGGTGCTCGACACGATAGCGATCCAGACTTCGTATCGATGCAGGAAAAGGCCGGACCGAATTTCGCGGCCGCGCTCAAGTGGCACGTTCGCGCCTACGACTTCGACATCATGAATCTGCAGTGCCGAGACGCTCGTGCCGGGTGTGAAGACCGTTGAGATCCGCGCCGGAAGCGGTGCGACGCCGCGCGCAAAAAGCGCGGTACTCGGGACGGACTCGCCCTGGCGCGATGCCGACGCGCCGGGCGAGCAAGAATACCGCGAGGGCGTAGCTTACTGTCCGCGCTGCGATGGCCCGCTCTTCAAGGGTAAGCGCGTGGCGGTTAATTGCGAGCAAGGGGCCTCCTTCCGGAGTCCCGCCGGAATACCACAGAAGAAGATCAAGTAAGCGTCAATTTTCAAATCGGTATTAACACCTGGTTTGATCGATTGTTGAATGGAAATTTTGCGATTTGTCTACTGCCAGGAAAATTCATTACCTCGAAAGCGTCTTTATCGCCCCTCTTCTCACTCCTAGACTTCACGTGTCTCTCCGAGTCGGCGTGAGACACGCCCGGCATCAACCTATCTACTTCGGCCAATGATTGCGCGACACCATGAAAGAAATTCAATTGGTTCATCACACCGTTGAGGCAAACGGCATTCGTCAGCACTATGTAGAAGCAGGCACCGGACCCACGGTCGTCTTGCTTCACGGATTTCCCGAGACCTATTACGCGTGGCGTCATCAGATTCCCGTGCTTGCGCAGCATTTCCGTGTGATTGCGCCGGACTTGCGCGGCTATGGGGCAACGGACAAGCCGGCGGCAGGGTATGACAAACGCACGATGGCAAACGACCTGCTTGCCCTGCTCGACAAGTTGGATATCAACCGTATCGCGCTAGTGGGCCACGACCGGGGCGCACGCGTCGCGACGCGTTTCGCCAAGGACCATCCGCACAGACTTGACCGCCTGGTCGTGATGGATAACGTCCCGACGCGAGTAGTCGCGGAGCGGTTGAATGCCCAGATTGCAAAGGCCTACTGGTTCTTCCTGTTCCACCAGGTTCCCGATCTTCCGGAAGCACTGATCGCCGGAAACGAGCGCGTGTGGCTACGCCATTTCTTCACGGACTGGTGCTACGACCCGACGGCAGTGAGTGGCGAGGCGTTCGAGGAATACGTTAGAGCATACCAGGCGCCTGGTGCCGTCCGTGGAGCAATGTCCGACTACCGGGCGAACGCCGAAGACGTCGCACAGGACAAGATTGACGCACATGTGCCCATCAAGGTGCCAACGCTGGCGCTTTGGGGCGCCGAGTTCTACGCCGTCGGTAAAATGTTTGATATGGCCGAGGTATGGCGCTGCATGGCAACTGACATTCGGACATCCGCCATTGCGCAGGCTGGACACTTGCCGCAGGAGGAGCAGCCGGAGATTGTCAATGCCCAACTGCTCGATTTTCTGCAGAGTTGGAAAGGATAGCTACCGACTCAGAAACGCCGCGCTAGAGCGTGATATTCACTTTCATCAACGAATATTACTCTATTGATTCGAAACGTCCGATGCAGTTAAAGATAAGTCGGTGATCACATTGGACCAGATTCAAAGCGTCGTCCCTTCCGTCACAGCAGCATCCCAACAGGCGACTGTCGCACGATCCAGCTTTACCATCAAGGCAGTGCAGGTCCTCGAGAACCTGCGTGGCAAGTACCTGGGCAACGTGCACCCATCGGCGCCTATCCGTGGCGTTTCTTAATTCGACGACGTAAAAGCGCGCAATCACAACATCGTGGTTGCAGCTGATTTTATATTTACAGGATGAATATCATGAAAACACTCTGCTCCTGTAGTTCCGAACTCGGTGAGTCGTCAGTTGGCGGGAAAATCGCCAACTCGCGCCCTTCTTTCTCAAACATCGGCAGACTTCCGCAAGTCTCACCACTACATAGCCTGCAAGTTGGAGCCGCAAAGATTACCGTTATATCTGACGGCACTATCCCTCTCAATGCGCCCACACTGATCTCCGGCAAAGATACGGCGACATTGGAGAAGCTGTTGGCCAAGGCATTTCTTTGTGGCGAGGTCGAGACGTCGATTAACGTCTACCTGATCGAACTGAATGACCGCAAGATTCTTGTCGACACGGGTGCCGGAGAACTGTTCCGCCAAATTAACGTCGGCGGCAAACTTTTTACTCGCCTCGAGCATGCAGGGCTTGAACCCCAAGACATCACCGACATTTTAATTACGCATATTCATGTCGACCATTCGGGCGGTCTCACGATGGCAGGCAAGAGAATGTTCCCGAATGCACTTGTCCATGTTGGCAAGCCGGATGTCGACTTCTTTCTTGACCCGGAACAGGCGGCCACATCCGCATACCGGCCAGACGCACTACCGTATACCTTCGAGCAAGCAGTACTAACAGTTAAACCCTATGCGGAGTCGGGTCAACTGCGCCCTTTCGACAAGACCACTGAGATTGTCCCAGGCATTACGGCTTCACTCCACCCGGGACACACACCTGGCTCGGCTTTCTACGCACTAACCAGCGAAGGCCAAACCATCGTGTTTGTCGGCGATATCGTTCATATTGCCGCACTTCAATTTGCCGAACCTGAATTCACAATCGCGTTTGACGTGGATCCCGCAGGTGCCGTGGAGAGTCGCAGATCGGCCTTCGCCGAGTTCTCTCGCACGCAAGTGCTCGTCGCCGCACCGCATTTGCCTTATCCGGGTGTTGGGCATATTCGTCCAGACGGTGACGCTTACGCATGGGTACCTGAATCATTTATGGACCGCGAGTGATCGCGGAAACCGCGCAACAGTATCGGCTTCAGCGCCCAGAACCTGCACACGCAATCTGCTACAGAAAGCCCTGGACGATTTTCAAGCCAAGCTCACCTGATGGCAGCCAGGTGAGTGCAGGCTAATGACACGCGAAAGCAGGAGATGAAAGTGAAAGCAAAGGTTGTCCTGACAGATTGCGGCCGGGATTCCCTCGACATTGAACATCGCATTCTCGGGGAGACGGCAGACAGCCGCGACGCGCTGGCCGTCCTGCAATCCGGTGCACCGAGAGAAGTGCGCCGTGTCCTCGAATGCCAATGGTCGATCAACTTCGTCAACCCTGCTGTGTGTGGCGAAAACCAGGCTGGCCTGTAACGATCCTCCAGCCCCTAACTTAGAGAGATGCAAAATGAAGCTTTGTCGCTATGGTGAATTTGGCGCGGAAAGGCCTGCGATCGTTGACGAGCAAGGTACACTACGCGACCTGTCCGGCTACGTGTCCGACATCACGCCTGCGCAGCTTTCGGCGAGTGAGCTTGAAAAGCTGTCAAAAATTCGGCTGTCCGACCTGCCTATCGTACCGGGCAATCCCCGCATCGGCGCGCCAGTATCTGGCATTTCAAAGTTCATTGCTATCGGCCTGAACTATCGCGATCACGCCGAAGAGGCGGGCATGGCCATTCCCACCGAGCCCATTATCTTCATGAAGTCGACGACGTCCATCGGCGGCCCCAATGACGACATCGTCGTGCCACCGCACTCGACCAAGCTCGACTGGGAGCTCGAACTCGGCGTTGTGATCGGCAAAAAGGCGCAGTACATCTCCGAAGGAGAAGCTTTGGACTATGTCGCCGGCTACTGCTTGGTGAACGACGTTTCCGAGCGCTCCTTCCAGCTGCAATCCTCCCAGTGGGACAAAGGCAAGGGTTGCGACACCTTCGGCCCGATTGGCCCGTGGCTCGTGACCAAGGACGAAGTGCCCGACCCACAAAACCTGGACATGTGGCTCGACGTCAACGGCGAGCGTCGTCAGGGTGGCAACTCCAGGACCATGATTTTCTCGGTCAAGGAACTCGTTGCCTATTGCAGCCGCTACATGACGCTGCTTCCGGGCGATGTGATTACCACGGGCACGCCCCCGGGCGTCGGCATGGGTATGAAGCCCGAACCGACCTACCTCAATAAAGGCGACGTTGTGACGCTCTGGATTGAAGGACTCGGCACCCAAAAGCAACTGATCGTCGAGCGACAAGTATAAGACGGACCCCCTCCGTTATCCGCTAGAGATAACGGAGGATTATCAGGTAGGAGACCCGATTCATGCATATACCCATGATTTCCTGGCATCCTATACCCACGTGGTAGGTGCGGTTTGCACACGCCCGCTGACGGCGTAGTACGTCAGTACCCTCTTCGCAATCTCCAACGGACGCTCTGATCTTCACACTACGCAAGGAACAGAGTTCAGAGCATAGAGAAGGATGGAAACTATGGTTCTCAAGGGCACGCCACGCGACATGAACAAGTGGAGGGATGTACTCCTCGACCCGAATGCCAGATTCCCCGGCGAGTCGAATGAATACCGCCGCGCACGTAGTGAGCTGTTAGAGGCAGAATTAGAGCTTAAGGAGCTGAACGAACGAGTAGCCGCCATGCGCCGGGCACTCCCTGCCGGCGGCCTGATCAAGGAGGACTACGTCTTCGAGTCTGCCGACAATGGAAGCGAGGTGAAGCTGTCGGAACTGTTCGAGCCGGGCAAGAACTCACTGATCATTTACCACATGATGTTTCCGCGCTGGTCACAAGACCAACGAGCAGGAGCCCCAGGAGGCAAGACTGCCGAGCTGCCGCTTCTCGAGCAACCGTGTCCGTCTTGCACGTCGATTGTCGACGGGCTCGAGGGCGCGGCCTTTCACGTTGCCGAGCGAGCCAACCTCGTCGTCGTCGCGAAGACTAGCCCCGAACGGCTCGGCACCTACGCACGTGAACGCGGCTGGCACAATTTGCGCCTGATGTCCTCGCGGAACAACACCTTCAACCGGGATTACCGCGCTGAAACACCAGACGGCGGGCAGCGCGCCTCCTTGAACGTCTTCTCCCGCGACGCGGACGGAATCCACCACCACTGGGGGAGCGAAGCGACATACAAGCGCGGCGATACCAGCTCGTTCGATGCGATCTGGACAATCTACGGTGTTCTCGATCTGACGCGCGAAGGACGCGGAGAGGGCGGGGGCTTCCCCAACCTGCAGTACTAAGAAGTCTTTACACTTCTCTGTTCGTATCGGTTTGAGTGGCCCTGGAACAGGGTTGCTCCGACCGCGTCGGCATGGCTCCGCATCCACGGTGCACATCGGTGTGCGCGTGCCTCGTTATCTTCCACGCCGCGCGCCGAAGTCTAACTCCGAATACTGCGGTCTCCCGCTCGCCACCGCCTCCGGGTCACGCCTCATGACAAATTACGATCAAGCGCAATGACCGTTGTCGGCGGCCCAACCCATCGCAAGCTTCAAGCGGCCCCGACGTGCATGTCGGCAACGCGAGCGCACCCTGGCGCTTGCCTTCTGGTCGCCACGGTGTTGGTTCGCACTAGCCATGGAGCTACGTTGAAAGGAACCGTCGCATGATGTCTCCCCCCTGGCTGCTGGGCATCCTGACTGCGGTCATGCTGGTCATCACGGCAGTGAGCGCGATCCGCCTCGGAGCCGCTCAGTTACCAGCCAGCTGGTTTTCGGCTGTTAAGCCAGACGGGTCTTGCTCGTCTTCGCGTTGTTCAAATGGAGCCGATACTGACCTTGCGTATCTGTTGATGGGTGTCGCGATGGCGGGAATGCTGGCACCGAGCATGAGAACTCTGCCGTCACACGCGTGGGAGGCGATCTTTGGCTTGCTCACTATGTGGTTCGCATGGCGCTTATTAGCCGATACCTGGGTGAACGGCCGGCGGTCACTGGCGAGCGTGTATCGCGCTGCCCATGTACTGCACTGCGCAGCCATGGTCTACATGTTCGCCGCCCTCACGATGACTGACGACATCTGTAGGGGGGGTGCGAGAAGCAGCAGCATAGTACGGTCGTTCAAACTTCCGACTCTGGCGCTCGCGTTTGTCCTTGTCTGTTACGGTGCCTGGGACGTCCTCGCTCAACTGGCGGATCGACACGACAGTCGCCGAAACATTTCACTTGGCGCCGCCTCAGCTCGCAGCACAGTGCCGACGGTAGCGTGTCGTGTCGCCATGACCGTGAGCATGGCGGTCATGCTCCTGATCATAAGATGAGCGGGTGAATCAAACCGACCGTAGGTGGCCCTGCCTGGAGCTTGACGGGTACTTTTTGTCAGCTTTACGACGAGCATCAGTACCGCGAAAATTGCGAATCGTTTTTTCGTTTCCGCCAACTTGACCACCTGAAGTTAGATCCCCTCGTCAAGCGCAGGCTGTGCGGCTTCGTCGCGAAGCATATCCCTGATCGGCGACCACCGCGTTAAGCGTTCGACCAGTGGCCTGCTGCGCATGAAAATGTGAGCGGGTGGCGGTGTTGTGCAACGTCGAAGAATTGCACAAAGTCAAAATTGCAGTTCTCAGAAGCTATGGGGAAGGCTCAAGCCTTCCTCATCAATCCGCTCGAGCGCCTCGACCCGTGTTATCACATCCTTCAGCGAATGCGAAAGCGTCTCCCGCAGATGGTCGAGTATTGTCCGTACTTTCGCATCGAGGAATCGCCGGGACGGATACACTGCAAATACGGTAAAAGGACGTAGGCGGTATTTCGGCAACACACGTACGAGCGCACCAGATTCGAGATCATCCGCCACAGAGTACGTAGCAAGCGCACCAATCCCCGCTCCCGCAAGTAATGCTGCACGCATCGCGTCAGGTACATTGGTCTGGAGGGGCGACTTCGGGATATTCAGTAAATGCGACTCCTGTTCGCTTTCGAGATGCCATTCGTCTGGTGGTGCCACTGGCGAATCGAACTCGATGAGCGTGTGAGATGCGAGATCGTCTCGTGTACGCGGCGCGCCATGGCGTTTCAGGTAGCCCGGCGAAGCTACCATTATCGAATAGGCTGTGCCGAGCGGCTGCGCGACGTAGATTGAGTCGGGAAGTTGTGTTGCGGAGAACAGTGAAAGATCGTAGCCGTCCTCGACGAGGTTTGGCATGCACTGCTCGATCTTCAGTTCGACCTGGACATCGGGGCAGATTACCTGATAGCGCGTCAGCGCTGCGGCGACCAGACTTTGCGCGAGCCCGGGTGCGCAGTGTAGCCGCAGACGGCCCGCAGGCGTCTGGCTAGCGTTGCGCACGTCCTCCGCAGCAGCGTCAAAATCCGCGAGGATCGTTTTTGCACGCTCATAGAAGCGTCCGCCGGAATCTGTCAACGATAAATGGCGCGTGGTCCGGTGCAAGAGGACCGCCTGCAATTGCTCTTCTAGCGTATTCACGGCACGTGAAACCTGCCCGACAGTCATGTCGATTTCCTTCGCAATCGCCGTAAAGGAACCCTTCTCGACCACACGGACGAAGATCCGCATATTGCCAACAATATCCGCCATATTGTGTTATTCCTTACCAGTTCGCTTCCAATGCGCTGTGCATTGCCACTACACGCACGTCGTCTGCTGAAATTTACGTATGGGGGGAAAGCGCTGACGGTTACCCCCGCAGGCTCCCTCGGTTTTTCGCCTTCCATGGGCCTCGGGTCACGCAGCCGTAGTTTGTACGCCGAGCCACGAGCCAGTCTTGCGTGAACGACGTTGAAATTCTCAGTCGTATGGCCGTAAGCGCGACGTCACGTCAGTTGTGGTTCGCCTTAATTGCGCTCGCTGCCTGTGCTTACAGGACGGGTAGCGCGTTCTTTTTCGATGCGCTCCGTCACGTCCCGCACGACTGCCGCCGAACCGAGCACCGTCCCATCCGCGGCCTTCACCAGCGCAAACGTCATTTCGACGTAGAGCTTGCGTCCGCTTTTGTGTGTCGCGCGGGTCAAGGTTGGCCGTCCATGCAGTCTCGTCGCACCGTTCGCGATTGCCATCCCGAATCCGGTCGAGTGCGCGGCGCGTAGGTGCTCGGGGATGATCAGATCAAGCTTTCTGCCGGCCGCCTCGTTCGCGCTGTAGCCGAACAGTGTCTCGGCGGCACGGTTCCACCGTGCGATTGTTTCCGAGCAGTCCGCAAAGATGACGGCGTCGGATATCTGTTCGATTACCAATTCGGCCAGCGCAGGGGTGTCATTCATGATGTCGTTTCCTGGTGGTTGGTTCAATAATCGACGGACTTACCATCATGCCCCGGTCAACGTCGCGCCCCGTAGGACAAAGGGTGCGACGGTCGCCGGAAAAGGCACGCAGGGCCCATCCCGCAAGCCAGACTACGCCCCGGTGCTGCGTCACCGCGCAGACATTGCCTTCCGTTAACGACATGAAATATCCGATCGGCTTTTAGACATTGGATGCTTGATGGCCGTGCGGCATGACGAGGACACGCTCGACTTCGGCGGCCCATGTCCTGTCTCCGGTTGAACGAGCCAGCATATTCGCACCCACCATCGCGGCGAATACCACGACAAGGTCTTGGCGCGACAGCGAGCATGAAGCATCGGCATGCGCGATGTCTGCGAAAGTCGTGAATAGCTGCTCGACACCTTCACGATAGGCCTGACTGAAACCTTCACTCGCATGATGCGGAGCCGCATCTTGCCCAAGAGCGACCATGGGGCAGGTCTTCTCGATAGGCTTGCTAGCGAAGTAGTACGAGATGAGCCGGTTGAGCGTGCCGGTTACAGACCCTTTGTGCGATGTCGTCTTCGCTCTCCAGTTTTCAGCGGACCGTGCGAACCCTGACGAGCAAGCCTCGGCTATCAGTGCTTCTTTCGAGGCAAAGTGATTGTAGAAACCACCGGGCGTCATGCCCACGCGTGCCATGATCTCTGAAATGCTGACTGCGCCAACACCCGAGCCACGCATAGTCGCCGAAGTTTCATCAACGATGCGCTGGCGGTTCTTGTCCGCCTGTTCGCGATTCGAACGTCCCACAAAGAGCTCCTTCGATATTCGAGTTGGGAAACCGGCCTATCCGCATTTCCACACTGTTTCAGTTGGACCCCGATTCTAGGCGTCAGCACGGCGCATATCCCAGACATCCGACACGTCAAACGAAACTCGCCGCTCACGCGCGACTCGCACGCGAGCGGGCTCAAGGGACTGGTGCGACGGCGCGCTGCCCAATCGACTGCACTTTCGGAAGTGTCGATGCGAATGGCGCCGCTGCTCAAGACCTCTATGTACATACATACCGAGCAAGATCACTCTAAGGGGCACACAAAGCCTTGTCAGGTATCACGAAGTGCGGATAAAATAAATTATACCCGACATTTATTTTTTGACCGATACTGGACTGCAGGTTGGGTACGCTCCGTTCATTTTCTGGAAATTGCGATGGTCACTTACGAGCCTAGACTTACTGCCGTGTTGTGTGTCGATCTCTACAACGACTTCCTTAGCGAGGGAGGCAAGCTTTTTCCCTGGGTCGAGGACATCGCGAAAGAGAACAACATGCTAGAGAACCTCCGCTCCGTTGTCCGGACGGCAAGGGAGGTGGGTATCTCGATCTACCATGTTCCGCATCATCGATGGGAGTCGGGTGACTATGTCAACTGGAAATACCCGTCCCCCTATCAACTTGGCGCTGCCGAGCGGCAAGCCTTCGCAAAGGGAACGTGGGGAGGTACCTTCCATGACGATTTCCAGGTGCAGCCCGGCGACATCGTCGCGACCGAGCATTGGGCTTCAAGCGGCTTTCCGAATACGGATCTTGACCATCAACTCAAACGCTACGGAAAGGAGAAGATCATTTTGATTGGCCTTCTCGCAAATACGTGCGTCGAAGCGACCGCACGAATCGGTATGGAGTTGGGATATCACGTCACGCTTGTGCGCGATGCAACTGCTGCGCGCTCAAAAGAGGCTCTGCACGCCGCACTGAACATTAACGGACCGACATACGCTCATCAGATTCTCACCACTTCTCAGCTCGTGGAAGCAAAGAGAACGTCCGCTTAGTGCTGGTAACACAGCCGCTCTACAACCTGCGAGCATATGATTGTGCAAGCCTATGGGAGCAGCGCAACGCGCGTATCGACGCTTCGTTCAAGCCAGATAGGAGACCTGCCGACGCCACCCAGCCAAGCGCGTGCGCGATCGAGTATCCTTCACCGGATATCCGTTTTGAAAGTGTAGGCACGAAATTGCATTTCAGTTCTCGGAATCAGAGGTACTGTCCCACTGCGGGAAGATATTCTCCGGAAGATACAGTGCACATTTACTGTGCAGAAGTGCGACGCCTTGATCTGTCCTTGCCGTACAGTCCAGTTTGCTACGAAAAGGCCTCCAGCCTCACCCTAGATGCACCGAGGACTTTCGCACACTTCGCCAACGGCGGGCGCCAGATACGGACACCGCCAAACATGGTTTGCGCTGTCGGCGAATCACCGGTGATACGGATGGCCGCCTAAAAACTATCCCATTCGCCACGCTCAAAGGCTTGCGGCACCCTGACAGACTGCGCTGCGGGCCGCTTCGCGATTGGAGCCGCCAGCGCTCAGGCTCGCGCCGTCCACGCCGGTGTCTTCGTTGCGTGCGCTTGCCCGACATGGCGGATGGCCTCAGCGTCGCGTGAGGCATTCAGCCTGAACATCGAAACGGAAGTTTTCAGCTCGTTCGCCTGCGACTCGAGCGAGCTGGCGGCCGCTGCCGCCTGTTCGACCAGCGCGGCATTCTGCTGTGTGACTTCGTCCATCTGCGTGACGGCCTGGTTGATTTGGCCGATACCCTTGCTCTGTTCCTGTGATGCGGCTGTGATTTCACACATGATGTCCGTCACGCGTCTGATTTCGTGGGTGATCTCACGCATTTTCGCACCCGCATCCTGCACATGGCCTGCGCCTGCCTGCACACGCTCCACGGAATCGTGGATCAGTTCCTTGATTTCCTTGGACGCCGCCGAGGATCGCTGCGCCAGCGAACGCACTTCCGAGGCCACCACCGCAAAACCCCGTCCCTGCTCACCCGCCCTCGCCGCTTCGACGGCCGCATTGAGCGCGAGGATATTGGTCTGGAAGGCGATACCCTCGATGATGCCGACAATGTCGACAATCCTGTCCGAGCTGGCATTGATGCCGTCCATGGTCTCCACGACGCGTGCCATTACGGTGCCGCCCTGTTCGGCTACCTGGACGGCTTGCGCTGCGAGCTGGTTGGCCTGACTGGCATTGTGGGCATTCTGGGTAACCGTCGAGGTCAGTTGCTCCATGCTAGACGCGGTTTCCTCGAGCGAGGCGGCCTGCTCTTCGGTTCGCTGCGATAGGTCCTGGTTGCCCGCCGAAATCTGGTGAGTGGTGGTGGCAATCGAGTCTGCCGAAACCTTGATCGTGCCAATCGTCTGCGTGAGCTGCTCCTGCATACGCTTCATTGAAAACAGCAGGCTCGAGCGGTCGTCCTGAGCGATCTTTACTACGGTAGTCAGATCGCTATTGGCAATCTGGTTGGCAATATCGGAGGCATAGGATGGTTCGCCGCCCAGTGAGCGAATGATGCCGCGGTTGAGGAAAACCACGACGACCGACAGGACGCCGGCGAGTGCCAGTAGAATCCCGAGGCTCTGATACAGCGACGAGTGGAATGCAGTATCGAGGTCGTCGACAAAGAGCCCCGTCGTGATAATCCAGTCCCACGGCTGATACGACGCGAGGTAGGTGACTTTCGGAGAGGCTTCGGTTCTCCCCGGTTTCGGAAAGGAGTACGCGGTAAAGCCCTGACCGTCACGCTTGCTAAGATCGACCATTTCCCTGAAGAAGGTGACGCCATTCGTATCCTTGTAGTCGTCGACGTTTTTACCATCCATCTGCGGGTTGGTCGGGTGCATCAGGACTGTCGGTTTAGAATTAAGGATCACGAAATACCCGTTGTCCCCATACCGCATGTTTCGGATGCTATTCATGGCGCGCTTCTGAGCTTCCGCTGCCGACATAGAGCCGGCGGCCACCTGATCGCCAAAGGTCTTGGCCACACTGAGGGCAATCTCCGATGCGTGTTTCAGGTCCGCCTTGCGCTCGTCCAGCCGCATTTCTCGAGTCTGATAAGCGTTGTAGATAGATATGCCGGCGAGACACAGCAGGCACAGGATCAGAGGCAACCAGAGTTTTTGCGCAAAAGATAGCTTCATGTGCTTACCGACCTTTCAGATTGGTCAATGGGTATGGGGAGACGCGAAGTTCATTCTGAAGGGTGAGCTTCGACGGAATACATACATACATATAACGGTTCAAGGCCGATCGCGATTAATACCCGATCCGGGAACAGTCTTTTAAAGAAAATTGCAAGATACTGGCCGCCGGTATGTGATAAGGGCAGGCGCGGGCGCCGCAGGAGAAAAACGCCGGACGCCAAAACTGAAACTCGGGGGACCGGACAAGAGGCGACCGGTGCTTGGTGGATTCCTTCAGATTCAGGGCGACAAATTGGCTAGCCAGGAGTCTCTCGGGCAGGCTTTTCGCCGCTTACTTACCACGGTCGGCGCCGCGTCATCACTCCGATTTGCTGATGCGTGTGAGCACAAACAATTGTCGACACCGACTTTTCCACGAACTATGCATGGCGGCGCGCACGAGCGCTTCTTTAGACAAACAACAAGTGGCGCTTCGACGCTCGTCAGCGCTCGTCCCCCAAGCCGACCGTGAAGGGCCGTTCATGGCCGACATCTTCCTGACGCGAACGGCTGCGCACGATCTATTCCTCTCATTCGAGTCTCTGTGAAGCGAACCACTGGCATGCCTCGGCTGGGACTGCAACGTGCGCCTGAAAACACCATGAACACGGGGTCTGCCACCAGAAAACGGCGCAGCTTTGTGAACTGCACGTGAAAGGCCCAAAAAGCAATCCGAGGGTGTCATGGAGCCCGAGACACTTTTATGTATGTTGCTGTCATCTGACGTGCCGGTAGCGCCACGCCGGCTGACGTCACGTCAGCACGCGTTGCATTCCGGCATCTTTTTGCACTACAACAGATATGGCAAGTATTGAACGCCACCGTCAAATTCTCGAAGTCTATTCTCTGTCTGTTAATTGATCTGCTAAATATTGCCGCGCGCGTCGCATGTGCGACGCGCCACCGGCTACCTGTATAGCGAAGCGGCCGGCCAGCCGCTTCAACCTTACCACCCGAGGGTGTATATAGTTGGGCCATCAAGAAACGGTCCGTGCGTAGGCCCATCCGCTTCGACTACTACCCCCACCCGACCCATCGTGACGATTCAGGCCGTCCCTCCCCCATCCACGCTGATGTTCTGTCCGTGGATATAGTGACCGGCTGGTGATGCCAGCAGCAACGCGAGGCCCGCTACGTCCTCTGGTTCGCCGATCCGGCCCATCGGAATGCTCGCAACGGCTTTCTTTTCACGTTCAGGATCTTCCCAAAGCCCACGCGAAAAGTCGGTGCGCACCGCACCCGGGTTGATCGAATTGACGTTAATATTCGAAGGCCCGAGTTCGAGTGCAAGGTTACGCACAAGTTGGTCAATTGCAGCCTTCGACATTGCATACAAGCCGAGAAGTGCCGATCCACGCTTGGCCGCCCGGCTCGACATGAAGATGATCGACCCATCTTTGCGCGCGATCATCTGAGGCGCCAGCGCCGTGACGAGAGCGAAACTGCCACGCACGTTGTCGGCCATGACCTGGTCGAGTTGAGCGGTGGTATGGTTCAGAATCGAACCGGTTGGTGAGACGCCTGCGGCGCTCAGCACCAGAGTGTCGACGCGACCGAATGCCCGAAGTGCCCGTGCAGCGAACTGGTCAACGCTCGCAGGATCAGTAATGTCACAGGCTATTGCCTTGACGTCGATGCCATCCGAATCGTGCAGCCTAGCTGCAATCAAATCGGTGACTTCCTGGTCGCGACCGGAAATCACCACCTTCGCGCCAGCCGTGCCGAGCGCACGCGCAATCTCCAGTCCCATACCCTTGGTCGCGCCGGTTACGACGGCCACGCGGCCGCTCAGATCAAAAAGCTCATGCATGATTGTTAATCCATATTCCAAGTGTTGTTCGAGTTGCGTCTCCCGCTAAAGCCGCGGGTCACGCGAGCAGACGTGGCTCGATTGCGGTCCGTCGTAGATACCAGCCATGAAACCCATGGTCTGCCCGCAACAAAGAAGGGAATTCCCATTGATACTTGTACCTGCTAAATCTCTGAAGCACCAAAGCGGGCCCCTGCGTTGAGCCTATAGACGGGCCTTGACGCGTCTACTCTGCCGTCCATCACAATCACCTCCGCCGACCTTCCGATCCCTAGCGGACCGTATCTCGCCAGCGTGTAGAGGATCGAAAATTGCGTCGCCCGCAAACCAAATGGGTTCAGCGCCTGATCGTATGCGGCCGTGAGATAGCGTGTCGCGTGGCGGGCTGCCAGACAATTGCAGCGACCTTCGATATCTTCCACGGGTCTGCTACGCGTTGCCATTAATAGTGGCTCATTCAAATTCGCAAACAGGCGATATTATGAGTATATACTCCTTTTTACATCGAGAGTTGTCTGACGTAGAAACTAGGCGGATCGCCACCCTGCGACGACCCTTCGGCGCCCTTGCACAATGCCGGCAATGTGTGCCGCGCAAGCTGCAGACTCTAAGATTTCCACAAACTCGTGCTCAGTCCGACAAGCGGTGTGCGTATGAACCCCGCACGCCAGGCCGCGTCCGACGGAGGGTTGCCAGTGTCAGTGGCCGCGCCGACCATTGACCGCGTTTGCGGGCCGGGCGCCCAGGCAATCGAATCCGCCACCTGCACGGTTGCGCCAGGTCTAGCTGACGCGGCAATTGCCGGAAGTATGGTGAACATGGATCGGGCACCATACCTGCTTGACGGTGGTCGGTGCGGCTACCATGGGCGACGCTGAAAGAAAGACTGAACTAGCGCGTCGATTAGCGCATATTGAACGGCGCGTCTTTATCGAGCAAGGCAGTGCGAATGAAACGCAGGCTGCCGAGCATGCGCTGCAGGTCGTGGTGTCGCTCGCCATCCGCAGGGACGGTATCGAGAACCCCCTGCGCGATTGCGGTGGTCTCGCGCAACGACGTCAACACGCGATCAAGACCACGCCTCTCGGGACGTTCAAACAGCTCTGCTATATCGGCGCTCATCTCCTCGAGGCAGGCGCTCCAGCGTGGATGCAGCCCCTCGACATAAGTCGCGTGGGCCGCTTCGTTACGTAGGTCGATAACGGCATGTCCCACTTCGAGCGTGACGAGCATCCATCTCAATGCGTCGCTATGCTGGCGCGAGCGATTCTTCAGCAGCACGCGCAATTGCGCCATCAAATCGTGGGTGCTCGATTGAAAGTATTGATTTAGTCCGCCCAATTCACCCTTGCAGGCGAGTACGACCTGAGATCGCAAACTTCCTTTAATCTTGCCGATCAGCCATGGCATCTGCGCGGGGAAAATCACTGCCAACACCAACGAGGCAACGAGCATCGCCGCGACGAGTGCGACGCCGTTGTTGATCAGGAGATCCGGCTGATAACTCACCACATTGTCCGGGCCGGCCAGCAAGCAGAAGAACACCGAAAAGCCCACACCGTAGCCAGAGATACCTGGGCGCATCGCGATGAACGCGCCGAATGCCAGCACGGGCGCAAGCGTCACGCAAAGAAGCGGGAAGCCATCAATGTTCGGATACACATAGCAGGTGAACAGGTAGGCCACCACGGTGGCAAAGACAGTGCCGATGGCAATTTGCAATGTCATCTTCGATGCATCGGGCGCTGTCGAGCTCAATGCACACATGATCGCTGCGCCGATGAAGGCGAGGCCGCCGCTCGGCCAGTCGGTCTCGATCCAGAACCAGGCGACGATCCCCATGACAACCACCGAGCGCAGGAACGTAAGCCCGACCACCAGGCCGTTCGTTTTGCTGACGTACCGGACCACCGGCCACTCCTTGACTGGCGTGTGTTGCTCGATCGATGCGGAGGTCTCCGCATAACGGATGAACTCGTCTACGAAGCGATACAACAGCTCGGTCGAGGTATCGAAATCGGCCAGCAATTGAGGCACGGAAGCTTCCAGAGGGCCGCGCGCCTGCCGCACACGTCGTGGCAGCGTAACCTGAAAGATCCGCAGTTCGACTGCCGCACGAGTTGCATGCGACGCACCGGAATTCTGCTCATTCCGACGGACTAACAGGGCCGATAGTTCTTCGAAATATGGCGCAATTGTATCGACAACCGGGGTCAAGCCGTTTGCCTTCAATCGCTTGAGCAATTGATTCAGCGCGTGCAAGCGGGCACAGACGTCCATGAACTCGCTATTCAGGCGCGCCAGACGTTGGCTGCGCGTGCGCACGCCTGGGTCTTCGAAAGCAGCGAACGCACGCGTTGCCTCAAAGCCCACGATTCCATCCACAAGGTCCGCAAAACGCTCCTCGAATACATCCCGCTCGACCTTGCCGCCGAGCACCTGTGCAGCGAACGCCGTAAAATCGAGGTACCGATTGCGTAACGTGCGTTGCAGTGCGACGCTAGAACTTCGGGGCGCGATCAACGCACTAACGGCGCTCGAGCACGCAATGCCGACCGCGACCTCCGCAGCGCGCGTGAGGGCAGCGAGAAACAAATTGTTTGGGTCTGTCACGGTGGGAACGCCGATCAGTGCGGCGGTATAACCCGCCAGCACGAAGCCGTACCAGCGAAAATGCCGATACCGGAGCGCCGCAGCAATGCAGCCACCTATCCAGCAGCTCAGAGCAAGCATGTAGAGTTCGGGCTGCTGCACGAAGACTGCTCCCAGCACGAGCGCGGCGATTGCCCCCGCCGCAGTCCCGATGATCCGATAAAAACTTTTCGCCAGCACCATGCCGCTAAACGGCTGCATCAGCACAAACACAGTGGTCATGGCGGTGCGGGGCTGCTGCAGATCCAGGAGCATGGCGATGCCCAGCGCGAGCAGCGCCGCGGCCACTGTTTTGAACAGATGCATCCACACAAGACCGTCGCTCGTCGCCCAGTCGCGACTTGCTGTGGGCAGCGCGCGCAGTACCGCAGTCCATCGCCGACGAAGGTCGGACGTTTGCTGGATCAAATGCTGGTGTTTCATGAAAGTAACGCCGCGCCGTCGGTTGTCGTTCGAACTGGAAAGAGCGCCGGAAATGTCGCTGCACACTCCGGCTGGCATGGAGCCGATTGTAGAAGTCCCAGAGGTGCAGATAAATGACACACACGGGGAGTGTCCGTTTCCGATCGAACAACAATTGCGTTGCGCGACGGGTCTACAGCACTCCGGGCGATGTCGAGGTCAAAGTCGGCGGCCACGATCGCTGTGCCAACAATCGCAAGCCTGCGCGCGCACTGACAATCATGAACGGTGCGGCTAGCGATAGCTCGAAGGCGGATTTGCAGTTCAGCTCCGCAATGGTAGGGCAAGAGATCGCGGCCCGCACCACGGGTTTTGCTATAGATCGTTAGCAATATCGCGACATCGAAGCGTCGCTGACACTCTTACGACTCTCGAATTCCGACTTGCAAACGCTAGGCTGGATAGCGGATCTGTATGGCTCGATGAGGCGCAGACCCTACGCGAGCATGGCAGGCCAGCCGCTCGCACAAGCTATTCTCCTTCGGCTCGAAGGACGAGACGGCAAGCAATCAAGCCGTATCATCTGCAAAATGCCAGTAATGGACCGTACACGCTGAAGGCTCGGGTGCCGGACGGGCGCCGTCGTCGAGACGATGACAGATACCTTGTTATCGACACCCTCACGTTCAGCCACCGCGGCGACGAGGTATGCGGCCGCCGGCAGTCAGATCACCACTTCGGCGCGGCATCCGCCAACTGGGCCACGCCCCGGCCGAATGAGAAATTCTCGTTCGGCACTGGCACAAGCGCGACGAACACATCATCGGGTGATATCCCGGCGGCCTTCTCCAGCAAACGGGTTATCGCGGCCAGCAGGGCATTTTTGTCTGATGCGGGACGATGCGCGCCGATCAGAACTGAGATGATCATGGCGTCCGCCGTTCGGTTCATCCCCATGAACGTGGGATCGATGAACAGCTCATCATCGCCATGTTCACTGATCATTACAAAACGGTCTCCCTTGGGAATGTTCAGTGCTTCGACGAGCGACTGATTCAGCGCATTGCCGATGGCAATCTTCTGCTCCTTCAGAAAGCGGCCTTTCGGGATGTGGGCATGAAATACGGGCATAGCTTGTTCTCCAGATGATTACAGTTTTGGGACAGTTCGCTACCGCACCGCGGGGCAATGCCCGCCCTGTGCGAGGTGTTGCGCAAACCATTCGGTGGCAGCCTTGCTGGCAATAGCAAATGCTGCGTCATACGGATCAAAGTGGCCGCCTGGAACCAATACGAGGCGTTTGGGCTCGAGTGCGCGCTCGTAAGCGTCGAGTTCCAGATCAGTCATGGTCAGACGGTCATCGGTGGCGATGACCATCAGAAGTGGCGTTGGCGAAATGCGACTTATCCAAACGCCCGGTTCGTAGGTACGCGCTGCGAACGACGACCTGAGCGTGACGATATTCGTCCAATCTGCCCCACCAAGATCCTGGGAGTAGAAGGCAATCGCATCGGGCGAACGGTATGCCGCGAGTGCGCTCGGATCCGCGTTGACTACAGCCTGCAGTCGCGGAGGATCTCCACGGTGTTGCGCCCGCAAGTCATCGGCCAGCGTCGCAAGAAAACCGGGCAGCGCATCAGGCGATACCCGGCGCCGGCTTTGCTCGAAGCCGCTGATAGTGGGTACCTGTGAAACCACACATTTGACCCGCCGGTCGGTTGCTGCCAGCACGAGCGCATGGCCACCGCTAAAACTGCTGCCCCATATGCCGATCCTGCTGGGGTCAACTTCCGGCAGCGTTTCAAGGTACGAAATCGCCCGCCGCCAGTCGGCGATCTGTGCCCAAGGATCGATGTCCTGCCTTGGTGTCCCATCGCTCGCGCCGAAATTACGATGGTCGTGAACCAGCACAACAAACCCCGCCTCTGCAAACGCGCGCGCGAAGCCTTCAAGCCCATGCTCCTTAACGGCGGCAAAGCCATGACTCATTGAGATAGCGGGTTTTCGGCCATCACGTTCGGGCACAAACAGCCAGCCGCGCAGGGTCACGCCGGCCTCCCCCGAAAACTCCACGTCGCGTTTGCTGATCATCGGGTACCCCTTCCTTTACAATATGCGCATATGCTCATAATATGCTGGCTATACGCTTCTGGCAAGCGGATTTCCTTATCAGGAGAAACAGCATGGCAATTGATTCACATCAAGTCCACAAGACATCGCCCGGGCGGCGAACCTCAGTACGCGAGCATCAGGCATTGGTGTTCATCCACGGCTTTCTGGATAGTCACGTCAGCTGGGAGCCGCTGATGGAAGCCCTGTCGAAACACGGCGTCCCATCGATCGCGCCGGACCTGAGCGGTGCCGGGAAGCGGCAAGCGCACCCGGGGCCCTATACCCTCAATCAGGCGGTGACCGACATTCTGGAGCAACTCGATGAGCAAGGACTCACGAACGTGGCGCTCGTCGGCCACAGTATGGGCGCCCAGATCGCCGAGCTCATCGCGTGGCAGGTGCCGGAACGGGTAACTTCGCTGACACTTATCACGCCCACCCCCCTCGCCGGCAACATCCTGCCAGAAAGTGCCCGGGCAATGCTCCGCGAGTGCGGCGCCGACGCGCTCGCCCAGCGCAACATCCGCATGCAGTTCTCAACGAACCTGAACGGCGACCAACTCGACCAACTTGTGCAGCCGACAGTACTGATGGGCAAGGAGGTTGCTCGCGATTACTACGATGCTTTCATCCAGGGCGATGCGAGAGGTCACTCCCCGTGCACCTACGGAGGGCCCACGCTCATTCTCGGATCAACCGATGATTCTGTCATTCCTGCCCAACAGGTGGCTGAGATCCACCGGAATCGCTTTCCTAACGCCGACTTGAGACTGATCGACGGCTGCGGGCATTGGCCACAGCTGGAACAGCCGGAGAGAACGGCGGAAGTTCTCGCAAGTCACCTGCAATTGAGTTGATCAAAGCAGCTCGATGCTCGACGTTCCGCCCCCTTCATCGACCGAAATTCCTCGCCGCCTTGCATATATGAGCATATGGTCATATATTTCTTACTCAGACAAAATTTCGCGAGACGAGAGATGGCAGCACACCAGAAACGATTAAACGATATCGATGGGCTTTGTAATTGCCTCGCGGCCCGCCAGGCATCGCGGTACCTGACGGCTGTATATGACCAGGCGTTGAGTCCGGTCGAGTTGCGAATAACGCAGTTTTCGATTCTTTATAAGCTGGTGAAGAATGGCCCATTGGTCATCGGCGAGCTTGCCAGCAAAATGGCGATGGATCGAACGACCCTCTCGTCGAATCTGAAGCCGCTGGAACGTGATGGACTAGTCAACATCGTGCCAGGAGAGGATCGTCGCGTAAAGCAGGCGATGATTACGAAGGCCGGGCTTGCGCGGTACCGGATGGCGCTGCCGCTGTGGAGCGGAGTGCAGGCAAAGTTTGAAGGGACTTACGGCAAACAGCCTGCGGCCGAATTACGTAATGCCTTGCGGACGGTACTCAACTCCGGTTTTGAGCCATGGGCAGAGAGCGGGTCCGCAGCAAGCGCTTGACACTGTTCGGACCGGAGAGGTCGCCACGGAATGGCTGGCCTTCTCCGGATTCACCCCGAGGAGGAGTGACGGTTGGGCCGACCGCCCATTTTTTTAGGAAAGATATGCGCATATACTCATACATGATAGATGAATGATAATCGGGCCGGTCGAGCGCGGCGACCGTCTTGTCTGAATCCAGGCACACGTTATCCAGGTTGGAGAAACGACTGGCTTGCCACGAGCGCGGCGTCACATCAGCTATGCCTCGCCTCAATTGCGCTTACAGGACGTGCAGCGCGTTCGCGTCCGATACGCTCCCTCACGTCCCGTGCGACCGCCGCCGAGCCGAGCGCCGTCTCATCCGGGGTCTTGATCAACGCGAATGTCATTTCGACGCAGAGCTTGCATCCGCTCTTGTGCGTCGCGCGGGTCAACGTTGGCCGTCCACGCAGTCTCGTCGTGCCGTTCGTGATCGCCGCCCCAAATCCCGTGGAGTGCGCGGTCCGCAGATGCTCCGGGATGATCAGATCAAGCTTGCTGCCGAGCGCTTCGTTCGTACTGTAGCGGAATAGTATCTCGGCGCCCATCATTGAAACGACCGCTCAGACGTACTTCAAGGTGTGGGAAATGGCGTGTTTTGCCGGCTTCCTTGTCGGTCGTGAAGCGGCAAAGGTAATGCTGCCACGCAATCGCGGAACCATCATTTTCACCGGCGCAACCGCAAGCGTTCGAGGCTCCGCCGATTTCAAGGAACGAGTCACTTCGCCTGCGGTAAAAGAGAAGCTCAGGTGCAACACCGAGGAAGCTGTCAGGGCTGGCGTCTTCGGATGTCCGACCATCATGGTGAGAGAGACGCTATTCTTTGGACAAGGCCCGTCCGACTTCGTCAGGGAAACACTTAGTTCGCGTTGACGAAGTAGTGATGCGATGAAGAGGCGGCGGTTCACTGGGCGAAGTGATTCGTCGTAAGGCGCGGAACATACGGACGGGCATGGAAGCGTACGTGTTATGCCATTAGTCCGGCCCACCTCGCAAGTGAGCATACGGACATACAGGACGCCGTCGGATGCATTTCGGATTTCAACCCCTCAGGACTGCGGCAACAACCGTTTCCGGTGTCGTGATAATTAACAAATGAGCGGATTCGCGCTCGCCAGCGTTATTCGCACCGCGAGCTTCGTATGTTCCTACAGCAGCGAGGCACGCTCAACTGTTGCCGAGTCCCAAGATGGCGGCACACCCTAGTCCTCCGACGACTCACCTAGCCGCCCTGAAGGTTCGCGTCAATTTGGATATCGCGCAGTGTATCGACCGTTGCCCCTATGATTTGCCTGGTGGTGTGAAGTCGATGATGCTGCCAGCTCCATGGCGCAAGATCGCATGGCGTCCATACACTGCACTCCGATTTGGCGTGGATATGCAGTTGACGGCGCCACGCGCACGACACAAAGCGGTGGTGCATTAGCCTTTGAAAGTGGGAATCTAATCAGACAGCCTCGAGTGCCAGTGCGATGCCCTGTCCGCCGCCAATGCAAAGCGTCACAATTCCTCGCTTGATGCCGTCACGTCGCATCGAATGCATCAGACGTGTAGCCAAAACGCTACCAGTCGCCCCGATGGCGTGGCCGTGAGCTATTGCACCGCCCTCAACATTAGTAATGTCTTGCGGCAAGCCAAGTTCCTTTAGCACTGCCAGAGGCACCGCGGCAAAGGCCTCGTTGATTTCCATCCGTTCGACATCCGTCTTTTGCCAGCCTGCGCGCTCAAGCGCGATCCTCACCGCCGGCACCGGACCGAGCCCAAACATCCCAGGTTCCACTGCAGCCACGCCAAAGCCCGCAAGGCGTGCGTAAGGAACTAGACCCTGCGATTCGACGAAGGAACGTTCAGCCACCACCATAGCGGATGCACCGCTGTTGAGACCCGGCGCATTACCGGCTGTGATCGTTCCGTCCTTGCGGAACGCAGGCCGCAACTTGCTCAGTGACTCCGCGGTTGTGTCCGGCCGCGGCTGCTCATCTTTCTCGAACAGGATCTCACTTTTCTTCCCTTTGAGCGTAATCGCCGTGATTTCCGCAGTGAAGTGTCCCGTCAATTGCGCCGCGGCGAAACGCTCCTGTGATCGTGCGGCCCATTGATCCTGCTCCTCGCGGGAAAGCCCAGCTTTCTTTACGAGGTCTTCGGTATGCCAACCCGAGTGTTCGCCCGAAAACGCGTCGTTCAGACCGTCACGCAACATGCTGTCGTGAACTTCGGCATTACCCATCCGATAGCCCCATCGACCGCCGTCAAGGAGGTACGGTGCCCGATCCATGTTCTCCATGCCTCCGGCAATCATGACGTCACCGAGGCCCAAGGCGATCTCACACGCGGCCGATACGATTGCTTGCGCTCCCGACCCGCAGACGCGGTTCACAGTAAGCGCAGGGACCGACACAGGCAAGCCCGCGCCGATCGCTGCCTGACGAGCAGGGTTCATTCGATTTCCAGCCTGAATGACGTTACCCATGACAACAGAGGCAATCTGATCAGCATTCAGTCCGGTGCGCCTTAGAGTTTCACGCACAACGGCAGCGCCTAGTTCCGTTGCGGGGACGTCCTTCAACGCGCCGCCATAGGCTCCGATTGCCGTGCGCACCGGGGCGCATAGAAAAATTTCTCTCTTATTCATACGGTCCACCTAATCTAAAAATGTTCGTTCAAGCAACGTCTTCGGTCGCACACTCGGCCCCAATATTCCGGCGCCTCCAATTGTCTACCTAGTGCGTAGTCTTGCCGGAAGTCATCCGTACCGCGAAGCCTTGATGGTTCGAACCCGACAACGAGCCGGCGCACTCGACAGCTTCTCAATTAGTCCGATGAGGCTAATGTACCCTGCCCCCAGTTGAAAATCTTCACTCTCGATTCATGTACGCCGGAACCCAGTGTACTCGCATACACGAGCATATGCACCCAATCTATCAGAGCCTCTTTGAAGTGATCAAGTATTGCTGAAACCATGAGATATCCGCGGCTGCTGAACCAAAGCAGCGGCCGGCGATATGATTTGCAGCGCGCGGATGTATTGAAAAATGGCGCTTGCGAGTTCATCATCGCTCGTTGCAACCATCTCGCCGGGGTCCGCAACCGCAGTGATAAGTAGAATTAGCAGTCCCTTTTCAATGGCGAAAAAATGATGTCCGCGACTTCGCGATTGACACGTCAGCCAGAATGCCAACTCTGTCTGGGTGTGAACTGTGCCGATCCTTCTCTCTATGTCGAATTTCCTAACCCGTAAAACACTGTTTCAGCGCTGGAAATGAAGAGAGGGGAAAACTCTGAATGGAGCCCATTAAAGGCATCGTAAATGTTTGTCAGGCAGTAGAGATGTCCAGCGATGAGGCGGCACCAAAGCGATGTCGCCGGCCGGCTGGGTGACCATCTCCCTAGACCACCTCGTAGAGGTGGGTAATGGTGCCGCTCGCAACGCATTGCTCGGGAAGCCTCATCTCGCCTCGCTGCAGGATTGGGCCCCCATACGCTGTATCGACGGCATGCCTTTGACAATCATCGGCGCGCTGAATCTGACATTGTGCTCGCGTTCCCAGTCTCGACTGAGCCTCACCCAATGATACGGGTCAAGTCCCTCAAAAAGATCTCGTCCGTGCCCGCTACGCGTCAGCATCGACAAATTTTTCCGCCCACGGCTCGAAACCACTCTCGAGCACCTCCCTGAGGGCATCCCGAAGCCGCACGGCCGGAAACTCGCCATAGGAATCTTCGAACGCCGACTGGACGTCACTCCACAGTGGAAGTGCCCTTTTATACGTGGCAAGCCCCGTCTTCGTAATAATCGCCTGCTTCGCGCGCCTGTCCTCTTTGGACGGAACGATATCGATCAATCCGTCTCGCTCCAAAGGTTTCAGATTGGACGTCAGCGTTGTCCGGTCCATGGCTATCACCCCGGCCAACTCACCCATAGTGATCGGTTCGCTCCTTACGAGCTTGTGAAGAATGGAAAACTGCGTGATACGAAGGCCGACGGGACTCAAAGCCCTGTCGTAAGCAGCAGTGAGATACCGCGACGCCTGCCTCGCAGCGACAAAATTGCATAACCCGTCGATGTTGGGAAGCGTGTCCTCGTTCCGTTTCATGTCCGTCTGCCCGATATTACCCAATTACGGAAATATACGCTCATATCCGCCTATTGAAAACTGAACCCCATCCAGGAGACATCTGAGGCGTCGGCAACCTGAACCTTGCCAAGACATGCGGTAGATTATATTATGCGCATATCAACGTATTATTCTTACTGCCGAAACCACACCGGTGAATTCATCTGACTGCCCCGTGTTGCGAGACGCCCTTGTTCCTGGTTACGCGGTCTATTCGAATCGATCCTCCTGATACAACTGGTTCTGTGACGAACAAGGCACGAAGATGACAATGCATTTAGATGGGGAGTTTGAGGTTGAGAGCAATGAGCCGCTGCGAGCAAGGCTGTTCGTGCCAGAAGGATCTACTGAACCCAGGCCGGCCATCTCGATGGCGCATTGCGATGCCGGCTTAAGGGAACATGGTTTGAGCCGTTCGCACACGCTTTTGCAGACGCGGGGTCCGAGTAGAGCTCTGCTGCAACTTATCGCCGACGCCCTATGTTATGACATGAGATCTGAATCGAATTGATCTAAATGGCCGCACTGCTGTCGTGACACTCGACGCCAAGAGAATCGGCCAAGCGGTCGTCGAGCGAGCCTTGCGCTCAGGTGCCGCAGTTGCGCTGTGGGATATGGATGAAGAAACAACCTTTAGAGGCAAAACGCTTCGGCGGCACGCCATCGAGCGTGCTTGGGAAGCACAACATCATTATTCTGGAGAGCACAATGAAATCGCAGCAAGCAACTCAGGTCGTCTTGGCCTCCCGCCCCGCAACGGCTCGCGCGAGCCTCGAAAATTTCCGCGTTGAGACTACTGCAATGCCTGTGCCGGGGGCCGGGCAAGTGCTATTGCGCATCGATACCTTGTCCCTTGACCCGTATATGCGTGGGCGTATGAACGATGTGAGATCGTACGCCAAGCCAGTCGAAATTAGCGAACCGATGGCTGGCGAAAGTGTGGCGACCGTTATCGAGTCACATGCCCCAGGATTCGAGCCAGGCGATATGGTTCTCGCCCACACAGGCTGGCGTTCTCACGCGGCAATGGACACTGCGGGCCTGAAGAAACTCGACATCGACGGCATTGCACCGTCCGCCTACCTGGGCGTGCTAGGGATGCCCGGCTTTACGGCCTGGTCCGGGCTTGAAGTGATTGGCAAGCCCAAAGCGGGGGAAACGCTAGTCGTGGGCGCGGCGAGCGGACCCGTGGGGTCGCTGGTTGGACAGTTGGCGAAGCTTGCAGGTCTGCGCACGGTGGGCATCGCGGGTGGGGCTAAGAAATGTGCGTATCTGATCGAGGAACTCGGCTTTGACGCGGCGATCGATCATCGTTCGCCCAGCTTCGCCCAGGAGCTTCAGGCCGCCTGTCCGGACGGCATCGATGTCTATTTCGAGAACATCGGTGGTGCAGTCTGGAACGCTGTCCTGCCCTTACTTAATCAGTACGCGAGAGTCCCAGTGTGCGGCTTGATGGCGCAGGTGTCCGGCAAGCTGGAGCGCGACGCCTCGACAGATCATCTCGCGGCCACCATGCGTGCGGTGCTGACACGCAGCCTGCAGATTCGAGGCTATATCAACTACGAGTTCACGGAGCAGTACTTTGATGCGTTCCTTCGTGAGGTCGGGACACTCTTGCGCGAGGGAAAGATCAAGCACCTTGAGGATGTGACGGTGGGACTGGAAAACGCCCCGCAGGCATTCCTGGACATGATCGACGGTCGCAATTTCGGTAAGGTGGTGGTGCAGATCGCTACGACCTGAAAATCGGCGAGGTACCGGGTGGATCGCCTGCCTCGCTTTTGAGCGGGATAGGCTGCAACGTTCCGCCCGGGGACACCTACACGTCTGGTAGGTGGCTCTTCCGCCGGATACATAGGATGCAGTGCCTTCCCCGACGCGTCCAGCGCTGTCGTCAGGTCGCCCACTTCACTTGCCGAACTCATTAGATCGCTGCGCAAGTCCTCGATCGTCTTCAATGCGTTGAGCCTGATCGCATTCAGGTTCAGTTTGACCTCTCGCATTCGGTTTCGGCTCGTTGCGATGTCCGCATCAATACGGTCGACTTTGAAGATAGTTCAGTTCGAATCTCAACACTTTAGCCGAGATATCTATCCACGCACGTCCGCCCCGGCTCAAATATGCTTCCCGGTGCCGCACCAACGAAAGCTCGTACGAAACGATGGGATCAACGACTGTCAAGACGGACAGACGCTACGCACGGCAAGCGAGGGCGCGAATCCTTGCGTGCGACAGCCCCCTTCGATCAGGCTATTGATTTTGAAGTCTTCTGTGAATGCGACAAAGGCTTCCTTAGCCAGTTCTCCGCTCGAACATCATTCCCTCCGTGGTGAAACACCTACAGCCGGGATCACTTGTCCATCCCGTGCATCGAGCCACTGACGAATGTTGTGGACCGTCTCTTGATAGAAACGTGCATAAAGGCTACGCGCGACGTAGCCGATATGCGGTGTCGCCAGCAGGTTCACCTGGCTACGAAACGGATGATCGGAGGGCAACGGCTCCTGGTCAAAGACGTCGATCGCGGCGCCAGCGATCTGGCCACTCTGCAATGCTGCGAGCAGATCGGCCTCAACCACGATCGGTCCACGAGAAGTATTCACCAAGCGCGCCGTGGGCTTCATGAGCGCAAGCTCCTCAGTGCCCACGAGCCCCTGTGTCCGACCGCTAAGCACAAGGTGCACCGTAACGATATCCGCTCGTCGGAACAGTTCCTCTCTCGTGACCAGAGCGGCGCCCGCCTCCGCGGCGCGCTCGGCTGTCAGGTTCTGGCTCCATGCGATCACTTCCATGCCGAACGCCTTGCCGATCCGCGCCACTGCGCCTCCGACATTGCCGAGACCCAGAACTCCAAGCGTGCGTCCAGCGAGTTCGTCGCCGACAAAACGCTGCCAGCCCCCTGCGCGCAGCGAAGCGTTTTCTGCGACAAGGTTGCGCGCGCTGGCCAGGATGAGCGCCCATGTCAGTTCGATCGTTGGGGTGGAGCTATAACCGGTATGCATGACGTCGACTCCTCGCTCTGCGGCGGCCTGAACGTCGATCGACGCATTCCGTAACGCCGTCGAAACGATCAGACGGAGTCTTGGCAGACGCTCGATGATCGCTCGCGTCATCGGCGTGCGCTCGCGCATCACACAGAGGATGTCGAAGGGCTGCAGGCGGGCAATGACAGCGTCTGGATCTGCCACGTGGTCATTGAATACGGTGATGGCCGCGCGCCCATTGAGCCCCGACCAGTCCGCCATGAGAAGGGCAACACCCTGGTAGTCGTCGAGGATGGCGATCCTAGCGGGTCCGGATCTATTCGGCATGAGCGACTCCACCGACCATTCCCTCCTGGAAACGCGGTCCCGTCCCCTCGGAAGTGCCGCCACGCCCGGCTGCCGGCCGGTAAGCAAGTCGGGCGCCGCCGACCACCCCTAATCGAATAGGCACAATTTCGTGCGTATCTTGGGACATCTTTTACTCCTTGAGCGTAATCAGGAATCCTTAGAAACAAAGTGCAGATATCGACAGAAAGACGTGCTTCGCAGCCCTGCTAGCGTGGGACGGGTGCATCACCTCCCGATAGCCTCCCACCATGCCTGCCGCAGTCTCCAGGCTAACAAGCAACGTATCACCGCCAGTGCCCCCCGCTGAGGTCATTGATACCTCTATTCCCGCCATATCCGACAAGAGGATCGAACGAGAAAGCGAGCGTCTGGGTCTGCCAACGATCATCTGAGCTCGCGGTTCAAGAAATCACAGGTTCGACCGTTGGCCAGGTCCGCAGCGGCGGCATCGTAGTGAGCGCCATTGTTACGAGAGAACGCATGACGCTGACCGGGGTAGCTGTAGACGGCCACATTCGGTTTGCCAGCGAGCGCCGCTTTGATTTTCTCTTGAGCAGGCTTGGCGATGAACTCGTCTTCCTCCCCCAGGTGCATGAGCAGCGGCCCATGAAGGCTGCCCACCTCATCAACGTATCTTTCGGTATCGCTGCCGTGGTAGGCCACGGTGGCGTCAACCTCCGAGCGGACCGCTGTCAGGAAGCCCATCAGGGCACCAAGGCAATAGCCCAGGACGGCGACCTTGCCGGTGCACTCGCGTAGCTCGGCTGTGGTTTTGACGGTATCTTTGACGTCTCTCACGCCGGCGTCCCGATCGTAAGCCTGGTACAAGCGCAGCCCATGCTGCCAGTCAGGTTCCGATCTGACGTCGAGGTCGACATCTGGCTCTTGTCGCCAGAATAGATCGGGCGCGACCGCGACGAAGCCCGACGCCGCCAACTCGTCGCAATGCTTGCGAATATCGGCGTTCACACCGAACAATTCCTGCAGGACGACAACAGCCGGCGCAGGTAAATCGGCCGGCCGCGCAATATATGCTCCGAAAGAACCGTCTCGGCCCTCGATGACGATACGATTTCGCATCCCTTTCTCCTTTGCCGACCACAGTTCCCGGATTCCCGCCAATGTCGTTCCGGACCGCCTATCCGTGCTTGGCGGCGACCGCGGCGCGAGCAGTTCACATCACGTCGAGCGCCGCATGAGGTTGTGAGAACTTCGTGACGAGACTCTCCCGGATGGCATTGATACCAACAATGAGAACGACTCTGAAATGTTCCTCGTCACTTGCTGAAGGCAGACTTTGAAACGGTGCAATCGGTGTCAACGTGCCAAGACTTCCCGGATACGTCCCGGCTCGTCCCGCAAGTTCCGATTCAGCTGTCGACGTAATCAATACCTGTCAGCACACCCAAATGAGCAACGGTAGTGAAATGCGATTCGTGCTTCGTGTCGATGTCCAGCTCTCGCACGTTGCCGCCCAGATCGGTCACGAATGCCCGACGCCCCCGTATATCCAGAGACACGCCAATTCCCTCTTTCAGACCGCGGGCAAGCACGTGGCGATCAACTAACCCAGACGCCGTGATTCGTGCGCGATTCAGTGTGTTTCCGTCATGCGTATCGTCGCCACGATCCGTCCAGTAGAGCATGGCGTCGCGGTGATCGATATCGAGATCGATTGGTTCGGGCAGATCGGCCAGCATACATTCAATGTCCGGGCGCTGATCGGGTTTGGCACCAGGCGGCAGCTCGATACCCGCCCTGAAGATGCGGCCCTCTCCGGCATCCGGCGCTCCCTTTTGCGTCCAGTAGACATGCCCGTTTGCCTGATCCAGGGCGATTCCTACGCAATGCCGCTTCGCGTCGCCCGTGTCCTCCGGGAAATTTCCGGTGCGGACGAGTTCCGTCACCTCTGTGCCGTCCGGCCGCGCGCGCATGACCCGCATGCCTTCGCGATCGCACCAATAAAGGTGAGCACCCTCCTTGTCCAGCACGAGCTCCTTGGGCGTTCCGGCTTTACCGGAAGGCACCAGCACCCGATGCCCGGTGCCGTCGAGCTTGGCGCTTTCGATCGTGCCGTCGTTCGGGGGAACTGCGCCGGAAGCCGGATCGCCGTCGACCAGATGGATGCCGGTTCCCATGTTGGTCCAGTAGACCATCTGGCTTTCAGCATCGACCTTGATGCCGTCAGGCGTTCGTGTGAGGTTCGCGACAACCACCTTGTGTGAACCGTCCGGTGATAGAGCAATGATCGCTGGTGGACGTGCCTGCAGGACATACAACGTACCGCCATTCTTCGTAGCCACGGTGAGAACCCTCCGTCAGGTTTCAATAGATACCGTCGTACCGGCCGGGTCTATCCGTAGATCCGCCGCTGCCGAACGAACTCCCCTTTTTAGGTCTTAAGCGCTGCAGAAGAGGCACCCCATAGGATCTGACCGACCGCTTCGGCGGAGATCATTCTGTCGATATCCGCTGCGTCGTAGCCCAGCCCCAAGAGAATGTCCTTTGCGTCAGCCCCAGGTGCAGGAGCGGGCGCGAGTGCAGGTAAGGGACGGCCATCGAACTGGAACCAGGTAGGCTGGAAATTTAAGGCGGGAAGCGCGCCGGCGTCGGTCTTGAAAGCGACGTTGGCACAAGGAGCGTCTCGATGTCGCGCCTTGAGTTCGGCGATTGATTGCACTGGTGCAGCAATGATCCCGGCAGACTTGGCGGCAGCCAGCGCCTCCGGCACCGTTAGTTCGGAAATGCCGCGAATATCGGCATTGGCCGGCTCGACGCAAATCCAACCGCCCTTCACCTGCCGCAAGCAATCCGCCGTTCCGACTGCTGCGGGCGCTACCTGGAACGAGAGCTGGAGGAAGCTCACGGCGCTAGCAAGCGACGTGTCGACCCAGTCACCGCCCCCCTCGGGACGCCGTTCGCGAGCGACAAGAGCGACGACCGCTCCGAAAGCTGCGATGTACCCTGTGAGATAGTCGACACAGGACGCTAGACCGTGCAATTCGGGCGCGTCGCAAGAGCCGAATCTCGCCATGATGCCAGTCGCGGCCTGCAGGATCGGGTCGTAACCAGGGTAGTCGTCGTGGCTGCTCGGCCGCTCTCCTTTGAAGGCGCTGAGCTGGACGGCGATGGCACTGGGATTGATCCGGGCGAGGCCGGCCCGATCGAGGCCCAACCGCGTCATGACCGGGTCGAGTTTATTGAACACGACCAAATCAGCCTGGGCCACCAATCGTCTGAGAATCTCCCGCCCATTTTCCTTATGGAGATTGAGAAGAATGCTTCGCTTCCCCTGAGAGAGTTCTCCCGGCCAGACTACGGTTACCAACGGCACGTGCTCGGGATGCGTGGAATCCACTTTGATGACCTCGGCTCCGAGCTCGGTCAGCATTCGGCCGCAAGCCGGCCCGGCAATGACATTTGCGAGATCGACGACGCGCATGCCCGCCAGCGGAGCAGTCGATTTTTCCGCTACCGTTGCAGTAGGCAATTTCGAAGCCGGGAAGAGAGTTCTACCGGTTGTGCAGGTCTGGAGGGGCGGATAGGGCTGAGCGGTAGCCAGCCGAACGACACGCCCAAGCTGCGGCCAGGCGCATCCACCGACTGTCTCAACGATTCCGGACTGTCTCGCATGATCTGAAGCGCGCCATTCGTCGAAATCGCGAACCATCGCACAGGGAATGTTGTCCTCGCCAAGGGTCCGTTCCCACTCTTCGGCCGGCTTACGCACAACGGCGGCAGCAATGAGCTCAGCCAATTTCGCGCGAAGCGGCAAACTCAGATTCTGCGCCACGGCGATATTGTGATCGGCGAATTCAGCGTTAACTGGATCATAGATCGGAAGGTCGACCACTCCTAGCGCCTGCATGTCTTCCCAGATCCCAAGTTTCTCGAGCAGCCTCCGGGCGTACTGGCGATGTATGACGCTAAGAAACATGATCTGGCGACCGTCGGCGGCAGGGTAGCAGGCAAACAAGGGGTTCATCAGCCGTTTGAGCGATTCGAAATAGGCCTTGTCCGCACGAGCCTCGCTGGCGTGCGCCTCCAGTTCCGGAGGCAGCGAAATGAGAGGGTGAGTCTTCAGATGCTCAGGAATGCCGTCAACCTCCAGCGCCAGCGCTCCGACCGCAGAGAGGCCGGCGGCCAGGCGCGAAACGACGATATCCCGGCCAGCACCGCATTGGATGCGGTTCAGCAACGCTGCCCCGACCGCCGTCGCACCGATCACGCTGGCATAGATTGAACACAGCGGCAAGGGGGTGTAAAGAACGTCGTCACCAAGCAGCTTTCGCGTAATCGCAAGATCGGTATAGAAACCCGCGACCGCTTTGAGGATGTCGTCACCGACGCTGTCCGGGAATGAGTAGACGTCCTCGCCGGGAAGAACGGCCGTAATAGCGAGACGAATTTGCCTGTGGCTTCTTTCACCTGTGTCAATGCCGTCGCGAATTACCACGTCGGCGCCGGCTGACCAGGCTGACTCCGTTCCAGCATGTATATGCTTGCCGCGGTCCAGATACACATCCAGGGCTGCGGGCTCGCCTCCCTCGCGGCAAACGAATACGGTTGCGCCTTGATCCGCCAACAGCAGGCCCGCTAACCTGCCTGCCAATCCTGTCCCGTATTCGACGACGGAGATTCCCGACAAAGGTAAAAGCGACATAGACGCTCCTATGCATTCACTCAGCAGAGTTAACTATCTGCTCCGCCGATCCCAGGTAAAAGATTTCTTAAGGCTACTCGGGCGGCAGGATGCAATAGGAAACGGCCTCAGCGGCGAGCAACGAGTGGTCGCAAAGGGCGTGCGGTGTCAGCTCGCCTCCATGCACCAGTGCAGCGCAGCTATGCAGTCCAACTTCGTTCCGAAATATTGCATCGCGAAAATCTATATCCTGCGAGCCAACTCCCGTGAACTCGAGGTCTTTTGTCCGATGATCACCCCTTTCCTTTCATCTTCCACGGCCACCTCCCCGCGATAGAGATCCGGAGCGAGTGCGAAATGGCTGGCGCCCGCTAGCTAGTCCACGCTTTAGCGTATTCGATCACTAAGTGCACATCATTCCGGCAGGGCAACGACGGCGGCCCCGCTTCACGGTCGATCCGTTCGTGCTGCAACGTTGGGTATCCGTCGAGGGCTCGCTCGCGTCGGACGCTCAAAGCCAGTGATGGAGCCATGACGTTTCATGATCGCTGCGCCTCTCATGTCTGCCGGCCATGAACCATAGGATAAGAGTAGATACCCGGCAACGCCATCGCCTCCTGTTATGCTGAAAAGTCCTGAAATCTTCTGATATCGAGCCGCTACACCGTGGACGCGAAGTGCGGCGAATGCAAGCAATAGCTTGGCGTCGCCGGGGCACAAGGCAATCGCGAGAGATCGAAATTTTTTAACGCAATCACCTTTTTTATGTGACTACATTGACCTAGATTCATTGACATCGGATTGTGTTGAGCACGCACATCCTCGCAGATCTTGCGCTCGATCTATGTGAGGTCTTGTAGGACTACCTCGCGCCAGTGGCTACGCAGACTCAGCGGCGGCCGGTGTTGCGAACGCCCTCGACGAAGATACGCAAGTGCGCTTGATCTCGCTTCGCCAGCGTGCAGGAGAGTAAGGTGCGTGGGCGCTGGTGCAGTCTTAACCTATCGGAGCGCAACGGCGCTCCACGGAGAATCCAAATGCAAATCCTGGAAAACAAAACCGCGCTTGTCACTGGTGCGGCCAGCGGTATCGGCAAGGCCATTGCGCTTCGCCTCGCCGGCGTGGGTGCATCCGTGGCAGTCGCCGATCTGGACCGTTCCGCCGCTGTGCCCGTCGCCGCCGAAATTGCAGCAATGGGTCGCCGCGCAGTCGCTGTAGAAATGGACGTCGCTGACGAGAAAGCCGTCGAGCAAGGCTTCGCTACTGCACGCGCCGAGCTCGGTCTGATCGATATTCTCGTGTCGAACGCGGGGATCCAAATCGTCAATCCAATCGAATCGTTCGCGTTTGCCGATTGGAGAAAGATGATGGGTATTCATCTGGACGGAGCCTTCCTTACAACCCGCGCCGCCCTGCCCGATATGTATCGCAATGATCGCGGAGGCGTAGTGATTTACATCGGCTCGGTGCATTCGCACGAGGCGTCACCACTCAAATCGGCTTACGTAACCGCCAAGCATGGGTTGTTGGGTCTTTCACGCGTCCTTGCGAAAGAAGGGGCGGCGCACAACGTGCGCTCGTACGTCGTCTGCCCAGGCTTCGTAAGGACGCCACTCGTCGAGAAGCAGATTCCCGAACAAGCGCGCGAGTTGGGCATAAGCGAAGAGGAGGTTGTCCGGAAAGTCATGCTTGGGCAGACGGTCGACGGTGTATTCACAACCGCCGACGACGTCGCGCAGACAGTAGAATTTCTCACCAGCTTCCCAAGCGCCGCGCTGACCGGGCAGTCATTCGTGGTCAGTCACGGATGGTTTATGCAGTGACAGGCCCAGGAGGTCAGGTCAGGCCTAGGCATGCCCGGCTTCAGTTACGTTCCGGCAAACGCCAGCAGCACGCGTCGCCCGCCCTGCGGCAATCGTGCATTGATAAAACTGAAGCCGCTCGACTATCGCAACCCGGGCTCCCATCATTGATGATTGACTCATATTCAGGAGTGGATTTTCCCAGGAACAGCTCTTAATCTCGAACGTCTGCTTATCTAGACTTGGATCACTGACTCATGAACAGGGCTGTTCGTGGCAGAACCGAAAAAAGTCTGGAGGTTGTTATCATGAAATCGCTTATTCAAGCCGCTGTCGTTGCCGCAGCTCTTGCTGCGCCTGTTGCAGCGTTCGCTCAATCGAACGCCCCTTTGACTCGTGCACAGGTGCGCGCCGAGCTCATCCAGTTGGAGAAGGCGGGATATCAACCCGGCCAAGGTGACAACACGACCTATCCGACGCAGATTCAGGCTGCTGAGGCCAAGGTCGCAGCACAAAACGGCGCGACAGACGTCGGTGGCGTTGCGAATGGTTCGTCGGACGCGGGACGCCCGGCTGTATCGCAGGCCGACTGGAACGCAATCTACAACCATCCTTGACTCGGCAATCCGGGGGCGCCCAGACTTTGGCACAATATCAGTGCCGCCCATAACACTGCAGGTCTGCTGTGCAACAGCCGGGAAGGTCTCTTCCCGCTGTTTTGACTAAAGTGAGGTTATCGGGGAAATCCTATTGCTACCCGCTTCCGATCCTCTACCGAGTGCCTCGAAGAGGTCCACTTGACTAATTGCCACAGTGACTTTGCTCTCGATTGAACCAAGATCGTTCTCGATCAGGCGCGACTCGCATCCAACTCATCGAGGTAAGTTGCCCTACCCCAGCGGACAACCGATTCACATCGTCAGCAGATCCGATAGCCGAGGCGTGCGCTCGTTGCAGCGCATTGAATTGCGCGATACTTGCCTGATAATTGGCCAGACTTGACTGAACCTCCTTTATGGCTTGCAGGACGACACCATCGAATGATGGCTAACGCTGCACGCTGAACGACGCGGGCCCCGAAAATGCGCGCGGGTAGCGAACAGTTTGTCGCTCACTCACCCCACAACAGGGGACGTCACGTTGACGGTGATCCCCATACGCGCCGTCCTCTCTTGTTGAGACAGGGCAAATTATTGCAAATGTCACGCGTGGGCTTCCAGTCAGGAGGTTACCACCAACGTTTCATTTCAGTCTGTGATGCAGAGTCATCAGTTTCGCACGATGCGCTTCAGTTTTTGCTCCGGGCGCATGGCAGCGGCACCTGCGAGATGTTTCTCAAGATGCCGAGCTTCCTCTTGCAACTGGCGCCCCATCTCCTGCTGACGGTCCCTCTGCAGTCGCGACTCTACCGCGGCGATCGAAAGAGCCCCCACAACGTCTCCCGACGGCGAGCGGACCGCAGCAGCGACTCCCCACGAACCGCGAACCACCCGCCCCTCGTTGACCGAATATCCCCTCTCCCGCGTGAGAGCAACTTCCTTCCGTAGCATTGGCACAGAAAAGTTCGAATATGCCGTCTTCAGTTGCTGGTCGTTTATCAGAAGGCAGCGTTCAACTTCCGCGTCGTCCATAGCGGCGAGCATAGCAAGGCTGCCTGCACCGACACCTAGCGGGTGTCTAGTTCCAGGTTGTAGGACGTGCGTCTTGAGCGGGAAGTCTCCGTCTTCTCGCAGAACACAAACGGCAAAAACATCGCTGCGAATCGAGAAGAAAGCCGAGTCTCCCGATGAGCGTGCGAGGCGCGCCACAGCGTCTGCCGCTTCGCGACCTAATCCGAAGCGCTCGTTCGCGATGCTACCCAAGACATAGCATTCGCGTCCGACGAAATATCGCAAAGATTGCGGATCCTGCTCGACCATTCCTTCAGCGATCAGCGCAAGCACCAACCGATGGACGGTCGGTTTGTTAAGACTCGTGTCGCGCACTAGTTGCGCGAGATTGATACCAGCGCTTCTCGTCCTCGCGACCGCTCGCAGAACACGCAGGGCTCGAGAGACCGCCTGCGCTCCAGGTACAGCTTCCATCACGCCGCCTCCAGTTCTTGGTTCGATCCATATTATGGCACCATGATTAATCCATTTTATGGATTTTGTAGCTTAATTTATCCCGGATTTTTTGCCTACAATCGAAAAATCGCACAGGTTACGATGACCAGGGGTCCATTATACGAACCTGTAAAAAATCAACCAATGGGCCGCTCACCCGGTGTTGTGAGTTAGAAATTCGCTGCGTTGATTCGCCGCTCTTTCCCAAGTGACGAAGTGCTGATAGAGGCATTGTCAAGTTTTCCAACGGCGCGCGTCCGAACACATAGCATGCAAGGGTGACCGATTGAAGCAGCGATGCGCTCGGGCATCGGAGGGCCCGCCCCGCCTTTCCATGCCTCAATGCCTGCTCGCGAATCGCGCGCTTCTGCTAGACGCCCGTGTGGTAGCGGCAATGCAGGCACAGACTACGTTTGGATCGAACTGGTTGGCGCGTTACTCCCCTGCAACAGGCCCTGCAGTCGCAACGGCGCTGGCCACTATGACCTTGAAGCGGTCGTGTTTCTTGCTGTTGTTGGTCAAAGTCGACCACGCGCGCGTCAGTCCACGTGCGTGCAACGATCTACATCGGCCGGCCAAAGGTTTCAAAAACCAGCGAGAAAGAACAAATTCTGCATTGTTACCAACGTTGGTATGAATCTCTTGGCAACCTCGGTGTGTCCTCGAAACGAGCGTGTCCGTACACTGAATTTTTCTAGACGGAAGCCGCTTCCCACTGCTGACTATTAAACGGTCACCAGTCGTGTCGAATCGGCAACATCGACCATGTGTTCAGACACCGACAAAAAGCAACTTGCTGCAAGCGCAGCCTTGACAACGGCGGCGCGGCGATGGCGCTACGTCAGGAGACAATGCCTCAGCTCGCTGCCGCTCGCAGAGGCAGGTGCAGAGCCTTTAATGCTCCTGAAGAAACTTGCCGAACCGGTTCATCAGTCAACGTTAGCCCAAATGGCTAGCCTGAAAGGTCCATCCCTCAGCCGGTTGATTGACCAACTCGCCCTCGCGGGCCTTGTAAAACGTTTGAGCTATCCCGGAGACCGTCGTGCCAATTCCGTCCTCTTGACCGAAAAGGGTTTTGAAGTGGCTGATGCTGCGGAGGTAAGACTCGCAGAGTTGCGCTCTCGAGCTCTCGCGAACATTTCAGACAATGAGCTGGATATAACGATCAAGGTGCTTCAAGCGTTCTTCAACGCTGAACGGAGGCGAGTGTGATAGCTATCTTGAAAGGCACGGGGTTCCGCTTCCCGTCTCGACTCGAATGGCTATTTTCTCTCAAAACGTTCATTGCGTCGATGATCGCGCTCTACATCGCGCTCAAACTGGAACTACCGCGACCATACTGGGCGATGGCCAGCGTCTATGTGGTGGCGAACCCATTTGTCGGGGCGACCCGGTCCAAGGCCGTTTATCGAGCCGCCGGAACAGCCATCGGTGCAGCCGCCGCCGCGCTGCTGCTTCCTCGCTTCGTTGAAGAGCCGTTGATCTTTTCCGCAATCGTTGCACTGTGGAGCGGTCTGCTCGTGTTTGCGTCGATGCATGACCGGAGCGCACGCAGCTACTTGTTTGTTCTCGCTGGATACACCATGCCACTGGTCGCGCTGAGCGCTGTCGATTCACCATACACCGTGTTCGATATAGCGGTCTCCCGCACCGAAGAGATTACGGTTGGAATTATTTGTGCGAGTGTCGTCGGAAGCATTCTCTTTCCCGTAAAGCTCAGTTCCTCTCTCGCAGACAGAGCAAGCGGTTGGTTTGCTGACGCGACCAAGTTTGGTCAGATATGCCTTTTGAGCCACGACCAGACGGCAGATATGCCGACACTTCGCAGGCGACTCGTCACCTTGTCGAATTCACTGGAGCTCGTGGTGAGTCAATTGTCCTACGACCACGTGACGCCATTGGCCATAAAGCAGGCGCAGCATCTAATTTCCCGGATGCAACTCTTTGTGGTGATTGGCTCGGCAATCATCGACTCCTTGTCTCAATTGGAGCGCGACGGCCGGGCCATCCCTGCCGACTTGCAAAAGGCAATCGATCTGGTCACGCAACGATTTGAAAAAGGTCAGTCCTCCAGAAATTCCTTACGACATCTACGGCATGATGTGGCGAACTTGGCACGAGAGTGCTTGGCTGCTCACGCACCTGACTCTGCCAACCTCGCAAGCGTCTTCCGCCGCCTGAGACAGTTCATGGACGTTTGGGAAGACTGCCTCACTCTCGAGGCCGCCCTTCGCGAGCCCAACCCATCTTGGCGCGGAGCGCTTCGCCATTGGCGGATAAACACCCCGAAGCCATATCGCGACACGCCCGTCCTTGTTTTTTCGGCGCTTTCTGCCGTTCTTGCGATATTCGTCGCTTGCTGCTTGTGGATTTATTCGGGATGGACCGACGGTGCGCTGGGAGTTACGCTCGCGGCGGTTTCCTGCTGTTTCTTTGCGACGGCCGACGACCCGGCCGCACAGATAACCCAGTACTTTGTTGCCGTGTGTTGCAGCCTCGTCATCGCCGGCATCTATGTGATTGAAGTATTACCGCACGCCCAGGACTTCGCAATTCTGGTTGTTATATTTTGCGTGCCGTTTGTCCTGATAGGTACCGTGCTTCCTAGACCCCGATTCGCCGTCGCCACAGCCCTAACCGCTGTACACACGGCAACATTTCTTAGTATTCAAGGTGTTTTCGATATCAACTTTGATTCGTTCCTCAATCTCAACATTGCCGGTGTCGTTGGACTGCTGTTCGCAATCATCTGGATGCGGCTGACGAAGCCATTCGGACCTGATCTACTCGTAGCCCGGCATACCCGTCAGTCCTGGTCGGACATCGCTACGGCGGCGTCGCTCCGACCGATTGCGAATCAACGGCTGTTTGCCGCACGCGCTCTCGACCGCCTAATGCAATCGGTACAAAGGCAAACTTCCAGCGGCAACAAAGAAAGCCATCCTTCGTCCGAGAGCCTAAGGGAAGCACGAATCATTTTCAGTGTTCTTGATCTCAGGAGAACGCAGAGGCGTGTAACGCAGGACATACAAGCAACGCTCGAGGGCGTCTTCCGGAACATTGAGTCGTACTTCGATACGTGTGTTCGACATCGGCATCGGAAGCCGATCCCTGCTGCTCTGCTGGCATCTATCGACAACGCCATGAGTGAGGTTTCTTCTCCTCAAAGTGGTGCTCCCTCCGGAGGGCGAGAGCGAGCTAAGGCTCGAGGTGACATCGCCTTCCATTTGGCCGACTTGCGCATCGCTCTCGTCCGAGGCGACAACGGAGAAGTCAATTGATCGAAGACGTGGATATCGTAGGCATCTTCGCTCCAGCAGTCGTTCTCCTGATGCTGGTCGCCTGGATGCTAAATCTAGCGGTAAAACGAGTACTAGAACAGATCGGATTCTATCGGCTGGTTTGGCATCGCCATCTTTTCGACCTGTCCTTGTACGTCGTGATACTTGGAGTTCTTGTTCTCTTTACTGTGCCAAGAAAGTGAAAAACATATTCTTAGCAAGCGGCCGCGTCCTGCTTACGCTCATTGCAGCATCAGTTGCTGTATATATTCTTTGGAAGCTTGTCGGATATTACTCCTTTGCGCCATGGACAAGAGACGGACACGTTCGTGCGGACGTCGTTCAGGTTGCGCCTGACGTCTCGGGGCTCATCACCGCAGTACCAGTTCACGACAACGAACGGGTCACCAAGGGGCAACTTCTCTACGAGATTGACAGGGAGCGATACACGCTAACGCTCAGCAATGCCATGGCGGTGGTAAGTCAACGACGAGTCGAACTGGACGAAGCACGACGCGAAAGTGCGAGAAATGCTGCGCTCGGAGAGCTCGTCTCGGCCGAAACCAGCGAACAGGGTCGAACGCGCGTCGAGGCCGCGCAGGCGCAACTCGACGCAGCAAATGTTGCGGTGGGCGTAGCGCGGGTCAACCTCCAAAGGACTCGCGTGTACAGCCCCGTTGACGGCTACCTGAACGATCAGGCTCCACGAGTGGGAGAGTTCGCGACGAGCGGCAAGTCTTTGTTATCGATTGTCGACCTCAATTCGTTTCGGGTTGACGGCTACTTCGAAGAAACGAGACTAAGGGGCATCACCATTGGAGCACCTGTTGATATCAAAGTGATGGGAGAGCCCATCCTCCTGCATGGCCATGTCGAGAGCTTTGCGGCGGGCATCGAAGATCGCAACCGGACGCAAGGCTCAAGTCTTCTGCCCAACATCAACCCGGCTTATAGTTGGGTCCGTCTGGCTGAGCGTATTCCTATTCAGATTGCGTTCGACAACGTCCCGGTTGATTTCCGGCTCATCGCCGGCCGTACCGCTACAGTGTCGGTCAGACAATCAGGCGGCGTAACTACACGGAGCGCTCGATGAAAAAGGCTGTCGTCGTGGTCGCACTCTCGACCATCCTTACAGGATGTGTGGTCGGTCCGAACTATCGGCTGCCATCTGAGGCCGCGATAAACCAGGACGTGGCTAAGCAGCCGCTTCTCGATGCAAAGGGATACACGACGGATTCGCAATCTCCGCCTCCAAACTGGTGGAAGCTGTACGATGACCCCCTTCTGAACGACATGGTCCAAAGAGCGTTGCAGCAGAACACGGATCTCAGGGTAGCGATGGCAAATCTTGAGCGCGCGCGCGCAAGCGTCCAGTTTGCTGACGAGCAGGGAGGTTTCTCGGGGGGGATTTCGGCCCTGCAGGAACGCACGCAGGAGGCGGGTGAGCAATACCTGCTGCCCGAAAAGGTGCCCGTCGCCAACGCCAGCAACTTTGGCATCAACGTCACGTACGAAATCGATCTGTTCGGAACGCTCAAACGAGGGGTGGAGGCCGCAGAAGCAGATAGCGATGCAGCATTAGCGGCAAAAGACGTTGCGCGTGTCGCCGTTGTATCGGACGTCGTGCACGCTTACGTTGAGAACTGTGGCTCTGGAGCAGAGTTGAGTGTCGCTCGCCAAGCGGTTGCTGAACAGCAGTCTCGGGGAGAGCTCATTGCACGACTGCACGCACTGGGCCGAGCGGACGTATCCGAGACCTCTCGACAGGAAACAGCGATCCGGGAAATAGAAGCTACCATACCAAAGTACAGCGCACGTCAACACATTGCACAATACCGCTTGGCGGCTTTGCTCGCTGAAAGCCCAGCAGAGCTTCCAGAAGCTGTCCGCGAATGTATGCGTTTACCTCAACTCGCATCAAAGATACCTATCGGAGACGGCACCGCACTATTAAAGCGGCGCCCAGACGTTCGGGAGTCGGAGCGAAAGCTTGCAGCCTCGACTGCGCGCATTGGCGTGTCCATCGGCGCCCTGTATCCTAACGTAATTCTTGGTGCGTCTACGGGTCTAACAGGCACAACCGGCGACTTGGGGATGGGAAGCACTGCGCGCTGGTCCGTTGGCCCGATGATTAGTTGGACTTTCCCCGTAAACGGTGCGCGCGCACGTATTTCGGAAGCCCGTGCCGAGCAGCGCGCAGCATTGGCTTCGTTCGATGGTGTCGTCTTACAAGCACTGAAGGAGGTTCAGTCGAGTCTGGCAGGCTATGAAGCAAGTATGGACCAACTCAACGCACTTGAACGTGCGCATGCCTCGGCTGTCGAGTCCGCGTCCGATGCACATCGGATGTTTGTGGGCGGTAGGGCAACTTATCTTGACGATCTGGATGCGAGTCGTACCTTGACAGCGAACGAACTCAGGCTGACCGAAAGCAAAGTCGACGTGGCAATGAGCCAAGTCGACCTGTTCAAATCACTCGGCGGGGGATGGGAAACTAGTGGCGATATGATTAGTCCCGCAACCGCCTCGCGCTAATCAAAACAACAGGGAGCTACATGGACATGTTCAATCAGATGCGTGTATTTGTGCGTGTGGCTGAATGCGGTAAGTTTACAGCCGCTGCCGAGATATTGAATACCAGCCCCGGCGCCATCTCCAGAGCCGTAACCGAACTCGAAATGAGATTGCGTGCACGGTTGTTCCATCGTTCTACACGAAAGGTTGCGTTGACACCCGCGGGCGAAGTTTATCTCGATAGATGTAAGCAGATTCTCGCGGATGTCGAGAGAGCCGACGAGGAAGCTAGCGGTGCCCAGCAGCGCCCCATTGGGAAATTGCGCATTCACAGCTTTGTGGGATTTGGTCAGTACTATATTTTGCCGGCAGTCAAAGAGTACCGGACTCGTTATCCTCATGTCGCTGTTGAGCTTACCCTATCGCAACGGCTCCCTGAACTCTACGAGGGGAGCACTGATGTCGCGATCGTAGCAACCTCAGCGGCGCTTGCGGACTCCGATCTCATTTCTCACCTGCTCGGCTCCTCGTTCAGCGTGTTGTGCGCATCCCCCGAGTACGTGCGCGATCGTGGTATGCCACTCAGCCCGAGCCAACTCGCGCAACACGAGTGCCTTATCCTGCACACTCCCGCGTTTCCTGCATATGAGTGGTTGTTGGAAAGTGACAAAGGTATCGAGTCGATGAAAGTGTCCGGCTCGGTAGAGTTGAATACGGCAGAGTCCATGGCAATGGCAGTAAGTTCAAGCATGGGAATTGGCGTGTTGCCTGTATATTCGGCGCTCCTCGGCTTGGCGAACGGTAGTCTGGTTCGAGTTCTGCCCCAATATACATTGCAAAGGATGAACATCTACGCTCTGCATCCCTCGCGACGATATACCGATGCAAGGATACGGACTTGGATAGAGTTCTTGCGCGAGTTCATGCCCACAGTGATTACGCGCGACGCTCAGGTGATCGAGGGGCATGCTGCTTTGCCAGGTGAGCAACCTTGAATCACCCGTTCGCGGAGTGCCACCCAGACGATTTGACGCATTCTATTTGCCTCTTGACGTTCTCCCCGAGACGGTTTTTCCGCTCAACCGGCAGCGTTTTGCGTGAGCATGCAGTCGACCTTGCTACGGGTCGCGCTCGAATACGCGCGGACAACTTGGGCCTTGTCGACAACCGACTGGCCTCCATCGCTTGATATACCAGGCAGCGAGCCCTTCAATCCAACATCGATATCAAAGCCTACCCGAATAGATCCGACGCCTACCCTACCGTTGAGCGAGACGTCAGCCGGGATTGCAATCTTGTTCTGCGCACCGAGGAACCACCCGCTGTGGGTAGTAGCAAAAAGTTGTTCAGGGTTGGTGCCTTCGTCGCCTGTATCCCCAGGCCCACGCGCGGTATTTAGCCTGAAGTCGAACTTGCTCTCGTGCACGACCGTGCGACCGTGGCGAGCTCCGGTGGCTTGAGCATGGCACAGTACAGAACTTTCTCGATAGGCATGATAGGGTTCCTACAATTGAAATTAGCAGGTCGCGCCATCTCCTACCAGATGGATTTTTTCACGAAATCCGTCACACCTCCGATTCATCACCCGCCCGCAAACAAAATGCAAGAGGGTTTTCGCGTTGTGTGAAAAGCTTCGCCCTTTTCGGTGCTGTTTTACCTCACGATCTTCCATGCGGCTTCGATTTCTTTGCGACGTGCTGCCGTTCGAAACAGGCGACTTGCCAACATGCTGCCCTGATATGCAGCGAAGAGCATTCGGGCCGCACTATCCCACGGGCCCTGGACGGCGAGCGGGCGTTCGTCGAATCCTTGTGCTAGCACTTTCGCAAGCCAGCTTTCGTTGGCTGTGAAGAATGTCTGAACCGCAAGTCGGACGCTCTCTGGCAACCAGCGAATGTCCGCGGCTAGCATACCGCACAGACAAATCTGGTTACCGTCACCCAATGCGCTGTCGAACAGCTCTGCGTACTTTGCAAGCTGCGTGTCCGCTGGCAACGCAGCATCGATCTCCTGCATGGAGTTGAGTACGTTATCGCTGTACTCGTTGACGGCCTCGAGCACAAGATCTTCCTTGGACGGGAAGTAGTAGTGGATGCTCGAAGTCTTAACGCCAACCAGCTCCGACAGGTCGCGATAGCTAAACCCGTTGTAGCCACGCTCCATGATCAGGACTATGGCATGATCGAGAATCCGCTCGCGGACTGTTAGTGTTCCCGTTGGTGTTCCCATGTGTCGCTGCAGCTTCTATAGACGGCACACCACCGTCCGGTTGATCAGACCTCAAAACGAATCTCTGATGAGGTTATTTCTTCCGCGTTATGCTGGCTCGCTGGACGTTGAAAGCGCGCTTGCTGACTGTGCTGGTCAGGTTGCACGTTCGGTGCAAGGGCCGTGCGGCGGAGTCAGATAGTCGTTGAACTCTCGTCGGCCGCCGCTCAAGAGCGATAATCGCTCCGTCGAATTGCATGTCCGCTACTCCACTGACACGCGTGCTGGCCAAGCCGAACATGCATCGATCATAGCGGCCCTGCAACGTCATCTCCTCTTGGTACGCTGAAAAGTCCTGAAATCTTCTGGCGCCCGGCTGCCGCGTCTCTGAGAGCAGCGGCTGCCGCCAGCAGGAACTTGAAAGGGGGCGGGAGCCCGAAGGTCAGGGCAGCAAGTTACTTCAAGGAAAAAGTAGCGCCGCGTTGCCTGTGACGTTACACTTTTCAAAGTCCGCACTGCGCGGAGGACGCATCATGGTCACGCCGTCTCAATCTGCCGTCCTGTTTCGCTTCGGCGCGACGACCGTTAACCCCGGCCGTCGCGAGTTGAGTCACGACGGTGTATGCGTCAACGTTGGGGACCGCGCGTTCGACCTTCTCGTACTGCTCATCGAACAGCGTAGCATGGTCGTTAGTAAGGAACAGATCATGGAGGTGGTCTGGCCGAGAAGAGTCGTCGGCGAGAATACCCTCGAAGGTCAGGTATCACGACTGCGCCGCGCGCTGCGAAACGACCGCGGCGCGATACGGACCATTGCCGGACGCGGGTACCAGTTCGTCGGAGATTTGGGCATTGATACGTCGTTAGTTCCAGATTCGTCAAGCCTGGCACCGACAAGCAGGTCGGCATTCCGCGGCAAAGGACTTCCAGCTCACGTATCGCGCCTCATCGGCCGCGAAACGCAGCTCGTCGAGATCGCCGATCTCATCCGGTCACGACGCCTCATCACGCTCGTCGGCACAGGCGGCGTCGGCAAGACCCGGCTCGCGATCGAGGCTGCCCGCCAGATGTCATCGTACTTTGCCGACGGCACTGTTCTCGTGGAATTGGCGGCGACCGCGTCGGCTGACTACCTGCCGGCCACGGTCGCTGCCGCGTTCGGTTTCCCGCCTGGCGATGGGGCGCGATATCTCGAGAAAATCTCCCCTACCCTCCAAGATCATCGCCTCCTGATCGTTGTTGACAATTGCGAACACCTAATTGAAAGCGCGGCGCGGCTCGTAGAGACGCTGCTGCAGATGACACCGAACTCGACAGTAATCGCCACGAGCCGGGAAGCGCTGAGAATCGCGGGAGAGCGGGTCTATCACGTGCCGTCGCTCGCCATGCCGTCGCATTACGATGCGCAAGACGCCGTGCGCTTCGGCGCGATCCAGCTTTTCCTCGAACGGACCGGTTTGGAGCCGGATGCGGAAGTCGACGCATACACACCACTGATCGCTCGTATTTGTAGACAACTGGACGGCATCCCGCTGGCAATCGAACTCGCTGCCGCATGCACTGCTTCCCTTGGCATTCAAGGGGTAGCCGATCGTCTCGACCATCGCTTCCAGATTCTTCGAAACGGGGCGCGAACCGCGCTCCCGCGCCAGCAGACATTGCGCGCGACGGTGGACTGGAGCTACGCGCTTTTACCGCCGCACCTTCGGACGGCGTTGTCGCGACTCAGTCTGTTCGCCGGGACTTTCACGCTGGACTCGGCGCAGCGGATGATTGGCGGCGCCGACATGCTGCAACATGAGGTGGCGACCGCTATCGCCGAACTCGTCGACAAGTCACTTTTGTGTGCCATCCCTAACCTCCCCCAGATGCATTACCGGCTTCTCGACACGATCCGCGCGTATGCGCGTGACCGTCTCGTCGAAAGCGGTACGAGCCACGACTGGCTAGTACGCCACGCGCGGCACATTCTGGACATTTTCCGGACCGCCGAGAGGTTCGCTAGAGAACGCGCGGAACTCGACTGGAGCCGCACGTTCGGGTTTTATCTGGACGATCTTCGGTCTGCTGTTGAATGGAGTTTTTCAACAGACGGGACAACGGTTATCGCCATCGAGCTCACCGTGGCCAGCATTGCCCCGACCATGCAACTTGCATTATTCGAGGAGTGCCTCTCCCGCCTGGACACAGCTCTCGACGCGTTAGCCAAACTTCCCGTCCAGGCCCGGCTGAATTTGCCGGTAGTCGAATGGGAGATGAAGCTGCAGACAGCGCGCGGCGCATGCCTGCTATTTCAAAGTGTAGGGGCTCAGACTTGCGAACCATTTGACTCTGCGTTGGCACTTGCCCAGGAGACGGGTGATATTGAATATCAGCTGCGAGCCTTATGGGGTTGCTGGACTCATGCATGGCTGAATGGACAGTATGTGCGGACCCTTGCTCTAGCGACGCGCTTCACGGAGGTTGCCGGGGAATCCCGCTGGCCCAGCGACCGGACCGTGGCGCGGAGGATGGCCGGAATGGCTCGTCTGTGGCTTGGGGAACTCGATGAAGCACTCACTGAACTGGAGTCGATCAGAATACCGGACGGCCGTGCCAGCCGCGCCGAGCGTATCCGCTTCCTTTTTGACGAGCACAGCGCAACCGGCTCCGTGCTCGCGCAAGTACTGGCCTTTCTCGGCCGCGACGATGACGCCGAGCTGACAGCGCGGCGAGCACTCAAGGACGCGCAAGCACTCGGCCACACGCCATCGATCTGCTACGTGTTGAGCGAGGCACTATGTCCGACAGCATTGCTGCGCAACGACGAAGCAGGGCTCAACCAAGCGGTCCAGATGCTCTCGGACGCCGTGCGGCAGCACTGCGTGTGGGCATTTAAGCCGCGCGCGGAAATGTGGCGAGGTTTGACTGCGCTGCGCCAGGGGCAAGTCGAATCGTATGACATCAGCATCGCCCCTTCGCTGGAGAAAATGGGCGACGCGCAGTATTGCGTCGTGCTAATCGCGTTCCTGGCTGAAACCGCAATTGCGCTAGCGAGATTTGGCAGAGCCCGCGATGCTGATGCGTTGCTCGCTCGTGCGATGACAAGAGCAGCCGCTATGAACGACCTTTTCTCATGGGTGGAACTACTGCGAGCCGAAGCAGAGATCATGCTTTTACGACGCGAGTTCGACGCCACCTCGCACTTGGCGGAATGCACACTCCTGAACGCATTGCACATCGCGCGAAGTCGCGGGTTCGTGGCATGGGAGATGAGGTGCAAGGATAGTCTCGAACGGTTATGGAAACTCTCTGGAAAACCGCCCGTTGCGTTCGACCTAGCGGAATCAACCTTGCAAATGCCACGCGAGTTCTGCGATTTCCCTCTCGCGATCGCACTTCGCGCCAATGACGCCGCCGTCTGATAATTGATCCGATCTCTATCCGACGGGTATCGTTCAGCCGTCGAACCGCGGCTCCGATATTTCCCGCGGTTTGCGCTTGGCCCTCGCTTCGTCTACTTCGGTGACAGATCCAGACGACAAATCGTCAATTTACTGCACGCATGAAAACGCGGAACCGCGCCATGCTGCACGTACCTGCTTGAAACGCAGGTTAGTGGCGGCGAGCAGATATGGCATCTATGCCAGACACATCATCACAGACGCTGTTCGTTGTCCAGGTCTGCGATCAAACGTGGCCTATCCACACCGTCTGCTCATCTGTCCGGGGCCGCGGCCTCCAATCAAAAACCTTCTATGGGGCATGTAGCATCAGCCAATGGGCAGCCGGTTTGCCTCAAGCCGATAGTGCGACCGCTTCAGCACGCCGGCCACTTCAGGATTAATACTTCCCTTCTTTGATGAAATCGTCCGCCTATGTCGTGACAGCATAGCAGCCAGTCTAATCGCGACAGAAATCTGAAAGCAATTACTGAATTACACAGCATTCTTATTGTTAATTATTGAATAAACTATTCTATTTTTTAAAACAATCAAGAAAGAAAAACGTAATTTTCATATCTGCCGAGATACGGTATCGTTGGCGCGGCACCTACGCTGCAGCCTCATTCACGCGCTGCTACAATCCCTCACTGATTGCTGAGGGTGTGTCTTTTCTCGAATCACATCGCAATTGAAATGAAGGTACGCACGAATTTTTTGCATCCGCACCACCGTAGCCCATATTGATTAATCTGACTAATTAAAATCAGATCTGTATCGTATCGACCTAAAGATCCGCATAATGTTTTCATTAATATTACCGAACATTACGGAGGTGGTTTGTCGCCGCCTGGAAGCTGCCCGGCAGAGATTGCGCCGCTTCGCGTGTAAGACAGAAGACAGAGTCGCGTCGATTTGCACACCGGCGAAGTTTGTGTCGCCATCCCCCTGGCCCGCTCTGCGGGGAGTGCGTACGAGCATCGGCCAATGACAGTGCATCCAATGCAGGTATCGATCTGCCTGCTTGTTCTATCCTGCGGCCTCGGTTCCGTGTATGTAACTATCGCTGCCGTCGCGATGCCCTTTTTCGAAGGATCGAGCGTCAGCGCGAGGGACCACCGTCAGATTGGGGGCATCAGCGTACTGAAGCCACTATGCGGGTCGGAACCGCGCTTGTACGAGAACCTTGCTACATTCTGCGAGCAGACGCACTCCAACTTCCAGCTTCTGTTCGGCGTCTCATCCTCGCGTGATCCAGCGATCAACATCGTCCGACGGCTACAAGCCGCGTACCCACTGCGCGACATAGAGCTCGCAATCGACACGCGGGTTCACGGCAGCAATCTCAAGGTGAGCAATCTGATCAACATGGCGGAACGAGCGCGACATGACATCATCGTCATCGCCGATAGTGACATCGCCGTAAGACCAGATTACCTGGAGACAGTGGTCGCTCCACTGACCGACGCCACCGTCGGTGTAGTCACATGCCTGTATATGGCTCAGGGCGTAGGAGGCTTCTGGCCACGTGTGGGCGCGTTGTTTATTAATGAATGGTTTGCGCCGTCGGTGCGAGTCGCGCATGCCGGTGGTTCTCGCCGTTTCGGTTTTGGCGCCACGCTGGCGATTAGACGCGAGACTCTCGAACGGATTGGGGGCTTCGAGGCACTTAAAAACTGCCTCGCTGACGACTACTGGCTCGCCGAGCACGCTCGCGCCCTCGGCTTGCGAACTGTGCTGTCTCCGGTGATGGTCGCGACAGACGTTATTGAGCCCACGTTCGCGACGCTTTGGCAACGCGAAACCCGCTGGCTACGAACGATACGGTCGATCAATCCGTGGGGCTTCGCATCCCTCGTCATTACGTTTCCGACACCGTGGCTTCTGTTCAGCGCCGGTATTGCGGCGCTGTTCGATTCAGCAAACGGCGCTTGCTCCCACCACCAGGCGGCCGCGATTCTGGCCGCAAACACGGTTTTCAGCCTCGTTGCGCGAATAATTTTACACGGGCGCAGTGCACGTCATACGCGGACATTCTGGCGCGATCTGCCTCTCGTGCCTCTGCGCGACATGCTTCTTGCGCTGCAGTGGCTTGCTGCGGCGTTCGGATCGTACGTAGTCTGGCGCGGAGCGCGCATGCCAGTCACCCAAGCCATAGAATCAGTACGCACCGCAAACACGACAGCGATGAAGACATCCGATTGACGATGATATTCGTACACGTGCCGTGTGATCAGCATCCTCATCGTCCGGTACATGATTTGCGCTCCAGGAGTGCTCATGAAAACATTATTTTTACAGGCGCCGTCGTATGACGGCTTCGATGGTGGCGCGGGTTCGCGCTACCAGGCCAAGCGTGAAGTACGCTCGTTCTGGTATCCGACTTGGCTCGCGCAGCCCGCCGCGCTCGTGCCCGATAGCCGCGTACTCGATGCCCCCGCCGACGGCTTGTCCGTCGAAGCGTCGCTCGACATAGCAAAGCAATATGACCTGGTGGTGATCCACACCAGCACACCGTCTTTCCCCACCGACGCACTGTTCGCCGAAGACCTGAAGAAGCGCAAGCCTTCGGTGCTGATCGGCATGGTCGGCGCGAAGGTCGCGGTCGATCCGCACAATTCGCTGACCGCGAGCGAGGCGATCGATTTCGTCTGCCGTGAAGAATTTGACTTCACCTGCCAGGAAGTTGCCGAAGGCAAGCCGTTCGCCGGCATCAAAGGTCTGAGCTATCGCGCGGCCGACGGTTCGATCGAGCACAACGAAGCGCGCCCGATCCTGGAGAACATGGACGAGTTGCCGTTCGTGGCGCCCGTCTACAAGCGCGATCTGAAGATCGACAACTATTTCATCGGCTATCTGAAGCACCCGTACGTGTCGATTTACACGGGCCGCGGCTGCCGTTCGAAATGCACGTTCTGCCTGTGGCCGCAAACGGTGGGCGGGCATCGCTACCGCACGCGTTCGACCGAGAACGTGCTCGAAGAAGTGAAGTGGATTCGCGACAACATGCCTGAAGTCAAGGAGATCATGTTCGACGACGACACCTTCACCGACTTCAAGCCGCGCGTCGAGGAGATCGCCCGCGGTCTCGGCAAACTGGGTGTGACGTGGTCGTGCAATGCGAAGGCGAACGTGCCGTACGCGACGTTGAAGATCATGAAGGAAAACGGCCTGCGCCTGCTGCTGGTGGGCTATGAATCGGGCGACGACCAGATTCTCCTGAACATCAAGAAGGGTCTGCGCACCGACATTGCGCGCCGCTTCAGCGAAGATTGCCGCAAGCTCGGCATCAAGATTCACGGCACCTTTATTCTCGGCCTGCCTGGCGAGACGCAGGACACGATCCAGAAGACCATCAAGTATGCGAAGGAAATCAATCCGCATACGATTCAGGTGTCGCTCGCGGCTCCCTATCCCGGCACGACGCTCTACAACCAGGCGGTCGAAAACGGCTGGCTGGAAGAGAACAAGGTCATCAACCTCGTCAGCAAGTCGGGCGTGCAGCTCGCGGCGATCGGCTATCCGCATCTGTCGCGTGACGAGATTTACCACCAGCTCGAAAACTTCTATAAGCGCTTCTATTTCCGTCCGTCGAAGATCTGGGAAATTCTGCGCGAGATGCTCACGAGCTGGGACATGATGAAACGGCGCCTGCGTGAAGGCGTGGAATTCTTCCGCTTCCTACGCGCCCACGAAGCGTGATGCCAAGGAGTGAGCCGACGAGGTCGCGCGTTGGTCATCGCAGGCTAATCATAACCGCTGATGATTTCGGTTTGGACGTGCGTGTTAATGAGGCCACCGAACAGGCCCACCGACACGGCGTACTGACCGCGGCAAGCCTGATGGTGAGCGCGCCCGCTGCAGCCGACGCCGTTTCTCGTGCGCGACGTCTACCGGACCTGCACGTCGGTCTTCATCTTGTGTTGGCCGACGGGGCAGCCACGCTTCTACGCCAGTCAATACCAGCCTTGGTCGATAAGCAAGGCCACTTCGGTCGCAACATGGTGCGTGACGGCTTCCGCTTCTACTTCTTGCCGCATGTCCGTCGACAGCTCGCTGCGGAAATTCGCGCCCAGTTTGACGCGTTCGCCAGAACTGGGCTCACGCTCGACCACGTGAATACTCACAAGCACTTCCATTTACATCCAACTGTCCTGTCGCTGATTCTCCAGATCGGGCCGGAATACGGCATGCGCGCCGTGCGCCTGCCGTTCGAAGCAAACTCCCCGGCTTGGATTAAACCTTGGGTAGCGCTCGTCCGGGCGAAACTCGATCGCGCGGGGATCGCGCGAAACGACTACGTGGTCGGCATGTCCGAAACGGGGAAAATGGACGAGACGGTGATACTTGAGGCGATAGCCGGCATGTCTGAGGGTGTGTGCGAAATCTACAGTCACCCAGCATCGCTCGGTGATGGTCCACTGACGCCTGCGATGAGCGCGTACCGGCATGCCGACGAATTCGCTGCATTGACATCGCCGCGTGTGATGAAGGCCATTTCGGCTTCCGGTGCGATTTGTACTGGCTTTGCTGAAATTGCTTGTGGGGACAATGCCCGATGAAATGGCTGCAACGGATGGGACTACCGGCTGGCATCGCACTACTTCTTTATCTTGTATTGCACGACGGCGGCGACATTGTGCACACGATCCGGCAGGCCGGGCCGACCATCCTTTGGCTGGTACCGTTACACGCTCTTCCACTGCTACTAGACGCCTGCGGCTGGAGGACCCTCCTAGGTAAGTCCACGTCACTTCTCTTCCTATGGTGGATTGCGACGGTGCGTGAGGCGGTCAGCCGCCTGTTACCGGTAGCTAGTATTGGCGGCGAAATCGTGGGCATCCGACTTGCGAACTGGAAGGCGCATAACCTGAGCAGCGTCAGTGCGTCGGTGATCGTCGAAGTGCTCGTGACAATGATGGTGCAGTATGCGTTTTCGGCTATTGGTCTGGTCCTTCTCCTCGCTTGCACCGAGATGAAGAATTCACTCGGGCCCATTGCTCTAGCCGTGGGGCTCTCATTGGCACTACCCGCCGTCACCTTCATTGTCGTTCGGCGTGGGGGCGTCTTTCATGCAATAGAACGTTGGGCAGCGCGCTTGCTTGGAGCGGAAAATCCGTTACTTCAAGCTATCGACGGTATACAACTTGATACGGATATCGATGCGTTGATGTCACGCGGCGGCCTTTTGATTCGCAGCTTTCTGTGGCAATTTGCCGGCTATGCACTCGGAGCGCTGGAAACGTACTGGGCGCTTTCAATGCTTGGTCATTCAATCTCACCAGCTGGCGCGGTCGCAATCGAAGCGCTTACCCAGGCAGTCCGACACGCGGCTTTCATTATTCCGGCAGGTATCGGTGTGCAGGAGGCGGCTGTCGTTCTGCTCGGACAAATGTTTGGGGTAGACCGCGAAGCGGCGTTGTCGCTGGCGTTAGTCAAGCGTGTGCGCGAAGGAATCTTTGGCTGCTGTGCGCTCGCCTCGTGTCAAGTCGCGGAGATCTTAATCAGACGACCAGGTGAAGTCGCGGCTGCCCAAGCAGCAAATCAGTTACCGGATGACGCGCGGATCTAGATAACGGGGCGGCGCTACCGTCACCGTGTCGGAGACCTCGACTATGTCGGTATTTCCCCCACGCTTCGGCCTACACTCGGCGGGTCCTGCAGTAGTGCCGAGTCGACAGTAATCACGTCGTCGGGTTTCGGCATCTTGAGTCATGCCAGAGTCGGCGACCTAAAATCTGAACTGGCGGCGTCGTGATGGAGACCGCACCTGGAGCGCAGGCCGTTTCACGCGCCCTGCGCCTGTTGCGAGCGGTGGCGGGAACGCTCGGCGCTGGCATCAGTCTCCCGCAACTCATGCGCGGCACCGGCCTCGACGAACCGGCCGTGCATCGGCTAGTGCTTGCGCGAATCAGCGTAAGGAGGGAGTATCCGAACTATTCATCAGTACTGCTATGGAGCGACGTTGCTTTCACGCGGGCGAGAGAGTACTCGGTCAGCGAGAGACTTGCGGTTACCTGCGCACGCACGGCCCGATGACTCCGTGTTCGAAGTACCCGATTATTCGATCGAGTGGCTGCCGCCGGTTTTGAAGGCGGGCGACCATTTGGACATCGAGGCGGCGATCGTTCGCTCACCCCTTCTATCCTCTTGAATTTTAAGGAAAAACGCCACGTGCGGCGATGTATGTTACCGTAACAAACGTTCCGCCGGGAACGGCTAGAGCAGATAGTCCTCCAAGGTTTATATGAATGCAGGATGGGAGGAATAGATGTCGCTTTTGCCTTTGTCGGGAATCTCGGTCGTCGAATGCAGCACTGGAATGGCAGGCCGGTTGGCGGGCCTGCTGCTGGCGGATCAAGGCGCAACCGTAATCGTTTGCCGCGAAGGCGGCGAGCCCGCGCCCCTGGACGCGTATCTGGACCGCGGCAAGCATATTCATGCCGGTGCGGAACCTGCTTGCTCGGCGGGGGCCGACGTGGTAATCCGTGACGGCACCGATAGTGGCGATAGAACTCACGGGCAAATCCGTCTCGCCGTTACAGCCGTCCTTCCCGGTGAAACCGCCTATCCTTTCCCGGACGAGGTTGGTGACGACATCCTCAAGGCGGTCTCGGGCTTCTATACCGATCTGGCGATGACCCGAAGTCTGCTCGGCGACAACGTCCTTTACACCCCCGTGCCACTGTGCTCGGTCTATGCCGGCGTCCTCGGTGCGACAGCCGTCGGAGCGGCTCTGATGGACCGCCTCCGGTACGATGCCGGTCGGGATATCGTCATTTCGCGTCTGGCTGCTGGCCTGTCTTCGGTCGGCGCGCTGGCGCTGGAGGTTGCGGGCGTTCCTGAGCATCTGAAGACCGGTCCTATTATTTCGCTGCCTCCCGAACTGGCTACGCACGTCGACAAGGCCCGTGCCGACAAGGCTTATTTCGAATGGCTCAAACGCCAGATGAACCCCTTGTTTGCCTGCTATCCTGCCGCCGACGATCGCCAGGTCATGTTTCTCAGCGTCATTCATCGTGATTACGCTCGGCGACTGCTTGAGACGCTCGGGATCTGGGAGGACATGCAGGCCTTGGGGGTGGTCGACCTCCCGATCTATGATCCAGCTAACGCTGAGTTCGCCGATCACAATATCGCCGTGGCGCAGAATCTGCGTTTGCCGCTTCGCGCCAAATTGGCTGAACTGATTGCTGCCGCCGTCGCCCGCAAGTCGGCCGAGGAGTGGGAGCGCATCCTTGGCGAGGCCAACATTCCCTGCGCTATGGTTCGCGATTTCGACGAGTGGCGCGCGTCAGATCATGCAAGGCAGTCCGGAATCGTCGAGACAGTTGGCGGTTGCGACTGGCCGCAACTCGGGCGTGCCGTTCGACTGGCTTCCGCCAAACCCTATCCGGCTCTGCACATCGGCACGACCGGAAAAACTTCATTGCCGGCTTCACAGTCGGCAACCGCAAAGGAAGCGGCAAAATCGGCTGCTCCCCTAGCCGGCATGCGCGTCGTCGATCTCGCCAACGTCATTGCCGGGCCGGCTTGCGGCCGGATGCTGGCTGAACTCGGCGCCGAGGTCATCAAAGTTGACTCCACACAGCCCGAGCATGTGCCAGCGGTAACCGTGGTCTGGCCGAGCGAACTCTCCCAAGGAAAGCGAAGCATTCTCCTCAATCTGCGACAGGAAGACGGGCGAGAGATCCTCAGACGGTTGGTAGCACAGGCTGATTTTGTCGTGTTCAATAAACTCGACCCGGTCATGGAGCGATTGGGTCTCGATCGGGCCGGTCTCGCGCGGCTCAATCCCGATGCCATTGCCGTGCAACTGAGCGCCTTCAAAGGCGAACGGCCGGGCAGCCTCGACGACTACCCTGGGTACGACCCGCTCTTGCAGGCCGCGACCGGAATCATGGCCAGATTCGGCTCTTCCGATGCGCCCGAGTTGCACGGGCTAGCGTCCTGTGTCGACTATCTCACCGGGTACATTGCGGCTTTCGGAGCGATCGTCGCTCTCTTCGCCCGCGAAAGGCGTTCTGAACGGGGCGGCGACTGGGTCGACACGTCCCTCGCCAGCGCCGCGAGCTTCATTCAGGCTTCGTTCCAAGTAACGCCCGCACCGGTCGGGACGGCAAACTGCTTGCGGCAGGTCAAGGACGGCTGGATTTGCGTCGAGCCGGCCGATACCCATATCCCCGGCATTTCCGAACTAACCGTGGCGGAAGCGCTGACCGCAGCCAAGTCCGCCGGAATCATCGCGGCACCGGTGCAATCGATCGCCGAACTCAAGGCTCGACATCGAGGGAACCCTTGTGCGGACGTTGCCTTCAAGACCTCCTCGGGCGCTCTTCCTGCTTTCAATCTGCGGCCGACCTGGTTCCATTTCGATGGCTCCCCGTTGCCAGAACTCGCGGCGGCTCCGGCACCGGGGGCCAATGCACAGGAGATTCTTCAAGAACTCGGATACGGCGCGGCGGATATTGTGAAAATGATGTCCGTCGGAACGGTCGGACAGGTGCTATGGGACAGCCCTTCAGAGCTTAAGACGGCCGAATAGCGCGATCTTTCGTCAGGGCAGCCAGGCTCTTTTGCGCGCGCTGCTCGAATATGGCGGAGCCCTGCGATGCTGCGAGGGCGACAGCGTGGTTGAAATAGCCGGCTGCGAGGGCCTTCCCGTCGGAACCCTCCCCTTTCAATGTCAACTCGCCACGCCTTCGAAGGATTTCGGCATCCCAGATATGTTCGCTATGGGATTGGACAAAGTCTTCGGCCTGGATAAGAGCGCCCAGCGCCAGATCGTTGCGGTTGCCCAGCGCGCAGCATTGGGCAACCGTCATCCAGAGGAAGGGAGAGAGGAAGCCACCCCAACCACGGCAAAAATCGGCGACATTTCGGCTCATGGCCTCATAATCAAGAGGCCGCAAGCCGGCCATGGTCTCACTCCAAGCCAGGACGAGTTCGGCCATTGGACTCCAATGGTTGAAACCATGTTTTTCGCTGAGTTCTCTCAATAGTTCGCCATGTTCGTGCCCATCTTTGGTTGCGCTACGGAGAATGTCCAGCACCGAACGCCAACCCAGAACGATGGCCTGGGTTGGCGCGTGCTTTTGCGACAGAGCGATCGACCAGGCCAAATCCGCTCGCGTCAGGGCCGCTTCGTCGTCGCCTTGCAGAAATAACGCCCATGCACTATAGACGGCGGCGGTGGCTCCAGCGTCATAGCCGTAGGAAGGCCTGTAACGCGCCAAGTCATAGCGACGCAGAACTTTGTCGTACCAGCGCATTGCCTCTGACAGTCGCCCTTGAAACAGGGCGCTCGTACCGAACAGCCTGCGGGCTTCCAGAAGCAGGCCGCGATGGCGCGCTTCCTTGGCTCGGTGGGCAACCTCGGAGGCAATCGCAGCCGATTCCGCCCAGTCTCCGCGCGCGCAGAAATAGGCCCAAAGCCCGGCAAAGGTTGCGGCTTCCTGGTCGGGAATACGAATCTCTGCGCAGAGCGTTTTGGCCTCTTCGTAAATAGGCAATAACTCAAGCGCTCCGTAACCCTTGGTAACCCGAACAACGACGCCCAGTTCCGTGAGCAACTCGAGCCTGTGCCTCTTGTTTGCGGCGGTAAGCGCAGGTCCGTTGAGCGCCGCGAGACCGGCGCGAAAATGGCTGATCGCCTCCTCGTTGGCGAAATCTCTCGCGGCCCGCTTTCCTGCCTCCAACCACCGGGGCGCCGATTCTTCTGCCAGACCCGCCTTGACGAGATGGTCTGCGATGATTTCGGCGCGCAGATCAAAGCCGGTTTGTCCTGCCAACAGTCGGGCGATCCGCTGGTGAATCTCGCGGCGTCGCTCGAGTAACATCGATTCATAGGCTGCGTCGCGAAACAGGATATGGCGGAAGCACCCTATGCCTGTCCCACTCTCCCCACCGGGAAGAATCACGCCCTCCTCGACTAAAGTCTGCATGGCCTCGCCGAGGGCGGCTTCCGGCACTTCCGCTACAGCGGCCAAAAGATCACTGCGGAATTCCCGACCGATCGCCGCCGCAACTTGCGCGATGAATTTCTTGTCGCCCAGCCGATCCAGTCTTGCCATCAGAAGATCAATCAATCGTTCAGGAAGTCGTCCGCGAAACTCAGGCATGTCGCAAAGGGTTTTTGCAAATTCTTCGACAAATAGGGGAATGCCTTCGGTCTTTTCGACTACGAGTTTGCGTTGTTCCGCCGACAGTCTTATGGCGCCGGCGACTTCGTCTATCATCTGTTCGACGTCAGCCGTTCCTAGTGGCGCAAGTTCCAGGACCGTGGCGCGCGGCAAACGACGCCACTGATCGTTGCCCGGTCGCGAGGTCACTGCCAACATGATTGGCTGGCCCTGGAGGCCGCGGGCGATCAAATGAATCAGTTCGGTCGTGGAGGGGTCGAGCCAATGAACATCCTCGACGACTAGCAGCAGGGGGGCCTTGCGCGCTGCGGCGAAAATCACCCTAACAAGCATTGCAAAAGTCGCTTCCTTGCGACGACTCGCCGGCATGGCTTCCAGCGCGTCCGGCAACGCCAGGCCGAACAGCGAGCCGAGCATCGCCACACCCGAGGGCTCGGACTCGGCCGGTGTTATCGCCAGCGCGAGGAGTTTGGCGTTGATTTGTTCGCCGCCATCCGTACGCATGATCCCGGCCAATTCGGATATTGCGTCCCGCACAGGCGACAAGGCGCTCCTCGAATAGAGCGGCAAGGCCCTGAGAAGCATGCGCCGCCCCCCATTTTGCCGGATGGACGCCCACAGATCGTTGATCAGGCGCGACTTGCCGATCCCTGGTTCGCCGCTGATGACGACGACCTGCCCCTCTTTGCCCTCGGCCAGAGACCAACGTCCGAACAGAAGGTCGAGTTCGTGGCGGCGCCCGACTAGCGGCGCGCCCTCGGTGGACTCGGAGGGGATCCCCAATTCCTCAAGTCGCCAGACGGTCTCGCCGGATGCAAGGCGGCAGCAAGGCAATTCGGCGCGACAATAATGGCGCAAGACCCGATAGGTAGCTTCGGACAGGAATACGCTCCCGGCCGAGGCACAGTAAGAAATCGCCGTGGCGTCAGCCAATACGTCTCCCAACAATGCCGGAACGGGTGTCCCAGAATCGGAGTTTCGCGTACCGCTGATCGCCCAGCCGGTTGCCACCCCGACCTTTATCGCGACATGCTCCAGAGTCTGCCCAGGCCCGGCGACGGATTCATCTCCAGACGAGTCAATTTCCCCGAGAACCAACTCTCGTGCTGCAGCGACGGCAAGATATGCGGCATTCTCCATGGATCTCGGCCAGCCGAAATAGCTGACGAATCGGTCGCCAGCCTCCTCCGCAACTCTTCCACCATATTTTTCGGTGATCCTTCCAAATAAGCTTCGAAAAACAAGAAAGTCATCGTGTATTCGACCGGAATCAATTGATTGATTGGAGAAACTTCCAGGATTTCTGCAAGCGATCACCGTGACGTGATGTCGGCCGGGAAGTTGGGGCGTATGGTCCAAGCTTGGAGGCAGCCGTTCCGATGTTGGTGCCCGGCGAAGGAATGGCACATAGCTGCCCTTCGGTATCTCAAGGAAATGCTGGTCATTCATCCCAGAGCCACGGGAATAGTCGGCTAGCAGGCGGCGTAGTCGTCCAGCCTCCACGCGAACGATGGCATTGCTGCCCGGATCGAATGACGAATCCTTGCGGAAGACCGACATCGCGATGTTCAGTTCCTTCAGCGACCTGTCACGGCCGGCAAGCCATTCCTCGACCAGGAATTTCAGAAACGCGCCCATCCGTGGAGACGACAGAAACTCTGGGCTGGCCAGGGTGCGGGACAAAACACCTAGCACCTCTTCCGGCGAAAGAAAATTTGACCCGTGACCTCTGGTTGGCCCACCATCGGTAAGCGGCATTCTTTTGACCATTCCCTTCTTGATTTGGTGATGTCGACGCGAAGCACGTCGACATGACGGCGTTTGCCTGACCGTAAGACACTTCCTGCTCCCGGCAAAACGCTTTGATCGCCGGCCGCGTGTCTGGTTGCTCCGCACCTCTAACCGCAGCACGGTCGCTGCCTATGACGCTGCGAACAGCGAGATCGGCTAGTGACAAAAAAGTACTAACACGCATCTACCAGACACCAACAAATATAGCATCAAACTTTCAGAGGTTATCGGCGACGCTGATGACGCCCGAACCTGCGTCGCGCTCGCCGCACAACCGGGCGCAGAGCTGAAACCCGGCGCGCGGTGTGGCGGTACATGCGACATCTGTCGCGTCGGTGCGCTGGACGACGGATGATACTTCTGCTCGCCCCTGCATACCTGTTGCGTCGCTCAACAGCGGGAGTGACGGCAATCTGGCCCGACGCCCTTACTGGGCATGGCCCGCTGCGTTTCTTTTGCTAGCAAATATTGTGAACATGGTGCCGGTAGCGCGTACGACACCGTGACCTTGACCGAGGTTCCAGCCACAGAGTTTCAGTCTGGCTAACGGTCTTTTAACAAACGGTGGCTCCTACTGTATCGGCATTGCCTCTACCATTTCACATACCTAGTCTGCATGGACCACCTTTCGTAGAGGACTGTTATGAATTTCACTTCGATCCGCAAAGACGCCTTTGCGATGCCTGTTCACAATCCCGCCTATCCCCGGCCGCCGTACCGCTTCATCAATCGGGAATACCTCATCATTTCGTACGAGACCGATTTCGATGCGCTGCGCGCCATCGTGCCCGAGCCGCTGCATCCGGAAAACGACGTCGTGCATTACGAATTCATTCGCATGCCGGACTCATCCGGTTTCGGCGACTACACCGAAAGCGGTCAGGTTATCTCGGTGCGCGATCAGCAAGGGCGCCTCGGCAACTACACGCATTCGATGTACCTCGACGACGAAGGTGCTATCGCCGGCGGCCGGGAGATCTGGGGCTTTCCGAAGAAGCTGGCTAAGCCGACCTTGAGCGTAGACGGCAACGACACGCTGCTCGGCACACTCGACTACGGCACACAACGTATCGCAACCGGCACGATGGGCTTCAAGCATGTGCCGCTCGACATCGAGGTTGAACGCAAGAAGTTTGCGGACACACCGAATTATCTACTGAAGGTGATCCCGCACGTTGACGGTTCGCCGCGCGTGTGCGAGCTCGTGCGCTTCTATCTGCACGACGTGAACGTGCTGGGCGCGTGGTCGGGTCCCGCCGCGCTCGAACTGCATCCGCATGCCTTGGCGCCCGTCGCCGATCTGCCGGTGAAGCGGGTGGTCGGCGCACGACATGTGATCGCTAATCTAACATTGGATATCGGCGAGGTTGCGCTCGATTATCTCGCCACAACCGAGAGCATGAAGCTCGCAGTCAATCAATAACGGTCTGTGAACCGATAAGGAACGCAACATGTCGTTGAACAATAAAGTCGCGCTTGTGACGGGTGCAGCAAGCGGTATTGGTGAGCAGTGTGCACGCAAACTCGCTAGCCTCGGGGCCGCAGTAGTGATTGCCGACCTGAATCTCGAGAATGCGCAGAAAGTGGCCAACAGTATTGTCGCCGCGGGCGGAAAGGCGCTGGCCGTTGCAATGGATGTCACCAGCGAAGAAGCGGTCAATAGCGGCATCGAACGCGCGGTGAAGGAGTTGGGCGGCCTTGATGTGCTCGTGTCAAACGCGGGTATCCAGATCGTCGCGCCCATCGAGGAGTATGCGTTTGCCGACTGGAAGAAGATGCTGGCGATCCACCTGGACGGCGCTTTCCTCGCGACGAAGGCGGCGATCAAACACATGTACGCGGGCGGCAAGGGCGGCGCGATCGTCTATATGGGCTCGGTGCATTCGCACGAGGCATCGAAGCTGAAGTCCGCCTATGTGACCGCCAAGCATGGTTTGCTAGGCCTGGCACGGGTGGTTGCGAAGGAAGGGGGCTCGCGCGGCGTTCGGGCGAATGTGGTGTGTCCTGGCTTTGTGCGTACCCCGCTCGTCGACAAGCAGATTCCCGAGCAGGCCAAGGCGCTCGGTATCTCCGAAGCCGATGTCGTGAAGAACGTGATGCTCCGGGAAACCGTCGACGGTGAATTCACCACGGTCGAGGACGTCGCCAATACGGTTGCGTTCCTTGCAGGATTCGAGTCGAATGCGCTCACCGGGCAGTCGGTGATCGTCAGCCACGGTTGGGCGATGCAATGAGGGGCCGCGTATGCGCAGCAGCACAAGTAAAGCCAACCGGCAGCCGGACGCGTTCGTGCTGCCGCGCTACGACGAGATCGCTCTCGTGCTTCAGGGCGGCGGCGCGCTCGGGTCTTACTAGGCTGGCGTCTACGTGGGCCTCGCCGAGGCCCGCGTGCAACCGCACTGGCTCGCCGGCGTCTCGATCGGCGCACTGAACACCGCCATCATTGCGGGCAATGCGCCGGAGAGCCGCGTGGAAGCGTTATGCGGTTCTGGAATTCGATCTGCCATCCGCTCGACTGGGTCGGTGGACTGTGCGGCTGGGCGTCGCCCGGGTTCGCGATGCATGACCTGTCGCTCAGGTGGGCCAGCATGTGGGCAGCCAGGCGCGCGTTGGCAAAGGGTCAGCCGGGCTTCTTCTCGCCGCGCAACCCGTTGCCGATGGCGGGTTTCGGCAAGCAAAACCCCAACGTGGTCAGCTACTACGATACGGCCGCGCTGAAGGGGAGCCCGTTGAAGATTGCCGATTTCGATCGAATCAACGACGGTGACATTCGGGATAGCGAACCACTACCTCCTCCCCCACACTGTTCACGCAGCGTCCGCGAGCATCGAGTGCCGACAGTCCGCGGTGGCGCACCGGCAGGCGTACTGCGCCCGGACGTCTTCATCCTGCGGACCGTCAGTGGCGAGAAGATATTCAATGAAAAGCTCTTCCCCGGCTCCGATCGACCGGAGCGTATGGATGAAAATCCGTCCCTCATCCTCGATAGTCTCGCAGTTCGGCTCACAGGCGTGATTGAGCCAGCGCGCACTATTGCCGCCACGGCTGCCGTCGATCACCCGCCCATCCGACAGCCCGAAAAGGAACGTATGTCCTTCGACGCCTTCACGCCGGTGACGGCGCACCGCATTTCGCCACGAGGTGACTTCACCCTTGTACTCAAGCACACGCTCGCCCGCCGCGAGGGCACGCATGGCGAACACGCCTTTGCCGTGAACTGGAGACCGCCGGACAATCACGCGCCGCATACCCTTTCCTTTCCCGATGTCAGCGCCAGTATACGAGCAGCAAATTTCTGCATCCAGTGCGATGAGATGAGCGCGCACTTGCGGCATTCGGGCACCGATGGCCATATCGAAGCTGAAGTGGCTCGATATGTGATCCGCTGGCTTCCCGGAATGGACGACCAATCGGCCCGCGAAGATATCCAGCTTCAGAAAAGCTGATTGCCCAGCTTACGAAGGCTGCCCCACTTCACCGTGCTCACGAAGGTCCGGCCTGCGGTGTCGAGCGATTCGATCATCGCGCGTTGCCCGCGGGCTTCCGCAATGACGCGCACGATGCGCGTCCGGTAGCGCAGTAACGCACCGATCGTTGGGCACGAGGTTTCGCGCCCAGTCCGCGATCGTTTCTTTTCCATACGGCTATCTGTAGAGACATGCAGCGAATCGCAGGGGCCGCGGTACGTCGCGGCATCTCGCACTGATGCTACCAGGCCGATTGGCCGAGGTCCAGGCCCTGCCCGATCATTCTGTGCCGTTGCTGCCGCCAGCACCTGTCGCGGCTATCCTGTCGGCAGCCGCGCCATCGGCAGAAATCCGGGTGGCAGCTTGCGTCCGGTTTCAGGCGACGTTCACGGCATCCTTGAATGCCTTGCCCGCCGTGAACTTTACCGTCTTCGCAGCCGGAATCTGGATCTCGTCGCCGGTCGCCGGATTGCGACCGACCCGCGCAGCGCGGGCGCCCGTCGAAAACGAACCAAATCCCACCAGTTGCACCGTGCCGCCTTTCGTCACTTCGCCGGTAATCGCCGCGATCACCGCATCGATCGCCTCGCCGGTTGCCACTTTGCTGCCGCCCGTCTTCGCGGCCACTGCGTCGACCAGTTCCTGCTTGTTCATTGCTTGCTCCTCGCTGTGGTTGTGAATGCCGCCACACTACCTGATCCACGCGCCCTTGCGCAACAGGAGCGCCCTCGCTCCCGGTTCACGACACCGACCAGGCGCGCCGTCGAGGCATGGCCGCCACAGGGCGCCGCCATCAAGCCGGAGTTGCACACCGGGTCTCCGCGGCTGTCGACCGGCCGTATCCGCGGAATGGATTTGATAGGCAGGCAGGCGCCGACCGCGCCTCAGACACACGGGCGTGCCGGTGCGGTGGGTGTGCGTCATTGCGCTGGTTGACGGCGACCTCTGACGAGCGGCCGCTGCCGGTCGGTGCCCTGTGCTCTCCGGGCCCGGCGTCCTGTCCGCCTTTCGCGCCGCATCGGAACCGCCAAGGTGGCGGACATCCGCTACCCGTTCGGCGCGCGGCTCAGTCCGGATACCGCGGCATTTGCTGACGTGATCCATCCCTCACAGACGGTAAATGTCCGCCAATGAAGCGGTATGTTAGCTCTGACTATCCGTGCCTTCATTTCCCTCGCGGCTGCGCAGCACCCGAAGCTCGTTCACAAACGATTGATCCGACCGTCGGTAGGGTCTTCTTCACAGTTTCAATGGTGATAAATCGCCTTAGCTCCGTTGCGTTAAATGGCACACAGGAGCCGTGGTAACACGCGTTTTTAGCGCGGCCCATGTGGCCCGGGCCAGTCCCGCGGGGATCTTACGGCTAGCGCCCGTAGCCTCTCAACGCTCTTAATCGTCTGGATAAGCGCGAAGCCAAAAAGCCAATGTCACATCCGCACAATTGTTTCCGCGTCACGGTTTTCCCCGTGCGCTCATGACCGAGCGTACCGTCACCGATTGGTAGAGACTTTGTTGTGCGTCGATAGCGACACTCAAGCAGCCCCCCAGCCGCGTTTTCGCAATGCCCATCGTCTTCGCGACCGATACAAACTGCCTTTGTCCGAGCCAACCCGAGCGTCTATATTGGATAAAAAGCAACGCAAATGCCGCGTGCACCGAAATCACGCCCTTCACGGGCAGTCGTCCGCATATCTCCATAGTTCGACGATCGAGGAGTGAGGTAGTGGAAATCCTGAAATGTGTCGTTACCGTAGGCGCCCTGATTGGCCTTGTGAAATGTATCCAGTTATTCAGCCGCCACTGCCGTCGCCGTTTTGGACATCGCTTTTTCACGCTTCGCGCATTCTGGTTGGCAGCACTGGCGATCAACCTCGCGTGGCTGGGATTCTATTGCTATGCAAGCAGCGTACGCGATCATGCTTCCATCAACGATGGACTCGTTCTTGTCGTTTTAAGCTTCGTCCCCATTGTCTGGATGGCCTATGAAAACATCCGTGAAACGGACCTTGTCCACGGACTAGGCGGTTCGGCATTGCAGTTTGCGTTGTTCTTCCCAGTGGCAGTCTATAGCCTCCCGGTCCTCCTGATTGCTATGGCAATCGTGCTTTTCGCATCCTTCAAAGCTGGGCCGGCGTGGCTCGTCGATCGCTAAGTGGCGGTTAGCCTTCCGCACCAGTGCGCTTTATCGCCCCGTCCCGCTCTCCACGCACCACACATTGGAACAACACCCGCGGGTCATCTGCCCCCTCCAGCCGACGAGGGGCAGTTCCCTATGCGAAGCGGTGCCGTCTGCTCCTCTGACCGTATACCGGATGTCCATCATCGTCTCAGCCGATCAGCGCTCCGGATCCGGCCCGACATCGTTCGAACGACCTTCGCTTCCCTGTACCGTGCGATCCAGCCGCGTCGGTCCGGTAACTCGCTCTCGTTCCGCCGCAGGCCTGTCCCGCTGTACCGGCATGGCACCCACGAAATAAGCCATATCAACCGCCAGCACACGATCCTCACTCACGTTGGATCCCGCCATCGCAAAGGCCATCGCACGCCATGCGGCAAACACCCCGCCTTGTGCAACCCAACCCGTCTCGCGTTGCGCGTCGGTCGGGACGGCTCGCCAGAAAGCCGGCATCTCGCCACGCTCCATCATGTGCACGACTGCGGGTTTGGGATACCGTTGTGTGACGCCGCGGGTTCGCCGAGAAGTGGCGTTCGCCTCAACACCATGCGCCCGAAGTTGCTCTGCAAAGTACTCACGCCACCGCTGAAGATCCTTGTGACGTGGATTCAACCGGCGCCCGTCCGGTCCCCGCACTTGCACACTCAAATGCACATGCGGATGAGCCTCATCATCATGCTCTGCAAAGACGTACGCGCGTCCGTCGCCAAACTCAAGTGCCGCAAAACCACGCGTCGCGTCGCGCACGGCCTGCCGGTTCGTTCCCGGCGGCATTGATAGAAGGATATTGAATACTTCGCGGCGCGTGCTGGTGTCCGGTATCCCCCATCCGCCGAACTGCCAGGTTTTCGTGAGGTCACGCAGCGCATCGACGCCGGATATTTTGTCGCCGTTCTGATCTTCCAGGTCTACCTGGCCGTTACGCGAGATGTAACGAAGATGCCGGCGTACAGCGCCTATTCCCTGGGCACTAGACGCCTTGTTGGTGATCTTGACCATCACCTCCGGAGTGCGCTTCAGCGTGCGGGCCAATTGGCCGCGCATGCGCGCGGCCTCGTCCCGAATTCCCGCTCGTGAAAGCCGAGATGCCCTCGCATGTCTGAACGGATCGTGAAATAGCCGATCACCCCAGTTCAGGAGCATTGCGTCGACGTAGATTTTTGGATACGGCATGCTATCGGCTCCATCGGTCGAGATTCGCGCGAATCACACCCGCGACAGCTCGCAGATGTGCGTCAATCTGTTCCCGGATACCCTCAAAATCAGCCGACTCCGGGCACGTGTGCCTCGCTCCACCACGGCGCGCAATCTGCCCCAACGACCGGCTGATGACGGCAAGCTGCTGGTTCGACGCCGACAGCAAAAGCAGTTCCCGTGTTCCCAACTGCGGCTCCCGTGTCAGCTGCGCGCGGATCAGCGCCACAATCCACCGATTGCTGTGCAGGCCCGACGCGGCCGCCCGCTGCTCCACCACCATCTTCTCTGCGGCGGTCAACCGGATTTCGATACGACCGCGCGACTCTCCGACTATCGGCCGGGTCAGTCCAGATTCGATCTCAACAGGTCGATTGTCAGCCTCTGCGTTGACTGCGACAGCAATCAACTGCCGTACGCCCTCGCCGGCCGTCACGCCACGGCGCGCGCACCAAGCATCCCAGCGTGGCCTGACCGCGCCCAGCTCGACGCACAGGCGCTCACGGAATCTCACGGCTCACCCTAAGGTGCTGGCATTGACGGCTCGGCCGGCGCCCGTTCGACTTCGCGCGCGAGCGCACGCTCAGCAGCCGCGCGCATCCGACGATCACGGCCCGAAGGTGCCTTTGCATCGAAGACCTTCGGCGGAGGCACCGGGAGATCCTCCTTCCCGAAAGCGTCCAGCATGCGTGCGGCGTGTCGCTGCACACGGGAAATCGAACGTTCGCTAAAACCCTGTTCCCGCATCGCAGCGGTCAGGACAGCCAGGTGCAGCACGCGTTCGTCACCCTCCCGCAGCGCGTCACGACCACGCTGCGGCCCAGGCTCTGTCGCGGGCTGTGAACGCTGGCCGGCATAAGGTTGAGCGGCATCACCTGATCGCGTTTCGGATCGCGACGTTGCCTGAGAAGCCGCCCGTCCACGCTGCACGACATCCACCTGCCATGTGTTCCGGTGCACGTCTTTCTCTTCCTCGCCCACCACGACACCATTGCCATCCAGAATCGGCACCTTAACAGTCACGAGTCGCTTGCCGAGGTTTTCGAGCGTCACCTGCTGCCCGATCCCGGCCAGCGATTCAAGAACGGCACGCTCGAGGTCCACGCCCCACAACACTTGATCGACGCCCGCCTCGTCGCGGAACACAACGTAGTACGAGTCGCTACGCGCGGGGTTGTGCTGATACGGCGCGCCTCCATGGTCGCGCAGTTCCCCGACGTACCGCCGTGGCGCGTCCGGTTCGTCATTCGCAGTATTCCGGCTTTCCAGAACAGGAGGCGGGGCGGGGCTCTCCTTGCGCGTAGGCTCAGCAGGAGATGCGTCATTCGAAGCGGCGCGCGCACGCGCCTGCGGCGATAGAGACGCTGCATAACGTTCATCTGTGCTCCCTCTCGAGCCAGCGGCAGCGGTCGGCTCTACCTTCAGACCTGCTTCAATGCGATTGTTCAGCCGCGCCTGCCGAGCGTCGGTGAGGCGAGCCAGATCCGCTGCCTTTGGCTCGTAGCCGCGCACCTCCATTCCGAGCAGCGTGCCCTGCAGCCACACCTCGCTACGGAACACCTCGTGCCCCGAAACGCGGATGCGTTGCCACGATTTGGCATGCGCCATATCGACCATCGACTCCACCACGTCCGGCCGGTTGTGCTCGGTGACGAGGTATGGCCCCAGATCCTCGAAAGCGAGCTGATACGGCGCCTCCTTCAGGAAATACTGGTTGCCCGCGCGCAGATACCGCTTGCGGACACGCTCCGGTGGTTGGTCAACAGGCACGCGGCCCGTAACGGTATGCTGCAGCGGCACATCGGCGGACGCTCGTTCTCCGGCTTGCCGCAGTGCCCCAGCATCGTCGCGAATCGCCTGGTCTCGCAGCCTCGTCCGCGCCGCATCGAACTCTCGACGACGCCGCGCCGACACCGCTTCAATTGCTGCCGAGTTCAGCGCGTCATCACGGTCATTACCACCTGATGGAGTTGCTGCGCTACTCACGCCCGGCGCATCTTCCTCGATCACATTGATAACCGGATCAGAATCCTGGGCCGAAGATGTCTGTGACATGATGCAACCTCATAGTGTTCAGGGCAGATTTTTCAAATGAACGCCGCGACCGGGATACGCTACCGATCGAGAGGCGCCGCCGGTTCAAGCGACGATGTGTGTTCCTTCGACTTCTTCAGTGCCGCGGCGCGGGCCTCTCTAATCCGTGCCCACGATCTTGCCTGCAGTTGATCGAGCATCGTCTCGAGATTCGGACTGAAATTCAGTTCACGTGCGGACTTCTTCAGCGAACCGACTGTCCGTTCCAGCAGATCGCGCGCGCGATCCCACGGATAAACCTTCGATCGATCGCCGTCATACCCGACCTGCACCTCGGAACCATTCAACCGTGCGTTCACGTCCATCCATTTCAGACGCTCGGAGGTGAACTCCATCTGGTCCTTCCGGTGAAACACGACGCTGCGCGTCGAGACCTCCTGGATCAGGTAGTGCTCGGTATTTAACACTTCACCACGGTACGGCCCGCCGTTCTCGCGCGGCGTTGCCATCCTGAGCGGTATGCCGAACCGTTGCCCGGCCAATGCCTTCATCTCGTCGGGAACGTCACCCAATCCAAACAATGGCTCGCCGACCGGCGCACGCGTGGGCGCAAACAGTGGCGAAGGGCCAGCGGGGACGACCGGCGCAGTCGGCCCGCTGGACGTAGGCGGTGCAGCAGATTCGGGCACCGCCTGTTTCGACACGCTACGCTCCGATGATTGATGATGCTGATTGCCTTCGGTGTCGTCCGCCGGGTTCTCTTTAGAGCGTTCCATTTCTCCCTCCTCATTCCGTTCATCCATCTCACTCACCTGCACGTCGGACACGGCATCCGTATCCTGCAATCTGTTTGCTCTCCAAAGGGACTGAAAGGCCACTTCACGCAGATGATCACCCACGGCATCGAAACCCGACAGTATCGCCATGTCGCTGAAATCGTTCGGCACCTTGCCGTTGATACGCTTGTCTTTGGTAAAGACCGGCCAGGCCAGATGCGCCATTGCACCTTCTGCCGCCCGCCGTGCATCCGCTTCACCCCGCCCTAGTTCGCCAAGCACTATCAGATCGCTATCGGGAAACCGCTCACGCAAGGAGGCGGCGACCTGTCCGAGATTCCCACTCGAGAGTGCCGCCGCCGCAAACCAGCCCGTCGCACGGTATGTGGAAAGAGCCGTCGCCATGCCCTCACCGATCAGGATCGGTGTGGATGCCTCCTCCGGAGTCGGCGCAGATCCGGTCGTCCAATACCCGCCCTTCTTCGCGCCCCCCGCCAGCGACGATTTCCGGCCGTTCTCGTCGATCAACTCCAGCGTGGAGATTGCATTGATCCAGACCGGCACAATCAGGACGCGCCCGACCAGCGGCTCTTCCTCGCTCATTGGCGCGTATCCAAGAAGCGAGCGTAGCTCCTGCGCATCCAGTTCACGTAAGGTCTCGACCGGATCGAGGCGCTTGCGCGTCAGGTAAGGATGTTGCGGCCCCACTGGACGCGACCACTGCCAGAGTGCGTCCGCCTCGCGGGCCACCGCGACATGACGGGCACGCCTGCGTTCTTCCTCGCGCGTGCGGCGCTCGAGCACCTCGGGGGAAGGCACGGGGGCAGTTGCCATCCGGTCCGGGTACTGCGAACGCTTCAGATCGAAACCGTGCTGGCGCGCGAGCCAGAACAACGAGGCAAGGGTCTTGCCGCCTGATGCATCGGCTGAGCGCCACGTGGTGCGCGCGGCACGTTCGCTATAGTTACCAGCGGTGCGGCTCCACTCATCCCAGATCTCGAAGCCCTCGTCGCCGAATCCCTGCTTGAGCGCGAACGCCATGTCCACCCACGTCCCGTAATCGTCCGCAGGAATTACCGCTAGGGCTGCGCGTGCGCGTGCCGCCTCATCTACATGTGGCGCGTTCATTGACCGCCTCCCTGGATCGGCACAACGTTCTCAGGCACGCGCCGCGCAAACATGCGGCGGGTTCGTGATGGTTCAACCGTGGCAAGCTCCGCCGCATCGAGATCGGCAACCGACAGGCGGCGGGCGGCCTTCCGGACCCTTTCGGCAGGCACCCCAAGCAGCATAAAATGCCGCTCCACATACGCCACGGCATCGTCTTCACTGATGTCCGCGAGGCTCGGCGGGAGATCGCGAGGATCCCATGCCTCCAATACTTCCAGATACTCGGCGGCTGGATTAATGAGCCCTGTGCCTTCCGGATCGATCTCGTCTGTCCGCAGATCGCGCAGCCGTCGTTCGACCACGACGCTGAAGCGCGCCAGATTCATGGCTGGCACCGAGGGTGCCGCCATCACACGCGAAACAAACTCGGGATCGCGCCAGTAGCAGATCTTGTCAGCCAGGATCGGCTTGGTGTTTTCGAGCACGATGATTTCCTTTTCGCGCCCCAGCTCCTTCAGTTCCTGCGGCAGCAGGAGCGGCCGGCGCTGCTCGGACACGCTTTCGCTCGACCCACCGCGACCACCGAAGATCGCGTGCGAGCGGCTGACGCTGCGTGCCTGGTCGGTAAACGTGCCGAGCATCTCCGAATAGTCGTTCGCGTCCTTCTGCTCACGCGGCGCGTAGAGAATCTGCATTGCATGATTAGTGACGAAGGTGCGCGCGTCGGAACGGCCGTAGACGGATTCGAGTTGCGCGATCGACTGGACGATAGACAGCAGGCGCAGGTTATATCCCGACATGTAGGCAACTGCTCGCGCGATGATGTGGATTTTTCCGATCGCCGTCATTTCGTCAAGCAGGACCAAGCACTGGAATTTCAGCGTGGGATCGGCCTCGGGCAACTGCTTCGTATTGAGATTGACGAGTTGCGAGAACACGAGATTTACGAGCAGCGCAGCCTCCGACAGATGATCGGGCGTGATGCCGATATAGACCGACATGCGGCGTTTGCGCACATCACGCAGATCGAAATCGTTGGCGCTCGTCGCCGCGTCGACGATGGGATTAGCCCAGATTGTCAGCGGTGCATTGAAGGTCGCGAGAACGCTGGCGAGAACCTTATCGTCGTTCGAGAGAAAACGGTTCAGCGCATCGACACACGGTCCGGTCAGCAGACTACGATGCTGAACGAGTGCCCGCTGAAGATAGGCTTTCACTGGCATGCCATTGCCCGAAGACTGCCGCAACACCTCCCCCATCGTGACTGGATAGTCCAGAGTCGACGCTCCCTTGCCAGCGCGGCGCGCATCACGCCACTCGCACAGCAACAGCACGATGCCAAGGAAAAGATTCCTTGCCTGATCCTTCCAGAAATCGTCGTGCCCACCAGGCGGATAGAGGGCGTAACCAATCGCGAGAATTTCACCAACGCGGAACAATCCATCCGAGATCGCCGACAGCGGGTTGTACCGATGCGTGCGACAATCTTCCGCGAACGGGTTGAATAGATAGACGTCCTGCCCGCACGCATGCCTGAAACCCGCGGTGATGGCGTAATTTTCCTGCTTGACGTCGAGCACCACCACCGAATCCGGGAAACTGAGCAGATTCGGGATCACAATGCCAACGCCCTTGCCTGAACGCGCGGGTGCCGCAAGCAGGACGAACTGCTGACCGGTGAATCGCAGATAACGTCCACGCCAAACACCAACAACAATGGCAGGCGTCGATTCCATGCTTGCGAGCGTGCTCATAGCAGCCCTGCATTGCGGATTTCCGCGTCGCTGGCAAACCGCGCACTGCCATAGAGGCGCCGCCGGCCGGACCGCTCCCACAAAGCATGCAGGCCGAACGCCGGCCCACCGAACGCCAGCAAAACGCCGAAGATAGCCGCACCGGCCAGTCGTCGGCCGTCATTCGGTATCAGACCGTCGTGTCTCGCGAGTGCCGCGTCGAGCCACCCCCACAAGCCAGCATGCAAGGGATTGATCCGCAGGCTAGCGTACAGGAAAAACGACGCCAGCCAGAGAGCGGCGGCCAAGCCTCCGAGCAGGATTGCCAGCACGGTCACCGTGATTACGGCCGTTCGCACTTGATGGGAGATGAAAAGAGATAGCTTCGTCATGACCGTTACCTCCTACGCAAACGCTGTCCGGACCCTGCGAACCGGATCGAACCAGATTTCGGTCATGCCCCAACGCTTGCCAGTCTGCTCACCTGCCCCGTTGAAAATCGGCTGCGCTTCCATGTGCGCGACGATATCGATGGTGAGAAAAAGCAAACGCTTCAGCGCGGCATCGTCGTAGACCGCAGCCTCGGGGTGTTCCTTCGCCATCAATGCAAAGCGCTCAATCGCGACCGTCGCATTCGAGGCGTGATAGCTCGTAATCGAACCAGCGTGCCCCGTCGTCAGGAGCTTGAGGAAGTCGTAGGCTTCAGCGCCGCGCAGTTCGGCCAGCAGCACGCGATCAGGGCGCATGCGCATCGTGCTCGCGATCAGATCGGCCGGCGTGACGCGCGCCTGACCTTGACCGCCCTTGCTGTACAGCAGGTGCACACAGTTTTCGATGTGCCGGATAAAAAGCTCGCGGACATCCTCGATCGTCACGATCCGTTCGGTCCGCGGGATAAAGCGGGAAAGGGTCTTTATGAAACTGGTCTTGCCACAACCCGTGTTACCGACGATTACGATATTCAGTCGCCCGGTGACGGCCAGTTCAAAGAATGCTCCCCAATCCCGTGCCTCCAGGCACTCCACGAGTCTGCTATCCCCGGGCCGCAGCAAAGGCAACGCATCGTCGAACCCGTTTGGGCGATGCCATACCGTTTCGTCGAACAGTCCCTCGTCACGGTACGTGCCGATGGTCTTTTCCTCCGCGGACGGCCGACGGATTGTGATCGAGACCGTGCGCGGCGGCACAACCGGCGGCACTACAATTTGGATCCGTGCGTCGCCTGGCAACAGCGCCGAGAGCACAGGATGCAGGGCTGAAACCTCTTGGTTTGTGAGCGTGGCCACTGCCACCGCAAACGACATCAGGCGTTCGAAATCGAGCTCCCGATAGTCGTGACCATGCCAGCCACGATGTGTCTCGACCAGCACGCGCTGTGGCCGGTTGATGACGAGTTCGGTCACATCCGCGTCGTCGAGCAGCGGCGCGAACGGGCGCATCAGCTCCCGCACCGACGCATCGTCGGGCAGGCGCGCCAGCACGGCGTCAGTTGCCCGATTCGATCTGTCCGTGCAGGCATTCATGGTGCAAACTCCGGCTGCAGCGCATAGACCGAACCGAAATCCAGATCGCGTGCGATCACGATCGTGAACTCCGCGCCCTGGTTCTTGGTCAGCGTCGGCGGGATGTTGATCGTGCTGTCGAGCACGCGCGTGGCCATGTCATTGCCCTGCTGCTGCGTGTTCGCGTAGACAACCGAACCGTTGCTGTTCCCGCCGCGTGTGGCTAGATAGCCGATCGCATCCTGGGTGATGCCAAGCGTCACCGCGGCACCGACGCGTGGCCTCCAATGATTGTCGACAAAGCCATCGATGCCCATGCGCCCGAGCGCATCGGCTACTGGCGAATCGATCTCAACCGTCACGCCTAACGGCGTCTTGACCAGTGCCGACAAGACGAAGATCCGTTTCTGGCCCGGCGAAAGATTCGAGCGGTACTCACTGTTGATCTGCGAGCCTCGTTCGATCAGCACAACCCGGCCATCGTCGGAATACACGTTCTTCGTCACCGTGCAGGTAGACATGCCCGCATCTGTGGAATCGAACGCCGTATCGCCCACGCAATCAATCTTGGCGCCCTGCGCGAGCATGAAGCTGCGATTCCCCAGCATCCCAGCGCGCACGCGCGGTGTGGCGGTCGGCAACAGCGCCTGCGCCAATGCGCCGCCTGCCTGAGCCAGCCTCTCTCCTGATGGCTCGATTCCACCAGAGACAGTGGCCACGACCGACGACGCAACACCCGAAACCTCGGCCGCCGCGTCCTGACTGCCCGCGCCGCCTACTGCGAGCAACGGTGCATCGTAATAGCTGCGCCGTGCCCCAATGTGCACGGCGCCGACCGGCTCCGGTGCTGTGCCCGGCCCCGGAACATGTACGGGATGCACGGCAATGGCGCTTGCAGCAATGGACGCGACGGCGGCGACACCCACCGCGGGGGCGGGACCATCCTTGAACACACGCCCCTGGGTCGACGTGTCGGCCTCCGCATCGCGGTGCGCCTTCGCATCTGCGTCGTGACGCGCAAGGAAACCATGCACGGTCCACACCGCGCCGGCGCCGACCATGAGAACGATCACAATCGGCGTCAGCCACCAGACACGCGGGCGAGCTCTGCGGTATTGGCCCAGCGCCGGCATGCCACGGTCCGCGCCCATCCCTGGCGAATTGATACCGCCCATTTCCAGACCGGACTGCGCACGATCTGACGGGCCATCGGGCTCAATCGTATTGCGAGGCGTGTCGTCATTCATCGCCGTGACTCCGCAAGACGCGTTTCACGCCGCTGGCAGTCGTGCCGCCTTGGGGCGGGACGCCATCCATGTCATAAGCGTCGTTCCAGATTCCGACAACTTCGTCCGCGAGCCGCAGCACGAAGCGCTTCGCGACCTCGTGCACGACGATCGTGTCGCCCTGCACGTGTTTGTCCACAACGCTCTCCGTACCGTCATCGGCCACCCGGAAAACCGCCGGCATTCGCCGGTTGTTCGGGATACGGAGGTAGGTGAAACGTCCGTCATCCCACGCCGCGGTCGGCGCAATGTCATCGGAGTGCGGTGTCACCTCCATCGAGTAGTGGGCGTTGCGCACCACCGGCGGCTGCGCGAGACGTTGCTCAACCAGCGCAGCATCCGTGTTCGCACGTGCCAGCGCCTTCACTTCATCCGGATAGGTGAAGGTCACCCGGTACATTACGTCGTAGTTGCCGAACTTCGCCTTGAGCGGCAACACCACCAGATCGAAGCTGTAGCTGCGGCGGTCAGTACGGATTTCCAGATTCGAATCGTGCGCAGCGAGTTGCGGTTTCAGGTACACGTCGTGATCGCCTTTGTTCGCCACAACCTGCCAGCCATCTCGATCACCAGGTGCTACCACCAGGATCCGTTCGTGCGGGTCGAGAGCGATATGGGTGGCAATGCCCCGTTGTGCCTGAATACGAACGACATCGTCCGGCTCGTACACCACCTGCCGCACGCGCGAATCGACGAACCAGCCCGGCAAATCGGCAGCACTCACGGAGTAGGTGAGCAGCAGCCCCACGAGCGCGACACCATGAGCGAGCGCTTTCATGGGGTGCCTCCCGCCGTCGAGGCTGGAGCTAGAGAGGCAGCCGGCGGCGTATATTCGAGATCACGGCTGTAGGCTGTCACCTTGAACCCGAACGGATTGGCGATCGCAACGCTCTCGCGCGTGAATACGGGTGGCCGGTAAGTAAAGGCGAGCGTGATCACGAAACGCTGCGTCGGCTCCGCGTTCGCGACCCCGCTCCTGAACGACGTGCGCTCGATGTGCACGACGGCATGCCCGGGTTGATCGGGCGGCAGCGTGGTCGAGAGAATGCGGATGCGCCGCTCGATGCCCGGCCCCAGTTGCCGGTCCAGTGCATCCGGACCGCCATAGATGCTGCGAAAATCGCGCGCAACCACGTCATCGCTCATGACAAGCACGCTGTCGTAGTCCATCTGCAGCAGCCCCCAGTCATACCGCTCGCGCGAACGCACATATGCCTCGACCCAGTGCTTATCCTGGATATCCTTCGTGCGTACGTGGCGGGCATCCAGTACGTCGATCATCTGGGATTCGCCGGTCAGGCGATCGACCTCGATCGGTAGCGGCACGACGCGATAGAACGGCACCATCAGCGCAAGCGCCGCGGCGCTCAATACGGCGACCGCGAGCGCCGCATAGGCAACATGCCACGCGCGCCGCTCGGATCGCTCCTGCAGGTAGGTCAACGATGCCTCGATATCGAGCACGCGCCCATAGTCGTGCGGTGCGCTCATGATCGGGCTCCTGCGCCCGACGGCACGGGCAGAGCTTGGGAAGCCGGCGCTGCAGGTGCCGGGGGCACAGAAGTTGGGACTTCAGGCACCGGCAGAATGCGGTTGACGGGCACGCGGTGCAGACCGTCCGGCAATACGGGCTTTGACAGCCCGCTGCTGCAGGCCGCCAGACTCCAGGCTAGGCACCCCGCAAGGACGATGGAGGTAAGCGCAGGCATGGCATCCTCCTCAGTTCCCGAACGATGCAGGCACCATCTGGTCCTGCAATCGGGCCGTGTTGCCAGCCCGAGTCAGTGCCAGTTCACTTTGTTGCTCGGCCACAAGCTTGTCCTCAGAATCGGCCAGCATCCGGAAGAGCTGCAGCTTCGTCATCTCGTTGCCGACCGTCGTGGTCTCAGCCTGGATACGCGCCTGCAACTCGGCCACCCCCTTGGGGTCCTGCGTCACGTCGATCTGTTGCATCAAGCTCTGGATCTGGTTCAGCTCATGCAGTTCGGTCTGGTACGCCTGAAGGCCGAACGCCTTGTCCTGAAACGGCTTGTTCAGCATGCGCTGGCATACCTGCTGGTCAATGCCGGTCTGGTCCTGGCAGTTGTAGATCTGGTTCGCCGAGCGCAACTCCTGGGCGCTGCCCGTCAAGCCCGCGTAGCCACCGTTCTGGATCGCCGTATAGACGCTCTGCCAGTTCGAAGGCAGCGAGCTGGCGACAACCGGATTGCCTAGCAGCGCACCGAAGCCACGCGTGCCGACCGTCGACTGATAGATCTGGATTTCCTGCTGCACCTCCTGCTCAAGCCGGGCAACCGTCGCGATAGCCTGCACCACGTTCTGCGCGTCGAACACCGGAATGCCCTGTGCATGAGCGCCGGAACAGAGCACCACCCACACGATTGCGGCCCTCGCCAATCTGGTTTGTCCTGTCATGGTCACCACCTCACATTCATTCGCCCTGCCGACCCAGGTTTGCGCGCGCTGCGCGCTGGTAAGCGGGCATGGGTCCGTTCGCCGAACCCCCTCCGCCTGATCCGCTGCTGCCGCCACCACTTGAGCCGGTGCTGTTGCGAATCTTTCCGCCAGGCGATGAGCCGCCACCGCTGCGAGAAAACGCCTGAGCGAGTGCGCTGGCCATACGTCGTGCGGCAAAACCCGCCACGAACGCGCCAAACCCGGACAGCGTGGCCCCACCGGAAAGTCCCGATGCAACCGATGGCAACTGCCAGCCGACCATGGCGAGAAAGACCCCGGTTGCGAACAAGCCGATCGCTGCTGCACCCGCCGCGGCATTGTTGAGAGCAGCGGTAATGCCCTGCATCACAGCCGACGGGTCTGCACCGGGTGAAGCACTAGTGGCATTGAGGGGAGTTAGATCGGCAGAGAATGCCGTGAGCGCCATGCCGAGAAAGGCGGCGACGAGCACTTGCAACAAGGCGTAATTGGCGACCTTCGCGGTCCAAGCCTCGAAGAAGCGCGCGGTTGGGGCAAATGCCGCGCAGACAATGAAAATAGGACCAAGCCCAAGCACGAGATCAAGCAGCATCCTCGCCATCGCCACTTCGAAGGCGAGGACGATGAGGAAGATCGAACCACCAAGTGCGGCGATGATCCCGCACAGGAAATCGCCGACGGCTGCGGCAAGTCCACTGACACTGATCCCCTCGTGCGTCGCCTTGTCGAAATAGGCGTCCATCACGAGGTCGATCTGCTGGTCGTAGCAATCGAGCGTCTGGTAGATACTGGTCGCGCTCTGCGCTGTCACGCTGCCGCCGTTGACCGACCCGCATCCTGAATTACCGCCGCCCGACGTATTAGCCGCGTTCTGGATCGTCTGGGCAAGCCCAGCCGTTGCACCATTGATCGCCGTTACGACCCGCTGCTGGTAGATGCCGGCGCTCAGCGCAAACACGAGCGTGATGGCGACCTTTAGCCCCCGCCAAGCAAACGCCGGGACAGCTTCGTGGGCTTCGCCCCGCACCACTGCCAGACCGTAGGCGACAACCCAGATCGTAACGGCCGTGGTCACGACGGGCACGAGCGCGCTGGACAAGGCCGATGACACGTTCGTGATGTAGGTGGACATACCATTTTCGAGAGTGCCACCTACCGCGGTAAAGAGGCCGCTCATCGCAGACCTCCCGCTTCCGGGGGAAACGGCGAACGCAGTCCGCCGTTCGCCGTGCGTCGCCGGGCAAGCTGCTCGTGGAAAACCGGCAACCAGTCCTCCGGTGCATCGCCCACCTGCGCACGGATCGTGTCGAGAAGCTCGACGTTATCGGTCGTACCCGACAGCACGTCGAGTACGTCTCCGAGGCCCGCGAGATCAAGGCGCCCAACGGCCGAGCGATGGCCCTGCTTGACCAGGAACAGCCGACTGTTCTCGCCGAGATTGCGCACGATGTTGAATTCGGCTTCGGTCAGCTTGAAACCACAAACGTAATCGTCGTAATCGGCCCGTGGGTTCGGCAGGAAGAAGAACGTTGCGCTCTGCTCGATCAGCGCACTGGCAATCTCGCTGCGCAGTACGTCCGCAGGCGATTGCGTATCGAAAATCCCGAGGCCATTCTGCTTGCGGATCGTCTTCTGCTTGTTCTTCGCAAAATCGGTGAAAACGGGATCGGAGAGACGCTTCCAGAATTCGGTCATCACGTAGATGAAGCGCCGGCCGTCGATCAGATTTTCGGTCAAGTGCAACAGGTACATCGTGACCGGCGTCGAGACCTCCGCATCGTCAAGCAACTCGGTATCGTCGAATCCGAACAGTCCCGAGCAGGCGAGATCAATACGGTCGGTCGGGTTATCGAATACCCAGCCGAGACGCCCGCCCGCGCACCATTTGGCGAGGCGAGCATGGAGGCTGTTCTCACCCACGGTCGGCAGGAGTTGCCGCACCATTGAAAGCCGTCGCAGCGGCTTGTCCATGCGGGCAACTTCCCGTACGGCGCGCGAGATATCGAGTTCGTCCCTCGCGGGCAGCGGCACGCCGATATCGACGAGCTTGCGCACGAGCCTTTCCCAGAAGTCGAGCACAGCCTCGGTTGGTTCCATCTGGAACGGGTTCAAACCGGTCTGCTCCCCTCGGCGGAACACGGTGTATATGCCGCCCATCGCGCGGATCGCAATCTCGGTACCGCGATCCTTGTCATACAGCACGGCAGTGATGCCGTACTTCATCGCCATTGCGAGTAGGAACAGCTCAAGCACCGTCTTGCCCGCGCCGGCCTGACCGATAATCTGGGTGTTGGCGAGCGCCTTCTCGTCGAGCGAGTCCTTCTTGTCGGGCGTGACGTGGAAATTCAGATAAAGTGGCTGACCACTAGGCGTCTTGACAATCGTGATCGCCTCACCCCACGGATTACCATCACGCTTGCCCGTCGCGAAGTTATGCAGGCATGCCAGTCCGCAGAAGTTCCGCGATGTAAGCTTGGCCTCGCGCGGCCTGTAACGCCAGTTGCCTGGCAGTTGCGCGAACCACGCCGCGTCCGCAACGAGATCGATGAGTGCCGTCTGAAAACCCGCGTCGGCCAGCTGCGTACGCGCCTTCGCCACACTTTTCGAAACTTCATCCAACGTGTCGCCGAGCACAGCGAGCGAATAATGGTATTCGCCCAAGACGAAATCTCCGTTGATCAGGTCGTTAAGCGCCCCTTCCATCGCCTCTACCTGGGACACGGCAACATCCTCGCCGGCAATCAACTGGTTACGCTGACGCTCCAATGCCTCTTTCGCGCTCGGCTTGTCGAGGACGGTGAAGCTCTGCGTCTCGATGTACTCAAAGTCGCCGTACAGCAAGCCGTTGATCATTCCGGGCTCTGTGTCCTCCGGGTAGTCCTTCAAGTCGAGCATCGCGGCAAAGCGGGTCGCGGCCGGCATGCGGATCTCGATCTTCTCGGCCCCAACAAAGAGCCGCGACGTTGGCAGCCCCTCACGGATCGGGCCAGCCGGAACCGGCTCGGGCTCCCATGCAGCGTTCACCAGATAACCAAGCAACTCCAGCGTCGACGAATATCGGCGCGGGCGCCTGGTATAGCTGCTTTGTCTGGTATAGACGCCGAGCGCGATCGGATCGTAGGGCTTTAAACTCGATTCAACCTGGGCGGCCAGTTCTGCTATCGCCTTCAGCGCGTCGTGCTGATCGCATCGGATATCCTCGCGCGTGCGGCGCGCAGCACGGCGAAAGGCGCGACCGAGCTTCGTGCAGTTCGGCCGGTAGACAAGGGTCAGATACAGCTCGTTGGCCATCATGCGATAGCCGGAAAAGCTCGCGTAATAACGCGTCGCCAGCTCCTGGCAGAAGCGGTTGCCGTAGGGCATCGCGAAGTGATCCGACACGCGCCGGCGCAAGCGGTGTGACCAGAGCGCTACGTGGCCGCCAGCGAGCCCGCGCACGAGTTGGTTGAATCCGTCGTGCCGCGCGAGGATGTTGGCCGGATCGGCTGCCTCGAACGCGATGCCGGCAATCCTCCAGATCTGGAGGTAGTCGCCCTCGCGTGTTTTGATAACGTGGTCCGTCACATGCGTCGAGTACGGGATGTAGCCCGCAAGCGGGACTTCACGGTTCGCCAAGGCGACGAGTTGGGGCTCGGATGGCATATCACGCCCTCCTTTTCAGGCGGACGGGCACGTAGGCATGCGCCCCCCAATACCAGCGATTGCGCTGACCGAGCATCATCCGAAGGCGCAGCGCGTACTGAGCGAGGCGCTGATCGTCATGGCGCGTGATCACACGCATCGCCACGAACACCGGAATCATCAGGAAAAGGATGGCGACGCCCAGCGGGGGACTCGCCAGCAGCGCCCAGATGGCCGGAATCAGCATGCCGCCACCGGCCATCAGGAACGGCACAAGGGGTACGCCCCACAGCATCGCAGGACGGGTGCAGCCCTTAAAAACCGGATCCTTGAGGGGGTTCATGATTCGACTCCCAAGGCTCAGCTCGCCGGGATCAGCATGCCAGCGATCACCGTCGCACAGCCGACGAAGAGTCCGCCGATGAAGACGTTCGCAATGTCGCCGAACCGGGCATGCTGGAACATCATCCGGAAACCTGCCCAGATGATGGAAATCGAGCAGATCACACCTCCGACGCCAAGCAGAGTCGTCTGGATTGTGTTCAGTAGCGTATTGACTTGCGAGAGTTGTGCCCACGCCGATGTCGAGAGCAGTAGCGTCGAAGCTGATACGGCAAGTTCCTTCACCAACTGACGCGCCAAGACAATACGACGCAACAACGAGCATTGATGATATGTTTTTTTACGCAATCCTAAATACATGATTTACTCCTTCTCGCCTGCTATCTACCCGCCATCATCTGAATCGCGGTTTAGAACACCACCGCGCTACTGCCCGGCTCACCTCCCTGCTCATCCGTTAATGCACCGTCTCGATCGGGCAACAGCGGTCGGCGAGCCACCGGATATGGCCGGATGGGGTTAGCAGACATTCTTGAATCGGCTGGCAACACCGGGATCGGAGCGATAGAAGGAACCGTGATCGGGAACGTGGGAACGGGCTGCTGCGCGTTCTTCACCACACGTTGTACGTAACCGGTGCGATATCCCGTCGAAAAATCGCCACTCCCATAGCAGGACAGACTTGCCCGAAGCGCCACCTGCGTATTGGCTTGTGCACGATGTGCGAACATGAAACAACGCTGGAGAATTGCGGCGCCGACGGCCACATTGCGGCAGGGCTCGAATGCGTTTTGCTCCGTCAATCCGTACGCGCGCCAATTGGCGTGGTTTACCTGCGCGAGCCCTACGCTAAAATTCCAGCCAGCGGCCTCAAGTGCGCGCATTGTGGCGATCGCTTCGACCCAATTCGATGGTTGCCGAAGCAGCCGGCCATGCACGACGCCAATCGCGAAAGGGTTGAATCCGGACTCCGTGCGCACAAGCGCCGCCATTGTGATCGGGTCAATTTGCGGTGCGCACTGCTGGGCAATTGCCATGAAGTCGATCAGCATTTTCAGTGCCTCCCGCCGAAGCCGTTCTCCTGCTGCTCCGCCTGCTGCAGGAAGAGCGCTGCGGACTTTGTCGGGTTGTAGGACACCTGCGCACTCCCGGCACCATAGAATTCGGTGATTGTCAGCACCTGCCCTCTTACGCCCCACCAGACACGGGTATAGAGCTGATCGTCGATATCGACATTGATTGCGCCGGAAGCGTCACACCGCAGTTCACTCTGCTCTGCTTCGCCCCAGTACAACAGGTCTTCACGGCAATAACCACTGCATGCAAAGGTGTTGGTCGCAAACGTTCCCTGCGAGCTGCCAGCACGGAAATTGCAGGTCGGAAACGGATCGCCGTGACGCAACGCCCGCCATAGTCTCTCGATCGGCGGCACGCATTCGCTGTACTGCTCCGGGCCACCGGGGTTCGACAGACACAGAATCACCTGGCAACCCCAGTCGTCGGCATGAGCGATTCCCGAAGCAAATGCGCAAGCGGCAATAAGCGCGAGCGCAGCGAAGGACCGGTAACTTGCGGCGTGTCGTATCAAAGCGGCGCCCATTTCAGGCCTCCACGTCGCAGGCAATTTCATCGAGACGCAAGTACCCGGTCAGCGCCTGGAAACAAGCCAGCATGGTCTGCCATGCCCTACACGCAGCCGGTTCCCTCCCGACGACCTCCACCACTGGCACACCCTCCGCCTGTGCCCTCTGGACTGCGACGAAGCGTGGAATGCGCAGATACCCGCCCGGTCTCCCCGGATCAGCAATTAGCCAGGGTCCGAACTGGGTCTCGATGGCGCGGGCGTTCGCGCGTCCCAGCGACGTCGCTTCCACCATGTTCGGGAGAAGACCGACGAACTGCAGTGCGGGGTTCAACTTTGCACGTATCTGCCGTACACCATGTGGGCCATTGATCAGGTCCGCGAGGTTGTCAAGCGACTCCCGATTGAGTTGAATTGGGCTCAACATTGCGTCGACTGTCGATTCGATGCAAAGTGCACGCAGATCCGGAAGGGGCGGACTGTCGATCAAGCAGACATCCGCCAGCTTCGCCACAACGAAAAGCAGATGCCGGACATTGGCGTAGTATCGAGCCCCGTCATCGCCAGGCCCCAGCGTCAACGACGGCACGGTACCCGTCGGCAACACCCAGAATCCCGGAGCCTCTACGTCGCCCCGCTCGGATTCTGTGATCGACTTTTCTCCGCGCAACACGACTGCTCTACCCCCCCGCACCAGCGAGGCGGTGCTACATGGCGGCTCGGCCGCGTCGATAACGAGCACCCGCAGGCGCCGCACCCGATGCAGGTAATGGGCGAACTGACACAGCATCGCCGTCTTGCCGGCACCACCCTGTTCGGTGGCGATTAGAAGCGTTTTCATGGTCAGTCACTCGCCTCAGGTGATGCGCCGAACCACCAACCTGTATCTGAGACGACGAACAAGAAGCCCGCGGTGCCGGGAGACAAACCGCGGTTCAAAGGGGAATCTCGAGATGCACTGCGGTAGAACGCAAAAAAGCCTGCGAATGCAGGCTTTTCCCATATTCAGGCAATTACGCCATTGGCAGATAGGTCAGTACTTCGGGGCCGCTAACGCGTACTCGGTCGTGCCATGCACGTTGACCGGGGCAGATTGTTGAGATCAACTTTAGGATGAATCTATCCGTGTTGCAAGACCTCTCGGCCGGTCAGTTTTTTCCTTAACTCCAACCTGCTCCAGATCATTCCGAAACATTCCTAAATATTTTTAGACTCGTTCTTCATGCAGCAATCGAGCGAGCGCGGCCTTCGCTTGCGTGACCTCGAGTTCATATCGGTACCAAGGCCGTTGGGGAATTTTCAAACGCCTGCAAATAACGCCACGACCAGCGCGCCACACGTACGCCATACGCAACAATTCTTGGTGATGTGTTGCAAGCCGACGCCACGCCACCTCCACGCGTGCAGCGTCTGCGGCGTCACTCCAAACCTTGTCCGCATTGGCCCAGTTGCGTAGACGCTCGTCGAGCCGGAGTGCGCCGTCAGTCTCGCTCATGAGTCTTCTCCGCTCCGCCGTTGTCAGATGCCAGTGGCGAACGGTAGCCTGCGGGATCACGCAAAAAGCCATCGATGTCCCCCGCACGCCAGCCCACAGCGCGCGCACCCAGCCGGATAGGCCGAGGAAATGTTCCGTCCTTGATGCGTTGATAGATCGTCGATCGCGACAGCCCCACTTCCCGTTCGACCTGCTTGCGCCGCAAAATCGCAAGCGAATGACGTATTGTTTCGCTCATGACAAACCCTGTTGTTGTCGCCGACGAGGTACCGGCCTACAGGGTTCATTCAAGCAAGGGAATCAAGCGACGGGCAAACCCGTCTTACCGTCTGGGTGACCCGTCAGGTCCGCGACCGCACGTGATGCCGACTGTCGGCTTCCTTGAGCCAGTCTGGCCGAATCGCTGACGCGTACGTTTGTCCGCTGCGCGACGCTTCGCCACCGGGCTGGGCTCTGAGGTTTAAACGTTGGTCGATCGCCTGTGCGACCACAGACGATTTGGGCGGATTGTTCTCGTCATAACCTGACCAGAAAGTGTGCATGACATCGAACATCCCCGAAAGAATTTCGGTAATAAAGGGCAGGTGAACTGTGATCCCGTCGGAATGCTCCGACGGCCCGTCGCTTACGCACGGGCAGATTTTCCACGCCGGAACCATCGCACGCAAAGACTCAAGTTCCTCCTCCTGCCGTTCCTCGATCGCATGATGCAAAGCCACTGTGCGCAAGAGCGCCTTCCCCATTTCGCCTAACTGTCGGTCCTTTCCTCTTAACCGCTCCGTTAGCCGACGAACATCAGCCTCTGCCTGATCAACACGCCGCTGCAATGCGTTGGTGTCAGACGCTGAGGTAGCTCCGTCACGAGCGCCTGGAGGCTGGCATGCGTTATGTGAGTGATCCATGACACGTCCTCATGCAGCGTTACGCCGCATCACTCTTTGCCCCCGATTGCTCTTCGAACCCGTCACGGAATGATCGCAGCGGCTAGCGCCTGCATTGACGGGGCACCGGCCTATCGCATCCTGCGATAACGCGCCCAACGTTTAACTTCTTCCTAGAGATCCGATCCCGTCGGCACAAAACGGACCTATATTCCAAACAAAATATCCACTGCCCCCGACGTCCAATGCCGTACGCTGGGAGCGAAGCGCAACGGCCGTTCCGTCGATACAAAAATTATTGCCAACCCGAACCGAAAGTTGCGGCTATTGGCTGCCCAGTAAGCGAAAGTTTAGTCCGGCATTTCCAGGATCGGGGTAACGCCATCTTGCATTGACTTTCCGCCAGCATCGTGATAAGGGGGAGCCCAACATGTATGATTTGGATGCTCTGAAAAAGTTTGATCTGGTCATCGACGCGCGAAGCCCGCGCGAGTTTGCCGAAGATCATTTGCCGGGAGCCATAAACCTTCCGGTCGTCTTCGACGATGAGTACGCGGAAGTCGGGACTACGCACCGCACCGACCCTATGCGGGCGTATCAGATTGGTGTTGCTTACTCCCTGAAAAACATCGCCCGGCACCTCGAGCTTCCGTTTTTTCGGACCAGTCGGCGAATTTCAATTCTCGTTTATTGTTTTCGCGGTGGAAAACGAAGCAAGCTTTGGACAGACACGCTGGAAACGATCGGCTACAAGGTCGAGCGGCTCCCGGCGGGTTGGAAAGGATATCGAAACTGGGTGCGTCAAAGCCTTGACGAAGTCCCTACGCACTTGCAACTCAACGTGCTCTCCGGCCCCACCGGTTGCGGAAAAACTCGCTTGCTACTTGCGTTAAGGGAGGTTGGTGCGCAGGTCATCGACCTGGAGGCTCTTGCCTCGCACCGCGGGTCAATCATAGGAGCGATTCCAGGTCGAGCGCAGCCAAGTCAAAAATTGTTCGACAGCCTCCTGCTTGCCGAGATAGGTCGTCTAGACCTAGCAAGGCAGGTATGGATTGAAAGTGAAAGCAAGCGAATTGGGCGCGTTCAATTACCAGAAGCGTTGTTTCACAGAATGCATGGCGGACGTCTATTCGCAGTCGAGACTCCAATGCCCGAAAGAATCGCCATGTGGCGCCGCGAGTATCCCCACTTCGAGAGAGACCCCGTAGGTCTGGTCGCTCAACTTGGTCATCTGAAAGCACTCGTAAGCGGAGTGACGTTGGAGAAATGGGTTTCAATGGCTGAACGTCGGGATATCGACGCTCTCTTTAAGAGCATCATGCTGGACTACTACGACCCCGCGTATTTTCGTTCGACGAAGAAAAATTATGTGCATACCGAGCATGCCGTCAAGATCCGACTCGAAACGCTTGACTCAGCGCATCTCATAAACATCGCGCGAGGTCTGATTGCAGAGGCAGACGTTCCGGCGTCGCCACCGCCTGAGTAAGACCTTTGCTCGCCGGTCCATTGTCGAAAACCAAAACGGCGGGAAAAGCGTCAACAACAGCATCTGAAAGTAGCCACCGGGTAAGGTGAATCGTTGCGCGGCAAGGCCCAGAAAGGACACTTCACTGTCCAGATGATGAGCGTTGTGGAATCCGTTGTTCACCAGGAGGCAGTTGGACAACCAGAAGTCAACATCCCACGAAGTGATCGAGGTACGCGAAAGGTCCGGGTCGAACCCGTAATGCTGCATGTACCCAACGGCCTCAACGACAAACACGCTGACAATAGCGTATCCGATGTAGAAAAGAGCGATCCTCCATTGCAGGAACGCGGCCAGCCCCAGCAAAAAAATTGAGAAAAGTGCATTTCGAAAAAGACTACGCGGTACCCTACCGCACGGGTAGGAATGCCGAGAAAACGTTGCTATCAAGGCCGCTGCATAGGAGCGCCCAACATGACGCCAGACCGACGTTCCCAATGACGCCGTCGAGCCGAACTGCGGATTTCCAACGTGTTGATGGTGCAATCGGTGTGCAACCCGGTAATGCGGATAGCCGACGATGACAAATGCTACGTCACTAACGTGTTGCCATATCCTGGCTTGTCGGTGCGTTAACTCGTGGAGGTGTGCCATTGCGGTCGCGCTTAGCATTCCGCACGCGACAGCAAGCCCGATCAGATTTATCCAGGACGCGGCTGACGCACGGTACGCACCGATTGCCACTGCTAAGGCCCAAGTGAGTGCGAACCAGCAGGGTACCTGATCTTCATCTGTCTGCTCGGTGGTTTTCCCCGATCGTGGGGTGCCTCGCCCTATCGTCGCGTCCAGTGCAGGAAGAACGAAAAGGACCACAGCCACAAATGCCCACGGGCGTCCTACGGAAAACGAGACGCCCGCGACGATCGGTAAAGTGAGTGCGAGCCAAAACGCTCCACCCGTGTTACGCCAGAAGGTCATTCACTTCCGCGAACTTAACCGCTTCTGAGATGTGCGAAACCCCAAACTTATCCTTTATTTTTTTGTAGTTTCCGTAGACGGTCTGGACCGAGACGTCAAGCTCACGAGCAATGTCCTCAGCGGTAAATCCACTTTTAAGGTAGCCCACTACGCGAAGATCCATCTCAGTAATACCGTGCGCCTCAAGGACCTCGCGTTTCGCCATTCGGATGGACCAATCAAGCAATTCCATGGCGAGCGCCCTGAAATACAAGCGCTGCGCGGTAAGCCTTTTTTCCCCTACTGCCTGACTATCGTCGGATCCGATGTACAGAACGCCCATGCGTTCTGTAGTGCTGGTATGGACGGGCACAACGATCCCGCTTCTGAAGCCGTTTTTGCTTGCCGCCGCCAGCATTTCGCGTTGGCCCTGCGTTTCGACGACGATCTGCGATCCAGTGATCGGTTCAGTGTTGCTTCGCGCATACTCCAAAAATGGATCAGTCATGTACCATTTATTGGCGTTATACATCTGGCACCATTCGGGGCGGCAGCCAATGAGAAAACGATGCGTGGCGCGGCTAGCCGTTGTAGCACCGGGATGGAGGGAAACGAACACATATGACTCCCCGCCAAGCACTGTGACGAGCGATCTGACGTAATCTGCTAATTCAGAGTCGTCCTTGGCGACCATGATTTTTTCGAAAAGTCTGCTTACTTCAGGGGACATCTGTTGGGCAATCATATCCTCACCCTCCTCAACCCCTTCACGCGCTCGCCTAGCTATTCGACCACGCGATTTTCTACAAGGTGACGCCTAACTTCGTAATACAACGGAGCCAGTTCTGCGGAATAAGGGTCCGCAGTTGCAAACCGGTGTAAATCCCGCAAGGCAGTTATCGGAAGGACCTGAATGGACGCCGTTTGATCCCTTTCAATGAGCCGTCGCTCAAGAGAAAAACCGCGCGCCGTCCTGAACAGAGTAAGCACGATGTGCTCCCCGCCGATATTAAGTCCACGCTCAAAAACAAGACTCTTCATCGTCGGCCCCGCTGAGACGATTGCGATGGCCACACGAAGAGCAGGTGATTTCCTCGGGATCGATTTCAGAGACGCTCGTGATAAAGTCCTCGGACCCACAAGCGAGACATTCGACAATCAAACCGTCGAACTCAGTGCCGCAGCACTGGCAGGTGAGGCGGTGAACCTCTCCTGCAGCCAACACTTCCCAACCGTCTTCCATTGGGACGCTGCACTTGGGGCAAAGAAACCCCAATTCGGATATTACGTTTGACATGTTCGAAAGCTTTATGAAACAAATCGCTTTGCGACAAGTATCAATTCAGCTTAGCACTGTCCGATTTCGTCTGTGCAAATAGCGTGGGCGACGTCAAGCGAACGTCCATCAAGTCCCACTTCTTGACGGCCCGCAGCGGTCCGGTCGGTAGGCGGAAGATCGCGGTCCCATCAGCGGTACCGACGTCGAAGCTTGGCTTGCTGGCCACAGCGAATCGAGAAAGAGAATCACCTCATTTTTTAAATGGAAAGCATGAAAAGCCAGCTTTCCAGAGCAACTTGGGAAGAGTTTGGGTCACTTTCGCTCAACCTTTAACGGACATTAATATCCCGACGTTTTGCGTATACAAGTGCGTATATTTCGCACAGAAATTAATATTTTTTCTTTTTAATTCAAAAACTTACATCAGCCTTCGAGTCCTCTCCTGACCCCGCGAGTCTAACGGGCGCCCATTACCGTGCAGCCGGGCTAGCCCGTAGGACTTGGTGCGATACCGAGTTGCTCCTCGAAGATCCTCTTCGAACCTGGCTAACGGAGCCTGGTGAGTCCCCGGTCAGACAATCCACTGCCCCAGCCGCCCCACAACTGACTCGCAACGATCGAAAATTCTTGATCCCAGCGGACCGGACCTTCAAAGCGTCCCGACAGGCATCGGTAGCGACCTGCGGGTAAATTGCGGGTAAAAATGAATATTTTCACTTACCAATGAGCCATCAAGTTCCAATCAGTAAGGCTCTGCGCGATCCTAAGTTGGTCCTGAACAACAACTACCATCTAGTCCACCATGACTTGCCTCATGTCCCGTGGTTTGCGCTCCGGGATGTCTATGAAACGTCCCGCCGGCAATATATAGCACGCTCAGGAGGGTTTCTGGTAAAGGGCTACAGCGAATGGTTGAGGCTTTATGCGTTCGCTTTGGTTGCGCCTCCGGTTTATGGGGATCGATCCGGTTTGATCCAGAGTAATCCGCAAGCTTCCGACAGTTTTGCGGGTAAATTGCGGGTGAAATTCATGGTAGTTGTCCGTCGAGGAGAACTCCATGAAGCTCACCTATCCGCTACTCCTGAACGCCAAACCGCAAGACAAACGTGACCGTCCGACCCTGACCGTATAGACGCCTGATGAAGGCGAAGCCATGCTTTCCCGGGGCACAAATGTGACTGTGTCCACAAAGGGTGCAAGTTGAGACATCGAGATTGTTTTACAGAAGAGGTTACAGGTTGAACGGGCCCACGCGAGCCCATAGCCGGGATAGCAGCAATCGCGAGTCTCCGAGCACAACTCAGCCGGCCACTACCACATCACGCTCGACGACTATTGCAACAACCGCGATCGTGTCGCCAACTTTCACCAACCCAGGAAAGTGTCGGGCAACGACAATCCCGTCTCGCCGTGCTCTGTATTCGACCGCCGGCACGCCGGTGCGACTCGTGTCGTAGATGCGTGCCAGGACATCGCCGCACGTAACCGTTTCGCCCAGGTCGCGGCACATTTCCAGCAATCCGCCGTGTTCGCTGGCGGTGTAGCAGGATCCGTCCGGCATATCGAGGAGTGTCGTCGTGCGCCGCTCCGTACCCGGTTGCCCATCACCCTCCAGGATGCCGGCGTACCGCAAGAAGCCACGCACGCCCCGGTCAGCAATAGCGACACTTTTCGCCGTTGACGCACCGCCGCCGCCGAGTTCCGTCGATACGAACACCTTGCCAGCCTCCTCGACTGCCGTGTCAAACATCCCGACGCTGTCGAGTTCGAGAAGCCGCAACGATTACGGGGCGCAGAATGCTCGCATCGCGGCCTCGCAGCGTGCCTGCTGAGCCTTGTCGTCGAGCACGTGGATCGCGGCAAATGGCACGAAATCGAGCGTGCGACCGCCAGCGTGAATGTCGAGCACGTAATCCGCAAGCGGGAGCAGGTACCGCTGGAAGTAGTCAGCGATTTTCTCCGTCACGGTGCCGTCGGGCCTGCCAGGGAAGCTGCGGTTCAGGTTGCCCGCGTCAATCGGCGAAGTGCGTGTACCGGTCTGGAACGCCGGATAGTTCATGAACGGAATGATAATGACCCGTCCACGCACGTCATGTGCGCGAAGCTCGCCTGCAAGCTTCGACAACGCAACGGGGCCTTCGTATTCGTCCCCGTGGTTGCCGCCCGTAAGCAAGACGGTTGGCCCCTCACCACGTTTCACGACCGCAACCGGAATCATGACCGCGCCCCACGCAGAATCGTCCCGTGAGTACGGCAGTTTCAAGAACCCATGTTGCTCGCCATCGGCATCGAAATCGACAGTGGGGGTTATTGGTGAAGCCCGCATCGGGTCACTCCATGATAAAAGTTCGTGTGGCGCCTCGCGGCAGATCAGGACACCTTAATTTGACATCACCGGTGCCCCGGTCGTCACCGTTTCGCACAACAATCAACTCACAGCGCTCCGGAGAAGTTGACTAGCAATGCCCTCATCCACTCCTCCCGAAACACGCGTCAACTTAGAACAAATCAGTTTTTGACAAAGAGTTTCCGCGGAACATCGCACAGACATGATGAACCTGTCGGTGTAATAACGATGCTCTCGGTAATCTCCAGTCCCCAATCCTCGAACCACAGGCCAGGCATGAAGTGGAAAGTCATGCCCGGTTCCAGCACTGTCTTATCCCCGACGCGCAGGCTCGTAGTACGCTCGCCCCAATCTGGGGGATAGCTCATTCCGATCGGATATCCCACGCGACCACCTTTCTGAATACCGTGCCGATTCATGACAGAAAAGAAGGCCGTTGCAATATCCTCGCACGTGTTTCCCGGCTTGGCAGCTTCAAGCCCAGCCTCAATTCCTTCAATAACCGCTTTTTCGGCGTCCAGGAATTTCTGCGGAGGCTGACCGATATATACCGTTCTCGACAACGGGCAGTGGTATCTTCTATAAACCCCTGCAATTTCGAAGAAGGTCCCCGCACCGCGCTGGAACTTCGAATCGTCCCACGTCAAATGAGGAGTAGCAGCCTCAATTCCGGTCGGAACCAGAGGCACAATCGACGGATAATCCCCACCGAAATCATCCACACCCCGAATCGCAGTTGCGAAAATTTCAGCAACCAGATCGTTCTTCCGCATACCCGGCTCGATCAAATCGAGGATTCGAGCGTACATCTTCTCCAGGATGCGCCCCCCGATCCGCATATAGCGCAGTTCGGTCTCCGACTTCACGGCGCGTTGACGGTTAACGAGCCCTGTCGCATCCACCCATGAGTTCTTCGGCAAATGCTTCTGCAGTGTCGTAAGCGACGCCGCAGAAAAGTAGAAGCTGTCCATTTCCACCCCGACAGCCAAACCTTCCCAGTGACGACCCGCAATCACTTCGCGAGCAAGGTACTCCATCGGATGCAAGTCACGCTGGACGTACTCCTCCGGGTACGCGAACAATGCGGAATCGGTCATGTAAGTGGTCGCTTTGGCACCGTTGAGATCGATGCCGCGTCCGAACCAGACGGGTTCGTTATCCATCGAAACAACCACACATTGATGGTTGTAAAACGAATATCCATCGTACCCCGACATCCAACCGATATTGGCGGGGTCCGACACGATCAGCAAATCCATGCCTCTCGCGACCATCTCGGTACGCACTTTTTCTAAGCGAACCAAATATTCCGCGCGATCGAAAAACTTTCGAAGCTTTGGAAATCCGGCGTCACTTGATATTTCGCTCATTGCCAATACCTCATAAAATTAATTTTCGCTCCTTCAATAATCCAGTTTTGAAAAATAGAATGTACGAAAGTCCTCTCTTTACTTTACGTCTCAAACTTGAGAGACAAACATCCGGGAGCTCGACTCGACCAATTGCTCCCGGACGGAACCGCTTACATCGTCACTTGGTCGACGAACGTCTTCTTTCCGTTTTGATAGTCAAAGATCGAGATCACACCGTTCCGAAGATCCCCTTTCTCATCAAATTTGGTTTCACCAGTAACACCGCGATAGTCGGTGGCCGGCGTCGCAGCCAGAATCTTTGCTGGATCTGTCGAATTCACACGACGCATCGCATCTACCACGATATACACAGCGTCGTAAGTGAACGGTGCATAGATTTCCATCGCATGCCCAAAACGCTTTTGATATTTGGCCTTGAACGCGGCGCCTCCCGGCATCTTCTCCGGGGACGCTCCGGGCTGAGAGCACACTACGCGATCAACCGCGCTTCCCGCCAGCGCCTCCAATCTGTCAGAGCATACGCCATCACCAGAAAGAATCTTCGCCTGCAAGCCGAGTTGTGCGGACTGTTTGGCGAAAGGCCCCCCGGTTGCATCCAGACCGCCATACATGATTGCGTCAGGTCTTTCACTCTTGATTTTCGTCAAAATGGCGTGAAAATCGACAGCTTTATCATTCGTGGTGTCTCGAGACAGGACTTGGATACCTAGGTTTTTTGCCGCCTTTTCGAACTCATCCGCCAAGCCTTGGCCGTATGCCGTAGCATCGTCAACGATCGCAACGGTTTTGATCTTCAGTTTCTCGCTTGCATAGTTTGCCAGCGCAGGACCTTGTTGCGCGTCAGTGGCAACCAGGCGGAAGACGTTTTTGAAACCCTGTCGCGTGAGCGTCGGGTTGGTCGCCGATGGTGTGATCATCGTAATTCCCGCGTCGCTATAAATTTTTGACGCCGGTATCGAAGTGCCCGACTCCATGTGACCAACGACCGCCACCACTTTCTCGTCAACGAGCTTCTGTGCCACCTGGGTAGCCGTCCTCGGGTCTGCGCCGTCGTCTTCACCGTCCAATTGCAGGACGACCTTCTGACCACCAATCACGAGGCCTTTTGCGTTGATCTCCTCGACCGCGAGCCTTGCACCATTCTCGTTGTCTTTACCCAACTGTGCGACAGGGCCAGTGAGCGGAGCAACATGGCCGATCACCACTGTCTCATCTGCGACCGCCGGTGCCGGGTAGACGGCCGCGAAAGCACATGAAAGCGACGAGAGCGCCGCAATATACGAAAGGGATTCAATTTTGCGCATGATCACCACCTGTTATTGAACGTGAGATAACTCAAAATGTAGCGTTATAAGCGTATGTAAAGCAAAAGGCACAACCACGCCGTTCGAATTGAATGCCTTCAATCCGCACGCAACCACAATCGAAATAGAGATTCAGAAAATCACTGCGCTTTTTGGTATTAACGAAAAGATTTATGCGACATCGACAATTTCGTTTGACTCGACCTCCCTCAAGACTACCCGACGCGGCACAATTGAATTCCTTGAACTCTCTGCTGTTGGACATCCCGTGTGCAGGTGGACAATCAAATCGTAAGTTGTCGATTGCCGAGATAGCAGAAGAGCCATAACCTCGCCTTTCGACACACGGATTGCGTGCCAACATCCCGGGCGCACGAATGTCCCCATGCCTATTGGAATTTCAAAGGCTCTGATTGAGTCAATGTCAGGGCCACCAGATTCATTGCTGGCAGCAACAATTTGGATCAACGGCCCGGTCAGTGGCACAACCGCTTGCTGAGTCAACAAGCGTGTCTCGAGGGTGCGCACAATCGGGTCGTCATCGCTGAAGCTGCCCCACACTATTTCGGTCTCGTTCGGAGCCCCCGTATCGAACAGGTGCTCCCGCCACATCGACAGCGTGGCGCCTTTGAAGAACGGCTTGTCGCCGGCAGTCGCCATTGCTTTACCCAACACCCAGCCAAACGGAGAAAAAGACGCGGGTGTCAGTTGCTTGACAGTGAGTAAAGGTGCTGTGCTCATTCGTGCTCGCTGAATTTCCAGGATGCATCTTGCCGGTCTGCCAGGTTCCAAAAAAAAGCGCCGTCGTGAATCTTTCGAGATTATGGGTAACTCAAGGAACCATCCGTCACACGCTCTTCACCATAGAAGGCCGTATGCACATCCAATTAAATGTGCCTCTGCTGAAGCGCCAAATAGCTGTTTCCCTTCCGTTCGAGCGTACGCGAGGCCACTGAAATCGGAATGGTGGCCAGTGGACTCCGTCGTCACGTTGCGTTGCGAAGCACTGTCGGCAGCGGGATGTCCAATCTGGACGACTTCGCAACGTGAGCCAGGTTTCATGCCGCCTCTCCTCGAGTTCATCTGGAATGGAGAGAGTTTCCGCCGGCAATAAAAGCGCAATACGGCGTTTGATCGCTACATCACGCAGATAATCTGCAATTTTGTCTTCGTCGCGCACAATTTGTGCGGACCGTCAACTGGCAGGGAATCGTTGGGCGTTTGACTACCCGGAGGTGTTGTGCGCCGGGCCAGGAGCCGTAGGTCGTGCGGTCGCCAGTCGCCTCGACGGGAATACATCCTCAATGCCACGCGGCGTTGAAAAGCTGCGTAGCGAGAGGAACATCGCCGGAATTCGACGTCACAGTCAATTCAAGAGCGCTTTTTCAGCGAGGCACCGACGCTACCATGTATACGTCGTTTGACGAGCTTATAAGGACACGTCGTGAAAGAGTTAGCAAGAAATGCACTGGCTTCGCTGAGCCGCGCGGACCTGTTGGAACACCGGTCCTACGTGAACGGTTCGTGGAAAGCCGGCCAGGAGAAGATAAGTGTCATCGATCCCGCAACCAGCGAGGTGATTGCCCAAGTGGACATGCTTTCCGCGCACGCCATTGATGCCGCGGTCGATGCTGCGCGAGCTGCGTTTGAAGGCTGGCGCGAACTTGTTCCGACCGCGCGTGGCGCGATTCTTCGAAGGTGGGCTGCATTGCTGCGGAGCAACTCCGAAGACCTCGCCGTAATCATGACGTCGGAGCAAGGCAAGCCTATCAAGGAATCGCGCGGGGAGATCGAGTACGCCGCGAATTTTCTCGACTGGTTTGCAGCCGAAGGTGAACGTGCCTATGGGGAGACTATTCCGAGCCACCTGGCGGGTAGCCGGCTGACAGTCACCTGGCACCCAATCGGAGTGACGGCGGCGGTTACACCCTGGAATTTTCCGATCGCGATGATTACGCGCAAGGCCGGCGCTGCGCTCGCAGCGGGTTGCCCGATGATCATCAAGCCCGCGCCGGAAACGCCGCTATGCGCGCTGGCCATCGCAAAACTGGCTGAAGAAGCAGGTATGCCGGCGGGTGTGTTTCAGGTCATCAACGGCGACGCGGCCGAGATGTCCAAACGTCTTCTTGAAGCTACGGAGGTCCGTTCCTTCAGCTTCACCGGTTCGACCACGGTGGGCCGAATCCTGCTGCGCCAGTCGGCAGAGACGGTCAAGAAGGTCTCGATGGAACTGGGCGGTCACGCACCTTTCATCGTATTTGATGACGCGTCTCTCGAGGTCGCGGTCGAGGGCTGTATTGATGCGAAGTTTGCGACGTCTGGCCAGGATTGTCTTGCTGCAAACAGAATCTACGTCCAGCGATCCATCTACGAGCAGTTTGTGGAGAAGTTTTCGACCGCTGTCAAAGAGCTGAAGGTGGGACATGGTCTGGATCCCAGCTCCGACATCGGCCCAATGACTCGTCCGTCTGTGTCTGCGAAATGTCGCGATCAGATTGGGCAGGCAGTAAGCGCGGGAGCCCGCGTCGTTGCAGGTGGAGGCATCTCTCCGCTGGGGCACCAGTTCGTTCCTCCGACAGTTCTGGCTGACGTTGCAGATGACATGGATATTGCGAAGGAGGAGACGTTCGGTCCGGTCGCCGCAATCCTGCCGTTTGATACCGAAGCTGAAGTACTGCAACGCGCAAACAATTCCGAATACGGTCTCGCTGCGTATGTATACACGAGCAACCTGAATCGTGCGATGCGTATGTCCGATCGACTGGAGTACGGGATGGTGGCCGTCAATACGCCAAAGTTCACGGGTGCATCGATTCCGTTCGGGGGACGGAAGCAGTCGGGCCTTGGGCGGGAAGGATCGCGCTACGGCATGGGTGATTACATGGAGCAGAAGTACACCTGCTTCGGCAATTTGAAGGATTAAGGAGATAGACATGGATATCAAGAAGATTTCGGAAATGGATCGCAATTCGGTCCTCCATCCGTTCACGCAGCTTCACGATTTTGCTGCCGGGAAGGCCGGAGATCCCACGATCGTTGAAGGTGGCAAGGGCATTCGCATTCGCGACGCCGAAGGCCGCGAGTACATTGACGGGTTCGCCGGCCTCTACTGCGTCAACGTTGGTTACGGCCGCGACGAAGTCGCCGAGGCGATTGCGCGGCAAGCCTACAAGCTCGCCTATTACCACACGTACGCCGCACACACGACGGAGGAGCTTGCCAAACTGTCTGACCGCCTCGTCAAGATGGCGCCGGGCAAGATGAGCAAGGTGTTCTACGGCCTTTCCGGCTCCGACGCCAACGAAACGCAGGCGAAGCTGGTCTGGTACTACAACAATCTTCGCGGGCTGCCGAAGAAAAAGAAGATCATCGCGCGTGAACGCGGATACCACGGGTGCTCAGTTGTGTCCGGCTCGATGACGGGTATGAGCTTCTATCACGACCACATGGACCTGCCGGTCTCAGGCATTTTGCATACGGGCGTACCCCATTATTATTGGGGTGCAAATCCGGGTGAGACGGAGCTGGAGTTCTCGGCACGTCGTGCTCGCGAGCTGGAGGAACTCATTCTTCGTGAGGGCCCGGAAACGGTCGGTGCATTCATCGCTGAACCTGTGCTCGGCACGGGCGGCATCACGCCCCCACCGGAAGGCTACTGGGCAGCGATCCAACCGGTTCTGGCGAAATATGATGTCCTGCTGATTGCAGACGAAGTGATCACAGGCTTCGGTCGTACCGGCGCGATGTTTGGATCGCAAAAGTACGGGATAGAGCCGGACCTCATCACCGTCGCGAAGGGGCTCACGTCGGCGTACGCGCCACTGTCGGCATGTATCGTGGGCGAAAAGGTCTATGAGGTGCTCGACGCAGGTGCACAGAAGGTCGGTGCCTTCTCGCATGGCTACACGTACTCTGGCCATCCGATTGGCGTCGCAGCTGCAAATGCAGTCCTCGACATCGTCGAGCGTGAGGACCTCCCCGGAAATGCCGCAAACGTCGGCGAATATTTCCAGACGGCACTAGAGGATGCGTTCAGCGATTCGCCGATCGTTGGTGAGGTTCGTGGTGTTGGCCTCATGGCAGCGGTTGAATTCGTTGCTGAGCCGGCGACCAAGCAACGCTTTGACGCGCAACTGAAGGTCGGGGCACGAGTGTCGAAAGCAGCTCGAGACCGCGGGTTGATCGCTCGCGCGATGCCGCACGGTGACATTCTGGGTTTCGCTCCTCCGCTCACGATTACCAGGGCGGAGATCGACGACATCGTTGGCATTGCTCGTCAGGCGCTCTCACAGGTTGAGAACGAACTGGCCAAAGATCCGACGCATTCCTAAGCTTCTATGACCGTTCTTAGGTCCGGGAGTTAGCTCCTTTACGTCGCGCGATGTTTAGGAGCTCTTTTTACTCCGTGAGACGTCCGTATCCGCTCGCACGCCATGTCACCCTCTCGATCGATTGGACAAGAAACCGAAATCGGGAGCACACGAAGCTATCAATATTTCCCAATCATCGAGAGAATATTTGTAGACCGTCGATGCCAGTTCACAACACCATCCCAGCGGTCAAGGAAAAATAGACATGACTTTGCCGGTGCCTTCCTTTCCGAACCAATCTAAATTGACGCACCTAAAGGCATCGGCAGAGTAAAGCCAGCTTTAACGCGATCCATAACAACCATCGTTTTGAAAGACTTAATATCCGTATTCTCGTAGAAGAAACGCCTGGTAAATTGCTCGTAGTCTTCCATATTGTTTGCAGTAACCAGTAGAACAAAGTCTGCATCACCAGTGACGTAGAAGCCGCTCATTACCTCGGTAGTATTGCAGATCGCCTGTTTGAACCGGTCAACGATGTCCGCCCGCTCCCGCTCCAAGGTGACCAGGACCAACATCGTCACGTTCCGGCCAATCGCCTTGGGTGAAACGATTGAAATGTCTGCTTCAATCACGCCCTCTGATCGCAACCGCTTCAGTCGACGCTGGACCCCAGTTGCGGACAATCCGACCTTGTCTCCAAGCTCGTCGCTGGTCAGGCGATTGTTACGTTGCACAAGGTCAAGAATGCGAGCGTCGATTTTGTCGAGATCCATGGTCATTATGGTACGGCTATTAAACAACTGACAGAATAGCGGAAGTCCTCTCGAGCATCTAGCACGCGACACGGCGTGGTCAATCTCGACGTTGCGCGACAGAGATCGTGATAGGCGCAACCGTCTGTTGACTAGATAACCAACTCCTGGCCCCTAGGGTCGGGACTCGTCGAACGCAACTGCGACATGCTCCCGTTTCCTGCTGCCACTCGCCTCGTTCATGTTGAGACGTGGGTGGCCGTCCGACCAAGCCCCGATTCACAGCTCTGCAAGTTTCCAGAAATCAACAAGAACAAAATCCCCAATGGCAACCAATCGCCACCAAACGTCTTCGCCAACGAAACCCCAATCAACGGCGTCGTACCACCGAAAATTGCGCCACACAGCTGGAAACTCAGAGAGATGCCCGTATAACGCATCTCCACCGGGAACGCTCGCAGCAGGAAAGATGGCAAGACAGAGTAGTAGCCACAAATGAGAGCGATGGCTACCAGGATGGTCGACGCGCATCACCCCACCGTCGTGGAATTCGAACCGCCAGATGGTCCAACCTCGAGACTGTGCCTGCCAGTGCGACTTCAAGACTCGGTGGTCGGGTTCATTTGGCTGGATCTCATCGCAGGCAGCAGCCACGAGCTAGACTCGCGCGCGATCGAACATGCGAGCGTTGTCGCCGTGCTCCATTTGATGCATCAGCGACAACTTGTCCAGCGGGAAGAGAGACTGGGTAATGCACTCGTAGCGGGTCTGCTGGACGTTGAGTTCAATCCAACAACCATGCCGGTCGCGCCGATCAGGACAACGCGCATGGTGTCACTCCGACGGCCACTCGGGCGATACGGCTCCAAAATCGGCAGCGAGGGTGACGGGCTTCCAGCGCTGCATCGTCTCGCGGCGTGCCTGTTCCTCGGTTTCCACGACCTGCCAGGCGTCTGAGCCCAGCACAAGGCGCGCTGGAACCATTGCACGCGATGCTAGCGCCACGATCAGCTTCGCGATGCGCTCAGGATCCCCCACTTCATGGCCGACGTAGGCATCAATGAGCGCCTTGAAGTCTCCCAGCGATGCCTGGTAGTCCTGCGGCAAATTCTGCAGCGTCGCGCGAGCCTCATGACCCCATTCGGTGCGCATGCCGCCGGGCTCCAGCGTGCAGATGTGGATCCCGAAGGGCGCGACTTCCTTGCCGACTACGTCGCTGAATCCGCCCACCGCCCATTTGGCCGCCTGATAAGCCGACAGTCCCGGAGTGCTGATGCGGCCGCCTGCCGACGAAACCTGAAAAATGTGGCCGCCGCCCTGTGCTCGCATGACCGGAATGGCCGCACGCGTGAGATTCACCACCCCAAAGAGATTGGTCTCAATCTGCGCGCGGAAATCCTCAGCGAACGTGTACTCAAACGGCTCAATATGGCCATAGCCGGCATTGTTGACCAGCACGTCCAGCCGTCCGAAGAGGCGCACCGCTTCGGACACGGCCTCCTTCGCCTGCTGTTCATTCGTGACGTCCAGTTCAAACGTTGCCAGGAGATCGCCGTACCGCGCCTGCAAATCGGTGAATCGCGACGTGTCGCGCGCGCTCGCCAGTACCTTGCCGCCATCCTGCAACGCGGCTTCGAGAATGGAGCGGCCCAAACCTCGGGACGCACCTGTAATCAACCAGACTTTGGACATGATCGTTCGACCTTTGAGATGCACCGATCCCGGTGCGTTTTTGACAGAGCCGCGGGCGATCCCAAAACTAATCGGCTTCACCCGCAGACACAGGCCGCTGCAAACCCGACGCGCTTTTCGTCTCTGCCATGCGGCAGTCTTCGAGCACGCTCCTGGCTACCGCCGTCGGCAAAACGCATTGCTTCACGGCGGCTTGCGATGCAGCGGTCACCATGCTTACTGCGGATTGAATCCAGCCTTACCTTCGAACATCACGGATTCGGCAAGCTCCTTTTGCGCCTGCAACGCCGTGAGGCTTCGCGAGTAACCAGCGTCCAGCACCGCATAGGCATCCCCGCCAAGGACAGCACGCAGCGGCGGCTCCTGCATCTGGCTGACCGTATAGATGGCGTCGGCCATTTTCACGGGGTCACCCGAAGCCTGTTCCTCACCAACCGCCACAATCTGGCGGCGAAGCTGTCCAACTATGCCGTCCTTGTAGGCGTCGAGTTCCTGGGTCCAGCGGATATTGGCCACAAAACCCGTCTTGATCGAGCCCGGCTCGATGATGATCGTCTTGATGCCAAACTCGGCGACTTCCTGGCTCACCGATTCAGCAAAGCCTTCCAGACCGAACTTCGCGGCGTGATACATGGAACCGCTCGGGAAGGCTGCACGCCCACCGACGCTACTGACATAGAGGAGCGTGCCGCTGTTCTTCGCACGCATCGCTGGGAGGAACGCACGCGTAACATGAATGGGTGCGAGCAGGTTCAGAGCGAGCTGCTGCTGGATATCGGCTTCAGTCATTTCCTCCATTGCGCCGATAACTGCGCCACCGGCATTGTTGGCGACGACGTCGACATCTGCGTGGCGCTCAACGACAGCCTGCACCTGCTCGCGATTGGTCAAATCGAGCGACCCCACCTCGAGCAGCACCGGGTATTTCTGTTTCAACTCCTGCATCGCGTCGACACGGCGCACCGCTGCAACCACACGGTGCCCCTCTGCGAGCACCTTTTCAGTGAGGGCAAGCCCCAGACCACTGGACGCGCCGGTTATGAACCACTTCTGACTGGACATGATTCTGTTCTCCTTGCAAATAAATGAGCGACTACGCGCTCAATTAAAGTCGAAAATTTTTACTCCGTGATCGCCCGCCATAGGACCCGAAATCCCAGCGCGCGGTGACGTTCAGCATCCTCTGGATACTTGTTCACGTACTCAATTGTGGTATCGGCAATGTGCTCGATCACCGATGAAAGAAAGGTGATTGGCGCATCCACCAACACACCGTCACGCACTCCGGCCTCCATCATCCGGGACACCGCCAGAAACGCCTCCATACCCCGCGCCCTCGTCTCGTCCAGTATATGCCCCGAAGCCGAGAGCCGCGCGACGGCAAACCGCCCGGCGGCATTGGAGAGCCCCCAACTCACATAGCGCTGGAAAACGTGCTCCATGCGTTGCCGGTAGTCCGCCTCATCAGGATAGTCCGGCATCACGGTTTCCGCGAGGCTCCGCTTGAGGTGCAGATAGACCTCCTGAAACAGCACTTCCTTATTCTCGAAGTACGTGAACAAGGTACCCTCAGCCACGCTGGCGCCCCGGGCAATGCTCGCCGTGGTGGCCTGCACACCCTGCTCAGCAACGGCCTGCGTTGCCGACATTAACAGGGCGTTGTGTTTTTCCGGACTCAACGGGCGTGCCATGGACTTTCTGCATATATAGAGTGAGTAGTCACTCAATTATACGCGTTTTTTGACGTAAGGCAATCTTTCGGTTTGCCCAAAATCTACTGGGAAGATGCTGGGTACCCTTTCAGAGCACGCTTTACTTCCCGAAACATGAATCCGAACCTCTGAACGAAACCATCCGGTGCAGCCTTCGCCAGATGTGCCCGATCTTTGACGAATATGCGGGCGTGGGGATCTCGCGTGCAGTCCCAACCCGTCAGGAACTCAGTGAACTCTTTCGCAGCCTTCGACGTTCAAGGCCGTTGCGCCACTGGCCCAGGATCAACGCACTGGCAACCAGGGCGAGATACAGGGTGAGAAGATTGTGGCGCCAGGCACCGAGTGCTGCCTGATGGGCGACGAGCGTCGGATCGGCGTGCGGAAGTCCGAGGCGCTTCCCCTCGACGGCTCGCATCATCCGCACAAAGCCCGCTGCGGACAGCAGCGGCAACAGAACCATGAACGCCAGCAGCGCGGGCTTCACGCGGCGCGCCCACACATAGTGGCGCAGGCGGAACCACAGTCCGAGGCATCCGTGTATCCAGCCCGGTGCAAGCAGCGCAAGCTGCAGACCCTGTGTGCCGCTCGTGAGCAGCACGGCGATGACGCGCTCATAGTCGGGCTCGAAGCCATAGAGCGTAGACGCAAGCCGGGTCGTCACCGCATGGCGGATCAGCAGCATCGGCAGGCTGAGCCCGGCCCAGAGGCGGATCCATTCGGCGGGCGGCAGCGCCCAGTGACGCCGCCCGTATAGCGTGTGCAACGCCAGCGCAAAATGCAGGGACGCGGCACCGTACAGCGCGATCGTTCCAGGCGTGCTGCGCCACAGCCGCAGCGCGAGTACGAGACCGCGTCCCGCAAGGTCGAGCGACCAGATCCCGAGCGCGTGATTGACCAGATGCAGAAAGAGATAGGTCAGCATCACGAGGCCCGAGGCGAGTTGAAGACGGCGCAGAACGGCTTGCATCCTGATCCTCACCTCGCCGGTGGGGTGGGCGTCCCGCCGAAGCCTCTCACTTCTGTCTCCGATGAACGAGGCGCGACATGCGTCGGGAGGGCGTCGCCATGGCGCCCGCTATTCTCGCAAGTCTGCTGATGCGCCGGCGTAACCGGCCAAACACGCTGGCCGCCGATGACCGATGCGGGGCGCTGGCATGCTGATGCGCCGCGCATAGCCGTAGCGACGCGGCGAATCGCTGTAACGCTGATACCGAACCGCATACGCTCTGGTATTCCTCGCGGCCAATCCTGCCATCGAGGATAACGGTCAATCCCGACGCACGGGCCATGTCGATGATGTCCATTTTGATCTCCCATTTCGGATGCCATGCCTATAGTACCGTGAGCATGCGCCGGTTATTCCCTGACTCGGCGGGATGCGGGGTCGTGGTGCAAATTCGGCAGGCGGGCGAAAATCGATCGTTTTTCCCGCTCGGTCAACAGCGCGGTAAAGATAGGCCCATTTGCCACGAATCTTCACATAGGTCTCGTCGACTCGCCACGATCGACCGGCTGTCGTGGCCAGCTGATTCCAGCGTTTGACGAACTCTGGCGTGTAGCGCTTCACCCAACGCAGGACCGCAGTGTGGGCGAGGGACAAGCGCGTTCAGCCATCATCTCCACAAGATCGCGCAGACTGAGCTTGTAGCGCAGATACCAACGCAGTTCATGGGCGACGCTGTGCTCGCGATCTTGGCTTACGCGGCGAGCCGGCTATTGCGTGTCGCCAGGCGCTCTGCGCGGTGCCGTTGGTGGCAGCCAACATTGATCAACTCAACGCTGCGCTCGGACAGCAGCTGCAAACGCCCATCCGGTTTGGCATTGGATTGCATTGCGGCCGGGCTGTAATGGGTGAGATTGACTTTCGCGAGCATGTGACATTCACGGCAATTGGCGACCCACTGAACGTGGCCTCAAGACTTGAGGAACTGACAAAAGAAGTCGCTTGCGACGCTATCGTGTCCGAACAGGTGTTCCAGCATGCCGGCGTTTCAGCGGCAGACCTGCCGCAGCTTGATGCACACCTGAAGGGCCGCCATGACCCGGTTCCCGTCCGCGTGCTGTCCAAGGCGTCCCAGATGCCTCAGGCCTGACGCCAGCTAGGTAGCGGGATGCGCTCGCAGGTCCGTGATGAAGCCGTTCAGTTCCATGTCGCCCGCATCGGTAATCGCCCAGTAATTCATTCCTACAGCACTCCAGTGCGCCAGATGATAGCCCTGCCGCTGGTAGATATGAGGCGTGGTACCCGCGTCGTCCCCCGGCCATACATAAAGATTGATCGGGTGCAACTTGTAGCGATAGACCATCACGGCCACCGGCCGCCCGTCCAGGTAATCCAGCCGCCCACCAACCAGGGGATATCCCTGCTGCGCCAGATCGACCACCGGCGGCGCAAAGTCCAGCTTGCCGTCAAACCACGGTTTCACCGTGTGCCGGTCGGTTGAAATCACATCCGAGAGGTGGTTGAACTGCAGCGAGCGGATATGGTTGTCCACGAGTTCCTGGCTCAGGCGTGTCTCGCTCGACGGCACCGAGAGGTACAACCCCGCGCTCCACGTCAGCGCGACCACACTCATCACCATCGCGCCAACCGGTGCCCAGCCCAATGACCCACCGCCGCTGCGCGAACCGGACAGCTCAACCAGCCGTTGCCAGAGCGATGGCCGCCCCGGCAACGCCGCCTTGATGCGTTTCACCAGTTCAGCGGGCGCCTCGACGCGCAAATCCGCCTGCCTGAGCTGCGCACTCACCTGGCGGTGCTGCGCGTAGACCTGCTGACACTGCTCGCAGCCTGCCATATGGTGCTCGAATTCGAGCGCCTCGGACAGGCTCAATTCCTGGTCGAGATAGCCTGGCAGTAGTTCGAAGGCCTGTTCGTGATCCATCATGCCTCCTGATCCGTCGGGGCGAGCAGCGCCGCAAGTTGCTGGCGGCCGCGTCCGAGGCGCGACATCACCGTCCCCATCGGGATGCCCACAATGGTGGCGATTTCCTTGTACGACAACTCTTCCAGCTCCCGCAGCACGATCACCTCCCGGTATTCCAGACGCAGACTCTGCAACGCCTTGTGCACCCGCTTCTGGCTCTGGCTGCGTATGAGCATCGCTTCAGGACTGTCGTCGTGATCAGCGGTACTTGTCTCGAGGCTATGCATGTCTTCCTCAAACTCCAACGTATCCGGTGCGTGGCCCCGGTTCTGCTGATACCAGGTGTAGAAGGTGTTGCGCACGATGCTTAGCAACCAGGCGCGGGCATCGTCGCCGCGGAATCCGCCAAAAAACCGGAACGCGCGCAGATACGCCTCCTGCACCACGTCCTGGGCATCCTGGTCGTTATGCGTCAGCCATCGCGCAACATTGAAGGCCGAATTCATATGAGGTAACACGAGCTTCTCAAAGCGCTGCGCGCTGACTGGATCGGTCATTGTGAAATTCCTGCAGTAACCGCAATCCGTGACCGACAGTTATAAGACCGTCAGCACGTCGTTTTTATTCCGCGCCGGTCAAAATCGCTCCGTATTACTCTGGCGTAGCTCGTGGAGGTCATGTGATCAATACGCGCGTGCGGAGTAATCCTGGGGAAAAGCCTCGGCTGACGCAGATTCATCAAGCTAACCAAGCCTGTCGCTGTGGATTATCTCCGGCTTGAGCCGCCAGTCAAGTCCTCCCCTTACCCGGTCCGGTGCACGATCCGACGCCCCTCCTCTAATTCTCCCCATACCGGCTGGCGACGCCCTCGAGCGCGGGCAGACGGATGAGTGATTTCAGAGTCATTGTATTCGCGCTGAAGGTCACAACGGCGCACTCTCTCTCCCGCGAACGTAACCATGCCCGTGGACCGGCGCCCCCTCCCCCCCCCGCGGACGGCCGACATCACCGCGACCAGCCATCCGATATATGTCGCCCATCGCAAGCTGACGCGAACAGTCAGGCCAATGCTTTTATCGAAGATTCGGGAATATCTGATGACGAAGCAGCGTCTACTCATTGCATACCGCACACTATTATCAGGAGTCTGAAATGAAGAAGATCGCCATTGCCGCCATTTCTCTGGTCGCTCTCATGTCATCGGGCGCATTTGCTCAGAGCAAGACACGCGCGGAGGTCTATCAGGAACTGATCGAAGCGCAGCAGAATGGCCTGAACTATGTCACCGATACCTCGTACCCGGATGTCAATCCGATCTTCGCGGCGCAGGTCGCTCGCATGAAGCAGGAGCGTCTTGCGAAACAGCGCGCAACCATGACGGACAGCACTACCAATTGAACCCGCGTTTCGTCCCGGCTGAACTTCCCTGGTGGATGACGGCACGCATGCGTCCCGTCCTCTCACCACCGCTCGCATCATGTTCAGCCCAGGCCGATCCTCGCGCGACGCAGCACCCCAGGAAGCAAGGAGCGCTATTATGAAATCGGATTCGATGAATCAGTTTGTTGACCAGCCACTACGCGCGCTGGTTGTCGTGGGCGCGGTGCTGATGGCAACTTCGGCCAGCGTGTATGCGCAAACTTCGTCTGCCCCTGCCGCACATCAGCTCACTCGCGCGGAAGTGCGACATGAACTCGAAGAGCTGGAGGCGGCCGGGTATAACCCGGCCCAGGGCGACGATGAGGACTACCCCGCCGACATTCAGGCCGCAGAAGCAAAGGTTGCCGCCAAACATCAAGCGGAAAGAAGTGCAGTGATGGGCCTGGGGCAGACCGGGCAGACGAAGCCGACACCTTGAGTCGGCGCAGCGTCACAGTTCGGAATGTGATAATCCGTTCTGCGCACCAGCATTGATAGTGTGCAGCACGGAGCTCCCCCTCGCGCCTCCTTCCGGACGGTTACTCAACCTCTGGCGGCATGAACTCAGGGAGAGAGTGCACCTACTGGACGGTAATCGTCTCTTTCATGTACGGGTGAATGCCGCAGAATACCTTGTAGACACCGGGTTTATCGAACTTGAACTGAAAGGTGTCGTTCTGATCGAGCGCGCCGGAGTGGAACAGGCCGGTATCATTGACGACCGCATGCGGTTCGCCATCGAGATTTTTCCAGGTCACGGTCGAGCCGGCTTTGACCGTGAGCGACATCGGCGAGAACATAAAATTCTTTATAACGACGACATTAGACTCCTGCGCTTGCACGGCGGAGAAATCAGCCGATGCAGCCATGAAAATCGCGACTCCGGCGGAGACCGCCATGGCGCGGCGAAGGGTAGTGATTGGCATGATAGGGTTCCTGGTTAATAGCACGGTGTGGCAATTCAGGCGAGTGTCGTGTCGGTAAGTGTCGCCTTCAGCGGGTGACGCGCGATCTTGATGCTGGTCACGCCAAGCATCCTCGGAAGCTGATCGCTCGCCACCGTCAGCGGCATGGGGCCGGGGCCATTGCCGGCCGTCGGTTGGGGATACGCCGTCGAGCGCGCGGTATGGAAGGTGATATTGCCCTCCACCTTCGACACGATCTGATGGATATGCCCGTTCAGGACGGTGACCGAACCAAAACGCTTCAGATAGCTCATCGCCTGGCCAGAATCGCCGGTGCCCCACCCCCACGGTTCGTAAATCGTCCACATCGGCATGTGCGCAAAGACGACGATCGGCGTGCTGGACGAGCGCCCCTTCAGATCATTTTCCAGCCAGGCGAGCTGGTCGTCGCCCAGGCCTCCCAACCCGTTCGGCTTGAAATGCATGACGTTGACGAGCCCGATGAAGTGCACGCCGTTGTGGTCGAAGCTGTAATAGCCTTTGTTGTCCGAGGCTTGACCGAAACGGTTGAAGTATTCCGTCCCTGGCCCGTCTGTCACATCATGCTCGCCGGGAACGGTATGCAACTCGGTGATATTCAGGCCCGACAACAATTGGGCCGCGAGGTCGAACTCTGACGGTTTGGAAAGATGGGTAATGTCGCCTGTGTGAATCGTCAGCGCCGGTTTGATCGGCATGGCGTTGACAAAATCAATCGTCTGCTTGAGCGTACCGGCGACATCCGGATTGGCTTCCTTGTTGAAGCCTATATGAGAATCGCTGATCTGAAGGAACAGGGGAACACCCGAGGCAACTGACGAATCCTTCGCTGTGGCGGCGAGGGCCAGTTCCACCGGCGTGAGAATACCGCCGGCCAGGACAAACACGGTGCCTACGCCACCGAAGGCAAGACATTTCAACGCGCCGCGGCGCGACGGATCGGATGGAAGATCTGACGACATAGTGCCCTCTCGACTAAGGTTCAGGAGGTAGACCGCCAGATTATCCGACGGGCCTCCGGACTGGATTCAATGCATAGACTGCCGGGTCATCCGTTTTATTCCAGCCCGCTGCACATTTCGAATGTGGCCGTGGGATCGGCGCAACCGGTTCGCGCCCTGGTTGGCTGCGGTGCCCGCGCACCAGGATCGCATTACCACTCACGTAACCGCGACGTGATCAGAATCGGTGGCCAATACCGATCCGCCGCCTGATGCTGACGAGCCTACGACGAACTGATTTCGCTGCCGGCCAAATGTGTTTTATTGAAGGTGCGGGAATATCCAGCGACGAAACAGCGTCTACATAGCTAACCAATTGTGCACGTCGATTAGACATGCTCATGGCCATGCGAGGCCGCGCCTGAAAGTGCGAAGACCTGCAGGCCCGCCCCCCGCTCCAATTCAAGACAGGAGATGCGAAAATGAACCAGTTTGATCTTCGCGAAAGCCCGGTCCCCGGCGCGTACAGCGCTGGCGCAGCCCGCGACAACAAGGCGGCGAACGGCATTCCAGGTTTGCGCAGCCGGCCCGTAGACAGGAAGGTTTCGTCGCCCATCCGCCGCGCAGTCTGGCTCCCCGCCGCCTTCGCGGGACTGATGGCTGCGGGATGCACATCCCTGCCCCAGGCCGGCAGCAATGAATGCGTAGGTCCAGTCAGCTACTGCCAGCCGTTCTTCGGCTCCTGAATGGCAGTTCTCCTCATGTCTGGAATCACGGGCGACAAATGTGTATGGCAGATGGCTGGTGATCGCAGACAGGAGCGCATCGCAAAAACGGTGACGAAGTGCTTCCATTTTCGCCAGTTGCCCGGCGCGTGCGCACGCGTACCGAGCAAACTGGTCCTTAGCGGGCCGCGCAGTCCCCGCCAGCCAGAGCCGGGATTCACGAACGGGCCAATGTCAGACACGCTATAGTGAACGCCGGCTTTTGAGTCAGTAACGGGCCGAAACGCACCACCGGCCAACCCACGACCGGGAGGCGCCGATGAAGGGCTTCAGATCGCCCACCCTCACACACATGCATTCCTCTCGCGCTTCGGCATGAACCATCAGCACTTCACAATCAAACGGTGCGCCCCCGATACCGCTCACTATTGATGGGCGAACCTCAAACCGACCCTGCCCGGCCTCGAGAAACCGTGTGCGACCTGTACGCGCAATCCGTCGCATTCATGGCGTGTGCTTCGTCTGCGCCATCTGGTTTGCCCCCGTCAGCGCATTCTTTTCCGCTTGATGTTTGGCCTCCAACCTTTGTTCCGCCGCCTGAATGTCATCTGGGTAGTAGAGATCATTGGGAACAGGGCGATATCCGACCGCCGCCAACTCCTTGAGTTCTTGCCGCACTTCGGCACGGGTGACCTGATGCGTGCCGGGCTCCGCCGACGTTTGCGCGTACACACAGGCTGACGTTGCCATCAGCACCGCACTCACAATGAGCGAACCACGCGCGGATTGACCAACAAGCCGATTAAGCGAATTCAATTTCATGTTGCTACTCCTTGGTTTTCGAGCGCGTGATGGCCGCAATCCACTCGTCTCCAGCGCACGTCGCTCTGCATGGGTAAACCACTGAACCGTCATCCTTATTCCCTACTCTCTGGACCCGCCCCGCGGGTATCGCTCCATCCGGCCTGAAGATATGGCCGGATGATCCGTCAACGGAACCACGGCTCGGCTACTCACACCGCAATCGATTTTTTTTACGTGTTTCGGTCGTGGAAATTTCCATTTTTTCACAGGCTGCGGGAATATCCGGCGACGAAACGGAGTCTACTCATTGCATATCGAAAAACCGTCTGAGGTCTGCAATTAAGGAATTTGCAGTGGTCGTCCTTTCTCTGGCGGTTCTCGATTCGTCAGGTGCATTTGCGCAAGTCAAGACCCGCGTGGAGGTTTCCTGATGAACTGATCGAGGCACGGCCGAACGGCCCGAACAACGCCACCGAAATCTCCTGCCCAGACGTCAAACCGATCTTCACGGGGCAGGTTGCACGCATGAAACAGGCGCATCACCGCAACCGCTCAAGGGTACCGAATGTTGCGCGCATGAAGAAGCCGGCAGCGAACCGACGCTGGGAATGAGGAAGCAGGATCGGCCGCCTTGTTGTACAGCGCGTCTTTGTGAAGAACAAGGTCGATAGCAGGTCTCGTGCTTTCGCCACCTTAAGGAATTTGACATGAAAAACGTTTTCGAGAGAGTGAGCGTGTCGCGAGCACCGATGGCATTGAGAGGAATCCTGCTAGCGGTAGCGTGTATCGCCGCGGGCAGCGTCGCGGCGCAAGGTCTCAGCCCATATGACGATATCAACGCGCCTGAAAACAGCACCCGGTTGATGCCGCAGGCTGCACGCGGGAGCGAGTATCCCACCCACGGTGATCGGCAGGCGGGAGAGCTGAATCTGAATCCGACGGATCCGCGGGCACAACTCTCCAATGGTTTGCCGAACAATGCGCAGTCTGGTGGATACGGATCGCCACTAGCCGGCGTGAGGACCTATGTCGTGCCGCCGCCGAAGAATTGAGGGTCAAGACGAGCCGGGTTGGCGCATGAAGTACTGCAGATAGCTGGCTGCATTGAATCGGAAGTCTGATCGCCATCGAATCCAGGCATGTCACGTGGCTGATTCGAATGCGCGCTGGCGGGCCATCAACGGCACCCTGACTGGATCCAGTGTTGGTCGCGTCGCCTGTGCTCCTGTTACGCTGGTCAAGCCCTGGGATGAAAGCGATGAAGAAGCATTCCGTTCATGCGACTGTCGCGCGCGCGTTGTGGATTGCGGTGCTCGCGATAGTCGCTGCATGCACGCCACTCCAGGTGGTCACGCATACCGTCAGCCAGTCTGAAACGCGAGTGCCGCCAGGTCAGTACGAACTTGATCCGCACCACTGGAGCATTACGTTCGACGTCGATCACTTCAAGTATTCGCGCTTCACGATGCGCCTCGATCGCGCGACCGCAAAGCTCGACTGGAACGAAGGCGGGCTCGATAGAAGTTCAGTTGCGGCAACCATCGATGCCGCCAGCGTGGATACCAACGTGCCGCTCCTCGACAAGCTCGTCAAAGGGGCCGATATGTTCGACGTGGCGCGCTATCCGCAGATCCGGTTCGTCAGCACGCGTTTCGAACGTACAGGAGACGCCCGCGGCACGTTGACCGGCGATCTGACGATCCGCGGCACCACTCAACCGGTCACGCTTGACGTGACGTTCAACGGCTTCGCGCCCGATCCACTGACGAAACAGGACACGCTCGGCTTCTCGGCGGAAGGCCATTTCAGCCGCGCGAGGTTTGGACTATCGACGTGGTTCCCGGCCGTAGGCGACGACGTAAACGTGCGGATTCAGGCGGAGTTTGTCCGGCAATCCGCGGCGCCCGGGCGCGCTACGGGCGTGCCCGATGTGTCGTTCAGGAGAGGGATAGACGGCCCAGTCCGGGATCAGCTTGCCGCATTCGCCTAGGGGCACAACCGCGAACACGCACGGCCGTTCATCATCCACGGTCTCAAAGCCACCACTTTCGAGTTGGTCATCGATATGCTCCGCCTTAAAGACACGGGCAATAGAGACATGACATCGTGCGTCGCGGCGACGCAACGTAATATTTTTTTGGATTCCTTGGCTTCACCCGAATGTCTTCACAGGATGTGTGCATAGACGTGACAGGCCTTTATATTCAGAACCAGGCCAGGCTGGCATGGCGCCAACTGATCGTAGGCGTGCGAGAACGGCCGGGACAGGTAGGTAATCGGCGGCATTCATCGCACCTGCACTGGTGGCGATGAATGCCGCCGTCCTGGCCCACGGTCTACTAACGGGTGATTCCGAAGACGCGCGCGAGGCACTGCACGACTTCTGGCGCGCCGTTGCACAATCGGCGGAGAGCTACGATCCCTTCGGAAAAATACGAATCTTTTCGGGCCAGGAGCTGTGTACAGAGGCGGTGCTTGCTTCGGCCAGCCTCCCCACGCTGTCCCAGGCGGTAGAGATCAACAGCGAACATTACTGGGACGGAGGCCACGTCGGTAACCCGGTAATTTTCCCTCTGATCTATAACCGCGGAACACACGATGTCGTGATTGTCCACATCAATCCGATTGTGCGCACCGGTGTACCAACCACGCCAGCCAACGATCGAGCGTCGATATCAGCAGGGAATTCCTTTAAGGCTACGTTGAACAAGCCGCGCAATGTGAGCGCGTCCTCGGCATGCAGGAATTCATCGGACAGTCTTCGCCCCACCCTTCAGCCCCGATCTTTCGGGCATTACGGGTCGACTATTTGCCCGCTTCAGGCCTCTTATAGGTGCACCGATGTCATCACTCATCCGCATCCGCGACCGTCGGCGCTTCCATCGCGCGCCAATTGCGCAACGGACTTGAGCGCCGAAGATTGCAGAAAGAATCACTGAACTCCTAATGCAAACACAACGCCAGACAGGATCGCCGCTATTTGACCGTGAAGGTATATTCGGCTTCCGTACGATGCCCGTCGGCGGCGACCGCAACCCACGTGACCGTATACACACCGGGCGTTAGCGGGTTCAGAAGCACCGACATGTGCTTAGGGTTCGACGAATCGACCATCGACTTACCAAGCGTCACGGACCTCCGCTGCGCATCCGTCACCGTGATCGCGCTAAATGCCGCTTCGAGTCCGTCATCGAAATCGATCAACACCTCCCTGGGCGAAACAGACATGCTAGCCCCAGGGGGTGGCACCTGACGTTTTGGATAGGCATGGGCGTTCGCCAGTTGCGCGATCGCGAGACTCAACACGGCGACGACGCCGCGTGCAGTGGCGCCGTTCAGGAAGGAGTTTTTCATAGACGTATCGTCAATCTTGATCAAGGCATGGATCGGGTCTGCGCCGCGTCGTTACCGGCCATTAGCGCATTCTATTCCGCTTGAAGTTTGGCTTCGACCCGCTGCTGCCCGCCTGAATGTCGGGGGTAGTACGGATCGGCACCTGGAGAACGCGCTATATCCTGCTCACTTCGGCTTTTCGAACTCGTAAGTAACCTCTGAACGCGTTATGTGAAGTGTGCCGAATTCCAGCGACGTTTGCGCGTACACAGTTCGATGCTGCCAACAGCGCAGCGTTCACAATAAGCGGATCAGGTATGGATAGCACGACAAGTCGATTCGACGAATTCGATTTCACGTCACGACTCCTTGAGTAAACGAGCGTCTGAGATTGGCTGCCGGGTTGACCCGGCAGCATGACGCTCTGCATCGGTGACCGTCGACCCGGCGGCCTTATTCCCCTTCGCTCACGCCCCCAACGCCACTCGGTAGCGCGACAGTTACGTCACGCGTCGACATGTGACGTCAGAACCGCGTACGGATTCCCAACCGACCCACCGCCTGATGCTGATTAGTCGACGGCGATACGCCGTTCACGTCCGCGACGGCGGGTGCCCCCGTCGAATCCCGGCCGTTGACCGTCTGATAGACGACCGCTGCATAAACGTCGGTGCGCGGCGACAACGTGTAATTCGCACCGATGGCGAACTGGTTGTTGTTCACGCCGCCGACCTTGCCCGTCACTTCGCTGCCGCGCGTGTAGTTATAAGAAATGCCCGCAAGAAAAGCGGGCGTCACGTGATACTGGAAGCTCGCTTCGGCATCGTTGAAAACCGCCGTGCTACGCTCCAGAGCCCCAATATCGCCGAACCGGATGTTCGAATAGGTTGCGCCGAACGCAGCAGGTCCGAGCGCATAGGAACCGCCCCAGCCGATAACCTGATACGACTGCGCCGTAGCGTAGCCGCTAAACACTGGCGTGCCCGTCAGTCCATTGGATGTTGACGTATCGGACGGGTTGCTGCCGAACAGCGAAGCCGCCGGGTTCTTCACGTTCAGGTAAGCCACGCCCATGGCAAGCGGCCCCTGCTTGTAGCCCGCCCCGAGCGAATAGACCTGGTCAGTCGTGAACGATCCCGCCACGCCTCCCAGGCTGTATACGCCGCCGAACGTTAACCCTGCGTAGTCGATGCTCCTGAACTTGATCGCGTTGTTGGTTCGACGGCTGTTATTGAAGTTATCCAGATCGCCTGGGTGAGCCGAGTGCGCTGTACCAACATTCGAATCGCCGAATTCGAAGTTGCCCAGATAGTCCACCACGCTGTCGTACTGACGGCCGAGCGTGAGCGTACCGAAACGGCTGCTGCTCAAACCGACGAAAGCCTGACGGCCGAACTCGGCACCGCCTTGCCCGAGCTTGCCGGTATTGAGGTCGAAACCATTCTCCAGCGTAAATATCGCGGCAAGGCCACCGCCCAGATCCTCGGTGCCTCGCAAACCCCATCGTGTGCCGTTCAGTCCGTTGATGGCATCGAGCGCGTATTTGGTGCCGCCGCCGGTCTTGCCAGCCACCGGTACATTGCTGACGGCCTCGAATCCTTCATCGATCAGACCGTACAACGTCACGCTGCTTTGCGCATGGACGACACCTGCCAGCGGGCACAAAGTTGCCAATGCCAAAAGTTGCTTCTTCATTAAGTGATCCCCAGATTGCCTGCAATTAACCCGCAAGAAATTAGCGCATCCGCACCACGGATGTCCGTGTTCCAACCATGCGCGACCTGCTCGACGTCGCCCGACGTCCTGGTCGTTCGCGCGTGGCTCCATCCGACTGGACGACGAGGCCGAATGACAGCGTTTACCAGGTCGGCCGCACGTTTATTCCAAACTTGTTCGAAATTATTTCGGGCGTTCCAAAGGGCGCCCGTATTCTTTTTTTCAGGCCCGGGAATATTCGGCGATCAAACGCCGTCTACTCAATGTACATCGCACGATACTCGCGAAACACTCAGGAGTCTGAAATGAATAAACATCTTGTGATCGCCATTTCTCTGGATGCCCTCACATCATCGAGCGCGTTTATTGATGACAGCGCGACTCATTGAACTTGCGTCCTGCTAGCTCGAGCCAATGCTGACGCTTTATCACTTATCTGATTCTCGGTTCGCCTTGTCTGCCCTGCGAACAAGCACATTGAAACACCAGGAGTATCGCCATGAAATCAGTCTCACAAATTCGGTTATTCGACCAGTCGTTGCGCAACCTGGCCGTCGCCGGCGCGATTCTGCTGTCGACTTCGGCTGGCGTGTTTGCGCAAACCATGCCTGACCCGGCGACGCATCGAGTCACGCGCGCAGAGGTCATGCATGAACTCTACGAACTGGAGGCGGCAGGGTACAACCCGTCCCAGGGCGATGACGGTTCATATCCCGCCGATCTTCAGGCTGCGCAAGAAAAGGTTAACGCCAAACATCAGGCGGAACGAAACGCGATGATGAACGCTGGCCAGAATGGGCAGGCGAAGCCGGCGCCTTGAGGTGCGGACGGTCGTCAGTATTCCGTGTACATCGTTACTCGCGTACGCGACGTGATGCACGGTAGTCAGGTGTTGCTGCGGGCGATGGTTGTGCAACATAAAACGCAGCGTCCGGTGCAATTCTAGTTGACCGAACCGACCTGATCAGCGGCATTTTCACGGATTGAGAAGGCTCACTTGGAACCGCACGAGTATCTTTTTCCCCAGCCGCCTGCACGTTCGAGTCGCTGCAACGGGCCGCACGGGCCGAAGCCGAACTTCAGACCACCAACCGGCTCATCAATGAACCGAAAAAGACGCCGGCAGGACGCGCTGCAGCGAAACAGAAGCCGCGTTGACAACGCTCAATTGTGCCGCCCTCGTGCCGCATGCTTCGAGGTTCGCCTCTGAGTGCCTTATCTGGCAAATGGCCGATACCTGTGTGGGCACGAGCGCCGCAAAACCTGCATGGCTGGTCGCCTGGTATATCCGCGACGAGACCCACCAGTAAGGATCGGAAGAACTGGTCAACTATCTGCATGGCCTGCCCTGCACAACCTGCTGGGGCGCGGGCACTACCGCGCCGCCCCTCACGACGACGAGCTTTCTGTCGTTCATATTGGTCCGCACATCATGGCGGACCGCGTCATTGCGATGGAACCAGATGGCATTACGCAGCGTCACGGAAACGCCGGAATCGTCGGGTCCGTTCCCTGGATGTCGGCCTCGGCGTGACGCAGCTTGATCACCTCCTCGATTTCTTCGACGCGATCTTTCGCGACGTCGACCATCATCAGCAGTTCGCCTTTTTCTATAGCCTGTTCAAAGCGCTTGAGCCGCGTATTCGGTACATCGACGCCAATCATCGTCGCCGTCCATGCACCAAAGCCGGCGCCACAGAGCGTGATTGCCACGACTGCGCCGCCTGCAATTGTCAGGCCGGCCGGCGGGAACGCCAGTGCGACCAGCCCGACCAGCGTCCCCGTGAGGCCGCCCATCGCCGCCCCTCTCGCGAGGGCGGGCAACAGATCGCTGCGTTGCGCCAGGGTTGCTTCTGGCAAATCCTCGAGCGGCACATTGTGATTGGCGATCACGTGGACATGTCGCCACTCGACCCGCAATAACAGAAGTTCGTTGATGATCATCTGTGCACTATGCACATTCGGTAATAGAAAATAGATACGTCTCATGTCCTTCTCCCGAACGGTGGTTCACCAGTCCCGAAGCATCGGGAGGGTGTCCTTTCCATACCGCAACTCGAGTGAGGTTATTCCCGAAGGACTGGCGTGTTGGCAACCGACCCGGAATAGATCGCGCGTACTTGCGGTTGTGCTCCGGTCAGCATAATCGCAAGATTTACCTGTTCGCGGGTGTGTACTCGTGCGGGGAGCGCACCGCTGCATTCAGAGGTGGCTCAGCCACTTTGACGCGAGCGACGGGAATAAATCCGGCTTTGAGATGGTTCTTCAGTTTGCGGCCACGCAGTTTGCATTGCCGATTGATCTGGCAAGCGAGGTTCCGCCCGTCACATTATTTTGAAAAGTGAGATCTCTCATGTCCCGCGCCAACAATGACACTTACACACGCTTTGCCATCATCATGCACTGGTCCATTGCGCTCTTGATCCTGTTGAACCTGTCGATCGGACTCTATATGGATACATTCCCGCATAACTCACCTCGCTTCAACGGCATCTTGTTCTATCACGCATCGATCGGCAGCCTGATCTTCATGCTGATGGCACCACGCCTCCTGTGGCGCCTTATGCGTACACCGCCGGCACTCCCGCCCAGCATTCCGAGGTGGCAAGCGTATTCTGCGAGCGTGTTGCACGGAACGCTGTACGTACTGCTGTTCCTGGTGCCGCTTGCCGGTTACGTGCACCGACTGGCGGGCGCACATCCGGTAAGTTTTTTTGGTTTGGCGGATATGCCGGTCTTCATCGGCCGGGACGAACCTTTGCGTTTGCTGACTGACACGCTGCACCGCGGGTTGGTGCTAACGCTTGCGCTCTTGATGATTGCTCATATCGCCGCCGCGTTGAAACACAAGTTCATCGACCGCGACGGCGTTGCTGGACGCATGGGAATTTGATCTACAGGAACTCGGCGGGAGGCGCCCCCTGCCGGCAACCTTCGAGATTTTCGTCAACGTAGGCAATGGCGGGTCATCGAATTCACAGTGACTGACAAATCGCTTGTGATCGCCGTCACCGCTGCACGGAAGTTGATTCGTTGGCTCATGGTTATTGATCGAGTTCCTCGCGGGAGGGATTTATCGTGAGGGTTGGATAGGCACGTTCCACGGCAGCAGCGAGGCGTTGTCGTCAGCGTTTGCTGAAAAACGGTAGCTCCATCCCGGATCACGGATGAGCCTGGTTCCTCAACCGCCTTGAGGGTCACCGGCGAGATTCCGCTGCGACCAGCCTGGAACCTTCCTGGCCTTCCTCCCATCGTGGCCCATCGGCGGGTCCTCCAGGTTTCCTGGCGTCTGACAGAAATACCGGAGAGTCGGCCTGTTTATTCCAACGATGTGCCGCGCAGCGATGATGAATGTGAGGCCGGGGATGGAATGACCTGATGCCGTTGATCTGCACCAGCAACATGCCAGGCGACGCGGTCGCGAATGCATCATATTTTTCCTGCACCCTTGGTAACTTTGGGAATAAGCGGCGCCCGCTCCCGGTATACCGTAGTGTGAACACGCCTGATGAAGACTGCAGCGTTCCATCCTCTCACATTGAAGCGAGCAGAGAAAAGGGGAACGCGGTGTCCAACGTTCTGGATAGCAGCGAACGGTGGCTTTGCGTCGCGCCTGTCTCCGACAGTAAGGCCTCTACGACGCATGTGGTCCGACGGAACCCGGTTGAGTTTTTCGCTCGCGTCATGATGCCGAAGCAGCAACTTCCCGCCATTTATATTGGAGTCCAAAGTGAATAAGCGGACCATGATTTTCTCCCCGATCTTCGCCGCCGCAGCGGGCATTGCGATCAACGCGCAGGCTCAAGAAAAGACCCGGGCACAGGTGCGGCAGGAGTTGATTGAAGCCGAACGCAACGGTCTGAATTTCGTGAGTGACACGTCGTACCCCGACGTTGCGCCGATCTTTGAACAGCAGGTCGCGCGGCTCAAGCAGCAAAACAGCGACAGTGGGATGGGTGTTGCAACGACAGGCACAAGCGATGCCGGCCACATCAAACGGGAGACGCCTCCTTCAGATCCGTCAGCCTGCGTTGGACCTGTCAGCTTCTGCACTATTTATTCCGGCTCTTGAGCCACACGTCAACGTGCTTCACTAGTTCCCCGGCAAACCGGGTCCCTTGTTGGAAGGAGTCAAGATCATGAAAAAGCTCGCCCTGTTGGCACTGACGCTCAGTGCGGTCGTCAGCTCCACATCGACTTTTGCGCAGTCCGCGTCCGTCCCGCTCACCAGAGCGCAAGTACGCGCCGACCTCATCAGGCTCGAACAGGCCGGATACAATCCGTCGGCCAACGATGACGCGACCTATCCTACCGATATCCAGGCTGCGGAGGCGAATGTGGCCGCCCAGGACGCTGAACAGCAAGCCGCCATGCCCCAGCAGCAAAAAAGCGACAGTGGCATGGGCGCCGAAATGAAAGGCACGAGCGATGCCGGCCACATCAAACAAAAGACGGCTCCCTCAGTTCCGTCGACCTGCGTCGGACCTGTCAGCTTCTGCGATATTTTTTTCGGCTCTTGAGCCACGCGCCACCGCGCTACGCTAGAAGTGGTTTCATAAACGCCCCGTGTTAACTTCTCGTGTGCCGTGTTAGCTTGCCTGGCATGGCATGGCATGGCACGACGAGAAAAACTTGCAGAAGAGCAAGGGTACAAAGCTCGTGGATTTTGAGGTTCCCTCTGTTTTTCGTGTTCCGGGAGGCGAGCATCATGCTCGCCAGATTTTGCTGATTCTGTGTGACGATCCAGTCGTTCATGAACTGGGTCGGCGACACGTTCCCGAGCGTGGAATGACGACGTTTGCGGTTGTAAAACACTTCGATGTATTCGAACAGATCGACCATTGCTTCGGCCCGTGTGGCGTAGCGCGTGGCGTAGACCCGTTCGTTCTTCATGCTGTTGAAATAGCTTTCAGTCGGGGCGTTGTCCCAGCAATTTCCCTTACGACTCATCGAACATGTCATGCCGTATCGGCCAACAATTTGTGGCACTTCACGTCGCAGGAAAAGGAAACATGGGTCAACGTGAGTCCTGCGATCTAGCTTGCACACACAGCGTCTCAGCGACCGAGCGTTGATTGTTGTACCAATGATGTCGAGCGGATTAACCATCGGGAAACCAGCCATTGGCTCGAAATATTCGAGCTGCGCAGTCAACGCCCAGCATCCCTCCCCATCCTTAAATCCGAGGTCTTCAGGCCAGCTACGGATGGAGGGTGAGCCAGTGCGCGCACTCCCCTACGTGGGCCCAAAATCGGGCGCATACCCCTACGACACTTCAGAATGGCCTCGACAATTGGTATGTTTGGAACTGTTGCGTTTTTCGGGCTTCGGCGAACCGCCTTTCTACCACGTGCCCGACTGTTCGCGTAACGCGACGCGGGGTGCGTCTGCAGTCGCCCTACGACGCACCCCGCGTCATCGATTTCCTTCATCGTTTTGATCTCCAGATGCAATCCGGCATCGCACATCCTCGTACCGCCGTCAAACTCGCACCGCCAGATTTGTGCGGAGTTCTGAAAGCCATCGACACCCCAATAAGGTGAAGGTTGAGATCACCGGGGATGTCAGGGTAGCAAGCGCTTAAGCGCTTCCTTGGCACGCCGCAAGGGCTCGCTTTCTTCAGACGGTTGCTGAGCGCCCAGGCAGCAATGCTTGGGCGGAATGCTATCTTCTGGGCATCGGCTGTGAGCAAACCGCCCGGTTCGGCGAACGCTGCAGACAAAAAACGCGGCTGAAGCCGCGTTAAGCGTAGGCATCGGCTGTCTACGGATACGGCAAACGGCAAGCATGCTTTCTGCTTTCGCGGGACGGAATTCGGCCGCATTCAGGGACATTTCGAAAAATCCTTTATGACCACAACTCTGTTTTTCATTAATTGAAAGGATAGTTAATTATCAGGTGTCGCATATCGGACACGATCTGTATTTCAACTTTTTACATTACTGTTTTGCGCGATTAGTCTCTCTGCATGAGGATTGACGTCCAACGCAGGAGATGAGATGAAACGCACCACCTTTTCGATGATTTCGCTGGCCGTGCTCACGTCCGCCGGCGCCGCGCAAGCGCAAAGCAGCGTGACCTTGTACGGCGCGATCGACACGTCGCTGACCTACGTGCACAACGCACAGGGCAACAAGAATCTCTGGGCTCTCGGTAACAGTAGTGCAGGCAATCTTTCGGGTACACGTTGGGGCCTCAAGGGAACGGAAGATCTTGGCGGCGGCCTGAAAGCCATCTTCCAGCTCGAAAACGGCTTCGATCCGAGCACCGGCAAACTGGGGCAAGGCGGCCGGCTATTCGGGCGGCAGGCCTACGTCGGTTTGACGAGCGATTCGCTGGGTTCCGTGACGCTCGGCCGCCAGTACGATCCGCTGATCGATCTTGTACAGGGCATCACCGAGGACAACTATTTCGGCAGCGCATTTGCGACCGCGGGCGACGTCGACAACTACGACAACAGCTTCCGCGTGAACAACGCGGTCAAGTACACGTCGCCGGTCTGGTCGGGTCTGCAGTTTGAAGCGATGTACTCGTTCGGCGGCATCGCGGGCAGCACCGGCTCGGAGCAATCGTATTCCGCGGCGGCCGCCTATAACAATGGCCCGATCGCCCTCGCCGCCGGCTACTTCTATGCAGCGAACAGCCCGGCGTCGGCGGGCCCACGCAGTCCGACAGCGGGTTGGAACAGCACGTCGGACGGTACGTTCGATGGCCCGATCAACAGTGGATACCAGACCGCGCACTCGCTCGGGATTGCCCGCGTCGCAGGTCAATATACGCTTGGGCAGTTCACGCTCGGGGCCGCCTACAGCAACTCGCAGTACCGCCGCGACAGCGCCTCGGTGTTCGATTCGAACGAGAAGTACAACACGGGTCAGGGATTCGTGAACTATCAAGCCACCAAGGCCCTTCTGGTCGGCTTGGGCTACAGCTATACAAAATCGAGCGGTGATACCTCCGCGACGTATCACCAGGTCTCGCTCGGCGCTGACTATTCCCTTTCGAAGCGCACCGATGTGTATGTGACCGCCGCCTATCAGCATGCGAGCGGCGAAACCGGCAATGGCACGGGCGGCACGATGGCGGCGCAAGCCTCGATCGGCTCGTACGGATACGCTGGCACCAGCACGCAGGAAATGGTCAATCTCGGCCTGCGTCACAAGTTCTAGAAGACCTGTTGCATGTGCCGGGCATGCAACGAAATGGGCCAGCGACGGAACTGTGGGATGCCGTCAATGCAACTGTGATTTCTCGATCAGGCGCTCGAGCGAGCGCTTCAACTGGCGTGAGGGCGCTGGGCGAAGTCATTCGCGACACCCTCGACTGCGGCATCGTGGGTTCGCGACCAGGCAGTGAGCAAAAAGCGCCCGGACCGTAAGGGCCTAGGCGAAGCCATCGGGAGCCCGACGGCGGAGGTATCTAAAACGGAACTGGCCTGCTGGGCGTTACCTCGATAGCGGGCCAGTTCTGGGAATGCGGGCGTGCAGAGGTGCTGCGCGCTCAGAGGACGATGCTCGGCGACCGGATGGGGCGCCAGCGGCTCGTCCCACCTGACTGTTCAATGAGTGCCGAAGTAAATCGGCTTCATGCCATCATGAGCTGCGGGGCGGGCGGATGCAGGGGCACCGGATGCCGACGAACCGCTGACCACTCCACCCATTCCGCTGGTGTCAGCTACGGGGACCTGTGCGGTCGCATTTTTCGCATTTTGTGTCGCCACGCGAGCCTCTGCGGCCTGGATGTCGGCCGGATAGTCGGTTTCGTCGGCATTAGCCGGGTTGTAGCCTGCCTTTTCGAGCTGGACAAGCTCGGCGCGCACTTGCGCACGCGTCACAGGTGCGTTCGATTGCTGGGCGAACGATACGACCGGTGCGGCAAAAGCCGAAGCGAGAACGACGGCGGGAATGAGTGCTTTCATCATGGCGACTCCAATTCACAGTTTACTTAGCATTCCAAAATACAACGCGGAAAATTTCCACTTTTGGAACGTCCCGTCGCACGAGTTGCGTGGATCTCCTTGATCCTTGTCAACTGTCCGGCGTGTACTGGTTAAACCACGACAAAGTCCGTTTTATTCCCGATTAGCAACTCGAGGCCGCTGAAATCGGGGGCCGCTCGTTTTCAGTGCAATAAACGACGGTGCGCAAAGCCCGTAAGGACGCGGGGGCCGGTATCGACGCACGCCCTCTCGCTGGGAAACAGCACTCGCGATCACCGCGACGATCGGCGCCCACGACCCGTGCGCGGTCGCCGATTGCGGCTCGAACCAATTTGTACTTCAATCCGCTGTCATGCGAAGACGACGGAGTAGTTCCGCCCCAGCTGGCGTTACCCGAAATCTGCCATCGTCGAAAGCCGTAGGCACAATTTCGACGAGCCTCGCTTCTTGAAGAGCGATCGCATCTGGATCACCAGGTGCGACCTGGTTGGGCGCATCGAGCAGTAGAAACAGAATGGCGATCTCATGGTGACTCAGCAGCGATTTCATCATCGACCTCAGGCATACACGAGTGCTGGACAGGGAGCGCATCGGCGCGACGAACAACTTGGGTTTCGAATGACTTACATGTTGCGGCGAATCCGACGTGGCTCCCGTCAGAACGCTGTTCATCGGCTTTACGGAGCCCGTCTAACTACGTTATTGAAGTTTGGTTTGACATTGGCGGGCCGCGATCGATACTGATGTGTTCAGGCGCTTCGCTTTGCGGAATCATGTCACCGGCATTAAATGGCGGTGGACGTGTGTTTGGCTTGAATACGGAGTCGCCTTTGCGTATCGCTGTCGCGCTAAATGCACACGGGCCGGCGGTGCTTGCTATCCCGAGCCGCCGGACGTGCTCGCTATAGTGGCCCCGGCGTGCACCGCTCCAGCTGACCACCAGAAGGTCGGCTTTGGGTCGTTCAAACAAAACAGTACGATGCCCTGCCGCACAGGATTGGATGCCTACTGGTTTAGACATGGTAATTTCCAATGATTGCCCCGACGCCGAGTTATATAAGGTGAATCAATCCGTTACCGCCTGCGCCGCTTCGCCGACCGTACTTCGTAGCGGTGCCCGAATGACGAGTAGGAGAGCGACTAGGTGTGTCATCCACATCATGACCTGGAGGTCATTGATGTAACCGCTTTGGGTGGCGTGCGCATTGATCTGGTTGCCGAGTGCTGCGAGCGAGAAGGAAGATTCGTTCTCGCCCCGGACGGATTCTGAGGGAACGGATTGAAGCGCCGGATATGCTCTGCCCGAGACGACCGAACGGTCGGAGGACTGGGCTCTCTTTGCGGGTGGACCTGCTCTCGAGCATCGCGATGCTCTCCTGTCTCCAACCTCGCGCCGGATCGGCGCATTTCGTTCATGCACCGCGAATTTGCAGGCGGACCGTCTGCTCGATCGCTGGCATGCTCTCCTAGCCTATACCGAAGTCGCTCGAAATTTATTCCAGCTTCGAACTAAAGAAAATGGATGCGAATAACGCCGCTCTGGCGATGGTCCTACGGTTAGATCTACCGTGAGTTGAAGTACCCAGTGATTCTTACCGCGATCGCAGTGCCACCAGACAAAACATCGAGGGACGCATGACGAACGACGACCGAACCTGCGGCACTGCGGTGGCAGGACCGCAAGCCGAAGCGCTTGAAGAACACGGCTCACGCCTACACACCGCCATCACCTGCACGGCACGGGACGACGCGGGTATGCTCGCCACCGAACGTTGGCGTACCGAGCTTTCTGATGATCGGCACCGCAGCTCCACGTCATTAAGAGAAGCACGATGGCCTGTCAAGATATCCTTCGCTGCGCTTGCGTGGGCTGCTGGTGTCGCCCTTCTCGCGGCTGCAATTTTTGTGCCCTGCACGCCGCTGCAAGTGGTAACGCATCGCGTTTCGACGAACGAAGCGAGCGCGCCGGCCGCACGCCGGCGTAACCACGGTAGGCACGGCCCCCTCGTTGTAAAAGACCGGCTCTGCCCTGCTGCGACGGGTGCAGGGCGGCACCGCCAGAGATTTCCTGGGTGCTCAGGAAAGCGGTGGTTTCCGTTTTTATTTGATGCTCCTTTTACCCGTATGGGGCTCCTCTACGCTGCAAGCCGACGACCCGTCAATGCCGGCCGTGCAATCGCAGGCGGGAATACACACCAGCAGCCGTCATCGTGCCGAAAGAAGAAAATCGCATGCGAACCGCTTGGGGCCAAGGCCTCAACGCGCACATAGCGTCTCCTCTCGCAACCGGTACGGCCGAATTGAATTACGCGGAGCCGCGTCGTCGGAGTCGGCGCAAGCCATTTTTCTACCAGGAACCGCAGGGACTTCTCGGCGATGTTCATGTTCGCCTCCTTCCATTTCTGCCGCAGCTCACGACGATCAGCTGTCGGTAGCGGAACCCTGCGACCTGTCGATCGTGCTGCGTACACTGAGCTAACCACGCCAGCGTCCGATTTATTCCCGAGCCTCGAACGTGGCGGCATGCCGCGATTTCGAGCGCGCCTGTGCAACTTGCCCGAATTTTTGCGAGTTTTCTTGATCAGAGTCGAACCGGTCCGGATGCGGCTTCCTGTTGGACGGACGGTCAAATGGCGGGAATAAAGGTGCGTCGTTTCAAGTGCAACAGTGAGCTCAAGGGGAACCGAAGTGCAATCAATCGAGTCAATGCGACCAGTTCGTTGATTGGTGTGGCTTTCGGCCACCGAGGGGGTGCATCTTTAAGCGGTGTTCGGCAGCCTCGACTAAACCGCGGCGCGCTGTCTGGCCCGAGGAGAGACCCGCGGCAGACAGCGTGTTTCGCCGGATCGACTAGAACATCGTGTTGTCGTTGGCCGACTGCTCGGGCACGGGTTGAATCACATCCCAGTGCTCGGCGATCTTGCCGTGCTCGACGCGGAAGATATCCACGATGGCGTTGCCGCGGTCTTGCGGGTTGCTGGTCGAGTGAACATGCAGAAAGACGAGATCGCCGTCGGTCGCACTGCGCACGATGGTCGAACGGGCATCGGGGGCATGCTTGAAGTATTCGGTAAAGAAGCTGATGAACGGCGCGGACCCGGTGGGCACATGCGGATTGTGCTGAATGTAATTCGGTGCGAGCACGGTGCTAGCAGTCCCGAGATCGTGCCGGTTGAACACCGCATCGTAGAAGTTCACGACTAGCGCGCGGTTGCGCTCTTCCTGGGCAATATCGCGAGCGGCCGGATGAACCGGCGCGACGCTATCTTCGGCGCGGGCCACATGGCTCGCGATCAGCACAAAGAAAGCCGCGGCGGCTGCCGCGCGCTGGAGCAAGGAGGTTCTGTTTGGCATGACGATCCCTTTCTTTTCGTTAAAAGCCGGCGGCTGCAAGGACTTTAGCATCCGCAGGTGGCGGCGACGAGACGGATCTTGCCGGCGCATCGGTGCTCCCGCGCCGAATGGCTTGCTGCATTGCAAGCGCGTCGCCATGCCATCTGCGCCGGCCCTGGAACCTGGGCCATGGCGCGAAAGCCTGCAACACCGACGCGCTTGCAGCATAAAGCAAGTCCCCAAGAGACCCAATTCAAAAAGACTGCTCCGTGCGTCTGAAGATGTTCCAGCAGACGAGCGAGCAACCCATGCAGCCATGGTGACCACCAACAGCATCAGCTGCACACGGCCGAAGAACGGTGAATCGATCCAGAACGACTACAGCAACTCCGAGTAACCCTTGTTCAGACCGAACTCGGCAAAGGCGACCCGCGTATTCACGAGATGGTTGGCTAGCAGCGGCGGTATGCACAAAGCCAGAACGAGTTGCGCCATTTCACCTCGAGTCCAGTGCAATGAGCGTCGTTCGCACAGAGCCCACAGACCAAAGAAGAAATGCGTCACCAGCGCGCTGTACAGCACGGCCGTTCCAAGCCATCCCTGCCAGATGAATTTCTGCACAAGCAGATCACGCTCCATCCATGCGAGCGAGATATTCCCCAGCGAGTGATTCAGGAGGTACGTGCCCGCGTAGGTGAACACCACCAGTCCCGTGGTCATCCGGACCGATCGCACATCCGCCGGCCGCAACCATTGAGGATAGGGAATGTGTGACAACTTCTCCTCTCCAGGCGTCTCGATGCGCACATTCTTAACTACCTTGCTACATCGTGTCGATTCGGAGTCCGTTCGATACGTAGAGGGCGAGTTCCTGCACTGATGGTGTCCATCGTTCACGCCGTCAGGCCGCCCCACGCTGCTACGCCGCGAATAACCCCATTTTTCAGATCAGTTCCTCTTCTATTGTGGCCTCGTCAGCTTTCTGCATTGGCGGCTTGTAGCCAATCGACACCCGGCTACGGTCTCCCGACACCGGGAAGCCCGCAGACATTCGCGACTTCGCAAGCCTGGCGAGCTCAGGCAGTGGGAATAAATCTCCAATCGGGCAGGTACTCCCTGCTGAAGGCGCCGGTTTCTTCCTGGTCGATCCGGCCGCTCAGCTTGCTGATTCGCTTGCGAGGATCTCATGTCGTCGCAGAACCCATCCAATCCGTCACGTCGCAGCGTCTTAAGGTGCATGGCCGATGGCGGACCCGGAACGCTGTTCACGCTTTCCGGCGGCGTGCTCACGCCCATCGACCTGGCCATAGCGCAGGAAAAGAAGGGACAGTCCGTGGACATAGGCAAACCGTTGTTCCTGCAGATCAACGACACACACATTGGGTTCAACAATGAAGCCAACCCTGATGTGTCGGGAGCACTCAAGCAGACCATCGATCTCGTGAAGAGCATGCCCACGAAGCCTGCTCTGGCCATTCATACAGGCGATATCACCCGCCTCTCTCACGATTCAGCAACTGCATAAGCTTCGAGGAGATCATTGTGAAAAATCATTCGTTACCGAAATCCGTATTTGCGGTCGTGTTCTGCCTGGTAGCGTCTGGAGCTACAGTCACGGCGTCCGCACAAAGCGCGAGCGACTCTCTCGTGACGATAAAGAATTTGATGTTTTCGCCCTCGTCCGCCACGATCAAGGCCGGAACGACGATCACGTGGATGAATCTCGATGCGGAGCCGCACACGATAGTCCACGACGTAGGCGCCTTTGACGTGGGCCTCTTTCATTCGTATGACCTCGATCAAGACGACACGTTTTCGTACAAGTTCGACAAGCCCGGGATCTACAAGGTCTTTTGTGGGGACGACCCTGACATGAAGGAAACGATCACGGTTCAATGACTCGAACTATTGTGGTCTGAGCCGAGTAACGCCATGCATATCTGGACCATTGACGTACAGCGCGTCGACCGCGAAATCAATGGCTACGATGCCCTCGTGCCGCTTGTTGCGCGGATAATGCAGCTTCGGCCGTTTCACTGCGGCGCTCACACCATCGTCCATGGCAAAGTCGTACACCATCTATCCCTTCACGCACATCGCGCGTCCACGAATCCGTTGCCCGGAATAAGCCACGAACTTCCGCAGTCGACACGTAGCAGCCCCGCGAGGACACGAAGTGAGCGACGGCTACCCACACAACAGGCCGCAATTCACCACACGTCTGGCACTCACGATCGTGATAGCGACATTTGCGGCCGTTGAAACGCTGTGCCCGAGGCAATCCGCTTGATCTGGAAAATGCCGGCCGCTCCCGCATCGAAGAGCGGCACGAAGCTCCGGTAAGGCCTTGATCGGTGCCACCTTCGCTGGCTGATGTGGAACGCGCTTACGGCCATGAAGTCATCTGGCGTGCGCCGTCGCGATCGCGCTTTACTGCGGACAGTCTGCCGCGTATTGCTCCCAAAGTCGGCGCTGCGCCATGTTGAGATTGTCGGAAAGCTGGTTTTGCCGTTGTAACGTACGCTACTGTGGCGCGCAGGCAACCGGTCAGTAGCCGCCCGCGCTACCTCCGCTGCTGCCCGCGTTGGACATACCCGCGCCACTTTCCGACGAGCAGCCGGATGCCAAAGACGAAAGTGCAAGCGCGAAGACGATGAATAAAGTGGAAAGGATGCGAGACTTGTTCATTCTGAACTCCTGCAGGTTTGAACGTTCTGTTTGGTGACACCGACAGTGGCTGATGCGCTGTACGTTCCGTCGCCAGACTTGGGTCAGGGTTAAAGTCGAGATGGCAAATGCGGCACCGATAGCGCCGCCATCAAACATAACTCCCGCGAGCCGCGATTTATTCCGGGTGTTGCGCTCTTATATGTTCCCTGGTTCGGCGCGAACGACTTGTTCGCCATTCAAACGCCACTGACGACATGATCTGAGCAGGGCCGGGTGAGCCCACCTGCCCCAATGCAACCACATTGACAAGTTGCGTTAGGTTGCCGTAATGGCAATTACGCAGAGGATCGCGGCGTGAAGAGTGCGAAGCCAACCTACACGAAGGTGTTCGCTTTCAAGTCCGCAACGGCGGGATTCTCGATAATATTGCCAACGGCGCGCCGGCCGTACACCACGCTGCGCCGGTTGCCAACCGCTGCAACCAGGGAACGCGTACAGGCAGCACCACATAGGGCGGTTCGTTTCGCAATGACGCGGACATGGCACACAACGCCTGCAGGGCCCTGTCAAGCGCGCGATACTCCCCTGACTGTTCCGCCGTCTGCGACGCGTCGGAACGGTCGCCCGCGTGCCAGCGAGAAGTCGGTCAATAGCCGCCAGCCACCACGCCGGAACAGAACTGCAGCCTTTGCGAGGCCCGTCGCATCCCGGCACGCCCCGGCCCCGGTCTTCCGGCCTCGTGGTTGTTCATCAGCAGAATTCCGGCGGCGTCAGTAGTTCTTCAGAAATTACTGAAATTCATCGTCGCCTTTCGTGCGCGGGCTTGAGTCGGTCGGCGGATTGGCGTCTGACGAAGCGTTGCTGTTCCCGATCCCATTGCAATACAATCGCCCGAGCCGTCCGTATGGCATAAGCATTTCACTCGGCCCCGCGCCGCCCAAGCTTTTCCGTCGACGAGCCCGCTCGATGACGTAGGCCTCAGTCTGCGTTGCTGCCCTTCTGGGGCGACCCTCAGCAATCCACGAATCCAGCAGATCAGTTGCCTCCAGCGGTAGGTCCCAAACCATGGGGCGCGGCGCGCACCTGTGCAGTGGCCAAAGCATGCTAGCGCCAGCCGAATCAAGGATGGCCATGGTTCCTCACCCGACTTGCAATGGTCGGCGAGATCCCGTTGCGACTGGCTTGGAACGTCCTCTGCTTGCCTCTCCTCGTCGTCCATCTTCGTATCCTCCGCGCTTCCAGCGTATGAGCGGTATACCGGAGAGTGGGCCGGTTTATTCCAACGATGTGCCACGTACAGCGCACGAAGTTCGGGTCCAATGCTTCCGTCGTTCGTGCTGACGCATTGGATATCCGACGCTGCCACTTCGGATCGAACTGATAGAGGAGCGCCGAGTCGCTGAGGGCGATCCTCGACGTGGCGCCGTACAGCTGCGGTGAATACGTCGTCAGTGGTGGAACGACCCGATGCCGCCATGGTCCTGCTGGAGCAACTCGCTGCGCGACGCGTTCGTCAGTGCCTCATGTTTTGTACAAAACCATAGAAGCCGTTGGAATAAGCGGCGCCGGTCCCAGGTATACCTTTGCGTGAGCAGGCCTCGTGACGACTACAGCGTTTCGGCCCACTCACATTGAAGCGCGCGGAAAAAATGAATCACCATTTCATTCTCATCGTCTAATTAGGAGTCTAAAGTGATAAATCGAATCGTGATTGTTTCCCTGATTCTCTACGCCGGAGTAGGGATTTCCACCAGCGCGCCGGCTCAAGAAAAGACCCGAGAGCAAGTGCGTCAGGAATTGATCGAAGCCGAAAGCAACGGTTTGAATTCTGCCACCGACGCATCATCCACCGACGTCGCCCCGATCTCTGAAGAGCAAGCCGCCGGGCTCAAGCACCAAAAAGACTACGGCGGTACGGGCGCCGAAATGACAGGCAGGAGCGACGCCGGTCACATCAAGCGCAAGACGTCTCCATCCGCCTCACCGGCCTGCGTCGGACCGGTTAGCTTCTGCGATATTTTTTTCGGCGGCTCCTGAGCCGGATGTCTCCGTGTCTCACTCGTTCCCCGGCAAACCGGTCCTTTATTGGAAGGAATCCAGATCATGAAACAACTCGCCCTGCTGACGTTGACGCTCAGTGCGCTCGTCAGTTCCTCATTGACTTTTGCGCAGTCCGCGTCCGTCCCACTTACCAGAGCACAGGTACGCGCCGATCTCAAAAGACTCGAACAAGCCGGATACAATCCGGCGGCTGAAGACGATGCGAACTACCCCGCCGATATTCAGGCTGCGGAGGCGAGAGTCGCCGCCCAAAACGCTGCCCAAATCGACCAGCAACGGGCTGTCGAGTCCATGGGCGGAACGCAACAGTACGGCTCATCCGAAACAGGGAAGCCAACCGCGCAGACTCCTGCGCGCTCGATCGATTTCGGACACTGACTTCGTCAGGCCGTCGATGTGCGCACGATGCGTCGCCTCGCATGCTCCGCACCTGGCGCAAGCTGCCTGTATGACGCGGGAATAAACATCAACCAGGAACGGTCTTCCTCGGTAAGCCTGCCGACAGACGCGCCCAAACGAGCCGCTGTCTCAGTGCCGGCTCGACCCGCTAATTATCTAGCAATCCTATATGAATCGGTGTTTTGCACGTGCCATCGATTCGAAGTACGCATATGTGGGAATCAAAGGGGAGCGTGACGCACGCCCCTCGTGCAACGGCCATGCCGGGAGATCGCGATGAAAAACTCTCTGTTGCTTGCCAGTCTGATTTCAGGATCGGTTTTGTTCTCCATCGGCTCGAGCGCTCATGCTCGACCGCCTTCCGCACAAGACGACGTCTATTCACCGGAGAATAGCCTTGCGCTAATGCCGAATGCTCCGCTCGGGAGCGCATATCCCACGCATGGAGCCAGGCAAGCGGGTGAACTACCGCTGAACCCTGACGATCCGCGTGCGCAACTGGCAAACGGCTTGCCCAACAACACGCAATCCGGTGGCTATGGCTCACCGCTTGCCGGGGCGCGTCGAGCAACGGTTGTGCCGCCCGGAAATCAATGACCGTCCTCCACACCGCACCGACCACCAGCAGACGAGAGAATGACTCATAAGTATGAGGAATCGACATCATGAAGACCATCAGGCTGGCCTATCTGGTGCTGCTGACCGGCTTGGCGTTGGTCTCGCTGTTTGCCGTCGCCCCCGCTCAAGCCGGTGCATTCGGATTGGCGTTCACGCAGCCGCGTCAGTAGTTCGTGCGCTTTGCCGCGGTCGACGACAACACAAATACCTTGACCGTCTGGAAGATGCCTTTCGAGAATGGTGGGCAATGATGCGCGATGGAATGACGCGCAATCCGGCATCGACCGACGCCGAAGTCGCCTGGGAAGACGTTGTGGCGCTCGCGGAAACGGTCCCGTCACCGGGTAAGCCGCATGCCGCAGAGCGGGCCATCCGGCCGTTATGGCGCGACGAGTACCAGGCCCGCACAGGGGCAACCCGGCAAAGGCTATGGGTCGACCGTGTCGCAAGCGCATGGCTGATCCGTCGCTTCATCGACCCGAAGATGCGATTCCTCTGGCTGGATTCGCCAGAGGCCTGCCCGCCGGATGCACTCGGATTCGACTTCGACGGCGCTGCCTTTACGCAGGTCGGCGTGCGCGTGACGTTTGAGGTACTACTCGTGAGTTTCGGCCTCGACGACGACGCGGCGCTTCTTCGGCTCGGTGAAATGGTGCACGCGCTCGATGTTGGCGGAGCACCGGTGCCCGAGGCGATCGGCTTCGAAGCGGTGATGGCTGGTGCTCGGCAACGCGCGTTGGACGACGATCAACTGCTCGATGAGATGGGTCGCGTGCTGGATTCAATCTACGCAAACTTTACGGCGAGCACAAAAAACAGCAACGCGGCGGGCCGGTCATGAACACCACGACGGCGACCTCGCCCGGCTACACGCTCGGCCAGATGGTCCTTTATATGCTGCGGCTCGGCACCTTCGGTTTTGGCGGCCCGGTGGCGCTCGTCGGCTACATGCACCGCGACCAGGTCGAGCGCCGGGCCTGGATCAGCGAACAGGACTACAAGGATGGGTTGGCGCTGGCTCAAATGATGCCGGGTCCTTTCGCAGCACATCGTGGCATTTACCTCGGCTACGTACATTACCGCGTCGTCGGCGCAACGGTGGCCGGTATCGCTTTCGTCCTGCCTTCGTTCCCCCTGACCGGCTTGGGTCATGCGTTCTTTGACGCGCCACGTTCCAATGATTCCCGTTGGCATGAGACCGGTCGACGAAGGTTGACGCGAACGGGTTGAGCGACGGCGCAGCGTTAGCACTTGCCCAGCAACGATCTTTGCCCGGAAAATGGAATAGACCACTGCGGCAAACCGTTTATACGACATATCCGAACCTGCAGCAGACTTCGATGAGCAATCGACAATCGCACCTCATTCGATCCAACAGCGGACTGCTGCGCGCGGCGCTTGAAGGTAAGCCGTTGCGCACACGGGAGCGAAGAGAAAATGTGGGGCTTGAGGGATTCGGCGACCTCGTTTTGTCACACGCGGTAACGAAATTCCCCTGCACGGCCCCCGGACATGCATGCCGCGTCGCGGTCTAAATCTTTAGCGGAGTCGTTCCGCCGTATTAGATGAGGTCTTACCGTGCAACACATGATTTTTCCCCCTTTGACGGGGATGTTTGCAGCCGCGGTGCTGGGTGGCTGTGCCGCAGCACCTTACGACACATCGATGAATTCCTGTGATCAGGCGTACATGATGACGAATCCTGCGGGCGCCGAATATTACTGCGGTCCCGACTATGAGTATCCCCTGTACGGAGGCGGCTTTCTCGGTTTTGTCGATATCGACCACTTTCATCGTCATGACCATGACCATGACTTCGATTTTCATCGCGGCCCTGACCATGATCGTGACGTTCATCACGGCGGCGCCATGGCACGCGGCGGGCACGGCGAAGCGCGCGCCGAAGGCCACGGCGGCGGGCTCGGCTCGAGTGGTTTCGGCAGTGACTTTCAGCCGTCGGGAGCGAGCGGATCGCACGGGGGTGGCCCGCACAAGTAGCCGGAATTACACACCAGACAGCACCTTCACCATCCTCCGCTCGTACGCTCCGTACGTCCGCCCTTCTCCACGCCTTGTCTCTCGGCCGCTCTCGACTATTTGAGTGCGACCAGGAAATGCTTGCACATGGCATGGTGATGTGTGACGCACTCTACGCGTGGTGTCGCGATTGCCAGAGCGAAACGCACGGCAATGCCGCCAGCAGCGTAGACCGCATGCGGGTCAGTCAACGCAGCAGCGGCCTGACTGCTCATACGGCACCGGTTGGTGCCGTATGAGCAGTACACGCAACAATCTCCAGGTTCCGGCCTGAGCACTGCCTTGCAATTCTCGCATTCGGGAAGCCACACGCAGGCGTTGGTGGGCATCGCCTCGTCTTTCCTGTGTCCGAACACCGGACACGTGATGGTGGAATCCAGCACAACCGAAATCATCACTGCGGCTGCCTTACATGAGACGGATAATGCGGCTTCGCCACTGGGCCACGGGTGCTGAAGATCGAACAGCAGTCTCACACGCTGGGCATAGTGCGCTGGTGGCCTCGACGGAGCGGTCCATGTCCAGGCACAAGCAAGCGCACGCCGTGCACGTTCATGAGTTCGATGCGGGTCGGCTTTTCAGTCAGTCCCTCTTCACGAAAGCTGCGGGCATCGTGCTCGACGGTGCGCGCGATGAACTGCAGGCCGAGATCGCGGACACTATGGCGAATCAGGGAGAGGATCTGAGCGTCGGTGAGGGACAGAAGTGAGTGGTTTTCGATCCGCGTTCGCAACGACGTCGCCTGTTCGTCAGCCGTGAGACACCGGAACTGATCGACGTCCGCGCGGTTGCCTGCCAACCCGCAGCAGGCAGCGTGTCCCGGTTTGCTGGATGATCGGAAATGCGAACTCCGCAAAGCATCATGGGTTCAAACCGTCGCTGGCTTCCCGGCTTCTGAACGCCCGCCCAAGCATGCTGCATGCGTCGATCGCCATGGATCGCAATTGCACCGTGGAGATCTGGCCAGTCAGCGCGCATCCCGTCCCCTGACTCCCCCAGTAGAACGTGCTGCGATTGCCGTTACGAAACAGGCGGAATGCCGTCGCGCCCTTTGGAACTGCTGCGACGTACATCGTGAGCCGGATGCCGGCCGCGTTCTGATACATGAATTGCGCGGCGGGACCGGACTCGCCGGGCAGCAGACGACCGCCAACCAGCGAATACCCGTAGTCCCGAAGCGAAGGCACCGACAACCGCTGACCGAGGCGCAGTGACAGCCAGTCGACCAGCTGATCGCGTTGCGGCGCCGCTACCTCCACGGGGTGGCGTTGCTCAGGCGCGTACACCGCGAAAGCGATGTCGGCGCGCTCCGCGAACACGGATGGATCGGCCGCGAAATTCGCCGACACCCAACCGGGCGACGAGCCGAGCGCGACGCCCATAACCATGCAAGCTGCCGCCACACCGGCCTGCCGCCACCACGGCGTCCGGTGTCGCACGACAATACATCGCGCACCGTCTCGCGGATTTCCGAACAGTACAGTCAGCGCAGCCTTTTGCGCGCGGTAACCGGCCACACGGTCGGCCGCCCCGCGGTCAATCGTCATCCGGACGAGTGTGGCTGAGCGTTCCGTGGCGGACAGCTCATTGTCGGCAAACGCCGATAGCGGCCGCAGATCCAGCGCGTTCGAGCCTTGTCTCCCCCAATCACTATCGTCGTTCATGGCGCGTTTCACACTACCCCGGTTCGGTGCCTCGTAAAAACGGAATGTCGCGCATGGGCCAACGGCAGGGCCCGGCGTTGCCCGACGGGCATGCGATGGTGCCTGCGATGCACGTCGCGCAGGACCAGCCTGTCGCGCTCGCCCGGCCTAACTGTCTGGCTTCGATACTCATGGAAGTAATCCCGACCCCTGCGACTCCACCACAGTCATCAATATCCGCCGCTACCGCCACTGCTACCGCCACCGTTGTTTCCACTGCTGGACGTTGTGTCGCCATGCGTGCTCGCGTCCCGCGAGCATCCCGCCACGGCAGCCGATAAAACAATCAGGAATGCTACCAATAGTCGAGTCGCTTTCATTGTCATCTCCTCTGAGCGCGGTCTCGCCAGGTGCCGTATGCCCTTCGAACCATCACCATTCCTGGAACCAGATTCCCGGTCCATCGCAAACCCGGACGGGCGGTTCCCTTTGTATGTCAGACGGCCCTGTCATTTCCATACGCGAGCGCCCGCGGCCAGTTCCCGGCGCAGCCGCGCCCAGCACGCACCCTTGCCGGGTAACGGTGTACTTGCAACGGCGTAATGGGTCTGGCTGCCTTCGCCGACCCATTTTCCCGCGCTTGGTCTCCGCCAGGTCGGCAAGCCCGCAGCAGCGAGGCTCGCACAGGCGGCCTGCGGATCGGGGCTCCTGGCATAACGCCTACTTCGCGCTCAGGAACGACACATCCCGGTACGGAGTGGGCTCGAAGCATCGCGCGCCACTGTCGTTAATAAACGTGTGGGGGGACCGTTCTATTCCGCCAGGGTGAGGTAAAGGTCTGCTGGCAATGAGCCTTCGACAACGCTATCGACGTTCGCATTCGTCATCGTGCTGTTGGGACCCAGATCCCAGGGATGGTGCCCCTCACCCGTGCCGCCACCGCTTCCGGGAAGAGCAGTACTTCGGTGGCGATCAGCTTGCCGTCGGCTCCCGTCATCGCTGCCGTGCCCACAAACGATCCGACCTTGATCTCAGACAGCTGGATCGCCTTGACTGCCGAGACCGTCGCGGCAGGTTGGACTTCGATGGAAACGGTCTCGCCGCTGCGGCGATGCACCTTCAGGATATCGCCGTCGAGGGACATGATCTCACCACGGATGTGTTCCGGCTTGACAACTGGCGTCTGTGCGAGCGTTACGGAAGCGAACGCGAGCGTGGCCAGCGTAAGGGCGAGTTTGATGCGAACTAATATGGATGTTCCGCGTATGTCGGTTGAGACGAAAGTGAATCGAGCTGGCTCCCCCCGAACAGGTTGTACCTTTGCTTCGCGGTTCGAGCGTCGCTGAGCGACCTTTTTTCAGTCGTTCGCATGACTCGACAGCAAACATTCGCAAACTTCGCTGAACGGCGCGATCCAGCCCAGCGAAGACGGTTTGGACTTCCGCTCTGCGATTATCTTTTCTATCTTCAGAATGGTCGCGGAGAGTACCTGTCTCGTTGCATCTTCCGGGATGATTCAGTATCCCTCGGATACTTCCCGTGTTTGACAGAATTGTGGAGAATCCTGTCGTGTTCCGATTCTATACAATGCCTGTTCGAGCGTCAGCCTCAACTCGCCGGAGGAGGTGGTGGTGGCGGCAATACATAGGGCCGGCCCCCCGGCGCGACCATCATGTGCCCGCGGACCGGGACGCGATCGCCGGCGGCATACATGCACTGGACATACGAGTAGTCGTAGCGGCGCTGCACGTCGTAGGCTGAGCCTTGTGCTGCGCCCACGCCGAACGCGCTCCCGACGAGCAGGCCGGCACCCGCACCTACGGCCGCGCCGGCGCCTCCATTGAACGCCGCGCCCGCCGCCGCGCCGAGTGCTGTTCCAATGGCTGCGCTACCCACCGCGCTCGCGGTTGCCGCCTGGTTGGCCGACACTCCGCCCACCTGGCTGAACGCAAATTGCCGGCATGAGGCGTCGTCTGCGCGGAACTGGTCGAACGTCTTTCCGGTACCGGGCAACGCCATCACGCTCGGAGCGGTCGGTAGAACGGAGCACCCGCTGACACAGGTCAGCGAGGCAAGCAGAACAAGTCTTAAATACTTCATGGCGCTTTGAACAGCCAGTTGATTGTCAACGGGAAGATGCGGGCTGCGGAGACACCTCACGCCACCCGCCGGGGCACTGCTTCACGTAGGGGTAATAGGCCTTGGACGCATCGCAGTAGTACCAGGCGCCGCTGTACTGGCCCGGGCCGGCTGACGGCTGACCTTGTTCCACGTAGTTCACCGGAGCGGCCGGCACGGCGACGACGGGCGGATAGTAGTAGTACGGGAGCGGAGCGAACGGATAGAAGAAAGGGGTGCCAACGCCGACAAAGACCCGGACGCGCCCGGCATCTGCGGACCCGGATACGCAGGCGGCGGCCAGCACCGCCAGCGAGACGAAAATCTTCAGGCTTTTCACGACAAACTCCTCAATGGACGTGCTTGCCGTCAGCGTCAAGCAGACGTCTTTGCCGGCTAACGGCGACCGGCTGCCCTACTGCCCCCGAATGGCTCTAATGCGTTCCTGAGCGGCCGCGCTGGACGATCTCATATGAGTGTTGCGAGAGGCGCGGATAGGGAAAGGTGGACTAGCGCCGATGCGTTCCGCCGAACCCATGCATGCCACCGAATCCCCTCATCCCACCGAAACCACGCATACCACCGCCGGGGAATCGATGAAAGCCCGCTCCAGCTGATGCGAAGTGAACGTGCCCCATCTGACGAAAGTGGTCGAAGTGGTGGAAGTGATGGAAATGGTCGACAAAGATAAAGCTCACGCCCGCACCAATGAATATCGGCGGTCCCCACCACCAGGGGTCGGGATAGGGATAGGCTGCAACGGGGTACCACAGCACGCTGCCATCCGGGCTTTGCACAATCTGCCAGGTCCCATCACTTTGCAGGCACGCACGTCCGACGACCTGCTGCATCGTCCCATCGATTTCTGCCTGCCCGACAACTGCGCGGCAATTCGTGCTGTCCGTGCTGTCCGTGCTGTCGGCCGGCACCGGTTGATCGTCATAGGTTTGCGCGAGTAGAGGCGCAGCGAAGCCGAGACAGACGAGCAATGTCCCGAAACGAAGCAGTTTGTTCATGATGTATGGCCACCTGAATCCCCGACGTTTTCGACGTCGTGTCATCGGCGTCACCCAGCACATCGGTGTGCTTGCGCAAATTCACGCCGCGGGCTTAGCTGCGGTAATGGCTTGCCGCTCGGGACGTGGTTGCCTGATGGGTAAACGATGAAGCACGCCGGCTTATTCCAGCACTGTGCGTATCACGCGGACCATACCAAGGAGAGGGTGATGGGGTAAGCAACGCACCGGACACCGGTCTGACACATGAACTGGTCGTGCTAAAAACGGACCTGACCGCCGATAAGCCGCGCGTTGAAAACGTACAAGTGCCAGAAAGCCAGTTCAAAATGGATGGAGGGGTGGAGGACATGACGCGTTCATCGCCATTGTGGCGCTGAGCATTCTGACGACCGTATGCGCGCAGCTCATCGTTATCGGCCTCGGTGCTGTGCTCGGCCTCGCGCTGTGCCAGACGACGAGATCGTCAGACGCCAGTCGCGTACCACAGCACACTCACGAAATCCGAGTTTCCCGCACGGTGGGTGCTGTCGCGTTGATCCTCTTCTGTGTCCTGCTGCTCGGACTTCCAGCGCTGGTCGGACTCCACGCGGGTCAGGCGGTCAAGGTCTTCGAAACCTTCTACCGCTCGGGTGCTCTGGTGTTTGGCGGCGGTCACGTCGTGCTCCCGCTTCTGCAACAGCAAACCGTCGCGACCGGCTGGATCTCGCCAAACGATTTTCTTGCAGGCTACGGTGCCGCGCAGGCAGTTCCAGATCCCTTGTTCACGTTCGCCGCATTTCTCGGCTGGATGATGGCCGAAGCGCCGAATCACTGGGCCGGCGCATTGCTCGCTACAGCGGGCAATTTCCTCCTAGGTCTGCTACTCGTGCTCGCGGCGCTACCCTACTGGCAAGCGCTGCGCGCCCGCCCGTCGATGGCTGCACTGCTTGCCGGGGTGAATGCTGCAGTCGTCGGACTGCTGGCCACCGCGCTGTACTCACCGGTATGGACCAGTGCGGTTCTCTCGGAGCTTGACTTTGCCATTGCAGCCATCGGCTATTTTCTGCTGACGCGCTGGAAGGTCCCACCGTTCGCTGTCGTTGTGCTTTGTGCGCTGGCCGGCGTTGCGGAGGCGACCTTGCACTGAGTCGATGATTCCCTTGGGAGCGGGAAGTACTCGCCTTGGCGCAAATGCCAAAGGTGATTGCCGGAAAGAATCCGTTCATCCGCTCATCGATACTTTCCGTAACGTCCCCATCGACAAGCAATCCAAGATACTTTGCGCCTCGCCCTCGCTACGGGAATGCCAAGGGCCGGGTTATGGCGGCTGGCCTCAGATGGGTAGATGGCTCTTACCTTTTATTTGTAGAGCCAAGGCTTATAGGCAATCTCGATGTTGTATCCGTCCGGGTCGCCGATGTTCGCCGCGAAGTAGTCGGCACGCCATTCGGGCCGAAGGCTCGGTTCCTTGTTTGAAGTAGCTCCCGCGTCTATCGCCGCCTTGTAGCTGGCCCTGACAGCGTCCGCGCTCCTGGCGGTGAATGCGACGTAAAGGTCTTTGGCGACTTCGCCATTCTTCAGCCAGAAACCCGGATTGCTATTGATCGCGAAACCGTGCAGTTGATCGAACTTGTAGGGCATGTCGATGCCAAGCGGCTCAAGCGGCTTCTTGTAAAATTCGCTCGACCGTTCCAGGTCAGAGACGGGGAGATAAATATGGTCAATCATGGCTTTCCTCTTTTCGTTTGACTTTGACAGCCCCGATCAGGGCTCTGCTAAATCCTCATCCGGCAAGTTAGTTTGCCGGGGTCAGCACACCTCGGCGAAGCAGACGCGAATCTCCACGCTGGCTCCTCCCAGGCGGCGAAGTGGTCCCCGGTCCAGGATGAGGGTGAAGGGGGTGATGGCGTCATTGAGCATGCATTTCTTCTCCGTCAGCTGACACCTTCAACAATGAGTCCGTGATAGATCGCCCCGTGCTTGCGGTGCTTGGCGACGTTTTGGTAGGCCTCGCTGTAACACCAATCCTTTGCGGCTTTTACGCTCGGGAATTTCACAATGACCATTCCCTCAATCGGATCACCTTCAAGGACTTCGTGCTTTCCATCGGCTACGAGCACTTCGATAGGATGATCCTTCATCGTTGCTTTGATTCCAGTCCGATATTTTTCGAGCTCTTTTTGATCGATGGATTTAATTCTAGTGAAGACAATGTACGCGGACATGATCGTTCTCCTACTTTGTTAATCGATTACCGAAATTCCAATGAAAACCCTTGAGCCGTAGCCCGCGTTATTAACGAAGAAGGCGTTTTACCTGTTGCCGCCGTTCGCGAAGATGATTTGTCCCGTGAGCCAGCCCGCATCATCCGAGGCAAGAAATACGGACACACGTGCGATGTCCTCGGGTTGGCCGACGCGGCCCAGCGGAGTACTTGCGATTATCTGCTTCTTAAACTCCGTTCCCATGACGCCTGCCGCGTGCGCACCCTCCGTTTCGGTTCCACCGGGACTGAGAGCGTTAACGCGGATTTTCTTGGGGCCGAACTCTTTTGAGAGCACGCGCGTCAAGCCATCGACAGCGCTCTTTGACGCCACGTAGATCGAAAGGGCCGGGTCGGCAGCGACACTCTCCGTCGATCCGATGTTGATAATGCTGCCGCCTTCCGCACCGAAGGCCGGCAATGCGGCTTCGATCATGAGGAACGTGCCAAGCACATTCGTGTTGAACTGACGGTGAAACTCCTGCTCGCTGAACTGCTCGAAGGGCGCAAACGAGAAGACGCCCGCGTTGTTCACGAGCACATCCAGACGGCCGAAGGTATTTTTCGCCTCCGCGACGAGGCGTTGCGCGTCGGACCTCTGCGCCACGTCGCCTTGCACGGCGATAGCTCGCCCGCCTTTGCCGGTGATCTCGCGCACCACCCGTTCGGCACCCGCTTGATCGCGCGCGTAATTCACGATCACCACCGCGCCTTCCGCGCCGAAGGCTTTTGCAATGCCCGCTCCGATTCCTTTTGAAGCGCCTGTCACTATCGCAACCTTATTGTCGAGCCGTTTCATGATGCATCACCTCGTTTGAACACCTTGTTTGTCGGTGATGCAAATCTATCAATTCCACCAGGCGCGGACTAGACGTTAATTCTGGATAGCATCGATCCCATTGGGGAATGGATCAGTCGTCCATTTCGGCGAGCAGCTCAGCGAGAAAGTCAACAAACACGGCGACTTTGCTGGGCAGACTGCGGGACGCGGGTCGCACGGCACTGATCGGAATTCTCGCCGGCTCACAATCGCGCAGGATTCGCCGCACGGTTCCGGCGCGTATGTCGGCCGCAAAAAGCCAATATGGCGCCTGGGTGATGCCGAGGCCGGCAAGGACCGCGGCGCGTTGCTCTTCGCCATCATTGGTGCGAAACGATGCCGCCGCCTGATGGGATACCACCCCGGCGCGGCTGGAGAAGGTCCAGGGTCGCGGTCCATCCCGTGAGACAAAAAACACGCCGTCGTGGCGCTCGAGATCGCTCGGTCGCTTCGGCACTCCTCTGCGTTCCAGATAGTCCGCAGACGCTACGGCGACGAGGGCGAACTCGCCGATCTTGCGCGCGATAAGGCTAGAGTCCGCAAGGGCGCCATTGCGAATGGCGAGGTCGATGCCCTCGTCAACGAGATTGATCGTCCGCTCGGAGACGAGCGACTCGACAACGACCTTGGGATAGCGAACGCGGAACGCAGGGAGTTGCGGCACGACATAGAGTCGAGAGAAGGCGGGCGCGGCGCTGACACGCACCACGCCGGACGGCGAGACCTGTCCCGAACCGATGCGGGATTCCGCTGCCTCGAGATCGCTGATGAGTCGTACGGCGGATTCGTAGAAGTCGCGCCCGGCCTCGGTCAGGCTCAGGCTGCGGGAGGTGCGCATAAGAAGCTGCGCACCGAGATGTTCTTCGAGCGCGGCAACCTGTTTGCTGATCGCCGGCTGCCCTGTCCCAAGCTCACGCGCAACCGCTGAAAAGCTCCCGCTTTCTACGACGCGCACGAATATCTTGATGCCTTCGAGTCGATCCATCCGATCCTCCTACGGGGAATCGGTTATCTTACTAAGGAATAGATCATGCATGATCATGGGTAAATCTATTCCGGAATTGAGGGGGCCTTTCCGGGCCGTTTTGCGGCTCTTGTGACGAAGCATGAGGTAGTTACCTTGGGAAAGCTCGGCGAGGAACGTGCCCAGGCTCCCGGCCGTGCGCCCGTCGCCGCGATGTCCGGCTTCCAGATAGCGGTCGTTCACAACTGTCCGGAACGGGTCGATTCTGTTGAAAAAGTCGTCGTCGATGCGGAATGTTGGGTATCCTGGGAGACATCGAACGACGGGAGTGAATCGTCATGATGGGTCGACTGGACAGCGGACAGGACAAGCTCTTCTACTCGTTCGACCTCGACAACCACGTCCCGCAATCGCTCCGGTGGCGACAGATACGGATGAGCCAGCAGCGTCTTCGACGCCTCCAAAGAAGATATCCCTGGCCGATCCTGCTGCACGATGGACGGCCGCACCGGGTGGTCCCGCGTTCTTTGCCTATTCGACGAATTACCTGATTGATCTGCAGGCAGGGATCATTGTTGATGTTGAAGCGACGCCGGCGAACCGGTCACAGGAGGTCGAATCAACCAGGACAATGATCAATCGTGTTGAACACCAACGGGACCTGAAGCCTCGCCGGCTGGTAGGTGACACCGCATACGGCACAGCAGCGCTGCTTGGCTGGATGGTTGAACAGAAGCACATTGAGCCACACGTTTCAGTCTGGGATAAAACCACTCGCAAGGACAATACGTTCTCGCGCAGCGAATTTATCTGGAATGAACAGGCCAACGAGTATCGATGTCCTGCGGGGAACGCGCTACGCAGCGACTGGCGTCCATTCAGGAATGCCCGCACACACGTCACGAAAGCCGACACCATCGTCTACCGAGCGAGCCAGATGGACTGTGACGGCTGTTCGATGAAGGATCGATGCTGTCCGAATACGCTGTTTCGCAAAGTCGTGCGCAGCGTCCATGAAGCTGCACGCGATGAAGCGAGGCGCATCGCGGCAACCCCAGAATACAAACAGTCGCGCCGACAGCGAAAGAAGGTGGAAATGCTCTTCGCTCACCTCAAGCGCATCCTCAAACTCGATCGCTTGCGACTGCGTGGTCCGAGCGGTGCTCATGATGAGTTTCTGATGGCAGCAACTGCGCAAAATCTGCGAAGAATGGCCAAGTGGCTCACGCCTGAAGGTAAGCAGGCAAACCAGGCAGCTACATGACGAGAAACGGGGGGCGTCTCACGTTGCAAGACCGCCGCCTCGCTGAACTCTCCAACTCGAAACGTACTGCCAAAGCCAGCACCCCAAACCAAAACGCGACTTTTTCAACAGTATCGGCCGACCTCCACCCGACACAGACAAACCGCGAAGAATTTTCGAAAATCGCTCGATGTTCCTGGCCGATTCAGTGGGACGTGCCAGTCGCGGGCCCTGCGGCGCTCACTAAAACAGCGGCAAAGATTCGACGGTGGCCTGGCGCCGACGGCGCGGAGGCCCGGATCGACTCGTTCGTGCGGCACCTTTCTCGCCGACCGATCCGAGGTGCCTATTAAGGTCCGAAAGTACTTTGCAGACAGACCTGCGATCGGGGATTCCCACCAATGCCAGCTCAAGCCGGTCTAGCAGTACCGGCAGACTCAATTCTCCAGTTACCTTTCCTGCTAACTTCCGCTTCCGCATAAGACCGCTCCCTAATCGGGCAAACGCCGCCTGATGGAGTCACCACAAATCCTCAAGATCCAGCGACATCTGTTTTTTCACCTTGGCGTTAACCGGTGCGCCGGATGCATCTCCCTTTGGCAACGTCAGTTTTAGCACGTCGAGATGGAAAATCACATCGCCACAGATCCGGACAAAGCCATCATTCCCCCGCTTCGAGCCCTCGGTGCTTTTCGGGACAGCGATGCTGCCCACGACCTCCTCTGCCACGCTGTTCACGCCGCGTCCGCCAGCATCGAGTGACGACACTCCGTAGCTGTACACCGGCACGCGTACTGCGCCCGAACGTCTGCATCCAGCGGATCGTCAGTGGCCAGCAGATATTCGATGAACAGTTCTTCGCCGGGCTCGATGGCACGCAGCGTGTGGATGAAGATGCGGCCAGCGACTTCGATGGTCTCGCAGTTGGGCGCGCACGCGTGATTGAGCCACCGCGCACTATTGCCGTCACGGCTGCCATCGATCACGCGGCCGTCCGACAGCCCAAAAAGAAACGTATGTCCTTCGACGCCTTCGCGTTGGTGACGGCGCACCGCGTTCCGCCACGAAGTGATTTCACCTTTGTACTCGAGCACGCGCTCGCCTGCTGCGAGTGGCATCACTGCGAACACACCCCTGCCGTGAACTGACGATCGCCGGACGATCACACGCCTCATACTGTTACCTCGACTGATATGCGCGCCAGTATAAAAGAGGCATAAATCCGCATCCACACCGACGTGATGCGTCACTTGCGTCAGGGTGGCGACACCGGGCCGTGGAATGAAGCTGGAAGTTCAGGTTGCCGCAACCAGTCTGAGGTTGCCAGTGCGACCGACCGGAGAAAGTGACGGACTAGAACAGCTGGGCGCAGAGCTCGCGCAGGCTGTTCCACTGCACAGTGCTGACAAAGGATCTGCCCGCAGTATCGAGAGACTCGATCATCGCGCGTTGCCCACGCGCTTCCGCGACAGCGCGCACGATGCGCGTCCGGTAGCGCAACAGCGCATCGATTGGTGGACACGAGACTTCCCGCCTGATTACTCTCGCCCAATCCATCGATCCCTTCGATCACGCGCTCGAGACTACATCACCACGGGATCGCTTCGTTTTCCCAGCGCGTGAACGTCCCTGTGGGACCATCCGGGCCCAGCAGCGCGACGCGCACCGCTTCGCGAGCGCCCTCCTCGACAGTCTGCGTGCCCGCATATCCGTTGAGGTTCGTCCTGGTAAAGCCCGGAGAGACGGCGTTGACCTTGATCCCCTCCGGCTCCAGCTCGATTGCCATGGCGACCGTCAAAGCGTTGAGCGCCGTTTTGGACGCAGGATAGACGAGGCCGAAGATCGCACGGTAGGCGAAGGCCGGATCTGAGTTGGCCGTCAGCGACCCAACGCCGCTCGACACGTTGACGATACGGGCACCGGGCGTCTCGCGCAGGATCGGCAACATCGCCTGGTAAACGGCGAGAACACCGAACACATTGGTGTCCCATACCGCGCGCATTTCATCGAGCGACACGTTGCTCGGGCGGGTTGTCTTGACGTACTCCTCGACGGACTGGCCGGGCAGCCTGCTCGTATTCGAGATGGCTGCGTTCTGGACGAGCACGTCGAGGCGGCCAAACTCGTTGCCCACGCGCTCCGCCGCTGCGGTGACCGAAGCCCGATCCGTCACGTCGAGCTGAAGCGCAAGGGCGTCCGGCCCAACCTCCTGAGCCGCAGCCTCGCCGCGCTCGAGATTGCGCGACCCGACCAGCACCGTGAAGCCGTGTGCCGCGAGATCCTTTGCAATCTGAAGACCGATTCCCTGATTGGCCCCGGTGATCAGGGCGACGGGTTTGTCCTGCATGGCAATCTCCTTGTGGTATTGCGCAGTTGCGCGCAGAAATTCAGGGCGGTGGCGCCGGCCGGTTAGCGAACCTCGGCCGCCCATGCTTCGGCGTCGGCGCCGGCCGGGATGCGCATCGGCGATGACGGGTCGGTCGCCGCGCGCCACACGGCTTCGGCGACGTCCTGTGCATGGGTGATCGGGGCAGACGTATCGCCCATTCTCGCGACGACGCTCTTGACGAGATCGGCATAGGCCTCGTGGTTGAAGCCGTGTATGTGGGCACGCGCGTTCTCTCCGAAGCGGGTCTCAGGAGCACGACCCGGCAGCACCAGGTGCGCCCGCACGCCGAACTGCTCGAGCTCCAGCGCCATCGACTCGGTGAATGCGTTCACCGCCGCCTTGCTCGCGCGGTACGCGGCGAGCAGAGGCAGTGCTTTCAGCGTCACGCTCGACGTGACATTCACGACGACACCGGCCTTGCGCTGCCGGAACTGGGGCAGCACCGCTTGCGTCAATGCGATCGTGCCGATGGTGTTAGTTTCGAAAAGCTCGCGTACCGTCGCGATCGGGGTGAGTTCGGCAGGGGAAGCCGCGCCGAAGCCCGCGTTGTTGACGAGGACGTCGATCGGGCCTGCGGCCTCGACAGCCTCGCGAATGCTTTCCGGATTGGTGACGTCGAGCGCCAGCACGCGCAAGCGGTCTGAAGGCGGTAGCACGTCGGCACGCGGTGTACGCATCGTGGCGACGACCTGCCAGTCGCGGGCTAAGAAGTAGCGAGCGATCTTGAGGCCGAATCCGGAAGAGCAGCCGGTGATCAGTACGGTTTTCATGGGAAATCCTTTGTTTGGGTGTGCCCATACGATAGATCTCTGAGACCGTACTCGCTACAATCAATCATCCGAATTTCATTTGCAGGAGTCCGGCGATGATCGATCCCTTAGCCGAAGTCGTGACGCTGCTGCAGCCGGGTGCCCGGTTCTCCAAACTCGTTCTCGGCGCCAGCCCCTGGCGCATTAGCCGCTCGGATGCCGGCCAGCCGTTCTATTGCGTGATTCTCGAGGGCGGGTGCCGTATCGCGATCGACGGACACGAGCCGATCGAACTCCTGTCGGGTGACTTCGTCCTGATTCCCGCAGCCTACGGCGTCGCGATGTCCAGCCTCGAACCCCCACCGCCGGGTGTCGAGACGCTGGCGCCTGTCGCGCTGGGCAACGGTGAATTCAGAATCGGCGCGCCGGGCAACCCGATCGACTTGCGAATGGTGGCGGGCCATTGCAGCTTCGGTTCACCGGATGCGTCCCTGCTGGTTTCGCTGCTGCCGCAATTCGTCCATGTCCGCGGCGAACAGCGGCTGGCCACGCTCGTGCAACTGGTGCGAGAGGAAACGCGCGAGCAGCGGCCGGCGCGCGAAGTCGTGCTCTCACGACTGCTGGAGGTGCTGCTCATCGAGGCGTTGCGGTCCACGGCAAAAACGAACGCGTCACCGGGCCTGGTGCGCGGGCTCGCCGACAGCCGGCTCGCGGCTGCGATCCGCGAGATGCACGAACACCCAACGCACGCATGGACGGTTGCTGAGCTCGCGAAGGAGGCCGCACTCTCGCGCTCGACGTTTTTCGAGCGGTTCAGCCGCGCGGTTGGCGTCGCGCCGATGGAATATCTGCTCACGTGGCGCATGGCACTCGCGAAGGACCTGCTGCGCCGCAACGCAGGTCGTATCGCCGAGATTGCGCTGCGCGTCGGCTACAGCTCCGCCAGCACCTTTAGCGTCGCCTTCACACGGCACGTCGGCCGGCCGCCTACGCAGTATGCCCGCGAGGAGCAGGCCGCCGCGAACGGCGCGTAGGACGGGTGACGCGCCGTGGGTCGAAGCCTTCTGCTATCACCCCGTGCCGCCGGGTACCGCGGTATTGAACGCCAATGAGAGCGTGCCCACCAGAATGAGGCTCGATGCCCAGACTGCGTCCAGATTGAACCAACTCCGTGACACGAACTTCAGCCCCAGGTAGCGGTAGACCAACCAGGCCAGAAGTCCGCCGATCATGATCATGGCGGCGGCATGGACGCCGGAGACAAGCAGCGCCATGCCCAGATTGGCATCGATCAGGGTCCGCGCGGCCTGATGCACTCGATCGATGTCGTAGGACCGGCAAAGGCCGAGGTAGATCGGTACAAGCATCAGTCCCGCGCCGTGCGCGATGGCAACGGCGAAGGACCAGAGTGCTAGCCGCGACGGTGGAATCCGCGCGAGTACACGCGGATGGCGCCGCCAGATCAGAAGGAAGACACCGAAGCCGATGACCAGCACACTCGCGCCGATCTGGATCTCACGCTGCCAGGCGAGCAGGATCGCAAGCATGGCGAAGGGCACCATGACCACGAACATGGCCAACACGTGCCCCGCCGCGAGATAAAAAAGCGCGGAGAACAGCGACCGTGCACGTCTGTCCATCAGCCCGCTCGAAACAGCGAGCGGCCATCCCATCGCCGGGTTGAGCCCGTGATAGAGACCACTCGCCGCGACGGCTAACCAAAGACCGGTCTGCGGCCAGCCGCTCCCGATCAAATCCCCACCGATGGATAGCAGAACGAATCGGTCGAGCAGTCTCCGCCTTCGAGCCGGATCTGGTGAGCCCGGTATCCGTCGGGAAAGGCGACCCAGTAGTCGTCGGCCAGTGCAAGGCCGCCACCCGGTTCGGCCCGGGCCATGACCTGTGCCGCCGGCACGCCGTCCGGGTAGAACTGGTTGTCCCACGTCGAGTAGAGCGAGTTGGTCCAGTAGACCCGCTTGCCGTCGCGGCTGATCTCGACCATCTGCGGACCACCCGCAAAGGTTTGACCGTTCGGGTGGGGCGTGCGCCGTACGATCCCGCCGATGTGGACTGATCCCGTGAGCTTCGGTTTCCGGGGGTCCGTCACGTCGTACTGGCGCATCTCGCCGGTTCCCCAACAGGCGACGTACAGGAATTTGTCGTCGATGGAGAGATCGATATCGGTGACGAGCGGCGGCACCGCGCCGAATCCCTGAAGCAACGGTGGAAGCAGTTCCGTGGCTGCGGGCTCGGGCGGGATGGTCGCGGTCTTCTCGATGTGGAACTTTCCCCCTTCCCGCCACCAGGTCCAGATCGACCCTTCAAGGTTCGTCGTATCGACCACCACGCCGATGAAGCCGTACTCCCGGCTGGGATCGTGCGCAGGTCGCACTTCGAGTGCCATCTGGTGGTTGGCGCCGAGGTCGATCGTCTGCACGTTGCGCCTCGCCCGCAGATCCCAGAAGTGGATGCGGTGCCCATACTTGTTCGACAGAAGATCTTCGGGGACGATCCCGTTCTCGAATTGCGGCGGCAACGCCCACTCGCTCGACACCATGTAATCGCGCGGCAGGTTCCACCAGAAATCGTAGTGTTTCTCCTGCGGCCCGCGGTCGATTTCCCAGCGGCCGAGGACATCGAACGTTTCGCAGTCCATGATGAAGATGCCCGGAGGGCCGTCTGTCCCATCCTTCCCTCCGCCACCGAGCGTGCTGATGTAGATGCCTTCAGGCCCGCAATGGACCGTATGGGGACGCGAATAGCCTGTCTTCCGGAAGATTTCCTCGGGCTCGATGATCTTGTGGATTCGCGCCTGGGTCGGATGGGGCTTGGTGTCCACGATGTAGATGCGCGACGAGCGCATCCCCGGAATGATCAGATAGCGCCGTTCGAGGAACGCGTGGCCGGTCAGCGGCGACAGTGACGACGAGCAGGCATTCCATCCGAAGTGGTGAAATTCGTCCCCCTTGTTCGGCACCGGCACCGTGTGAACCACCTGGCTGTAGGTCGGCGATCCGGGCTTCACGTCGACGACGGCAAGCGCGTCGGGCTGCGAAAAATCGGGGCTGAGCAGCAACGTGTAGGCGAAGTCTTCCGCTGGCGCATCCATCGCGAGTTTCGGCGATGCATGGAACGTAGGATCTGGACGCATTCCCATGATGGGTTCCTCCTGTCGATCTGGTTCGGCGCCGGTAGCGGCGAGAGCATTCCGGTCTGGTCAATACGATCAAACAGCGATCGTAGCAATGCCAGATCGCACGGATAAGCGAGCGTTTCAACTATGCTTAGCAGGCTAGAGCATAACGATGAAAACTGCGTTGAGAATCAGTGCACATCCGGGTCGACGATCATCGGCAAAACCCTCACGGAAGACGAAGCCGACTCCCCAGGCTCGTTGTGAGCCGGTACAACCACCACCCCGCCACCATGGCCGGCAGGAAATAGAGCGCTTCCGTGTCAGGGGCCGCGAACAGTGCGATGGCCGGGCCGGGACAATAACCGGCAATGCCCCACCCTACGCCAAAAATCATGGCGCCGGCAATCAGCCGACGGTCAACCCCCTTCGTTGTGGGCAAATCGAAGGACGGCGCCAATAGCGGCGCCTTGCGCCGCAGAATGAAATGGAATGCCACCGTCGCAACGGTCACTGCGCCGCCTAGTACGAGTATCAAACTCGGATCCCACTTCCCGGCGACATCGAGGAAGCCCAGCACTTTCAACGGGCGTGTCATGCCTGACAGCGCGAGGCCCACGCCGAACAGGAGTCCACTGATTAAACTGACCAGATAGCGCAGCATCATTGAACACCCAGCATGTGACGCACGACGTAGGTCGTCGCGATACCCGCAGGCAGAAAAGTCAGCGTGGCAACGAAGGAGCGCGGAGAAAGCCGGGCGAGACCGCACACGCCATGACCGCTGGTGCATCCCCGCGCGAGCGCCGTACCAAACCCGACGGCCAGGCCACCCGCGATGAGCAGGACCGGCGGAAATCCGGGACGGCTATGCGGCAGGGTCACCGCATGCCCAGCGTCTTTCGCAACGACGTAATACAGCCACGCACCGGCGACGAGCCCGGCAAGGAACAGCGCGCGCCACCAGAATGCTTCGCGGTCGCCGGAAAAGAGGCCACGAGCGATACCGCTGATGCCGGCGATACGCCCGTTGAACCAGAGCAGCAGCGCGGCCGAGAGTCCGATGAGCACACCACCGGCCAGCGCGCTATAAGGTGTAAACGATTCCATCGAAGCGCTTTGCCAAACCCTCTGAATGTAGCCTGCGCGGCCTGCGGCGCCCCGTAGGCATAAGGGCTGCGGCGACCGTCCACGTGAACATGATTTTATAGGCGACAGCAAAACCGACGGTCAGATCGGCACCCGATTGTCCAGGTCCGTCGGTCATATTTGCTATCACGAATAAGTCATTTGACTTCCCTACTCTCGGCACCAAGAATGGTCCATGTTGCAACGCATCACGTTCGCGCCATGTTGTCGAAGTCGCCACCCGTGCACGTCTACCTTGGAGTATAGAGATGACCCAGTTTTCTCAGGAACAGTTCATTGCAGCACAAAAAAACCATGCTGACACATTCTTCGGCCTGACCAATAAGGTGTTCGATGGTTTCGAAAAGCTGACCATCCTCAACCTGCAGGCCGCGAAGTCGATCATTACCGAAACTCAGGAAACGACCGGGAAAGCACTGTCCGGGAAAGACCCGCAGGATCTGCTCGAGCTTCAGAACGCCCTGGCGCAGCCGGCCGCCGAAAAAACCCGGGCATACAGCCGTCACGCCTATGAGATCCTCTCGGCGACTCATGCGGAATTCGTTAAGTTTGCCGAAGCGCAGTTTTCCGGATACGGCCAGAACGTGCAAGACTTTGTCGATAGCGTGGCAAAGAACGCGCCGGCTGGTTCGGAACCCGCGGTGGCCCTACTGAAGTCGACAATCACCGCCGCCCTTACCGCTTACGACACCGCTAACAAGGCAACCCGGCAGGTCGTCGAAATCGCGGAAAGCAATTTCGACGCAGCGACTGCTGCCGCGTCGAAAGCGACCGGGGACACCACTGCACAGTCGTCGCGAGCCGCCGCCAAGGCCGCCTGACAAACCAACGCCCGGCGCACGGGGTTATGCAACCCGAGCGCCGGGATCGGTCGTTCCATGTCACCAAAAGGATCGGAACGTCACACCACTGTCACGGTCGTCTCCTGACATTGAATCAGGAGCGCTTGGCGAGGACTGCCCGGCCCACTCGAGACCCGTTGTCGCGACCAAGCTGGGCCGAAATCCACGCCCCGCAATCCACCAGCGCGTCCAGATCCACGCCCGTGTCTGCCCCTATTCCGTGCAGCAGGTACACGACGTCCTCCGTCGCGACGTTGCCGGTCGCACCCTTAGCGTAGGGGCACCCACCGAGGCCCGCGACCGAGCTGTCGAATACCCGGAGCCCGAAGTCGTACGAGGCGTGAATATTGGCGGCGGCCATGCCGTAGGTGTCGTGGTAGTGTCCCGCGAGGCCGCCGACGGGAACCTTCGCCGCTACCGCCTCGAGCATGCGCAACACCGAGCCCGGCGTGCCGGCACCAATCGTGTCGCCGAGCGATACCTCGTAGCAACCTAGTTCGTGCAGGCGTGCGGCTACGTGCGCGACCTTCTGCGGCGCGATCGCGCCGTCGTACGGACAGGCCACCACGCAAGACACATAGCCTCGAACCTTGACACCCAGGCGCGCTGCGGCCTCGAACACCGGAACGAAGCGGTCAATCGATTCCTCGATCGAACAATTGATGTTTTTCCGCGAGAACCCCTCCGAGGCGGCAGCGAACACGGCCACTTCAGTCGCGCCTTCGGCCACCGCGGCCTCGAAACCTTTCAGGTTCGGCGTCAGCACCGGATAGTTCACATCGGGACGCCGTTGCAGTCCGCGCATCACCTCGGCCTGGTCCGCCATCTGCGGGACCCACTTGGGTGAGACGAACGACGTGACCTCGATATCGCGCAGGCCTGCCGCAGTCAGACGCTCGATCAGCTCCAGCTTGACCGCAGTCGGGACATTCTGCTTCTCGTTCTGCAACCCGTCGCGGGGACCCACTTCTACGATGCGCACGCGTTCCATCATTTAACTCCCGCCAGATCGCGACCAATGCGACGGATCTCGGCCTCGCCCTGCGCAAGCGCGTCTGCGTTCGTATGCACCGAGTAGTGGCCGAGCACCAATGGATAGGGATGCTTGATAGCGGAGCCGATGACGAACGACGTCGCGTGTTCGGCTTGCAACTCAATGGGCGCCCCGTCGGATTCCTCGAACACGGCGAGTTGCCCTGCCTCGATCGGCTCGGACGCGTGCAGGCGGCCCTTGTCGATTGCCAGCCACGAGACGTTGTGCCCGGCAGGCGGCACATAGCGCCACGACTCTCCCGCGCTCAATTGAACATGGAAGTAGTTGATGCCTTCAGGCGCGCGGATATCGCTCGTCGCAGCTCCGTGGCGGCCGAGGATGACGCGAAGCGGCCCGTCCCGCTGGACCTGGGATGGCGAGATGTACTGGCTTTCCGCCGGCGAATTCTCCTGCGCGGGCGGAAGCGCGACCCAGAGTTGAAAGAGGCGTACGGCTTCGCCCGGCAATACGTCTCCGTCGTGCCAGACACCATTGCCGGCCTTCATCCATTCGAGGCCGCCGGCATGAAGTTCGCCATGCTTGCCGGTCGTATCCTGATAGGAGATTGCGCCACTCAGCACGGTTGTGAGTGTTGCGATGCCCGAGTGCGGGTGCATGCCGAACATCGGCTTGCCGGTGGGCACGACCACGGCGTGATCAAGGAACACAAAAGGCTTGATCAGGTCTCCGAGATCGGAGGGGCTGGCCAGACGAGTAATGCCGCCGTGCGCACGGCCGCGGGTGCGAAAAACGATCCGGCGCGGCCCCAGCATGGTTTCCTGAATTGGGGTGAGTACGGCTGTGTCGATGTTCATGGCTCTGTCTCGAGAAAACGCGATACGTGTAAAGGTAAGCGCTTGCACTCCATCTTAAAAGCCTATATTTTTAGATCACACCTATCGATTGGAGCGATGGATATGCTCGACCGCGTGACACTGGACCAGCTTCGGACCTTCATCGCGGCGGTCGATGAAGGCAGCTTCTCAGCAGCCGGACGGAAGCTCCGGCGCGCGCAATCAGTGGTTAGCCAGACCCTCGCGAATCTCGAAGCACAACTCGAGGTGAAGCTATTCGATCGCACTGCCCGTTACCCGCAGCTCACCGACGCAGGCAAGAGCTTGCTACTTGACGCCCGTTCCGTGGCTGACACAGTTGATGGCTTCAAGGCGCGAGCGCGCGCGATGCGAGAGGGCCTGGAGCCCGAGCTCTCCGTTGCGATGGACGTGATGTACCCAATGGACAACCTGACGAGCGCGGCGGCTCAATCCCAAAAGGATTATCCGCACACCCCGCTGCGACTCTATGTCGAAGCGCTGGGTGGGGTGATGAAACTTGTGCTCGATCAGGTTTGCAACATTGGCGTAATTGGCACATTGCCGATCGTCACGGACGAACTGCAGGTCGAATCCTTGCGCGAGCTCGAACTGGTTACCGTCGTCAGCGCCGCTCATCCGCTTGCAAATGTTCAAGGCCTCATTTCAGCGGCCGCCATCAGGAAGCGCGTGCAACTCGTTCTCAGCGACCGCACCGCTCTATCCCATGGACGCGAATTCGGTGTGCTGTCCCCCTCGACGTGGAGGCTCGCGGATCTGGGGGCCAAATATGCCTTTCTGAAGGCGGGCCTGGGCTGGGGGCATATGCCCCTGCACATGGTCAAGGCGGATCTCGAAAGCGGCACCTTGGTGACGATTCGTGTTGAAGGCCTGCCGCGCGATGTGATGATGCCGATGAAGGTTGTCTACCGTAAGGACGCGCCGCCTGGACCGGCGACCCGCGCCTTCATTGCACAACTGGCGAAATAAGTTAACTACTGTGCTACTGCGACTTGGCACGCGCGCCGCCGGCGCGCTGCCCGTCGCTTGGAGCGTCATATTCCACGAACGTAGCTTGCGGGTACACGCAATCACGAACAGTGGGACCATCAGAATCGATCGGCGATCACCAGACCCTCGTGCCGCCGTCGACCACGATATCGACGCCCGTCACCTTTCTCAGCTCGCGCTCAGCGTTGAGGCACGCGAGGAACCCACCCGACCGAGTCGCGCGTCCAGACTGAAGGCGCCGGCACCGAAGTAGGCGATCTGCAGCAGGCCACCCGCCATCATCACGTTCTTGAGAAAGTGAATCATCTGGTTTTGATCTGCGAAGTTGTGGTGAAAGAACATCGCCGTGACCACGCAGAACACCGCCATCGCCAGCGACACAGTGCGAGCCCTATAGCCTGAGATCAGCAGCAGGCCGCCGCCCAGCTCGGTCATCACGGCAACAATGAACGCGAGTGGCGGCACGGGCAGACCCATGGCCGCAATATAGCCAACCGTTGCGCTATACGCTGCGAGCTTGCCCAGCCCGCTCATGACAAACGGTGCCCCGATCAGAATGCGACCCAACAGCGGAAGAAATTTAAAACGCTCCATGACTAACTCCTTAAATATGAATTTGCGTAGGTGGAATACAAAGAAAGGAAATTAGCCGGCGTCCACCATCACCAGCTCGGAATCTTCAAGAGCAGAAATCTGCGCCGCGGCGACGTTCGTGATCGCCACGCCATCTAGCGGCCCAACGGGCTCGCCATTTACTTCGATGCGTCCCGAGGCCACGGCGAGATAGGCACGACGCACTGAATTCAACTCATGTCGAACGCTTTCGCCTGCCTTTAGCATTGCGCCAAGCACGCGCGCATTGGCACGAACGGGAAGTGCACCTTCATCGTCAGCGAACCCACTGGCAAGGACTACGAATCTTCCTGACCGGTCGCTTTTAGGAAATGGCTTGGTGTCCCATGCGGGTTCACCACCGGCTTTACGAGGCAGCAGCCAGATCTGGTAGACCTTGAGTGGCACGTCCCCCGTATTGAACTCGGTGTGGCGTATGCCCGTGCCGGCGCTCATGACCTGAACATTGCCTGCGTGGATCGTTCCGTCGGATCCCAAGGTGTCTCGATGCCCGAGCGAGCCCTGGCGCACATAGGTGATGATCTCCATGTCACGGTGCCCGTGCATGGGAAAACCGCTGCCTACCGCAATCTCGTCATCGTTCCAGACGATCAGGGGACCCAACGCTGCATGTTCGGGATTACCATCGGCGCTAACCGCGAAATGGTATTTCGCGCGCAGCCAACTTTGTTCCGCCCTGTCCAACGATTCCCAACGCCTGTGTGCAAGCATGTCCTTCTCCGTTTCCCATTACCGCAAATGCGGCGCCTGTCACCTGTGCGACCGACCGAATTCGGTGCTGATGCAGGTGATCCAGGCGATGAGAGGGATGCTATATTTGCAACGAACTCGTGTATAGGTCCAAGAATGAAAGGCATCCTTGCCGCCAATAGAACGATGAGAAGGAATTGAAGGCTGCCCATGAACGCAATCACTGACCTCAATGATCTTCGGCTCTTCGCGGAAGTGGTCGAGCATGGAAGCTACACGGCGGCCGCGCGCAGCCTCGGCCTGCAGACGTCGAAACTCAGCCGGCGCATTCGGGCCCTGGAAGAAGAACTTGGCGTTCGCCTGCTCAACCGCACGAGCCGGAGCCTGTCTTTGACGGAAACCGGGCGGCAGTTCCACCAGCATTGCCTGGCGCTGGTGGCGGAATCGAAGGCCGCCAAAGATATCGTGGACCGCACGCGCGCGAGGCCGCAGGGCACCGTCCGCATCGCCTGCCCGGTTGCCTTACTGGAGTCCGGCATCTCCGCGATCATCGCGCGATACGTAGAGGACAATCCTGATGTCCAGATCCTGCTGGACGCAACCAACCGCCGCGTGGATGTCGTCGAGGAAGGCCTGGACTTTGCCATCCGGGTCAGGCGCCCCCCGCTGGAAAACACCGATCTCGCCGTCCGTCAGTTGGGCTTGTCGATCCACATTCTGGTTGCCAGTCCCGCATTGACGGCGCGTCATTCGGCGCCCAGCTCGATCGAATCCGTGAAGGAATGGCCCACCCTCTCCATGGCCAGCAACAGCGAGCGATTTGTCTGGAATCTGGTCGATGTTGAGGGGCGCGTGACATCATGGGAGCACCGGCCCCGCCTCGCGACCGACGACCTGGCCAGCCTGCGGGTTGCGGCGATAGCTGGCATCGGCGTGGCGATGCTGCCGAGAGAGCTGGTTGAAGTCGATATTCAGGCCGGCCGCCTGCAGCACCTGCTGCCAGGTCTGACTACCACGCCGGGCCTCGTGCATGCGATCTTCCCCACGCGCCGAGGCATGGTGCCGGCCGTCCGTCACCTGCTCGATGCGCTCGTTGCAGGATTCGAAAGTCTGAACCGGCAGCGCTAGAGCGGTCCACCCGCGCCGTGCCCTGCAACTTGTGCCGCGCTTTCAGCGCGCAGTATGCGGGCCGGCGCCTGCCAGCAGCTTCTCCGCGAGAAACTTGCCGATGGCATCCAGCGCTTGTGCCGACGCCTTCAACGCTCCGATACTGCCGGCGAATCCATGTGGCATCCCCATCCAGACATCAAGCCGGGCATCGGTTCCGGCGGCAATCGCACGCTCGACATATCTGCGCGAATCATCGAGCAATACTTCGTCGTCTCCGACGTGAATGCGCACGGGCGGCAACCCGGAAAGCTGCGCGTGGAGCGGCGAAGCCAGCGGAAGTTTCGGGTCGGTACTCCCCAAATAGGAACCCACCAGTTCCGCGACTTGCGGGAGGGTGAAATACGGTTCGGCGTCCGCGCGCGTCACATACGTCTCGCCCGAGAGCGTCAAATCGGTCACCGGCGATAGTACGGCCACGCCAACAAGCGCCGCCTTCGCGAAGATGGCGTCGCTAGCGACGCGTGCGGCGAGTACCAGTGCGAGATTGCCTCCGGCAGAGTCTCCCGTGACGGCAATCCGGCGAATGCCCCTTTCCTCAAGCCCGCGGTAACACGCCAGCACATCGTCGACGGCCGCAGGAAAAGGATGCTCGGGAGCAAGCCGATAGTCCGGGATAAATGCGCTCGCTCCCGCCCTCGCGGCGATATGGCCGACCAGGTGGCGGAATGCTTTGGCCGATCCCAGACTGAACCATCCGGCGTGCAGATGGAGGATCGCCTCGTCAGATCGACCATGTGCAGGATGAACCCAGAGCCCCGGGATGCCGCCAACCGTGCCGGACTCGAAGCTCACGTCATCGCGTGGCAAAGTGCGCTCCATCATGGCATCGAATGGCTCGCGTGCTTCGATTCCCCTTAATTTGCCTTTCATGGAACTTGCCATCGCTCGCGTGGCGGCGGTGATCGCCCCATCTTCCGGGTCAAGTGGATGGGTTACGACGAAATCCCCCAACGCACCTTCAGTCGTCGGACGTTGCATGGTCAGCTCTCTCGAATTGATGGGTTGTCAATGGCACTGGTGCTCGGCCAATGTCGAACGACGGTCTGTATCCTGGTCAGTTCGGCATCCAGATCAGTGTCGGCCAGGCGGGAATCCGCCTGGCCGTCTCATTCGCGCCTCGACGGTGCGAATACGTGTGACATTCAGCCAAACAGCTTGTTTGCCGTCCGGGCGATCAGTTCGCCCTGGTGGCGAGCGCCGGCGAGTTCGATAGCACTCGGCTGGCGCTGACCTTGTCCACCGGCGATGGTCGTGGCGCCATAGGGCGCACCGCCGACGATCTCGTCCAGCGTCATCTGCCCCTGGTGGCTGTACGGCAGGCCGACAATGGTCATGCCGAAGTGCAGCAGGTTGGTGATAATCGAAAACAAGGTCGTTTCCTGGCCGCCGTGCTGGCTGGCGGACGAAGTGAAGGCACCGCCTACCTTGCCGTTCAGCGCCCCGCTCATCCACAAACCGCCAGCCTGATCCAGGAATGTCGCCATCTGCGACGAGATGCGCCCGAACCGGGTCGGCGTGCCGACGACAATAGCGTCGTAGTTGGCGAGCTCGGCGACCGTGGCAACCGGCGCTTGCTGGTCGAGCTTGAAGTAGGCGGCCTTGGCCACTTCCTGCGGCGCGGTCTCCGGCACCCGCTTGACGTCGACCGTGGCGCCCGCCGAGCGCGCACCTTCGGCAACGGCATCCGCCAGCGCTTCGACATGGCCATACGACGAATAATATAGAACCAGAACTTTCGACATTTCGATCTCCTTCCTATATCTGCGGTGGTGCTGCTGTGGGAAATTATGTGCACCCGAGAAGGCGCACAGTGTTGCTGCGAGGGTCGAACCTGAAATGAAGTGATAACGCGACGTGAAGGCTACGTCTGAAACGATTCAGCGCATATCTCCTCGGTTGCAATGGATCGTTGTTTTGGGCAGAACGATGAGAATAAATCAAAGCGTCCCAATGGACCAGATGCGCGAACAGCGGCGCAACGTCGATGTAGATACGGTAGTCGTCGATTTGCAGGCTAACGTCTGTGCTGGACGCATGGCAGACGCACCTAAAGCAAAACGGCCGAGGCTTCCTACCCATACAGGTAGGAAGCCTCGGCCGCACATTGCGCGATTTTCTAAAATAGCGCCCTAACACCCAATATTACATACCGCTTGCTGCGCCCGAACGAGACGTTCCGTCAGTAGCACCGCCGTATCCCGAAACGGGAGCCTGGGCTAAGGCGTTCTGCGCCGCGACTTTTGCTTGAGCCGCCTGGATGTTCTCGGGGTAGTGAATCCAGTCGTGCGGGTCATAGCCAGCTTGCTCGAGCTGCGCCAGTTCCGCACGCACCTGCGCCCGACTTACCGGCTGACTGGACTGTGCGAACGACGCAACAGGTGCTGCAAAAAGGGCAGCAATAAGCACCATCCTGGTGACCGACTTCATGATGACGTACCTCAACGATTTTTGTTAGTGGCGCTACAAAGGAGCTTCTCTGCCACGGTTGAGTGCAGTCTAAAGGGTAAAAATAACTAGGGTAAGTACCAATCCACCCAATTCTCTGTTGCAAATGCGTCAACAATCGGACAACACGGGTTCGACCGTTTTACCTGGATTTCGCCTGGAGAATGTGGCCGTCGTTGCGACGATATGAGGAGGGTGTGGAGAAGAGCGATGGTTTGGCGGGACCGAAGCCGCCAGGGCATCTGCAAGTTAGTCGGCGCGATCCCATGGACCGCGCCGTGAGCGAAAGAACGAAGGTCGCTTTGGCCTCGTCTCCGGCTAGAACAGGTGCCTGATTCCCACCACCGTGCCTACTGTCGTTCCAGCGACCCCGTACAGCGCACCATCAATTGACAAACCGGTATTCATTTTCCCGTGGTTATTCACTACGCCTACCTCCCCATACAGCGACGTTGACTTCGACAGGAAATATTGTGTCCCGATTGCACCCATAACTGAGTGATTTGACGTGTCGTTTCGATCTGTCGTGAACCAGACTCCGCCATTAAGATTCAGTGCTGGCAATACATAATAGTCAAATCCCCCACCATACACATCGTTGCTGAACGACCCTGCTACCTTGTAGCTCGAGAAGGAGGCCTTGACGGTCAATGAAGAGAACTTGTAGGACGCGCCCAGCGTGCGACCAAAGAACTCGACCGTTGTGGGTATAGGTGTCTGCCCGGTTCCACCTGAGTTTCCGTTAAAGAAAGCCGCGTCAACGAGCAGGCTTCCGTTTTCGTATTTCAGATCCGCAGAATATTGCCGTCCGGCTGCAAAATCGCCGGCCTGACCACCGAGCGCATAAAGTACGCTACCCTGAAATCCGCCAATGACAGGACTTGTGTACGACACCGCGTTCGACGTGAATACGCCTGTCGCAGCCACGCTATCGACATAAATAATGGCACCGCTCGCGAAGGTTGAAGTACCACGCGGATCAAGTCTGAACAACGCGAGAAAGAAAGGTGAATACTGCAGGCCCGCCTTAACCTCGCCGTAACCGGTTTGCAAGCCAACCCACGCCTGGCGACCAAACAGATTCCCGTTTGAAATACCGAAGCCTCCGTTTGCGACGCTAATACCGCTCTCGAGCCTGAATTCCGCCTTAACGCCGCAGCCAAGGTCCTCGACTCCTTTCAGACCAAAATTCGACGGCGTGGATCCCGCGTCGATAAGAGAGAATTGCTTTCCAGCATTCTGCCCATTTTGACTATTCAAGGTTTTGCTGGTGTATAGCAAACCTGCGTCGACTATGCCGTACAACGTCACGCTACTTTGCGAGTGTGCTGAGCTTACGAATAGCATCATGACGACCCCAGACACAATTTTCCGGCGGGCGAAGCGCCTTTTCTCAACCATCTGCAATCTCCTCCGATAGCTCGGCTTTGATGTATTTCTGGACGACAACCACCTATATTTCGCATTCCAAACTATTTATTTTTCACTTAAAAACGCGCCACACATCCAGCGAGCTACGGTTTTACACGGAATAGTCCGCTGAGCCGCGCTCAGCAGACAAGGCATACCGAACTCAAAATCATCTTCCACGGAAGATACATTTCACTTGCCGCAAACGTCAATCGGATTCACGCCAGGTAGATACCCTGAAACAGCGCGCCATCGATTGCGAGCCCCACATTCGGCCGTGCATTCCGAGACCACTCCGGCATTGTTAACGCGTCAAGTCATCGTTAAAACACTTCTATCGAGTCCCGGCTCAAGAATCGGTTGCTGGCATCTATCCGCGTTTGCCCTACCTCGACAACCGCCGCGCCGAATATTATCTTCCCTGGAAGATGTTTTTATTCACGTGCATGACTGGATGGGAGTACGTTGACAAATGACAGCACTACATTGCCGCAGGGTATGTCCATTTTTGGGTACGGCGCCGTCGCAAAGTCCACGTTTCGGGTGAACGATGGATGAGTCAAAAGACAAGGTTCGTCTTTCGCATAGCTTCGCCTGGCGCGACGACTATGCGCTTGGTCATCAGACTATGGATGAGACACATCATGAGTTTGTCGAATGCGTGCACACGCTGCTGACTACGGAAGACGACAAGCTCGTGAACGCGCTCGAAGCCTTTTCTGACCATGTGCATCGCCACTTCAGCGACGAGGACACCGCGATGCGCGACACGGGATACGGGTCTGCGGGCTGCCATATCGACGAGCACGCAGCCGTGCTCCGATCACTCGACGAGGTACGCGCCATGCTGGCTCAGGGACACACTGAAGTCGTTCGCTCCTTTGCGCGAGCCCTGGCGGACTGGTTTCCCGAGCATGTACGCGTGATGGATCAAGGACTCGCGCGTTGGCTAATTCAACGGCGGCTTGGCGCCGCCCCCGTGGCCATCTGGCGTCGTCGTCAAATGGCCACTTAAGCGCTCTCTCATGACCCCTACCCTCATGGAAAAAAAATCGATACCAACGAAGGCATTGCTGCAAGTCCGAGTAGCGGCCAAGACATGGTTAGCCGACGACATTGCCGGCTTCGAGCTTGTGCCGTTGTCGGGTGGCGAGCTACCTGCGTTTGAAGCGGGTGCGCACATCGACGTGCACGTACCCGGTGATATGGTGCGTCAGTACTCGCTGTACGATCCAGCCGGTCTGCAATCGTCGTACAGGATTGGTGTGTTGCGTGATCCCCAGTCACGTGGCGGATCGGTGAAACTCGTTGATAACGTGCATGCGGGCGACGTACTCACGATAAGCGCCCCTCGCAACCACTTTGCGCTGCACGACGGTCAACGAGACCAGTCGATCCTGTTCGCAGGTGGCATTGGCATCACCCCAATCCTTTGCATGGCGCAACAGTTGGCACGTGCGGGCCGAGCTTTCGCATTGCACTATTGCGGCCGCTCGCTATCGCGCATGGCCCTCATCGACCGCCTGCTGCCCTCCCACTTCGGAGAAGAGCCGCAAGTACACGTGCATGTCGACGACGGCGCCTCCGAGCAGCAACTCGATGCCCGTTCAGCAATAGGCGCGCCGTCCTCCGACAAACATCTCTACGTTTGCGGCCCGAACGGCTTCATGAATCACATCCTGAAGACTGCGCGGGAGCTCGGCTGGGACGAGGGACACCTGCATCGCGAGTATTTCGGTACAGACCCAGTCGAAACCTCCGGGGACGAACCGTTTGAAATTGAAATCCATCGTAGTGGCGAGGTCATTGTGGTCGCCGCGGATCAAAGCGCGGCGCATGCATTGCTCGATGCAGGGTTCAGTCTTCCGCTGTCCTGCGAGCAGGGGGTGTGTGGCACCTGCATGACGAAAGTGCTGGCGGGCCTGCCAGATCACCGGGACCTCTATCTAACTGATGACGAGCGGGCCGGCAACGATTGTTTCATGCCGTGCTGTTCACGCGCAAAGACCTCCAGGCTGGTCCTCGATCTTTGAGGCCGGCACTCACCCTTCACTCAGAATTGAATCGAGGGAATCGACATGTTGAGCAAGCAGGATAACGAATTGATGTGCCGTACCGACGCTGGCACCGCGATGGGCAACGCGATGCGTCGCTTTTGGCTCCCGGTGATTCAATCGTCAGACATGCCAGAGCCGAATGGGGAGCCGAAGACGATTGAGCTGTTGGGCGAACGCTATGTGGTGTGGCGTGATCAACAAGGGCGTCCGGGCCTCTATGCGGAGGGTTGTCTGCATCGGGGCGCTTCAATGCAATTGGCACGCGCAGAGGGCGACGGCTTGCGTTGCATTTACCACGGCTGGAAGTTTGCGGTGGACGGAACAGTACTCGAGACGCCAAACGTCGAGGATCCGAGATTCAAACAGCGCATCAAGGGACGAACCTACCCCGTGCGCGAGGCAGGCGGCATCCTCTGGGGTTACCTGGGGCCGAAAGGTGCAAAACCGCCTCTCCCACACTGGGCCTTCATGGACCAACCGGCCCCCCACCGCATCAATGCCTGCGCGGTTGTTAACGCCAATTATGTTCAGGTTATGGAAGGCCTCGTCGACTCATCACACCTGACTGTGCTCCACAGTTCCGCGCTGGCGAGGACGAACGACTCGGATCTCGACTATGCGAAAAAAACGTCTCACATGCAATTCGACGCTGCACCCAGGATCGAGGCCGACGAGACAGACTTTGGTTTCCATTACGTGGCAATTCGTCAGACCGACGGAAAGCGTATAGCGCGGGTAACGGCGTTCATCGCCCCCTGCTTCATCGCAAACGCGAACGGGGATGTTTGGCTGGCGATCGTGCCGGTCAACGACGAGCGCTGCATCCTTTACCACGTCTGGTGGGATGGCGAAAAGCGCATTGGCGAAGAGCCTTTGCGCAGTGAGCAGCTTAAATTTGTCGGACTGGATGACCCGACGCTTCGCAAATACGGCATGACAGCCGACACCTGCGACTCTTCGTCGGCGATGTCTGTCGCGAATGGCTATCGCCAGGACCGGGTTCAGCAGCGAGGCGGTCACTTCACTGGCTTCGACAGTATCACGCAAGAGGATGCAGCTTGCAGCGTGTCGAGCGGCGCGATCCGCGACCGCTCGCAGGAGTTGCTGTCAGCAGCGGACATCGCCATTAGCCGTCTTCAGCGCTGCCTGCTCACCTACGCCCGTGCGGCCCGCGACCAGAAGGAGATTGCCGCACTACGAGCGAACGCCGGGAGTGCGATCGGTGTGTCCGGTGAAATCGGCATTGAAGACGACTGGCGCGTGTTAGTACCCCACCACCGCATCCTTTCATCTGCAGCAGCGCGCGTTGAGCGCAGTGAATAACAAGAGCTACGATAGGAGTTCGACTATGTTGAGCCGTGAAGATAACGACGTCCTTTGCCGCGTCGGCCCCGGCACGCCGGGCGGCACGCTGATGCGACGTTTCTGGCACCCCGTTTGTACGTCCGCCCAGCTGCCCCATCCCGACTGCGCCCCCCTGCGCGTGCGCCTACTCGGCGAAGACTACGTGGCATTTCGCGACACTGCAGGTCAGGTAGGATTTTTAGAAGAACTTTGTATGCACCGGGGCGCATCGCTTGCGCTCGGCAGAGTCGAAGAAGGCGGAATCCGATGCCTCTATCACGGGTGGAAATTTAGTGCGTCAGGTGCCGTACTTGAGACACCCAACCATGCAGACCCCAAGTACGCCGCACGGTTGAAGGCGCCGGCGTTTCCCGTGCGGGAAGAAGGCGGCATCGTTTGGGCGTACGTAGGCCCGATCGAACTCCTTCCGGCATTTTCGCGCTACGCATTCATGGATGCAGAACCGGCCCACCGCGTAGTCCTGCGCATCAACGTCGCCTGCAACTACCTGCAGTTGGTGGAGGGCGGCGAGGACAGCTCGCACGTAGGCGTACTGCATACCAACATGGCACGTCCTGGGTGGAAGGACCACGATTTCACGCCCAATCCTGACGTAGTCAACCCTGCGGCACTCGCCTCCAATGACCTGGAGCCGGCACTCAAAATCGAAGAGACCGCGTTCGGATTCCAGTACGTCGCGCTGCGCAAGACCCATAACCCGGGCGTGCGCAATGCACGCGTCGTACCGTTCATCGTGCCGTATGGCCGTATCATCCCAGCGCCGGCGTTCCTGTTCACGGTTCTCGAGGTGCCGCAGGATGACACGCACACGAGTACCTACATTGTCGTCCACGGAGAGACCCCGATAACGGAAGTGAAAATCATTGAGCTTCTGGGATTGAATGATCCTCGGTACTACAACCGCAAAAACTGCGCCTTCACGGCTAGCTGGGAGGACGTATTCGGCCAGAACCGCGAGCTAATGAAAGAGAATTGGACCGGGTTACGCGGCGTCGAGGTGGAGGATGCGACGATCGGGCTTTCCCAGGGACCGCTTTATGACCGCTCCCGCGAGCATCTTGTGCCCGCCGACCAGGCTGTCGTGCGAGTTCGCCGCGTGCTAATGGAGTCTATTAAGCGCGTGATGGAAGACAAGCAGCCTGCCGCACTCGGGCTCGATCTGCGCGGTGTAAGCGCCTGTGACGCGCAACTCGAAGACGGAGCGGTATGGCAAGACCTGTTACCGTCCCATCGCCAAACCGTCGAAGCCTAGGAGAGTGCCGATGCCCGCCGATAGCGTCAGCAACACCGTTCCAGACTACTTGTCGCTCCTGCGCCTCGATGGTCGAGGTTTTGTGGTGCTGGGTGCGGGCCAGGGCATTGGCGCGCAAACCGTCCACGCACTTGCTCAGGCCGGAGCACGAGTCTTGTGCGTGGACCAGGATGAAGCTCGCATATGACGAGCGAGATCGTGGCTGTCGATGGCGGCACTCACGTCTTGGCCGCGATTCCTCACGTAACATTCGCCCCCTCGGTAACCCCGACACCCTGAGACCAGGTATGTCTTCATCTCAAGAACGGAACCACCCGTCGCTGCGGACGATTGCTGTCGCTGAGTTACAATCGGTCGCGATCGTACGATCTTCCCAGGAAGCCGCAAAGATGAGCCCAACCGCCACCAAGCAAGCCACGTCCGCTCGAACCCGCAAGAAGACCGTCTCGACCCGCGCCGAAGCCGGCCGCGCCGAAACTGGCCGTGCCGAACCCGCCGCAAAGTCACATTCTCCGGGTAGCAGCCTCGTCGATTTCATCAACCTGCAGTGGCAACGCGAATACGGCAATCTGGATCTTTCGAACTTCTTGCTGGCGGTTTATTTTATGCGCCTCGGTACGCTCGTTGAACTTGCGTTTGACAAGATGTGCCAGGAACGTTGGGGTATCAGCGGGTCAGACATGCGTGTCCTGCTGGCGCTGCGCCGTAGCGGCCACCCGTATGCAAAGCGGCCGACCGATCTATATCGCTCTCTACTCGTTACTTCGGGCGCCATAACCAAAAAGATTGATCGGCTCGCGAGCCTTGGCATGGTTGAACGCCAGTCCGATCCCTGTCACGGCGGCGGGTCGATCGTTCTGCTGACCAGGAAGGGCCTTGACGTTGTCGAAAAGGCGATTGTGAAGCTTGCGGAAGAGTCTTCGATCGCACCTGCGATGGCGCACTTTACGGAGGCCGAGCGGGCTAGTGGTACGGAGTTCTGCTTGCGTACGTTGGCCCTGATGGAAGAATTGAATACCCCGGCAATCGAAGACACCGAAAACATCGCGCCAAAGTCTCGAACCAAAGCTACGCGACGACCATCCAGCAACAGTCGTTAATGACACGGATCGTCGCGCCGCATCGCCCAATTGTCCTTACTGGCTTGCGCCACCGGCGACAGCGGCTTTTTTCTGTGCGTCCTGCAAGTTCTGCGGGTAGTCAGGATCGTTCACCCCGGGCCGGTAGCCCTCTGCCTCGAGCTTCTTCAATCACGTAGCTCTTGATTATGTGGTCAACCAGGGTCGGCAAACGCTGAGCGACCCGCCGGGAGTCGCCGCTTGATTTGAAATTAGATGTCGCACCTTCCCAAAGCATCATCAACGTATCCGCCAACGCTTCAGGATCCACTGCATTTGCGGCAACTGCCAGTCGCATCAATAGGGCGCGAAACTCCCGGCCAAGGTTGGTACGCGATAGCCTGACAGGCTGCTCCTCTTCGGTGAACTGTACCGCCGACATCTGAGGTTGCCCGCGCTGATATCCATCGGAAGCCAGTTCGACCGCGAGATCGATAAAGAGCTCGAGCATGTGTTGAACAGGCTCATCGCCAGATCGATGTCCAGCTTCCCGCCACCGCGCGCGCTCACGATCACAAAGCCGGTCCACGTAAGCTTGCAAAAACGCTTTACGTGACCCGAAAACCCGATAGATGCGCCTCTTACTGAACCCCGTTTGATTGGCGAGCCGCTCGAGACTCAACGACTCGACAGGCTCGCGATAGAACAGCGCTACCGCGGCTTCAAGAATGATGTTCCGGGGCTTGTCCGTTGCAGCCTGCGCTTGCCTCCCGTTCTTTCGACGGATCGCGGACCGCGCGCCCCGGAAAGACTCCGGTTCAGGTTCGTTTTTCTGAGAATGTTCATCCACCAGTGCTTTCCACATCGTTCAGTCATCCTTTGTGTTGGCAGCCGCACCGGCTCCAAAGACTGCTGTGACGATTCTCGTAACAACACATCTTTCCGAATATCGCGTAGTCGATACGGAAAGCGTCGCCTTGCAAGTCGTGCCGCTCTGGGCACGCCTCGTCACATTACTATACGATTGGAAAATATAATGTCAAGATGAGTTCATAGCCTACAAAACCGTGCCGGTTAAAACCGGCAACATGACACGACGCTGATCACGCCACGCAGAGGCGACAAACATCATTGGAAGCCTTCCAGCACGGTCTTTCCAATCGCCCTGCCCGTTTCGATCCGCTCGTGGGCCAGGCGAAGATTCGCTGCCGTCAACGGGCCGCCCACGTGCGTGAGCGTCGTCCGCAGCACGCCGGCATCGACCAGCTCTGACACTTCCTTCAGCAGGCGGTGCTGGGCATCCATGTCCGCTGTCTGGAACAGCGACCGGGTAAACATCATCTCCCACGAAACAGTGATGCTCTTCGGCTTGAACGGCGCAATGCTGTCGTCAAAGTTGTCGATCAACGTGATATGGCCCTGGGGGTTCATCGCGCGGGCGAGACTGGGGGCACTGCCGGGCGTCGACGTGATCGCCCCGATATAGTCCACGCCACTGAAGCCGATTGCGTGCAGCGCTTCGTCGATGGGCTTGCTGTGGTCGGCAACGTGCTTCGCGCCGAGCTTGCGTACCCATTCGACACTTTCGGGCCGGGATGCCGTTGCAATGACGGTGAGACCCGTGTGACGGTTCGCCAACTGGATCAGCATGGAGCCGACGCCACCTGCTCCGTTCAGAACGAGCAGCGTGCCGCAGGGTGTACGCACGCCGCGCGGTACCTTCATACGGTCGAAGAGCATTTCCCACGCGGTTATCGAAGTAAGCGGCAAGGCCGCCGCCTCGGCGAACGACAACGAGGTGGGCTTGGGCCCGACGATCCGCTCGTCGACGAGGTGAAACTCCGAGTTCGTCCCGGGCCGGTCCATCGCGCCCGCATAGAAGACCTCATCACCCGGTTTGAAGAGAGTGACCTCGCTTCCAACCGCTTCGGCCACACCCGCAGCGTCGTAACCCAACACTCGCGGAAGATTGCTCTCCGAAGGATCCTCCCAGCGACGGCGCTTCACATCGACAGGATTCACCGACACCGCCCTCACGACGACTCGCAAATCGCGCGGGCCAGGTTCAGGCATCGGGAGTTCAAGGTCTGTCAAGACCTCGGCGCCCCCCTTTGCTGCATAACCAATCGCCTTCATCACATTCTCCAATGCCGCCTATGCCGAACTTTCCTGGCTGGGCCACGTGAAGCGCAGGTTCACCCTGTGCGATTTCAAATTGCGCCGTCCAACTGATCGAGCGCGACAGCCGGGAGGGCGAGCGAGCCAGCCGCCAGATTCTCGCGCAGATGTTCGAGCGACGACGTACCGGGGATCAGCAGGATGTTGGGCGAGCGCTGCAGCAGCCACGCCAGCGCCACCTGCATCGGCGTGGCGTCCAGGGACGATGCCACTGCGGACAACGTCGCAGACTGCAAAGACCTGAAGCCGCCCAGCGGCCAGAACGGCACATAGGCGATGCCCTGCTGGGCGAGCGCATCGACTAACGGGTCGTCGTGGCGGTGCATCACATTGAACATGTTTTGCACGCAGACGACCGGGGCAATCGACTGTGCCTCCTCGATCTGCGCGGCGGTCACATTGCTGAGGCCCAGGTGCCGTATCAAGCCCTGCTGCTGGAGCTCAGCCAGGACCGTAAACTGCTCGGCGATCGATCCCTCGACCGGACGTTTATTGTCCTTCATGGTGCGCAGATTGACGACATCGAGGACATCGACATGCAGATTGCGCAGGTTATCGTGCACGGCCGCGATGAGTTCGACCGGGCTCTGCGCCGGTTTCACGGAGGCATCGCTACCGCGCACGGCTCCGACCTTGGTGACGATCGTGAGGTCGGCACGATACGGATGCAGCGCCTCTCGAATGATCTGATTCGTTACATGGGGACCGTAGAAGTCGCTGGTGTCGATATGGTCGACGCCGCTCGCCACTGCCTCACGCAGGATGGCAATCGCCGCGTCCCGATCCTTTGGCGGCCCGAACACGCCAGGGCCCGCGAGTTGCATGGCACCGTACCCCATACGGCTCACTTGACGGTCTCCGAGCGTGAACGCCCCGGGCGTGTTCGTTTTCGTCATGATGAAACTCCCGTGTTGCATTGGTTCGGCTTCTGCCTGGAGGCCGACGATCATCGTCGTAATAGCGAGGCAAATCGAACCCGTCACGGATGCTATATCCACAACGACAGTTCGCCTATGTCCTGATTCGCAACGCACCATTGCGCGTGCTGGAACGTTAAAGGCCCAGCTTGGCGCCATCAATGGACCCCATCACGGACCTCAATCCCAAACATGCCGTCATCGGCGAATGGGTTGACATGCTTCCGCTCGCATCCTAATATACAACTATGCTGTACGTGTTCACTATTGTTGAATTTAGACGGCACAGCGCCTGGCAGGAGACATCGAGGTTTCAGGATCGCCATCATTTATTAAGGATTCCTTTCAATGAAAAGCATCTATTTTGAACGTCGTCAGAACGTAGGCCATATCGTATTGGCCAATCCTCCCTCGAATCTCATCGCGGCTGATTTCGCTGACAGCCTCGAGAGCTCCGTCCGGGAAGCCAGCAAAGCCGATATCCGGTCGCTCCTGATACGTGCGCAGGGTCCCGATTTCAGCAAGGGCGGCGACGTCCTCGATTTCATCGACAAAGGTTTCGATGACTGGCGGACCTTCATATCGCAGATTCACCATACCTACCGGTCAATCGAAGCCCTCCAGATTCCGACGATTGCCGCAGTGCGCGGCGCAGCATTCGGCGGCGCATTCGAACTGGCTCTCGCTTGTGACTTCATCGTCGCGGCGGAGAACGCCACCTTCCGATGCATTGAAGCGTCCGTTGGCTCGGCGCCTGTCGCGGGCGGCGTGCAGCGCCTGGCGGAAAGAGCGGGTCGTGCGTATGCAGCGCGCTACGCGATGCTGAGCGAACCCATGTCCGGCGCGACCGCCGGTCGGCTCGGCGTCGCCGCCTTCGTCGTCGGCGAAGATCAGGTCGAGAATGTTGCCGAGGAGCTCGCCATCAAGCTTGCAAACGGCCCTACGCGCTCGTATGGCGCCATTCGCGCACTCCTCAAGGCATGGTCAGGCGGAGGCGTGCCCGGTGCCGACTCGCTGATCCTCGACCTCACCATGGGGCTGCACACAACGGAAGACGCAAGGAAAGGGCGCACTGCACGTGCAGAGGCCGTCACTCGTGGCGAAGAACCGGCTCCGGTCGTTTTTCTCGGCAAATGAGCCGTCAGACAGGCCCATTGCGCGGAAGATACCGATGAACACACTTTCCTATGAGCGCGGAACACGTTTCCCAGCGCTGATCGATAAAACAATTGGCGATTCATTCGACGAGATCGCCAGCAAGATGGGCGAGCACGTTGCGGTAGTCAGCCGGCATGAAGGGGTCCGGCTAAGCTACGCCGAACTTCGCGAACAGTCGGACCGGCTTGCGGCTGCACTTCTTGAGTCAGGGCTCGAGCCGGGCGACCGGATCGGAATCTGGTCCCACACGAACATTGCCTGGCTGCTGCTGCAGATAGCCACCGCAAAGGCCGGGTTGGTACTCGTCAACATCAATCCGGCTTATCGAACCTCGGAGCTGGAGCATGCACTCAACCTGGTGGGGTGCAAGGCCATCGTGACGATAGTCCGATACCGCTCGAGCGAGTACTTGAACATGTTGCGGGAGCTAGGCAAAGCCCGGCTACCGAGCCTTGAGACGATCTGGTGGATAGACGAGGCGGACTGCCCGGACGAAGCTGGCGCACAACGCTTCTCCGACCTGCTCCGCTTCGGCGAGACAAACAGCGCAGCGCTTGAGCGCGTACGCCGCACCGTGCGCCCGGACGATTCTGTCAACATCCAGTTCACCAGCGGGACGACGGGGCTACCCAAGGCCGCTACGCTGAGTCATCGCAACATCCTGAACAACGGTTTCTTCGTGGGCGAGTGCATGAAGCTCACCCACGTGGATCGCGTATGCGTTCCGGTCCCGATGTACCACTGCTTCGGCATGGTCATGGGCAATCTGGCTTGCCTGACCCATGGTTCGACGATCGTCTACCCCGCAGAGCGCTTCGACGCCGAAGCCGTTCTGGAGACCGTAGAGGCAGAAAAATGCACGGCGCTGTACGGGGTGCCGACCATGTTCATCGCCGCACTCAATCACCCACGCTTTGCGGAGTTCGATATGAGCAGCCTGCGCACCGGCATCATGGCCGGTTCGCCGTGCCCTATCGAGATCATGAAGCGGGTTGTCGGCGACATGCATCTGCCCGAGATCACGATCGCTTACGGCATGACGGAAACGAGTCCCGTGAGCTGCCAAAGCATGACAGATACGCCGGTCGAGAAGAGGGTATCCACGGTCGGTCAGGTGCAGCCTCACCTCGAAGTAAAGATTATCGACCCGCTCACCGGCCTGACCGTGGAGCGCGGCCAGACCGGCGAACTCTGCACCCGCGGCTACTCGGTCATGCTTGGCTACTGGAACCAGCAAGACCGCACACGCGAGGCAATCGATGCCGAAGGCTGGATGCACTCGGGCGATCTCGCCACGATGGATTCGGACGGCTACGTGAACATCGTCGGGAGAATCAAGGACATGGTTATCCGCGGTGGTGAAAACCTCTATCCCCGCGAGATCGAAGAGTTTCTGTACACCTGCCCGGGTGTTCTCGACGTGCAGGTGGTCGGCGTACCGGACCAGCATTTCGGCGAAGAGCTATGCGCATGGATCGTCGTCAGGCCGGAGGCGTCTCTGGACGACGCCGCAGTCCGCGACTTCTGCAAGGGCCGCATAGCGCACTACAAGGTTCCCAAATACATCCGCTTTGTCGATTCGTTTCCCACCACCGTGACGGGAAAAATCCAGAAGTACGTGATCCGGCAAATCATGAGCGACGAGCTTGGCCTGAAAGAACAACAGACAGCGTGACGCTTCTCGGTCAGGCAATCACATCAACTCAGTTATCACAATTCAACGGAGTTCCGCCATGGTAGAAGTAGACATACAAAGCGTCTATCTGGTTGCGAAGGATATGGTCAAGCTGGAAGATTTCTATGCATCGGCGCTGGGGATGCCTGTCCAGTTTCGCGACGAGAACAAGTGGACTCAATTTCGCCTGCAGCGCAGCGCATTTGCACTGAGCTCGGCGGAGGAAGCGGCACAAGGAGCCGTCGGGGCTGTCCCCGTCTTCCAGGTCGCCGGGGAGGCCCAGGGCGAGGTGCGGCAGAAAATCCTGTCCGCGGGCGGCCAGCTGCTCGCGCAGCGCGACATGGGCACGCACGGCGTCGTTGCCACCTACAAGGACCCGGAAGAGAACATCTTTCAGGTATTCAGCAAATCTCCGGCGCACTAAGCCGTGCCAAGTCGGAAGATCACTCAATTCGCAACTTACTGGAAAAACGATGAAATTCGGTATATTTGACCAAAACGATCGCAATGGTCTGCCTATTCATAAGCAGTACGAATATAGAATGCAGATCATCGAACTTTACGACAGGCTCGGCTTTCATTGCTATCACATGTCGGAACACCATGCGACCACGCTGAGCGCTTGCCCGTCGCAAAGCGTGTTTCTTGCCGCTGCCGCGCAGCGCACCAAAAAACTGCGCCTGTCTCCGCTCGTCTACATTCTCCCGATCCACCACCCCGTGCGCCTTGCCGAAGAAATTTGCATGCTCGACAATCTGAGCGGCGGCCGCCTGGAGTATGGCGTGGGCCGCGGCGCCTCGCCCCACGAAATCGAGGCGCTCGGTATCGATCCGGCCACGGCTCAGGCGAGATACATCGAGTCGTATGAAATCATCAAGCGGTATCTCAGTTCGGACACCCTCGACTATAAGGGAACGTTCTGGCAGTTCAACGACATGCCGATCGAACTCAAGCCGCTGCAGACGCCGCCTCCGACCTGGTACGCGCTGGCGTCGCCGGAGTCGACGGTATGGCCAGCCCAGGAGAAGATGAATATCGTGTGCGCTGGCCCAGTCCAGCAAGTCCGAGCCATTACCGAGCGATATCACGAAGAATTCGCCAAACGTCATCCGTCCGCCCCTGAGCCGCTCATCGGCGTGAATCGCTATATTGTTGTCGCGGAAACGGACCAGGAGGCCATGAAAATTTCCTCGCGGGCATGGTCGGTCTTCTACCCGAACTTTTCCAAGCTCTGGAAGAAGCACGGGACAGAGCCGGTCAACCAAAAGCTTCCGCCGACGATCGAGCCGCTCGTGGAATCGGGCCTCGCGGTAGTGGGCCGGCCGGAAACCGTTCGTGAAAAGCTGCTGGAGCAGGCGCACGATGGCGGCTTCAACTACCTCATCGGAACGTTCATGTTCGGGGACATGTCCGTTTCCGAAGCAAAGACATCTATCGGGCTGTTTCACGAGTCGATCATGCCGGCGTTCAGCGAGGCGCAAAAGGTTCTGTCATGACCGGAAGCACTTCGCTAGACCAGGAACGTCCTGCAATCAGGACGTTCGACAAACGTCAGCTAAGAGACGTGCTCGGGTCCTTTGTAACCGGTGTCACCGTGGTCACCACCCGCGATGCCGAGGGAGGAATGCACGGCCTCACCGCCAATTCGTTCTCCTCGGTCTCTTTGGACCCGCCTCTCGTTTTATGGAGTCAGGCGACATCCGCGGGAAGCCATTCGGCGTTCAAGGATGCCGAGAGATTCACGATCAACATCCTGGCTGAACACCAATATGACCTCGCCAATCACTTTGCGGCCCGCTCGCCAGACAAATTCTCCGGCATCGAATATGACCTAGGGGTCGACGGGTTGCCGCTACTGCGCGATTGCAGCGCATGGCTGGAGTGCAAGGTGGTCTCCCGCTATCCAGGCGGAGACCATATGATTTTTGTCGGGTCGGTGGATTGCATTCGCCAGAGCACGCGGCGGCCACTGGTATTTGGTGGCGGGCAGTATCTGGTTGCCGACCCGCACGACCTCGGGCGCGCGCCGGTCGGAACGGAGGGTGCGATGAAATCGCAGCCCCATGCTGTCAGGCTGGCCGGCCGCGCCATGTTGCGGCTCGCGGGTACGCTGGACAAGACACTTGCGCTGGTAGCGTGGGGCAATCACGGTCCTACCGTAATCGCGTGGCAAGCCGCAACCACGCCGGTGGCCGCCGATCTGCCGCTGGGGCTTGTGCTTCCGGTGACGTCCTCCGCTTCGGGGTTGGCACTGGCGGCGTTCCTTCCGCCCGAAGCAGTCGATCGATTCGTGACTGCGGAGCTGCGTGATAACGGGCGCCAGGCGTCTGACGAACTGCCCCACACCGCGGAAACACTCGTAAGCGAACTTGAATCCGTAAGGGCTTCCCATGTCGCGCCGAGGCGCCCCGGCCCATTTTATGACGACCGGGTGCTCGCCAACGCCATCAGCGTGCCCATTCTTTCCCCGAGCGGACTGGCCGTGCTGGCACTGACCGCAATCGGCCCCGCAGAGCATTTCGACGCCGCGGCTGACGGCCCTTGTGCAGAAGCCCTCAAGGCCGCCGCGCATGAGATCTCCGCTGCATTAAGAGAAGCGTGAATTGGCACTTGCCCAAGTTAAAGCGACTGATATATCCGGCCAAACTTCAATCATGACTGAAACAGATAGCCATCTACTTGAATCCTCGTTACCCGCCGTCGAACAGGCACCATTGAATCGCCCCACCCTCGGCGATGAACGGGTCATCACGTATCGGGCTGCCGGCGACGAGCGCGCGCCCGCCATCGTGCTGCTGCATGGCATTGGTGCGAGCTCGGCGGGATACCGCGCGCAGTTCGCCGCACTGAGCAGGAGCCATCGAGTGATTGCCTGGGACGCCCCCGGCTATGGACAAAGCAGCCCCTTTGCGATCGACACGCCGGCCGCCACGGACTACGCGGATGCGCTCATGGCCCTGCTGTCTGCGCTCGGCATATCGCGTGCAACCGTGGTAGGCAGTTCATGGGGAAGTGTCATCGCCGCAACGTTCGCGGCGCGGCACCCGTCGGCTACGCGCGCTCTCGTACTGAGCGCGCCCAATGTTGCACGAGGACATCTATCCGGTACGGAGCGCGACGCGGCACGAGATGTCCTGATACGAAGCGCAGCGGCACAATCGCCCGAGGCGCGCGCCGCTGTAGTCAACGCTCTGGTCGCTCCGAACGCCGGCCCCCTGGTTCGCGCGGTCGTATCCCGGCTGAGAGACGCGGCGACCCCTACAGGCTGGGAACACGCCGTGGACATGCTCTTCTCCACGTATACGCCATCCGTCGTTCCTTCGATCCAGGCGCCTATCTCCGTCATTATCGGCAACCTGGACCGCTTGGCGCCAATTGACGACCATGCCAGGCCGATTCACGAGGCTGCTCACGATTCGACACTCCACGTACTCGATGCAATCGGCCACATGCCGAAGCTTGAAGCGCCGGAGGCTTTCAATTCCATCGTGTTGGCAGCAGCCACAGCCGGGACAGACTGACGGAAGGACGAAGGCAATGAGGAGGCCGCGGCGCAAGCCGCTGCCCTCGCGTTAGGGCCTGTTGACACTAATAACAGGCCCTAACGTGTCCGTTGCGCGTCGCCCTCCGAGACAGACGGCGCGCATCGATATCGATGCGCCCGGCTTCTACCCAATTTTGCTGGGGGCCTTTCCGCCCAGTACAACCGTAGCTCGAGCCGCGCTGTCGAGTAGCGCCTTTATCTCTTTACCTTCAATTTCCGTGTTCAGCGTTGCGGGCGATCCGATGAGACTGATGGCAAATCGGAGATCTCCGTCCCTGTCCCAGATAGGGGCCGCGACAGACACGTAACCCATGTCCCCGCGATGAACCGTTGTGAAGCCACAGTTGCGCAATTCAGCGATCGCTTCTTCCCGCAAGGAAGCCGGACTCCATTCCTGTCCCGCAGACAGTTCGCGGTTGATGAGATCGTCGGTGCGGGCCGGTTGAAGGCAGGCAATGAACAGCTTTCCCGCGGCTGTCGTGACCAGCGGAATCAGGCCTGTTCTCAGCTCGAGAATACTGCGCGTCTGCCCCTCCTGCTTAAAGAGACTAACCGGTCCATCTTCGGTCCATGCGGTCACGGCCGCGCCACTCAGGGTGGCTTCACGCAAAGCGATCACTTCCCGACGAACGATATCGAATCCGTCCAGCTGGTTGATCGCGCTCATACCCAAAGCAAGCGACGCCGGTCCGAGCTTGTAGCACCCCGGTTTTTCGTCCGGCGACGCCAGCCCGGTCCGCACCAGACTAATCATGTAGTTGCTCGTCGCGCTCGGCGACAGTTCGGACAGCGCAGCAATCTCCTTTAGAGGGAGTGCACGCTCACTGGTCTGCAACGCCGAAAGAATTCGGAACGCAATCTCGACAGACTGAATGCCGCGCCTCGCAGTCACATTGGTCATTCTTCGGCCTTATGGAAGTCACAAAAAATCACCGCCCCGGGTTTCCACGGACGGTCGTCGTGTTGACACGTCCAGGGGCGGCCCCTATAGTGTTCAACATAGATTATCTCATTCATTATTGTTGAATGCAACGCCAGCAAGCAGGGGCGATTCGGGCCAAGCGAGCGGCGGGAACAAACGCTTGAATTCTTAGCGCCTCATTCATCAGTAGTACAAATTTTCTACCTTTCCTTTTATTCGAATAATTTCTTCGGAAGAATAACAACCGGTTCGGAGACAACGCATGGCAATTTTTGGACGTACGGTGGCAGGCGCGATCGTCGCACTTTCTGTGACGAGTGCTGCCAACGCGCAATCCAGCGTTACCTTATATGGAATTGCAGACACTGCGGTACAGTACATTAGCAACGTCGGAGGACACGCCCTATTCCAGGAGGCAAACACGCACTCACCCGACATTTTCGGCTTGAAGGGCGTTGAGGACCTCGGTGGCGGGCTACGCACCCTCTTCGATCTTCAGAACGAATACTTGCTAAACAACGGCCGGCAACTTGTTCCCGGGACGCTATTCAACAGGAAAGCGTATGTTGGACTGCAGTCGGACACCTATGGAACGTTGACGCTTGGTCACCAACCCAGCTTCATGTATGACGTTCTGTCCAATTATCAAACGCCTTTCCTCCTCGGCAACATTCTCTCGCTTCACGTGGGCAACCTGGATGAAATCGCCAACTTCTTCCAGTTCAACAATGCGGTGAAATATGTGAGCCCGACCCTTGGCGGATTCTCCGCGGGGGCAGAGTTTGCTTTTGGAAATGTGCCCGGCAATTTCAGCGAAAGCAGGGACTACTCTTTCTTTGTCCAGTACAAGGGAGGGCCGCTGAGTCTGGCAGCCACGTACGCGAACGAGAACAATCGCTTTCTGGAACTTTCCAGCTTTATCGGTCTTCCTTCGCTTTTTGGGACCGCACTTCCTCAGGCCGAAGGCGTTGTTGCCAACAAGCTCGTCAATTGGGGGCTCGGGGCATCGTATCAGTTGAAAAATGTGCTTCTGCACGCAACGTTTACGCAGTCGCGTCTCACATTGGCGACTGGCCAGGGTAACGCCAACACCGTTGACGCCGGTGCGAACTGGACGATCAAACCCGATGATGTCCTCGCGATTGGCGGATGGGTGGAAAATCTCGACGGCGGAAACTGGAAGACCATTACCCTCTCGAACTCTTACCTCTTATCGAAAAGAACGACCGTCTACCAGCAGGTAACCTATCAACACGCGTCGGGCGCCAATAGCGTCGCCTCGCTCACGGGCGCCGGCGTGGCATCCGGCCGGTCTACGACCGGCGTCTCGATTGGTATCCAGCACTTCTTTTAGGCATGCAATGATCTATCGTCCATGACGATAGATTGAATCGAAACATATAGGCTTCTTTCCAGACCTGCCATCGCTTACGCTTCCACGAAGTCACACGTCAAGGGGCCGCCGAGGGGTCGATTTCTTTCGCCGGTCGCCATCATTGAGACCATTACGTCGTTCGGCTGCCTGCCCCGTTGCAGGGGTGTATCGGCTAGTCAATAAGGAATAGTTTATGCAGACCGTCCATGCCGGTAACGCGGCCATTCCGACCATAGGCTTTGGCACCTATGGGATGAGCGGCGACGATATCTATCGAACGGTCCCCGCAGCCCTCCGTGCCGGCTTCCGTCATATCGACACCGCGCAAATCTACGGTAACGAAGCCGAGGTCGGCGACTGCGTCGCTACATCCGGTATCTCAAGAAGCGAAATATTTCTGACGACCAAGGTCTGGGTCAGCAACTACTCCGCAAGACACTTCGATGCATCCGTCAACGAGAGCCTACGCAAGCTCAAGACGGACTACATCGACCTACTCCTGCTGCACTGGCCGGGCGGATCGGACGTGCCTCTCGCCGAACAGATCGAGGAACTCAATGCGGTCGTGCGTGCCGGCAAGGTCAGGCACATAGGCGTCAGTAATTTCAACCGTGCTCTGATGACGGAAGCTATCCGGCTCTCGGCGGCTCCGCTGGTAACGAATCAGTTCGAATACCATCCGTATCTGAACCAGTCCTTGCTCATCGAAAGCACGCGCCAGGCTGGGCTTGCCGTGACAGGATATTGCGGCATGGCGGTTGGCCGCGTGTTCTCGGACCCAACGCTCAAGGAGATCGCGGCCCGTCATGACAAAACCATCGCCCAGATCGTCTTACGGTGGCTTGTTCAACAGCGCGGCATTGTGGCACTTTCGAGAACCACGCGGATCGATCGACTGGCAGAAAACATCGCGGTATTCGACTTTGAGTTAGATAGTGCGGACATGGCAGCAATACACGCATTGGCGACAGCAGGCAGCCGGATTGTCAATCCGCCCGGTCTTGCCCCGCTGTGGGATAGCACAGCCGCTTGAGCACCCTCGTGACCGAGGCGGGTTCAAGCGGCCGATGCAACACATCGAGCAGCCACGGGCCATTTAGAACAGGTGGCGAATACCCACCATCGCACCGGTTTGATCCACGCCTGGCAATGGCGTCGAAGCGGGCGGGACCACGCCGCCGTCAATCGAGAACGCTCCGTTGCGCTGGTTGAACACACGCCCTGCAGTGACGTACACCGAGGTGCGCTTGGACAATAAATACATCGCGCGCGCGGCGATCACGGAGCCCCCGGCGGCGTGGTCGCTCACGGTGATACGGCCGAACTGCGCGTCAAGCGCAATATCCGGACGGGGAAAATAGGAGCCACCGATCCACCAGTAGTTGCTGGTCGCGTCGAAAATGGTCGGCGTCTGCTCTCCGTGATTGATTCGATGTTGGAATCCCGCGCCGATAGTCGAGTTACCAAACTTCACGTAGCCATCGATGAGGGCGCGTGTATCGGTTTGCGAGCTAAGTGGCAGGGGCGAGCCGGTGCCCCCCCCACCGTAGTTGCGGTCGATGGCCGCCGCCACGCCCCATTTCCCCGCATCATATTTCACCATGGCTGACATTGCCTTGCAGGCCCGCCAGTCAGTCGGCGATTGACCGGCACACCCTCCGGCCGGCGCACTATCCACCGCGTCACGTCCGAGCGAATACGTCACGCCCACGGTCAGACCCGACGACGTGAAGGAATAGGCGATCGAATTGTCAACGCGCGGCTGGGTCAAGTAGGGGTCCAGATCGCCAGCGCCATAGATATTCGGCGCCAGCGTGTCGCCCGTTAGTGCCGTCCAGAAAATTTGTGAATATTGCCGACCGAGGGTCAACGTCCCCCACCGCCCCGAAAGCCCGACATAGGCCTGCCTGCCAAACAGACGTCCCCCTTGATTCAGCGAACCTTGTGCTGGAGCAAAACCCGACTCCAATACAAAGACCGCACTCAGACCACTACCCAGATCCTCTTTGCCACGAAGACCCCACAATGATGGTAGCGAGGCCGTGAGAGACGGCATGTGCACTGAACTGGCCTTCTTAGGACCGATGTTTGTCACATATTCAATGCCGGTATCGATGATCCCATACAGGGTGACAGAACTCTGCGCATGCGACGCGCTCGACGCAACTGCCGCAAGAAACGAGAACGCTCCCCCAGCCACCTGGCGCCATGCATGGCCACCTCTGGCCCGATTCAACCGTGAGCTCATTTTTTTCGCCTCCGATATTGTTTAGATTTCCTATCAATCTGATCCAGCCCAGCCCGGTCAGCGGCGGCTGATCGAACCGGATGCGTGCTTCATGGTGCTATGTCCGACCACCCTCGCGGCGAGATCATCGGCGGCCTGCGGGAGTCGATCGCCGCGCCACGCGACATGCATGTCAGGCCGGACGAGGACGAGGTCGCGCTCGTAGACGGCGCGAAGCGCGGAATCCGGGGCCACGAGCACATCGAGTGGCGCGCCGAGCGCTTCGAACGCGGCGAGAAGCGGGCCGGCATCGTGCCCACCCGCGACGTCGATCAGCGTGTAGCGGTCCGACCGTAGCCGGTCCTGGATGGCGCTTCCGTCGGTGAGCCACATATGGGGAAGCCGCGCGCCCGGCCAGGTAGTGGGAAAATAAGCACGCAGATCGTGCTGCGGGCCGCCCGGCACATTGTCGATAATGGGTGAATCGACATAGCGATAGCCCAGCTCTGCGCCGATCATTTCGTTCGACTTGCGCTGCTGCACGTTCGCCACTTCGACAAGGTGAGCCCGAGCCGCCGCCCCTTCGGGCATATCGTCGCCGATGCCCGGGCGCACCTCCGCCAACCAGGCGCGGTATCCCAGCGACGCGTATCGCGATGCGCCGACGACCCGCTCGCCAATCTGGCGCCGTTCAGCTTCGTAGGAGGCCAGCAATCCCGGTCCTCCCCACCCCTGCAGCGTGGCGGCCAACTTCCAGGCAAGATCGGTGGCATCGCCAACGCCGGTGTTCATGCCGAGACCGCCCGTAGGAATCACGAGATGCACCGCGTCGCCCGCGAGAAACACCCTTCCCGCTCCATAGCGTTCGGCCAGCAGCAGGTTCTGCCGCCACTCCGCGCAATAGAGCATCTCGTAGGGTAGCGGCACGCCGATGATCCGCTCGAACATCCGTCGCATCTCGTCATCGCTCTCGACGGCGGAATGGACCGTCCAGTGACGCGTCGAATCCTGCATGATCATGAAGGTCGGCGGTCCGCCGGCTACCAGATAGTGCCGCCCCCGGCTCGGTCCGTTGCCTATCGGCAGTCGCTCGACCAGTTGCTCACAGTAGAACAGGCCCTGCCTCAGCCGCGCAATGTCGCCCTCGCCCTCCAGACGGATGCCCAGTTGCTTACGCACGTGGCTCGCGCCACCGTCGCAACCCACGAGGTAGGCGGCCTTCAATATTCTTCTCGTACCATCGGCGTCATTGACCGCTACCAGAACGCCGCTGTCCTGCTCGGCGAATTCCAGAAACGTCGTACTGCGCATCACCGTGACCGCCGGCAATTGGTCGGCTACCTCCAGAAGAAGCGGCTCCAGGGTGTATTGCGAAATGAGCTGATAGGGTTCGAGCGGCAGGCTGCCGTCGTGGCTCTCGCGCGTCAGCGCGAGAGCCACCGCCACCGATGGATAAGGCAAGCGCAGGATCGGCGGTTCCACCATCGAGCGGATAATCTGGACGTCCATGGGAACGTCCTCAGGCATGCCGGCGGCCCGGATACGGTCCGCGAGACCCAGCCGCCGGAAAATCTCCATGGTCCGCGCGTTGCAACGCTCCATTTTCGGCAGAAACTGGGGCTTCGCCTTTTGCTCGACAAGCACACACGCTATGCCGCGCCTGCCAAGGTCGATGGCAAGTGTCAGTCCTACCGGGCCAGCGCCGACAATGATGACTTGAGTTTCCAAAACCAATCTCCGTTTTCTAACCCTGTCTACCGGACGTGCTCCGGGGCCGTGTCACCACTTGGCTTCCCCTTCAGGCGTCTCCTCAAGACGTCAACGCCCTCTAGCCGGCCAATTCGCGTCGTATGGCCGTCTGATCCGAATCGGAGCCTTCCATCCATGGCGCCACTTTTTGCAGATCAGTCCAGCGTGTAAACTGTCACCTCGATTATTTTTTTAATTAGCCATACTAATAAATTTATCGAAAGATCAGGTTCGAATTGGTCATAGTCAGCTAGCCCCAGGCCCGATCGATCCGATTCCGTCCCGGCGCATGGTCAGGTAAAACACACATCAGATGCGATCCTGATGCAGACCGCGGCGGCAAGGCACGGCTTATTCGAGTTCGGCTGGATCACATTTATTTGATTTTTCAATCATATTTGAAATGGATTGTAGTTGATTTTTCAAATATACCTACTCATGTAAACCCTCAACCTACCGATGCGGCAGACTGAAATGAACTGGCTCAAGAATGTTCCCCTCGCCCCCTGATCGAAGGCGAGCACACATCAGACGAGACGCTCGAGAACCTTGGCCGGCACCATGGGCAAATTGCGCAAACGGGCGCCGCTTGCATGCGCCACCGCGTTCGCTAGCGCGGCTGCCGTCGGGCCCAGGGAACATTCGCCTGCGCCAAGGGAAGCCGCATCGGCAGGGTCCAGCAGCACGACGTCGATCGGCGGCACCTCGGCGAAGCTCAGGATCGGGTAGTCTCGCCAACTACGCGTGGTGATTTCGGTGTGACTGAACATGACCCGCTCCTTGAGCGCCCAGCTCAGCGCCTGGACGATGCCACCCTCGATCTGATTCTTCACGCCGTCAGGATTGATCACGCGGCCCACGTCAATGGCAGCGGTCACTTTCGTCACACTGATCACGCCCGTGGAGCGGTCAACGTGCACGTCGACGACGATCGCAGCGTATGCCCCAATGTTTTTGTAGCGTGCATACGCGAAGCCGCGTCCGCGCTGCCCGTCGCCCTTCAACCCGGGCCGCCATCCGGACTGGCCTGCCGCCTCCCGCACCACGGCAAGCGCACGCGGATCACTGAGGTGCGCCAGCCGGAACGCGACCGGATCGGTATTTGCCGCGAGCGCAAGCTCGTCCATGAACGACTCGATCGCAAATACATTTCCGTAAGCGCCCAACGTGCGCAGCGAACTCGTGCGAATGGGTGCGTCCAGCAGCAGATGGTTCGTCACCCTCTTGCGCGCCAGATCGTAGAGTGGCACCGCATTACGGTCTCCATTGCCGTATGGCTGTGGAATCGGCACGGGTGTCGACGGCTGAAAGGGCTTGGCGAGGTGCCAGGCGGCCAGTAGATTCACACCACCGGGTTGGCCCGGCCGCATTGCGTGCGAATTGCTCCAAACGTCATAGTTCCAGTCGACGATGCGGCCTTCCGAGGAGAGCGCCGCCTTCACCCGCATCACCATTGCCGGACTGATCGGCGCCCATGCGAATTCGTCATCGCGCATCCATTGAACCTTCACCGGCCGTCCCGCCACCTCACGAGCAAGCAGCGCCGCATCCAGCGCCACATCGTCAGCGCCATTGTGCCCGTAGCAACCCGAACCCGGCACGTGCACCACGTCGACCGCATTCATGGGCATATCAAGCACCGTAGCGAGATTGCCGCGCAGTGGAAACGCACCCTGCGTGTGGGACCAGACGGTCATGTGCCCGTCCTTGAGCTGCGCAACGGAACACGAAGGCCCAATTGACGCGTGTGAAAGGTAGGGGCGAGAGTACGTCACCTCCAGTTGCTTCGCGCTATCAGGCACGGGCGTCTCCTGTCCCGCTTCGCCAATCACGGCATCTGCGCTTCGCCAGCGTTGCAATGCCGGCTCGAGATGATCGACGTCCGGCAACGCAACATAATCCGCGCTCCACTGTGCCGCCTCCTGCAACGCACGACGTGCAGCTATCGCCTGCTCTTCGCGCTCGGCGACGACACCGAGGAAGTTGCCATTGCGAACCACCGCAACGACACCCGCGAGCGCCCTGACCGATGCATCGTCGAGCGAAACCAGCTGCGCGCCATACCTCGGAGGCCGCACGATACGGCCGAAAAGCATGCCCGGCAGACGCATATCCTGAACGAATGCCGCGCCGCCGGTGAACTTCGCCGGAAAATCAATGCGCGCCACCGACTTGCCGACCAGCTTGTATTCCGACGGACGCTTCGGGGTGACGTCCGCCGTCACCTCACGCGCGAGAAGCTCCCGTTCGTCTCTCACGATCTCCGCGTAGCTCATGCGACGGCCGTCGGCCGTCAGCACGACACCGTTCTCGACCCGCAGCTCCGCCGCCGGTACGTTGAATCGCCGGCACGCCACGCCAACCAGGACCGCCCTCGCCTGGGCTGCGGCAGCGCGTAACGCCGCCCCGCCTTGCTCGACCGATTGGCTGCCGAAAGTGTAGGTCTCGTTCGGGCTGCGGGCCGTATCCGCGGAAATCATGTGCACGCGATCCAGATCCACATCGAGTTCGTCCGCAGCGATCTGCAAGAGCGCGGTGAGAATACCCTGCCCCAGCTCAGCCTTTCCCGTGAAGATCGTGACCGTGCCCGCCTCGTCGACTCGAATCCAACCATCAAGCCTGCGATTGGCACGAAGATCAACCGGGAGGTCGGGCTCGTCCCACGCAAACTCGGAGAACGGCGCAAGCGAGAACGTCGCGACTACCGCGCCAGCCAGCTTGCCGAACGCGCGTCGAGAAAGTTTGATGGTGTTCATCCGCGCAACTCCTGCGCTGCGCGCTGAATCGCACGGACGATTCGGTTGTGCGTGCCGCACCGGCATTTCTGGCCGGCCAACTTGCGCCGTATGGTCGCCGGATCCGGATCGGGAATTCGTTCTAGCAGCGCTTTCGCGGCCATCAACATGCCGCTCGAGCAATAGCCACACTGTGCGGCCTGCTCAGCGAGGAAGGCTCTCTGCAACGCATGAAGGTGTTCGCCATGACCCAGGCCTTCAATCGTGGTCACCTGAGCCGCACCTACCGCGCCAACCGGGAAAACACATGAGGGCGTCGCATCTTTGCCGACCATAACCGTGCATGCACCACACTGCGCCTCGCCGCAGCCGAACTTCGGACCATTTAACTGAAGATCGTTGCGCAGCACGTAGAGCAGTGGCGTGTCAGCAGCTACGGTCAGAAGGTGTCGCTTGCCATTCACCGTGATCGAAATGCCCATGTCATCTTCCTTGAATTCCTATCTCTGATGCCATTTTTTCTGGATCAGATCGACGCAGAAACCGCTACCACGGTTTTTACATTAGTCATGCTAATTTATTGATCGAAATACGCTCTCTGGATTTGTCGAGACTCGCTAGCAATCGACGCAATCGATCCGATTTTTCCTCGAAACACGGCTAAGGAGAACAAGCATCAGACACGATGCCAGCGCCGGCACCGCGGCCGCGACAAACAACGCCGTGTTCGACCACTGCAGTTCGACCAGTTGTCCCGCCACGACAGGACCGATAATTGAACCCGCCCGGCCGATTCCGAGACTCCAGCCAACTCCGGTGGCCCGCAGCGAGGTGGGATAGAGTGTCGCGGTCAACGCGTTGACCGCCGGTTGCCCGCCTACAATGCAGATCCCGCTTATCAGCACGACCGCATAGCGCAATCCTGTCGATAGATCAGGGAGACCGACGGACGAGACCGAAATTGTCGCCACCAGAAAGCTGAACGCCAGGACACGATAGAAGCCGAAGCGGTCCATCAACGGGCCCAGCAGCAGCGCACCCACAGTACCGCCGATCTGCAATGAGGTGCCGATGAGCACAGCCGTCGACACTTCGTGGCCCACTCGCAAGGAAAGCATTGGAAGCCAGTTCGACAGGAAAAAGAGATCAAGCAGGTTCGCGAAGTTGATACCCCATAGCAACAGCGTAGTTGTGCCGCGGCCATGGCGAAAGAGTTCGCTAACTGAGGCCTTCGCCTGCGGCTGCCCGTGAACGGCAAAGCGCGTTCCGGGCCCGACCTGGACGTTCGGCGCGATCCGCCTCAGCCACTGGGCAATCCGTTCCAGGCTGCGCTGTTTGAGCACCATCAGTTGGAGCGATTCTGGCAAGTACCTGGCCATCGCGGCTGCGATGGCCAACGGCAATATGCCCCCAACGAAGAACACCGACCTCCAGCCCATCGACGGGAGCAGCGTGGCGCAGAGAAGCCCTCCAGCGATTGCCCCACCCGTGAAACCACACGAAACCCACGTCATCAGAGACGCCCGATTTTTCTGCGGACTGTATTCGCTGACCAGCGCGATGGCGTTACCCATCACACCACCGATACCGAAACCGGTCAGGAAACGAATGACAAGAAACTCCGGCACACTTTGAACCAGGGTGGTACCGAGCATGCATAGCCCATAGAAGACGGTCGCGCCGATCAGCACCGGCCGGCGCCCCGCGCGATCGGCCATAGCGCCGAGTACGATGGAGCCCACGAGCATCCCCAGCAGGCCGACGCCGAAAATGGGGCCGAGTTCGGCGGGACTGATGCCCCACGCCCGGACAATCGCAGGTGCGACAAAACCCATTGTCTGCACATCGAACCCATCCATCACCACCGAGCAACCGATCATGACCATGATCCATTTCTGGAAGGTGCTCAGTGGCTGGCTATCGATCAGCGCGCCAATGTCGACGGTCGAAGCAGGTGCCTCTTGCACGCGTTGCTCAGTACTGGGGGTCACTATTCACCTCACTCTGTCTGATCTAGAACGGAAAAGCCGGAAGATCGTCGCGGCTCGTCACCCACTGCCATTCTGTAAACTGGTCGATGTTGGTCAGCGTGCTGTAGTTATGTCCGTTGCCGGACAAACCCAGACCGCCCATCGGCCCAAACACCTCGTGATTAACCGTCTGATCATTGATGTGGATGATGCCGGCGTGCAGCCGGTCCGCGATCCGCTGGGCTCGGCGCAAATCGGCTGAAGCCACGGCAGCAACCAGGCCATACCGGTTCTGATTGGCGAACGTTACGGCTTCGTCATCGTTCTTGAACACAGTCACTGCGGCGACGGGACCGAAGATCTCTTCCTCAAACGCAGGCATGCCTGGTGCGACGTCTACCATGACGGTCGGTTTAAAAAACAGCCCGTCGCGGGATCCACCGGCGAGCACCTTCGCCCCCTTGCTGCCAGACTCCGCCACGATGCGATCCACGTTCGCGGCCTGCCGTTCGTTGATGATGGGGCCAAGATGGAAATTGCCCTTGAAAGGGTCGCCAACCGATAGCGCCCGGGCGCGCCGGACGAGGCTTTCAATGTACGCGTCAGCAATGCTTTCATGAACGAGATGCCGGCCTGCCGACATGCAGACTTGCCCCTGATGCAAAAACGATCCCCACGCCCCAGCGCTCGCCGCAGCTTCGACATCGACATCGTCAAGCACGATGTAGGGATTCTTGCCGCCGAGCTCGAGGCTCGCTCGCTTGAGCAAACCACCCGCGACGGCGCCGATCGTTTGCCCAACCTGCGTCGACCCCGTGAAGCTGATCATGTTGACAAGCGGATCCCGGACTAGCGCGTCACCGGTGTCCGCGCCACCGGGAAGCACATGGAACAGTCCCTCAGGCAAACCCGCAGCCTCGAATAGCCGCGCATACATGACACCGCCGCAGACCGGCGATTGAGGATCGGGCTTGAGCAGCACGGCGTTACCGGTGGCCAGCGCCGGCGCGATGGCTCGCGCCGCCAGGATGAACGGAGAATTCCACGGGGTAATGACGCCGACCACGCCCATTGGAATTCTGCGCGCTACGCTATGCCGCCCCTTCACGTCGCTCGTCGTGATCATCCCGGTTGGCTGGCTACCTAACGCCGCAGCTTCGAGAATCTCGCGTATCGCCAACTTCACCTCAAGTTGCCCCTTTGGCCGTATCGACCCAGTCTCGCGGACAATCTGAACGGCGATCTCCTCTTTGTGAACCTCCAGCAAACGCGCAACCTCGCGCAACACATCGCCTCGCTGAGGCCCCGGTGTCGCAGCCCAGGCGCGTTGCGCATCCGCCGCGATCGCGGCGGCGGCTGACACGTCGGCAGCCGACGCGCAACCTATCGATCCCATTTCCGCACCGGTCGCTTTCTCGGTCACCGGAATCGTTCCCGCGCCTCCGGTTTTCCACCCACCGCTAAAAATGTTGTTGCGCCAGACGTTAGCTGGTGCCAGTTCAGTTACAGACATCACATTGCTCCCTATTCCTCGCATCATTCAAGTCCGAATAGGCGCCGAGCATTCTCACGTCCAATCTTCACGCGATCAGTTTCGCTGATCGAGCATGTGTCGAACCATTGGGACGCCTCGTCATGCGTTTCAAATGGGTAGTCGACCGAATACATGATCCGGTCACTGCCAACCTCCAGCATCGCGGACTGAAGCGTCTGCGTTCTGAAATTCCCGCTCGTCGTGAGGTAGACGTTCTCCTGGAGATATTCGCCCACGCTGCGCTTGCACGGCACGCCGCGTGGCGCCTTGTTGAGAATGTGGTCGACGCGCCAGACGTTGTACGGAATCCCCTCGCCGAGATGGCCAAGAATCATCTGCAAGCTGGGATTACGGTCGAAGAGACCTGACGTCATCAGTCTCAGGGCGTGAATACTCGTTTCAACCGCGAACGCCCAAGTCGCCGCGGTCAGCCATGGAAAACCGTCGTAGATCGGTTCACGGGACGGCAACGGATCCCGGGGATGCATATAAAACGGTTTGCCGAGCGCCGCCGCGCTCGCCCAGAAATCGGTGTACTGCGGGGCGTCGTAGTACACGACATTTTCCGCATCGCCCACCTGGGAAAAACCATTCACCATGAAGCCGTGAAATCCCAGATCCTTCACGGTTCGTTCGAGCTCACGTGCCGCAGCTTCGGGGTCCTGCATCGGCAACGCGGCGAACCCGCCCAGGCGCGTGGGATGCCGGGAAACATGGTCAGCGAGGACATCATTGGCGCGCCTCGCGACATCGATCGCCTGTTTGGCGTCCGGGATCCCCTGGATGCCCGGCGAGTTGAGCGACAGGATGGAATACTCGGCTCCGCCCTGCTCCATCCGCTCGAGTCTCTGCTGCTCAATGTCCATCAGATTGGACTTCAGCATCTCCCAAACGGGGGCAGGCGCATAGATTTTCGACTGCTCGATGGTGAGGTCTATCGCAAAGTGTTCTTCAAGTGCAATCTTGTTTCTCATTGATCCGCTCCAATTCAACGCATCGCAACCTCATCTGCAAACAAGGAAGATGAGGGGCATCACATAGGGTTGTCCCCGGTCGTCACATATTTGATTTTTCAAGTATATGCAGTGAACTGTACTTGATTTTTCAAGTATATGTGCTCCGTGTAAACCCTTGTCGATTGACGCCCGTGAACAGTCCCACGCACCCCGAAAAACTGCTTCAATTCGCGCTCACTATCGGATAGCATATAATTGACTTTTCAAGTATATGCATTCACTTCAATCCTCAGTTTTGGCGACGATCGTGAACACTCCCAAGCGACCAGAAGAACTGGAAAAAGCGATTCCCTTCCTGATGGCCCGTGCCACCAGCCGAATGGGAAACGCCTTCTCGAAGGCACTTAAACCGTTCGGCCTGAACCTCAGCGAGTGGCGGGTCTGCGCCTCGCTTCTGTATGTTCCGGGCCAGACTTTGTCTGAGCTTTCTCTCCATGCATCGTCCGATATTTCGGCGCTCTCCAGGATCATCGATCGTCTCGAGGGGCAGGAGTTGGTGCGGCGGGAGAGGAGCGCGACAGATGGACGGTCGATCAGGGTTGTCCTGACGGAAAAAGGGGAAGAGCTTGCGCTGCGCATCGTCCCTGTCGCAAAGCGCCATGAGTCGGTAGCGCTCTCGGGCTTCACCGCCGCCGACGTCAAGGTGTTGCGCTCCATGCTGCTCAAGTTGTTCGAAAACGCAGGCGCGCTTGAAGATTTGCCTTAACCGTAGATTCGCAAGGCGGGGATGGAGTCAGGAAGGTGGCGCTATGCGTGCTGAGCACAGCGCCAATAGTCGCGATGAGCGGAACGAACCCGCAGGGCGGTAAAGCGCGAGGACAGTGTTGCGTTGCTGCCCTTCCCGCCAGGTTACGGTCAGATAGACCTGACAACTGCCATCGGCAAGCAGCTTCGCCTGCGCGCCGCACGGCCGTGCCGGCGAAGCCGATCTTCCGCTCGCCGCAGACCGTGCGCGTACCCGTTGACCAGCGTTGCCCCTAAAACGGGTACGGCGTCTGGGTGCTGCGCGAATTGATCCAGATGACGTCGCTGAAGTCGGCCAGACTGTCGGGGCCGGTACGTCCCCAGCCGCTGTCGCGCACGCCGCCCATCGGCGCGTGGATCTCGTCGTTGACCGTCGCCGTATTGACGTTGACGATCCCGCACTGGATCTTTGGAGCGAGTTCGAAGGCCCGGTAAGTGTCGCCGGACAGAATGGAAGAACTCAGGCCGTACATGGTCCGGTTGGCGGCGGCCACCGCCTCCTCCGCCGTGTCCACGGCCTCGACCACGACCACTGGCCCGAAGGTCTCCTCCTGGGCGACTAGTGCATCGGCCGGCACATCCGTCAGAATCGTGGGTTCGTAGACCTGGCCCGTGTAGCGACCGCCGCTGCGCACGACGGCGCCTTTGGCGACGGCTTCCCTGACACGCTCATCGACAAGTTCGACCGCCGCTGGCGTAACCAGCGGTCCGATGATGGTCTTCGGATCCTGCGGGTCGCCGGAGGTGAGGGTCCGGGTCCGCGCCACGAACCGGGTCAGGAACGCGTCGTAGATCTTGCGTTGGACGATGATGTGACGCGTATTCAGGCAAATCTGCCCCTGATGGAAAAAACAGCCGAAAGTCGCCGTGCGAACCGCATAGTCGAGGTCGACGTCGTCGAGCACGATCATCGGGTTGTAGCCACCCAGTTCCAGCACCGTGCGCTTGAGCGTGCGGCCCGCCCGTTCAGCCAGCATGCGGGCTGTCTTCACGCCACCGATCAGGTTGATGACGCGCACATTCGGGTTGTCGAAGAACTCATCTGCGATTTCGCCTGCGGCGCCGGGTGCGTGGGGCACGACATTGATGACGCCGTCGGGAAAGCCGGCTTCATGCGCGATTTCCGCCAGCATCAGGCCCGCCGACACCGGAGCGAGTTCGGACGGCTTGACCACCACCGTATTGCCGGCACCGATCGGAGAAATAACCGCCCGCCATGACAGGATGTTCGCGCCGTTCCAGGGCGTGAAGCTGGCTACCACACCCAGCGGGCGACGCACGGCGATGGAATGCACACCCGGCTGGTTGGTTGCCAACACCTGGCCCGCTGGCTGATACATCCAGCCGGCGGCCTGTTCGAGCGTCGCGGCCACGAGGTCCTGCTGGAAGTTGGCGAAAGAGATCGTGCTGCCGGTTTCGCGGGCGAGCGCATCGGCAATCTCGCTGCGGCGACGTTTGACGATCTCCGCGGCCTTCAGAAACAGGCGCGCGCGTTCGGCCGGAGGCGTATTGGACCATTCCGGAAACGCTCTGGCGGCGGCCTCCACGGCAATACGCGCCTCAGCCCGCCCGCCTGCGGCAACCTGTGCGAAGGACTGGCGGCTATAGGGCTCCAGTACCTCGAAGGTCCGGGCGCCTTCGGCTTCACGCCATGCACCGCCCGCGAAGTACTTGTAGCTATGGGTCATTTCGTTTTCCTGATCGATCTAGGTTGGCTTTGAACCCATCGGCACGGGTGTGGGTGTATCGGAGGTAGGTGCTGCAGGTTGACGCCTCCACGCTGGCGCAGGGGATCATTGAATCGGGTCGATATCGGCCCAACGAAACCTGCGATAGGCTGGTTCGTCGGCCAATACTATGGTTGCAACGTTCACGCGTGCATCTCCTGAGTTGCAAAGCATCATTGCACTGGATAGAACGTTAAGGCCTCGCTCAAGCCGGACCGGCGGATGTGGCCTTGCATCAACTTGACCAGGAGCACGTGGACGGCTGGATCGCTCACTAAACTTTGCAAACGTAAAAAATAACGACTAAGATGGGTCTAAGCCGAGGAGGCAATGCCGCCTCCCGATGCAAAAGAATTCTTCATAGGAGACGACGGCCATGCCGAAGCGAAAGATTGATACGCACCAACATTTTCTGCCGAAGCTCTACGTGGACGCAGTTGGACTGGATTTGCTGAATGCGGCAATGCCGGGCGGCGTGGCCCCTACCTGGTCAGTCGAGGCAGCCATCGCGATGATGGATGAAAACGGAATCGACGAGGGAATCCTGTCCATCTCCTCCGGCCCCACCCTTCCGGATGCGGCTACGCTGCTGAGAAAATGCAACGACCACGCAGCGGAGCTCAGATCCCGGCATACCGGACGGTTCGGCTCCTTTGCGAGCTTGCCGCTGCCAGACGTCGATGCTTCGCTGAAGGAAGTCAGCTATTGCCTTGACGAGTTGAAGGTCGATGGTTTCATTGTCTTTACGAACTACAACGGACTGTATCTGGGGGACGAGCATTTCACGCCGCTGTGGGAAGAATTGAACAGGCGCGGGGCCGTGGTTTTCGTTCACCCCAACCAGCCGCCTCACGATGCGCCGCCGGTCGCTCCGGCGTCCGTGCTCGAGTTTCCCTTCGAGACGACACGTACAGCCACCAGCCTGATCATGTCAGGTGCGACGAATCGCTTCAGGAACATCCGGTTCATCCTTTCGCATGCCGGGGGAACGCTGCCGTTTCTGGTTCCTCGCCTCGCGCTCTCGATCTCCATGATGCCCGCGGTGGCCGAACGCGTGGGTGATACGTTGGCGGCGGTCCGATCCTTCTACTTCGACACCGCACTTTCCGCCGGCAATGCGCCCCTCAGCGCGCTGGCGCAAGTAGCAGACCCCGATCACATTCTCTTCGGAACGGACTTCCCGTTTGCACCGAGAGGCGCAATTCGGCAGTTCGGGAATGTGCTCGACGACATCCAGATTCCCGGCATCGAGATGGACAAGGTGTACGGGGAAAATGCTGCCCGGCTGCTTGCGCGCTAACTGTACTGGCAACGCGGAGTTCAAGGAAAGACGATGCGCAATATCAACGAAGACACCATCACCCAAGCGGTGCTCGAGGCGATGGCCGGCTGCACCAACGACAGGCTGCGCACTGTGATGACCAGCCTTGTCCAGCATTTGCATTCGTTCGCAAGAGACGTGAAGTTGACCGAGAGTGAATGGCGGTACGCGATCGACTTCCTCACCGATGTTGGCCATATCACTGACGAAAAACGCCAGGAGTTCGTCCTCCTGTCGGATACGCTCGGTCTGTCGATGCTGGTTACGACACAGAACAACCGCAAGCCAGCCGAATGCACGGAGGCCACTGTTCTTGGCCCGTTCTTTGTTATGGGTGCCCCCGAATACAGGAACGGTGACGACATTTCCAACGGTGCAGCGGGCCTCCCCTGCTTTGTTACCGGCAGCGTTCGGGGCCTTTCGGGAGAACCTGTAGCCGGGGCGTCGATCGAGGTCTGGCAATCCGATGAAGACGGATACTACGACGTGCAGTACGGGGACCCTCAGGATGCAAACGTAGCCTATCAAGCCCGTGGTCGTTTGCAGACGCTGCCTGACGGACTCTTTCATTTCCGCTCGATTCTCGCCGAGGCCTATCCGATTCCGCACGACGGACCGGTGGGCCGAATGCTTGATGCGCTCGGACGCCATCCGTGGCGCCCAGCCCACCTGCACTTCTGGATCAAGGCGCCAGGGTACGAGCCCTTGATTACACACGTGTTCCGGAACGGGGACAAGTACCTCGACTCGGACGCCGTATTCGGCGTACGTTCAACTTTGATCGTTGACTGGATCAAGCACCCGCCGGGTGTCGCGCCAGACGGCACCGCGATGGACACCTCGTTTTATACGCTCGACTACGACTTCGTTCTCAACCCTTCGGAGCGCGGCTAATGAACGGGCACACTCTCGTCGGAACCCGCTATGTCAACATCTGAATTCGTCTATAACGGGCGCGGCACGCGTGTCGTCTTTGGCAGCGGCTCGCGCACCCACATCGAACGCGAATTGCACACGCTGCAGGTACACCGCGCTCTGGTTCTGTGTAGTCAGGAGCAGCGCGCATTGGGTGTATCGGTTGCCGATCAATTGGGTGTGCGCGCAGCGGGTGTCTTTGATCGAGCTGCCATGCACGTGCCGGTTGAGCTCGTCGCGCAAGCGCGCACAGTTGCCGAGTCGTTGAATGCCGACTGCCTCATCGCCGTGGGCGGCGGTTCCGCAATCGGCCTCGCGAAGGGTCTTGCCCTTGAGACGAGCCTGCCCATTCTCGCCGTGCCGACCACCTACGCCGGCAGCGAGATGACACCGATATTCGGATTGACCGAGTCGGGCCTGAAACGGACAGGCACCGATTTGCGCGTATTACCCAAAACGGTAGTCTACGATCCAGACCTGACCCTGACTTTGCCAGTCAGCATGTCCGTGACAAGCGGCATCAACGCAATCGCACACGCGGCAGAAGGTTTGTATTCACGTGATGCCAATCCGCTTACCAGCCTGATGGCCGAAGAGGGCATCGCGGCGCTCGCGCGCAGCTTGCCCCAAATCGTCGCACAGCCGAACGATCCATCCGCACGCGCCGATGCGCTCTATGGTGCCTGGCTTTGCGGAGCCGTGCTCGGAAGCGTTGGTATGGCGTTGCATCATAAGCTCTGCCATACGCTCGGCGGCAGTTTCAATCTGCCGCATGCGCCCACCCATACCATTGTGCTGCCACACGCCTTGGCGTACAACGCCGCCGCTGTGCCGGATGCGATGAGACGGATTGCGCGGGCGATCGGGCACGACAGCGCTGCGCAAGGCCTATACGAACTAGCTCGCGCAAACGGTGCGCCCGTCGCACTGAAGGAGATCGGCATGCTGGAGGAACAACTCGACCAGGCCGCCGACATTGCATGCAACAACGCCTACTGGAATCCCCGCCCGCTAGAACGCGGTGCTATTCGCGCCTTGCTGCAGCGGGCATTTGAGGGTAGCGCACCAGACGCTGGGTTGTAGAACAAGTCTCGTCCGGATCCAATGATCTGGACACCAAACATTCACCTCAACGTGTCGCAACGTACTCGCCAATGGCGTCACGAACCCTACCTGTTGCAAGCAATGCCCGGGCACGTCGCCCGGCGGCGCTGAAGCGTATTGAGCAGCAGCGTGCTCAGGAAACGCGTTCGGCCATTTTACATGCCGCGCTTACCGAGTTTTCATCAAAGGGTTTCGAGGTCGCGAGTATTCGTAGCATTGCAGACCGAATCGGGATGCAGCATCCGCTCATTACCTACCACTTTCGCTCCAAAGAAATTCTGTGGCAGGCGGTAGCCGAATATGTATTCGAACGGGTCCGGCAAGAACGCGATGCAAGTCTGTTCAACCTCGGCCCGGCTAGCGCAGTCGATCGGCTCAAGCTGGCATATCGGGCGCTATTTCGCTTCACTGTAGCGTTTCCCGAGTTTCACCGCTTCATACTTCAGGAATCGCTAGGTTCCAGTTCGCGGCTGCAATGGCTCGCCGATACTTTCTTAAAACCGCTGATCAGTTGGTTGCTGCCGCAAATCCGTGCCGCCCAGCAAGAACAGGCGTTACCCAACGTCGAGCCGATTGTTTTCCACTATATGTTGATTAGTCTGACGTCGACTCTTTCGAGCTTCGGTCCGGAATTTTCGGCGACCAGTGATCTATCACCGTCCGATCCGGCGCTGGCCGAAAATTACTGGCGCACTGTGGAGCAACTCGTGTTTGGCGCATTGGCATCGCGCTAGAAGGGCTGCCAGCCACGAGCAAGACTAATGGTACTCGAATGGTGAAGGCGTCTCGCCGTTGATCCGTAACTACACCGATCCCGGCGAAACGCCCGCCTTCAGTATTTACTTCGAGAGCACCTGCCCCAATGCCCGGCGAAGCTCGGCTACCGGATCACTCGGCAACGTAAGGCTACGCCACGCAACATGATGGTCCGGGCGGGCCAATACGCAGCCACTGTCGCCGATTTCACGCACGCGAGCCCAGTCGCCAGTGTGGTCCGCATAGGCCTGCCGCGGACCAATAACGTGTACGTCAACCTTCACCCCCAGCTCCTCACCGATTCTTGAGGCAGCCTCAACCCATGCTTCGCCTCCCAGACCGGTGAACAGTACGAATCGCCCATGTCCTGCGAGGTCAAGCGTGGAGTGTTGCCGTCCACGGGCGTCGAAAACCCAGGCATGCGGCAAACGCGCGCCGGGCCATGTCGTCGCCTGGTAATACAGTTCACGGTCGCGCGTGAACTCCGGTTCTGTTTGCCCATCGGTCACCGCAGCGCTCGAGTGATAGCGTTGATTCATCTCCACACCCTGGGCGTCCAGTTCATATCGCTTGAACGCCAACGCCTCCCGAATTTCGTCCCGCTGTTTTTCGGCAGCCGCCGTGGATCCGCTTCGGGCATGCATATTCGCTTGCAGGACTTCCCCGTCATTCGATTTGTCAATGCCAAGCGCGCTATAGAGCGGGGCAAATTCGGCAATCGACTGGTTTGCGCGGGTGACGACCTGCTTGGCGATCGGTGCACGCTCTACCGAATAGGTATCCAGAAGCGCTTCACCCGCGCGCCCCTTGATGACTTCCGCGAGCTTCCACGCGAGGTTAAACGCGTCCTGAATCGACGTGTTGGAGCCCAACCCGCCGGACGGTGGGTGCCGGTGGGTCGCATCGCCCATGCAGAACACTCTCCCGTCTTGCATGCGAGTTGCGTACATGTTGTTCACTGTCCAGGTATTCGCACCCAACAGTTCGATCTCGAGATCCGGCTTGCCCACCAGTTGTCGCGCGATCGTGGTGGCCTTTGCCTCGTCCACAACCGGCGCAGGTTCGTTGATGTCATAGCCCCAAACAATCAACCACTCGTTCCAAGGCCGAACCATCCGGATCAGGCCCATCCCGATACCGCCCACTTCCGCGCCCGGTTGCATGATGGGGTACAACACCGCAGGGCGGTGTGCAACGAATTCAGACAGGTCCGCGCGGAACCAGATGTTCATCGACCCCCGCACGCCCATCTGCCCTTCGAAAGGCAGGCCCGCGTCTTTTGCGACCTTCGAGTTCCCTCCGTCTGCGCCGATAAGGTACTTTGATTTGACCGTGAACTCCTCCCCCGACAATCGGTCACGGCAGCGCGTGAGAACACCCTCTTCGGTCTGCGTATGACTCAGATATTCCGTGCTCATCCGCGCCTCGGTACCTCGCGCGCAAGCCGTTTTGAAAAGCAGCGGCTCCATGAACGTCTGCGGCAAATCGTTCATCTTGGTCGGACTCGACAATTGACGCTCCGCTCTTGACAGCGGATGCAGCCCCCAACTGGGCACCCTGCCAATCTCCTCACCGGTCAGACTTTCGCAGAAAACCGTCCCACCCATCAGATCCTGATCGGTCGCGAACAGGTAAGCCTCCTGCTCCACCTGCTGGCCGAGGTCGCGAAGGACCTCCATGGTGCGCAGGTTTGTGATGTGCGCTCGCGGCGTGTTGGCCAACCATCGATATTGATTGATGACCATGTTGTTGATTCCGTACGTCGAAAGCAGCGCGGCGCTGGCGGAGCCGGCTGGCCCCGTCCCGACGATGAGGACATCCGTGGTTATTTCATACATTCGACACCTCCAATTGGCAAACCTCCGCATTTCGCCATCAGCATCTATTTCGGATACCTAAATCATGGCGAGTTTGCGAGTCTCGATTTTTTACGATTCCGCCCAGTTTTCACCAACCTGTCAGGCGGTCTTGTGCCCGGTCAGATTGAGATAACGGATCATCTCCTCACGCATGGCGAACTTCTGTACTTTGCCCGTAACAGTCATCGGCAATTCATTAACGAAGCGAATATACTTTGGCACCTTATAGTGAGCGATCTGCCCCCGGCAAAAGTCTCTGATGTCCTCCTCAGTCGAACCTTCACCTTTCCGAAGCACGATCCAGGCGCACAACTCCTCGCCGTTCTTCTCATCCGGCACGCCAAACACCTGCACATTCTGTATTTTTGGATGCCTGAAGAGGTATTCCTCAACTTCGCGGGGATAGATGTTCTCCCCCCCTCGAATCACCATGTCCTTCAGCCTCCCGACGATGTTGCAATATCCATCGGCGTCGATGGTTGCGAGATCGCCTGTATGCATCCATCCGTCAACGATGCTTTCGCGCGTCTTCGAATCGTCTTCCCAGTACCCCAGCATCACCGAGTACCCTCTTGTACAGAGTTCTCCCGTCTCACCGACAGATACAGTACGACCATCGAAATCAACGATCTTGACCTCGAGATGAGGTTGAATCCGCCCGACCGTTGTCGTGCGTTTATCGAGCGGATCCGTGGTTGCGCTTTGAAATGACACAGGACTGGTCTCTGTCATGCCATACGCAATGGTGACCTCTCGCATATGCATTTGGGTCACGACCTGATTCATTGTCTCGACAGGACAGGGCGATCCAGCCATGATGCCGGTCCGCAGACTGCTCAGGTCAAACGATGAAAAGTCCGCATGCCCCAGTTCAGCGATAAACATGGTCGGCACCCCGTGAAGTGCGGTGCAACGCTCTTCCGCGACCGCCGCGAGGGTCGCACCGGCGTCGAATCCTTCGCCCGGGAAGACCATCTGCGCGCCAACCGACACGCACGCCAGTACGCCGAGCACCATGCCAAAACAGTGGTACAGCGGGACAGGAATGCAGAGTGAGTCGGCTTCGGACAGCTTCATCGCCATGCCAACAAAACGCGCGTTGTTGACGATGTTTCGGTGTGTCAGCGTTGCCCCCTTCGGGCTACCGGTGGTGCCGCTCGTGAACTGGATATTGATCGGGTCATGAGGAGAAAGTGTTTGCTCGACGGTATCGACTACCTCACGCCCTTTGTCTCGAAGCATCCCGTCTCCGCACTGCATGACCGAGTGGAATGACATGACGCCCGACACGCTCCAATCACCCACGGAAATCACCGTACGAAGGTCGGGCAGACGTGCGACCCTCACCTCGTCCGGCTGCTGCGACGCTAGCTCAGGCGCTATGTCGAGCAACATCGAAATGTAGTTCGACGTTTTGAAACTCTCAGCGGTGACGAGCGCTTTGCAGCGTACTTTCCGTAGCGCGTACTCGAGTTCCGCCACACGATAGGCGGGGTTGATGTTGACCAACACAGCGCCGATGCGCGCTGTCGCGAACTGCGTGAGCAACCATTCGAACCGGTTGGGAGACCAGATGCCGACGCGATCCCCCTTTCCTATTCCCAATGACAGGAAACCTGCGGCGAGTTGATCGACATGGTCGTCAAACTCCTTCCATGTCCATCGTACAAGTTGCTCCCGGAACACCACAGCTTGCTGATCAGGAAACCGGCGTGCTGTTTCCCTTAGAAACTGGCCAACTGTAGACTCACTCAACGGAACGTCCGTCGAACCCATTACGTAGGCGACGCCATCGGCAGGCACATCGCGCGTAAGGGAACTGGGTAAAGTGTGCATGAAGCCATCCTCCATCGTGCTGCGCGTTTCTGCCGAAAGGTCCGTCGAACCGAGGTTATGCAGCGATTGCAATGCCGCCGTACGTCGCTGGTGAGGTCGAGCCTGACTACACCGGGGAGCGTCGGGCTATTTCCCGTGAAAAACCATCTCACCGGGCTCCTGATCACGGTCGAACGCCTCGGCTGTGTTGACGAAACCTCGCCTGGCGTCCTCCGTGTTGTACAAGTCCATGCAAACATCCAGCATGGTTGCATCCGCACCGGCGATGCCACCGCTTGACCACACCTTCAGCAGGGTGCGCGTAGCTGCGTACGAAAGCGTCGGACCGTCGGAGAGCCGCGTAATCAGCTCGGCAGCAACACGTTCGAGCGCATCGGGTTCAGCCACGTGCGTCACAATCCCGAGGTCTCGGGCCACGCTGCCGGGAATCGGATCACCCAGCATCGCGAAACGGGACGCGTTGCTACGCCCTACTCGCTCGGCCAACCGCTGCAGCGCTCCCGCAATGGGAAGCATCGCCGTCGTGACCTCGACGCATCGGAACACTGCATCGGTTGCCGCCACAATGAAGTCACAGTTCAACGCGAGTTCGAAGCCGCCGCCAAAAGCCAGACCCTGCACCACCGCCACCGTCGGGACGCGGAGCGCTTCGATTGCACGATACGAAGTGTTGATTTCCGCGACGAAGGTGCGGAACCAGTTCAGGTCTTTTCCTGGCCATTCGCGAACTTCTCCACCGAGACTGAAGTTGGGCCCCTCCGCCCGGACGACCAGTACCCGGATGTCGCTTTCGCTAGCTTCGTGAACCGCCTCCCGGAGACACTCTGCAAAATGCGCATCGAGCCGGTTGTAGGGGGGATTCGCGAGGACGATATTCCCAACCTTCCCGTCGCGCTCAAAACGTATGCTTTTCATCGCCTAACCTCACTAATCAATTAAATTCACCAGGCGTCCGTGACGCTCAGAAATGTTTCGCCATTCAGGCGTTCTGTCCATTAATCGGAATCAATGGAAGAAGCAGATGTGAGGGGCGATCAGCGTCCCGGTAAATCTTGTGAGTGACCGTATTGCTACTGGTTACGTGATACGGAATGTATTCGACGTCGGTCATCGCGCCCGTTCCCGTCGGTGCGTCCATACTGCAAATCTCGATACAGATCCGATGGCCGGCCTTGAACTGGTTTGCCGTTGCGAGCACCTGGATTTCATACTTGACGATCTCGCCAGGCGTGACCGGTGCGATCGACTCTTTCGTCAGTTTGTGAAACGGTTCCGCAGGCGTGGATCGGTCGGGATCCGTTGCGCGGTACGACGCTTTCAGCCAGCCGCGGGTAAGTTCACGCTCCGGCAACGTCTCTGGAACCGATCGTTCGCCGACGCGTGCGGTAACGACCGATACGTCGGGACCCACGTCCTTGAGTACGACAATCCAGTTCGTGTCTGTCTGATCAATCTCGGCGTAGAGCATCAGCGAAATGGGACCCGCCACCAACACGTCTTGCGCAAGCGGCTCGGTCATGTAGCGCAGGCGCTCAACCTTGGATGTCTTCTTGAGCGGCATTTGCGTGAAGACATCGGGCTCCCGATGTGCGTTGCCAACTTCGGCCGAAGGTCGAGGGGCATCTGTGGAAAGCTGTTCCCAGCCTGCAAGGTAGTACTTCGCCCATTGGGTCTCAGGCAAAGGCCAGTCACTACCCGTGCGCCATTCGTTGGCGCCCATGACCCAGTAACGGACCGGGGGTTCATCCATGATGCCGGTGTCGATACCCTTCAGCCAGTAGTCGTACCAGCGAATAACTTCGTCGTGGTACTGATGGAATGGCCGCTCCAGATGCGCAGGGCCCGTAAAGATCAGCTTGCGCGGCTGTTTGACATTGCTGAAGTAATGCTGGGCGCCAAGCCAGTGCAATTTGTACGTGTAAGCGTAGGCACCGGAACCCGTATAGAACGGCACCTTGATCGACTTGAAAATTTCCTCGGCTCGTTCGACGGTCCCTTCCGGCTCCCAAGGGTTCGTCATGATGTGGTACATCACCCCCGTGCGCTGCCCCTTCTGCGTCAGGATGTTGTACAGGTTGATGTACATCTTGTAGTCGGGATTGCGCATGGCTGCGCGCCAGAGTTCCTCTTGCGCATCAGGTAACGTACCCGGCACACCGCGCGGCTCATGCACCGTACTGAAAACGTCGAGCAGGTACGGGAAAGTGTGAATGACGCCACCGGGATTGAAGTCCCGAAACCCGAACATCCCTCCGTATGCGCTACAAGCGTCGTACGGAAAAATTGCCTTGAGCGCGGGGTGTCCCTGCGCCGCCGCACGCCATTGTTCACCCGCAAAACCCGAGATCCCCACCATGCCGACCTTGCCGTCGGACCACGGCTGCTGCGTGATCCATTCGATCATGTCGTAATGGTCGGTATTCTCTTCGCCATAGTGGCCTTCCGACTTGGCCGAGCCGCGCGGTTGTGCAATAACGTGCACATAACCATTGGCGATGAAGCGGCGAGTGTCCCCGGCTTCGATCGGCCCGAACCAGAGCGGCGCCTGCGCGGGCTGTGGGGGCAAGACATCCGCAATATCCGGACCCTGAAGATCCTTGTTGTGCAGCGCTGAAGCGTACAGCACGGGATACTTGCCATCCGCATCCGGTCGATAGACGTCTACTGCAAGACGGGTTCCGTCTCGCATCGTTACGACGATGTCGCGTTCTTCAATCATGTCTCCTCCTTCGTTGGCCTGATTGGCGTCAACAGACAGCCCTTTCAAGGCTGAAAATGTCCTGACCCGCTGACATGCGCTTCGCGTTCGCGCTTCGAAGCCGCACGATCCAGCAGGTTCCGTAATTCACTATACTTCACGGTCGTAAAGTATGCAAGGCGAACGGCACGCCGAAGATGAAAATTTGAATCCCCAATGCGTTGCGACTCTGGAACTGCTACGTGCCCAGGACCCCGGGTGCTAGCGCCATACCGTCACTGCGGGATGCTGCTCTGCAACGGTGGATCACCCGCCGATGCCGTACTGATGCCCACCTCGTGATCGTCCGGTATCCGTCGTTGTGCCGCGAGCACCCGGGCCATGACGGTCATGCATACACAAGCCATCAGGAGCGGTATCGACAACAACGCGCATGTGAGCAGATAGGGGAAACCCGATATGACGATCAGACCAATCAACGACGAACCGACAATGGACCCCAGCCGTCCGACCGCAACGTTCCAGCCACCACCGGACGCACGAAGCGCAGTGGGATAGAAGATGCCCGGAATGGTGTTGATACAGATCAGCGGGCCTCCGACGGCCATGCCGGACAAGAAGACCACGCCCGCGTGCCACCGAGTGGCTTCTGACATGCCCAAAGCGATGACAAGCAGCGAGCCTGCGCCGAATGCCACGGAAACGACTGACGCCACGTTATAGCGACGGACAAGGATCGCGAAAAGAACCGCGCCGCCAAGCGCACCGAACTGGAACATTGACGATACTTGCGAGGCGTCGTGCATCGATAGTCCCATCTGTTTCAGGTGCGTCGGCAACCAGCTGCCAATCAGGAAGAACGCCAGATAACCCGCGAACTCGGTAAACCACGTCAACAGGGTGCCAAGCCGGTATTCGCCACCCAACAGCGCCCGACTTCCGTTGATCGATTTGCGCGTCTCCGCGCTGAATAAATGCACGCCGGAGCAGTCTAAAGACGGAAACACTTTGCCAAGGATTCGTTGCGCCTCTTCATTGGATCGTCGACTGGCCACGACGTAGAGCGGCGACTCGGGTACCTGCCACGCGAATAAGGCAACGACCCCAAGCGGCAACAGACCACTCAGTACGAGCATGCCTCGCCAACCCAATGTCCCGATAGCCGAGGACGTCACGACCCCAGCGGCCGCCGCACCGAAAAGAAATCCACAATAAGTCGATGCGAGCATCGCTGAGCGTGAACGATCGGGGCTATATTCCGCGACGATCGCTGACGTGGCGGGCATCGCTGCACCGATACCAAGGCCGGTTATGAAACGCCAGCCAACTAGCTGAAATATCGACTGGGCTTCGCTCGACATCACACCCGCGATTCCAAACCAGGCGATTGCCACGATGCTCACCGTTCGGCGGCCGACACGGTCGGCCAGCGTTCCTCCAACGATCGAACCAACCAGCAGTCCGGTTAATCCAAAGGCCACCAGTGGTGAAAGAGCGGCGCTCGAGAGTTGCCAGTGCTGGCTGATCGCAGGCGCGATGAAGCTGATCACAATCGTGTCGAAACCCTCGATTGCGGTCGCTGCGAAGCAGATGGCGAACACCAGCCACTGCCTTCGCCCGATGGGCATATCGTTGAAAATCTTGCGCACATCCCACTGGACATTGCCTACGCTTTCCATGACCTTTTCCTTGGTGATCGTCCGCCGGGGTCAAGTGTCAGCCTGACCTCACCTGTCCCTCGACAGCATCGACATCAGATGTTCGTTAAAAACGGTGGCGAATGCCGACTCGCAACAGACCTTGGGTTTGTCCGCCCGATGGTGAAGGAATCAACGTGATCTGTGCCTGAGTCGCGGAGCCCCCCGCTTTCAGCAGTTCGGCCGCAAAGTAAACGTCTGTCCGCTTCGACAGGAAGTAGTTGGTGTAGAGGTCGATTGCCCGATAGATTGGGTTCGAGGAGGTCGCATCGACTTTGCCGTGCGTGTAAATGTACGCCGCGCCGGCGAACAGGAAAGGCGTAATGAAGTAACCGACGTTGGCCTCGTAGTTGTCAAACCGCACATCACTACCAAGAAAGCCTTTCTTGAATTGCGTCGACGTGTACATGAAGGCAACTGAAGCGCTGCCGATCTTGTACGATGCACCTACCCCTGCGATGGATTCGCTTTGCGCGCTCTGCACGTAAGGGGCGTAGATGATGTTGTGCGGCGCGATGCTATCGAAAGCGGCAGCATACGGATTCTTGATGATCGTATAGGCAGCCGCAACATACAGTGGGAGGCTTATTCCCGTGTAACTCAGTCCCACCGACGTCACGCTATCCGTGGAGAATTGTCCGGGCTGCCCACCAAAGCTATAGAGCGCACCAAATGCGAACCCTCCAATTTTCGGACTGGCATATTTGACAGAGTTGTTGATGCGTATACTTCCTCCAACGTTGTCAACGTCACCGGCATGAGCGAAGTAGACCGCCCAGTTCAAACCAGCAGCGATCGGGGAAAGCATTTCGGCTACTTCCTCGTATTGACGCCCAGCCGTGAGCGTCCCATACGGGCTTGAAATGCCAACGTACGCCTGTCGGCCAAACAGACGCCCATTGTTCGACAGGTTTCCGCTGGACACATCAAAGCCGTTTTCCAACGTAAAGACCGCTTTGTAACCTCCACCCAGGTCTTCAGCGCCGCGCAGTCCCCATCTGGACAGTGATCCACCTCCGCTCTGAAGCAACCAGGCTGAATGTCCGCCTTGATTACTTGTGTAGGTCAAGCCTTCATCCAGCAGACCGTACAGCGTGACGGAACTTTGGGCGTACGCCACCGCAGGAGCGACACAAAGAAGCGCCGCGGCCCATGACAATCTCTTCATCTCCAGTCTCCTTTGTCGTTTTGAACGTACTGCTAACTGGCACGTTAGAGGTGCTGAAATGAAGGATAGATCTAAATTTTCCAGTCGTACAGTATAGTTTGGATAGGAGTATCCCCAGGTATGTTTCACCCGACGAATGAAGATAACGAATGTCCGACGCCACCGGGAAGCCGGGGATGGATTGAATCTGGCAGCGCGTCAGATCGGAAATCGATGGTGACGGCGTGTGGTAGTGACGTTACGAGGACGCCAACTGGCAAAGGGGATGGGGATGTAGTGCAGTGATGAAGTGCAACTGACCTCGCACTTGCGGTGCACGCGACGCCTTTTGATTCGCTGTTATGCCGCGTCGGCTTACACAATGGATCGTGTGTTCGCACCGACTTGGGCGTCATGCCACCGCTCAACCCGGTGAGCCGGCATCAGATCAAAGCGTCATCAATTCAGGACTTCTGCAGACCGTTCTTGAGACGCGTTGTCGTCATCAGGTCGACGCGCTTCTGGGCGACTCGGAGTTGGCGATGAATTGCGCGACGCGTTGGGAAAACGCTTCCGTCGCCGCGCATCGCAGGAATGCGCGCTTTTCCTCTTCAAGATGGCGCTCAAGGTTATCTTCGGCCGCCATTCCGACCAGCGATTTCGTTTCTCTAATCGCCGCCGCGGGTATATCCATGACTTTCCGCGCGAGCGCCAGACTGGCTTCCTGCAGGGAAGCGGGTTCCGCAATACTCTGGACGAGCCCCAGCAGCCTGGCCTCGTCTGCACTCAACGAGTCCCGCGTCAACATGATCTCCAATGCCCTCGCCGCCCCCAATCGGCGCGCCAGATGAAAAGACAGGCCACCGTCGCTAGATGTCCCCAGCTTGGCGTAGCCGACGACAAGGCGGGCAGCGCTCGACGCCACCACCAGGTCGCACGCCATGGCCAGCGAAAAGCCCGCACCCGCTGCCGCCCCCTGAACGCTAGCGATCACAGGTATCGGCAAGCGCCGGATCGCCATAATCGTGGCGTTCAGTGCGCTAATCAGGGATTCGAGGAAGGAGTCGGAACGCTGCAGTCCGTCAAAAATCTGACGAAGATCTCCGCCGGCCGAGAATATTCGGCCTCTGGCTTGAAGGATCACCGCACGATACTTCGACGACCCCTCAATTTCGTGGAGGACGGCCAGCAACTCATCGCAGAACGCCTTGTCGATCGAGTTCGCGCGTGCTTCGTTCACCATCGTAACGAAAGCGATGTCGTCACTTGATGTCAGCGTGATTTTGCTTTCCATGTGTCCTTGGCCCGTGAATCAAATCTGTAGTCGGATTCAGTTCTGTCCTCGGCCGGGTGGAACAGCTGGACCCGCCAAAGTTACCGCCCCATTATACTTTACGATGTGTTAATTTAAAAGAAAATTAGACACCATGGAAGCGGCGGGTCGGCAGAGCACGCCGCACGGGCGGCGCAACTTTTGTCCGATGAATTGGATCACTCATTGCAATGTGTTACTGTGCCGGCCAAATCAACGGTGCACAGCAGGTTCAGCGACGGTCAAGATTCGACGGGCGCGTGTGTGATACCTTTGTGAAGCCCGCCCTCGCTGACGGACGCGTAGCCTGCTACGCCTAGAGAGTGTTGGCCTGTCAGAGGCGAAAGGCACTGGAACGCAGAAGTAACGAAATTCCCAATCGAGAAATCAAATGGTGGATAGCACAGGTCCCAAGAACGCTAGCAGCAAAAGCAGACCAACCGAACTCAAACGCGCAGAGCAGCAGCGGTCGCAGGAAACCCGCTCCGCGATTCTGAACGCGGCACTTGCCGAATTCGCATCGAAGGGCTTTGAGGCTGCGAGTATTCGGAGCATCGCGGATCGCATTGGGTTGCAACATCCGCTGATCACCTACCATTACCGATCCAAGGACGTTCTCTGGCAGGCGGTCGCGGAGTATGTATTCGAACGCATCCGCCATGAGTGGGAGGCCTATCTGACCGATACGCCCCCTGCCGAGGCGGCGGACCGGGTAAGACTGGTGTATCGCGCTTTGTTTCGGTTCACGGTTGATTTTCCCCAGTTCCATCGTTTCATGCTTCAAGAGTTCCTTGTGTACAGCCCTCGATTGCAGTGGCTTGCCGACACGGTGCTCAAGCCATTGATCAGCTGGTTAATTCCGCAGATTCGCGCGGCACAGAATGAACACGCTTTACCCCAGGTCGAGCCGATCCTCTTGCACTATCTCATGATCAGCCTGACATCGACCCTATCTGGATTCGGCCCGGAAATGCTGGCGACCAGCAATGTTTCCGCATCCGATCCCGCTGTGGTTGACGCCTATTGGCAGATGGTCGAGGCGCTCGTCTTTGGCAAGCAAGCGGCGGCGCAACGTTCGGACCAGGCCGAATCAGCTCCCGACAAGCCCGCAAATCGGCCGCGCGTAGCCGCTCGCGTGAAGAACGGTTGAAGCGCCCCACACTGCTACAGCGTTTCAAGGAAGGTCCGCATGTCCGGCGCTAGCCGCCCACTTGCGGTTCAAGCCTTCTCCTGATCACGTCAATCAACGCACGTACCTTAGACGTCGGATAACGGGTAGGGGGAAACACCGCGTAGATGCCCTTGGGCTTGCCGGCCCAATCAGGCAACAAGCGGACCAGCCGCCCCGCCGCCACGTCTGCCGCAATCGAAAAATCAGTCAGCAATCCGAATCCACCGCCCGCGAGCGTCGCCGCACGTGCGGCATCGGCCGTATTCACCAGCAGAACATTCTCGCACCGCACACTTTGTCTTGCGCCTTTCGCACGCTGCAGATCGAGCGTCAGCGGATGCGGCAACACAGACAATGCGACATGAGGCATGGCCGCGAGCGCAGCCGGCGTTTTCGGCTTACCCCACGCACCAATGAATTCCGGGCTCGCGACGATCCATTTGACGAACCCACCGAGCTTCACCGCCCGGTAGCCCGAGTCGGCAAGTTGCCCCAGACGGATCGCCACGTCGATACCCTCCGCGATCAGATCCACATAGTGGTCGTTGCAGACCAGTTCGATGTCGAGTTCCGGATACATGCGGCGCATCTCGACCAGCGCGGGCGTCACGACCAACGTCCCATAGTCGATCGGTGAACTCACGCGCAGCGTGCCTCGCAACGGCGCCGATTCCCCCGACACGACCGATAGCGCGTCCTCGGCTGCCAGCAAGATCTTGCAGCTTGCCTCGTAGAAGGCACGCCCGCTTTCGGTCACGCTGAGCCGCCTCGTGGTTCGGACCAGCAGGCCCGCGCCGATCTCGCGCTCGAGCCGCTGTATGTGCGTGCTGACCATGGTTTTCGTGAGTCCGAGGCGCGCTGCGGCCGCGGTAAAAGAGCCCGCTTCCACCACCGCAACAAAAATCGCAAGGCGGTTCAGATTGACATCCCGTAGATCTGCCATTCGCCGATTGTCCATCTTTGATTGATTATGTTTTCTAGCTTAGCAGGCTTCTGCGTTGCGCCGCGAGTCGGTAGGCTTACTTCATTCCAGCCGACGGTTGTCGGCTTTTCCCGATCCAGGAGCTTTCCATGTCTGCCGCCAAACCCGCCCAGCCGATCCGCCTTCACACCACGCTCCTCTCCGGGCACGGACACCGCGTCAAGCTGTTCCTGACCTTACTCGATCTGCCGTTTGAAGTGATCGAACTGGACATGCGTGCCGGCGACAATCGCCGCCCTGAATATCTGAAGCTCAACCCGTTCGGCCAGGTGCCGACGATCGAAGATGGCGACACGGTACTGTTCGATTCCAATGCCATCCTCGTCTATCTGGCGAAACGCTATGGCGACGCCTCATGGCTGCCGGAAGACGCACTTGGCGCCGCGGCCGTGCAACGCTGGCTCTCGCTCGCGGCCGGGCAGATCGCTTACGGACCGTGCGCCGCCCGGCTGGTCACGGTATTCGGCGCGCCACTCAATCTCGACACCGCGCAGAAGATCGCCCTGAAACTGTTCGACGTGCTCGACGCGGAGCTTGCCAGCAAAGATTTCGCGGCAGGCGACCGTGTGAGCATTGCCGACATCGCCGCGCACACGTACATCGCGCATGCGCCGGAAGGCGGCATATCGCTCGAGCCGTACCCGAACATCCGGGCATGGCTGCGTCGTGTCGAAGCACTGCCACGCTTCATTGCGATGCCGGCGACGAAAGCCGGACTAGTCGCCGCGTAACCTGAGCAACACACATGCCGTAACCGGCAGAGGCCGATATGTCTTCCCTTTCTTCCAGCGCGCCGCGCGGTTGGGACGCCGCCGAGTCGCCCTTTCACGCCGCCGAAATCGTGGCACAGCGACGTGCAGGCGTGACCGAGGAGGCGGCGTCGAACGGTCGTCGAGGCATCCGTCGACATATGCCGGATCAGCATCGGCAGTTTTTTTCCGAGCAGCCGTTCATGGTGTTCGGTGGTCTCGACGCAAACGGCCAGCCGTGGGCAACCCTGCGCGCCGCCGAAGCGGGCTTTGTATCGTCCCCTGACGCACGCACCTTGCGGATCGACGGCGGCGTTTTACCGGGCGATCCACTGGCGGGCCGCTGGCAACCCGGCATGATGATCGGCGGCCTGGGACTGCAAGCGCAGACGCGCCGGCGCAATCGCGTCAACGGCGTCGTGTCGTCGGTCGAGGGCGACACCGTCATGCTCGAGGTCATGCAAAGCTTCGGCAACTGCGCAAAATACATTCAAAGCCGTACGCCGACCTTCGTCGCACGCGGCGAAACCAGTACGCGGACACCCGTCGAGACGGCGACCCAACTCAGCGATGCGGACCGCGCCTTGCTCGCCAACGCGGATACTTTTTTTATCGCCAGCGCCAATGTCGGCGAAGAAGCAGGCCCGGCTCGCGGCGCCGATGTATCGCATCGTGGCGGCATGCCGGGCTTCGTGCGCATTGATGACGCCACCACGCTGACAACACCCGATTTCAGCGGCAATCGCTTCTTCAACACGCTCGGCAACCTGCTCCACAATCCGCGCGTTGGCTTACTGTTCGTCGACTTCGCGAGCGGCGACCTGCTGTACGTCGCGGCCCTGGCCGAGATCGTCTGGGACGGTCCGGAACTGGCCGACTTCCCCCTGGCCGAGCGCCTCGTACGCTTTCGTATTACCGAAGTGCGGCGCAGCCGCAAGGCGTTACCGTTTCGCTGGTCCGAAGTCGCCTATGCGCCGCAGTTCGTGACTGCCGCGTCAGTACCCGCTTCACTATCCGATTCACTGCCAACTCCATCGCTCGGATCGCCGTGGAAGAAGCTCAGGATCGCCGCCGTTCACGACGAAACGCCGATGATCCGCTCGTTCTATTTTGAATCGACGGACGGCGCACCGTTACCGGCGTACGAGCCCGGCCAGTACTTGCCGATCCGCGTGCCGGTCGACGGCCTGGACAAGCCGCTGACGCGCGCCTATACGCTGTCCGACGCGAGCAATCGGCAGCAGTACCGGATCACCGTGAAGCGCGACGGAGTCGGCTCCAGCTGGCTGCACGAACGCTTCGCCGCCGGCATGCAGGTCGAAGCGATGGCACCGCGCGGCGCATTCACCTACGATTCAGCGAGCCCGCGCCTCGCCGTATTCATTTCGGCGGGCATTGGCATCACGCCGATGATCACGATGCTGCATCACGCAATGGCAGCCTATGAGCCGCAAACGCCGCCCAAGCCGCTGTATTTCTTCCATGGCGCGCGAAGCGACGGCGATCGACCGTTCAGCGCGCACTTGCGGGAACTCGCGTCGCACCATCCGGCGGTCTCGATCCACCTGTTCGACAGCGCCGCCGCCCCGGCCACCCACGCGCCTTCCGGCACCGTGCCCGGTCGCGTGAGCGTGGCGGAAATCAAGCGCGCACTGCCGTTCGACGACTACGACTTCTATCTGTGTGGTCCCGAATCGTTCATGCGCGAACTGTATGAAGGATTGCGCGCGCTCAACGTCGCCGATAGCAGAATCCGCTTCGAGGCGTTTGGACCGGCAACCGTCAAGCGCACGCCTGCGATCCCCCCGGCGGTGCAGCAAGACGCACGAGGCGCGCAGCTCGCGAACGTACCGGAAAGCGCCGAGGGTGGCATACCCGTGACGTTCGCGCGATCGCACCGCACGGTTCAATGGCGGCCAAAGGACGGCACGCTGCTCGAATTCGCCGAGGCATGCGGCATCGCCGCGCAGTCGAGTTGCCGGTCCGGGATGTGCGGCACCTGCTCCACGCGCGTGTTGAACGGCCACGTCGCTTACGAAGAACCCACGGACGCCGCCATCGACGCAGGCCACGCCCTCATCTGCATGGGGCGGCCGGTTGCCGGTGACGCAGTCGCGACGGACGGACTGTCGCTAGAACTCTGAATGACGGACCCGCCATCCTGGCGCAAAATCGGGTTACGCATGCTTCCACGCGGGTGAGTTCTGTTTCCGACCGGCAAGGTGAAGCGGGGATCTGGCATTTTCACGCCGAATGCCGGTTTTCCCACAGACCGAAAGCCGACGGCTTGCCATGCTGACCACTCAGGCGTGCGGCGGGAGGTTGCCATGTCGGTATATGTCGATGAAGGATTTAGGCCCTGTGTCACGGAATGCGCCACTGTCGCCTTCCGAGTCTGTTTTGACGATCGGGTGCAGGTCTTTGAGGTCAGCGCCGAGGCACTGATGACCTATTGCGGGGCCGCAAGCAAGCGGCGCAAGGATTTGCTCGTCGCGTTCGAAGACTCGCAACTGGAAATATTGAAGGTGGTGGAATGTAAATGGCCGTTCAAACAGACCGAGCCCGTGCGCCTGGGTCTGGACGAATTCCGAATGGTCAGACATTAGGTATGCCAGAATCGCGTCCATGACCTGGATCGCCGCCCTGCCGATGTACAACGTGACGCCCGCGCTCGCCACCGTGTGGCGCGAGTGGCTGGACGACGTCTTGCGCCTGGTTACGCCAGCGTGCCGCATCGTCGAACCCGACGAGGAACTGCATGGTTTCTGGCGACGCCCCAACGTACTGCTCTCGCAGACCTGCGGCTTCCCCCTGATGCACGGTTTAAACGAGCAGGTTCAGTTGATCGCCACGCCGCGATTCGACGCGCCGGGTTGCGAAGGCGCGGATTATTCGAGCGTACTGGTTACACGGGCGGAGGCTCAGTTCGATTCGCTCGCGGCGTGCCGTGGCGCCCGCGCCGCCTACAATCAGGACGATTCGAATAGCGGCATGAATGTGTTTCGCCACGCGGTGGCGCCGCTTGCGCGCGACGGCGCATTTTTCAGCGCGGTTCTGCGCACCGGTTCGCATCTTGGCTCATTGCGAGCGGTAGTCGAAAATCGTGCGGACGTCGCCGCGATCGACTGCGTGACGTTCGCTTTTGTCTGCGATGAATTGCCGGAACTGGCGCAAAAGGTTCGGCAGATCGGTGTGACCGCGGCATCGCCGGGATTGCCTTTGATCGCCTCCCACAACGTGCCGGCCGCGACGATCGAGACGCTGCGCGAAGCACTGAACGAAGCGCACCTTGCGCAGCCCGAGCGCGCCAAACGCCTGCGTTTGACGGGCTTTTCGGCGTTGCCGCCCACGGACTACGAACGGATCGAGCAACTCGAAAACGAAGCGCGTGCCACCGGCTACGCGCGCCTCGCTTGAATCCCGCGGTTACCCCACATCCAGCACGAGAAGCTGCGCCCCATCGGCGACCTGATCGCCGACCGCATACAGCACTTCCTTCACCGTGCCTGCCGCCGGCGCGCCGATCGTGTGCTCCATCTTCATCGCTTCCATCACGATCAGCGGCGTACCCTTCTCCACCACCGTGCCCGGTTCGACCAGCACCGCGATCACCTTGCCCGGCATCGGCGCGGTCAAACGGCCTTCGCCGCCTTCAGCATCCGCGGCATGCGCGAGCAGGTTCTGCCACTCGAATGCCAGCGCGTCGCCGAGGCAGAACACGTGGAACGTATCGCCGTCGATAAAAACGCGCCCTGTTACCCGCGCATCGCCGATCGTCGCGCGGTATTCATGCTGCCCCGTGCCGGCCGACCACGTGAAGTCCTCGCGCACGCCGTCGTGTTCGAGCATTTGCGTGGCGCCGTCGCGCGCAAACGTGACCGGGAAAACGCTTTCGTTCTCACTGTTGTCGATATTGCGCCAGCCGAGCGTCTGCGTATAACCGCTGTTCAGGCGCCAGTGCGATAGCGCATCCCACGGCGACGCGCCGTGCGCGGTGCCGCCTTCGCGCGTCAGCAACGCCGCGCAGGCGAGCGCCAGGGCTTCCTTGAAGGGTTTCTTGACGGGCGCGAACAAGGCATCGTGATGACGCTCGATCAACCCCGTATCGAGATCGCCGGTCGCGAACGGTTCGCTCGTGACGATGCGTTGCAGGAACTCGACGTTGGTGTGTGGACCGACCACTTCGCAGGCGCGCAGCGCACGATTCATTCGCGCAAGCGCCTCTTCGCGCGTCGCGCCGTGGACGATCAGCTTGGCAATCATCGGATCGTAGAACGGCGTAATGGTGTCGCCTTCGCGCACGCCGCTGTCGATACGTACCGGCGCTTTGCGATCCGAGTCGCCCGCGCCTGCCGCGCTGATCGAGAATTCGACGCCTTCCGGCATGCGCAAATGCTTGAGCGTGCCCGTCGACGGCAGGAAGCCGCGCGCAGGATGCTCGGCATAGATACGCGCTTCGATCGCGTGGCCGTCGATTTTCAGCTCTTGCTGCGTGAGCGGCAGCGGTTCGTCCGCAGCGACGCGCAGTTGCCATTCCACCAGGTCCTGCCCCGTCACCATTTCCGTGACCGGATGCTCGACCTGCAGGCGCGTGTTCATCTCCATGAAGTAGAAGTCGCCCGTGCTGGTCATGATGAACTCGACCGTGCCGGCCCCGACGTAATTCACCGCACGCGCGGCGGCCACGGCCGCTTCGCCCATCTCGCGTTTGATTTCCGCGGACAAGCCCGGTGCCGGCGCTTCTTCCAGCACCTTCTGGTGACGCCGCTGCACCGAGCAGTCGCGGTCGAACAGATACACCGCGCCGCCGTGACGGTCCGCGAACACCTGCACTTCCACGTGACGCGGCCGCGTCAGATACTTTTCGATCAGCACGCGATCGTTGCCGAAACTGCTGGCCGCTTCGCGTTTGCACGATGCCAATGCCGCCGCGAAGTCTTCCGTGCGTTCGACGACGCGCATGCCTTTGCCGCCGCCGCCCGCGCTCGCCTTCAGCAGGACTGGATAACCGATCGCATCGGCTTCGCGATGCAGCAACTGCGGATCCTGATCGTCGCCGTGATAACCCGGCACGAGCGGCACGGCGGCCGCATGCATCAGTGCCTTCGCGGCCGCTTTCGAGCCCATCGCGGCGATCGCCTCGACCGGCGGTCCGATGAAGACGATGCCGGCTGCTTCGCAGGCATGCGCGAAGTCTTCGTTTTCCGACAGGAAACCGTAGCCTGGATGCACCGCTTGTGCGCCGGTCGCACGCGCGGCTTCGATAATGCGTTCGACGCGCAGATAGCTTTCCGCCGCGGTCGATCCGCCGATATGCACCGCCTCGTCACAGGCGGCCACGTGTTTCGCGTTGGCGTCCGCATCGGAATACACGGCCACGCTCGCGATACCGAGCCGCTTGCAGGTCGCGGCGACCCGGCAGGCAATCTCACCGCGGTTGGCAATCAGGATCTTGTTGAACATGAGGTGTCTCGGTGAAGTGTCCCGTTCGGGGCTGAGTTGTTCTGGCGAAGGCCGGGCAGCGCCCTGGAGTGGGGGCTTGCCCGCGCTTCAGGTGCGCTTCAGTTACGTTTCAACGGCATGTCAATCGCGCCAGGACGGCGTGCGCTTTTCGAGGAACGACGCGACGCCTTCACGGCCTTCCGCACCGGCTCGCGTGCGGGCGATGCGTGCCGCCGTGTCTTCGATCATGGCTTCGTTCAACTCGTGACCGGCGATGTCCTGCACGAGCTGCTTGCAGGCACGCACGGCTTGCGGACCGTTTGCGCAGAGCGTTTCGGCGATCTGCTGCACGGTCGCGTCGAGTTGCTCCGCGCTGACCGCTTCACTGACAAGGCCCAGGCGAAACGCCGTCGCGCAATCGAACTGCTCCGCGGTCGTGAAGTAGCGCCGCGACGCCTGCTCGCCCAACGCGCGGATCACATACGGCGCGATGGTCGCAGGGATGAGGCCGAGACGTGCTTCCGAGAGGCAAAAACGCGCGCTTTCCACCGCGACGACGATATCGCACGCCGAGATCAAACCCATGCCGCCCGCGTACGCGTCGCCGTTCACGCGCGCGATCACCGGTTTGTTGCAGCGATAGATCGACGACAGCATGTTCGCGAGCAGCATCGCGTCGGCGCGGTTCTCGTCGTCCGAGTAGCCGGCCATCTTCTTCATCCAGTTCAGATCGGCGCCCGCGCAGAACGCCTTGCCGTTCGCGGCGAGCACGACCGCGCGCACGTCGTCGCGCGCGTTCAGGGCCGTGAAAGCCGACGTCACTTCGGCAATCATCGTTTCGTTGAACGCGTTGCGCACGTCCGGCCGATTCAGCGTGACCGTGGCGATCTGACCCGCGAGTGAGACATTCAGCGTTTCGTATTGCATCGTTGCAGCTCCTCTCTCGTAGCGCACTGTCACATTCTGAACACGCCGAAACGCGTGTCTTCGATTGGCGCATTCATCGTCGCCGAAAGGCCGAGGCCGAGCACGTCGCGGGTTTGCGCCGGGTCGATCACACCGTCGTCCCACAGACGCGCGCTCGCGTAATACGGGTGGCCCTGGTGCTCGTATTGGTCGCGGATCGGCTGCTTGAATGTCTCTTCCTCTTCGGCGCTCCACGAACCGCCCTTGCCTTCGATGCCGTCGCGCTTGACCGTGGCCAGCACCGACGCCGCCTGCTCGCCGCCCATCACCGAAATACGCGCGTTCGGCCACATCCACAGGAAGCGCGGCGAATACGCGCGGCCGCACATGCCATAGTTGCCCGCCCCGAACGAACCGCCGATGATCACCGTGAACTTCGGCACCTTCGCCGTGGCCACGGCCGTTACCATCTTCGCGCCGTTACGCGCGATGCCTTCGTTTTCGTACTTGCGGCCCACCATGAAGCCCGTGATGTTCTGCAGGAACACCAGCGGAATCTTGCGCTGGCAGCACAGTTCGATGAAGTGCGCGCCCTTGAGCGCCGACTCCGAAAACAGGATGCCGTTGTTCGCGATGATGCCGACCGGATGCCCCCAGATATGCGCGAAGCCACACACGAGCGTCGTCCCGTAGCGAGCCTTGAATTCGTCGAAAGCGGAATCGTCGACGATGCGCGCGATCACCTCGCGAATATCGAACGGCTTGCGCGTGTCGACGGGGATCACGCCGTACATGCTCTTCACGTCGTAGCGCGGCGGCTTCGGTTCCTGCAACGCCACCGGCACCTGCTTCGTGCGATTCAGATTGCCGACGATGCTGCGCGCAATGCCCAACGCATGCGCATCGTTCTGCGCGAGATGATCGACCACGCCCGACAAGCGCGTATGCACATCGCCGCCGCCGAGGTCTTCCGCGCTCACCACTTCACCGGTTGCGGCTTTGACGAGCGGCGGCCCGCCCAGAAAAATCGTCCCTTGATTCTTGACGATGATCGACTCATCGCTCATGGCCGGCACATAGGCGCCGCCTGCCGTGCACGAGCCCATCACGACGGCGATTTGCGGAATGCCTGCCGCGGACAGATTGGCCTGATTAAAGAAGATGCGGCCGAAGTGATCGCGATCGGGGAACACGTCGTCCTGATTAGGCAGATTCGCACCGCCCGAGTCGACGAGGTAGACGCACGGCAAATGATTCTCGGCGGCGATTTCCTGCGCCCGCACGTGCTTTTTAACGGTGACCGGATAGTAAGTACCGCCCTTGACCGTCGCGTCATTGCAGACGATCACGCACTCCTGCCCCGCGATGCGGCCAATGCCGGTGATGACACCCGCGCCCGGCGCGTCGTTGTGGTACATGCCATAGGCCGCGAGTTGCGAGAACTCGAGAAACGGCGTGCCCGGATCGAGCAGTTTCTCGATGCGCTCACGCGGCAGCAGTTTGCCGCGGCCAGTATGTTTGTCGCGCGCCGCTTGCCCGCCGCCCAGCGCGAGTTTCTCGACCTTCGCGCGAAGATCGGCGACCAGCGCTTCGAGCGCCGCCGCATTGGTGCGGAAGTCGTCCGAGCGCGGATTCAGTTTTGATTCAATGATCGGCATTGCGTGGTTTCTCCGGTGTCGACCCGAGTTAGCGCTTCAGCGCTTACTCGGGTCCCATGCAAAGTGCGAGTCGACCAGAGTTGGCGCTTTAGCTGTCGATCAGAGTTCGCGCTTTAGCGCGCTACTCTGATCCCATGCAAAGCACTTACTCTGGTCCCATGCAAGTTGATTGCTATAGCCGCTTTTTGTAGGCCTGCAGCGACGCGCAGTGCTGTTGGCTCAAGCCGTTTCGGCGAACAGTTCGCGGCCGATCAACATGCGGCGGATTTCGCTCGTGCCTGCGCCGATTTCATAGAGCTTCGCATCGCGCCACAAACGACCGACCGGATACTCGTTGATATAGCCGTTGCCACCGAGAATCTGAATCGCCTCACCAGCCATCCAAGTCGCTTTTTCAGCGGTGTAGAGAATCACGCCCGCACAGTCCTTACGCACCTGGCGAATATGTCCGTTGCCGAGCGTATCGAGTTGACGGCCCACTGCGTAGAGATACGCGCGGCACGCTTGCAGCGTGGTGTACAGATCGGCGACCTTGCCTTGAATCAGCTGGAATTCACCGATCGGCTGGCCGAACTGCTTGCGGTCGTGGATATACGGCACGATCGCATCCATGACCGCGACCATGATGCCGGTCGGGCCACCGGCGAGCACGGCGCGTTCGTAATCGAGGCCGCTCATCAGCACCTTCACGCCGCCGTTCAACTGGCCAAGAATATTTTCTTCCGGCACTTCGACGTCCTGGAACACCAGTTCGCCGGTGTGCGACCCGCGCATGCCGAGCTTGTCGAGCTTCTGCGCGACCGAGAAGCCCTTCATGCCCTTCTCGACGATAAACGCGGTAATGCCTCGCGAATTCGCTTCGAGATCGGTTTTTGCGTAGACGACGAGCGTGTCGCAATCCGGGCCGTTGGTGATCCACATTTTCGTGCCGTTCAGCACATAGTGATCGCCCTTCTTGTCCGCGCGCAGCTTCATGCTGACGACGTCCGAGCCCGCGTTCGGCTCGCTCATGGCGAGTGCGCCGATGTGCTCACCGGAGACGAGCTTGGGCAGATACTTTTCCTTTTGCGCTGCCGTGCCGTTGCGGTGAATCTGGTTGACGCACAGATTCGAGTGCGCGCCGTACGAGAGACCGACCGATGCCGAGGCGCGAGAGATTTCTTCCATCGCGATCATGTGCGCCGTGTAGCCCATGTTCGCGCCGCCGTATTCCTCCGAGACGGTCATACCGAGCACGCCCAGGTCGCCGAATTTTCGCCACAGGTCCATGGGGAACTGGTCGGTGCGGTCGATTTCCGCGGCCCGCGGGGCGATTTCTTTGGCAGCGAATCCGGCGATGCTGTCACGCAGCATTTCGATTTCTTCGCCGAGCGGGAATTGCAAACCGGGCAGGTTGCTCATTGCTGTGTCTCCAGAGTTCGTTGGCGGCCGGTCCGCCTGGGTGGGCACCGGCTCGTCTGAGTGCGGCTCAGCGGGCGGCGGCGGCTTTGTGGGCCACCCTCATCACCCTGCACGAGGCGCGAAACGTTCAAGCCGCATTTCACGCCAGATTTACGTAAGCGTCAAGTGGTATTTTTGAGTATCACTCAGAAACTGGTTGGCACGTGTCTGGAGCCGCTATACAGTGATGGGATCGGGGTCACCGAGGCTATTGGCCTCCCAAAACTGAACTGGACTCATATGACGGTTGCCTTGAAGGCTGAGTTACCTGCCTCGCGCCGCCAGCCGGCCGGGCGCAAGTCGCAGCAGCGCGTGAAGGAAATATTGCAGGCGGGGCGCGACGTCTTTTCCGAGAAGGGCTACGAGCGCGCGACGACGGCGGAGATTGCGCAGCGCCTGGGCATTTCCGAGGCGACTGTATTCAGTTATTTCCGCGGCAAGCGCGAGTTATGCGCGCGGGTGATCGGCGACTGGTACGACGAGATCATTGAAGCGATCGAGTCCGGGTTGCCGCGTGATGGCAGTGTGCGGCAGCAGTTTGCTTTTATTGTGCGCACGCATTTGCGGTTGATGCTGCTCAACGGCACTGACCTGTGTGCTTTGGTGTTGTCCGAGGGTCGGGCTCGGCATCATGAGTTGAGTGAGGCGCTGACCGAGTTGCAGCGGCGGTATACGGCGCCGTTGATGCGGGTGTTGGCGCAGGGTCAGGAGGCGGGGCAGATTCGGGCTGATATGCCGTTGAGGCTATTGCGGTCGATGGTGTTTGGGCCGATGGAACATGTGCTTTGGGACGCCACGCTGGCGAACCGGCATATTGATATTGACGCTACCGCGGATCAGTTGATCGATGTGTTGTGGGCGGCTTTGACGCCGCCGGATGTGGCGGTTAGTGCGTTGCAGCAGTTTAGGGCCGAGGTGGCTGAGGCAAACCGGCGGTTTGAAGAGGCGACGCGGGCGCCTGGCGGCGAATAATGGTTTGGTTTGTTTGCCTGCGCGGCGCTTTTTGTTTGTATGCCTACGGTGTTGGCCTTTCCTTGATTTGTTGGTCTCGTCGACGCTTGTTCGTCTGTACGCCTACGGCGTTGGCCTCTCCTTGATTTCTTATTGGTTTATTAGCGTTGCCCCTGTGCGGGGCGGCACCTACTTCTCTTTGCCGGCCGCAAAGAGAAGTAGGCAAGAGAAAGCGGCTCAAACCGCTAATTCTTAAGCGGGTCCCCCGCACAGTCGCGGTAGTGGTACATCTGGAATCCGCGCCCTCGCACACTCGGCGTTAGTGACAAAGCGCTCATCAGCTCCCACTCCGCACTGCGTGCGTCGCGGATGGGTCTGCATGGGAAACCAGGGGCTTCGTTTGGGCGCGGTGGGGGCCATCGGCTTCGCCTCGGCGAGGCACCCATGCATCTCGAAGGCGATTTCCGCAAGCGGTCGTGGTGCCAATCAAAATACGAGGGCGAAACCGCAACAATCGGTTGTTGAATTACGCGTCGGCGCGCGCAGCGCCACCGGAAGTATGACTGCTTTGTCACTCGCGCTGAATGTGCGAGAACACAGATTCCAGATGCACCACTATCCCCTCCAAGCCAGGGGACCCACTTAAAAATTAGCGGTTTGAGCCGCTTTCTTTTGCCTGCCCCGCACAGGGGCGACGCTAATAATCCAATATCAAATCAAGGAAAGGCCCACGTCGCAGGCACACAGAAACAAAGCGCCGCGCAGGCGAACAGATGAAGAAAAGCCCACCGCCGCAGGCGTACAGACAGAAAGCGCCGCGCAGGCAAACAAACCAGGCAAGGCCCAACGCCGTAGGCAAACAGACGAAACAAGCGCCCCGCAGGCAAAACCCAAAACAAATGCGTTAATCTACCCTCCCGGCGAAGCCACCCCAAAGAGGCAGAGAAAAATGCCATCCCCGAAAAGCGGCAAAATCCGAATCGGCATAGGCGGTTGGACCTATGCCCCCTGGCGCGGCACCTTCTACCCATCCGACCTCACGCAAAGCCGTGAACTCCACCACGCGAGCAAAAACCTCACATCGATTGAAATCAACGGCACCTTCTACGGCTTGCAAAAACCAGCAAGCTACGAAAAGTGGTATCAGGAAACCCCGAAAGATTTCGTCTTCTCGCTAAAAGCCCCCCGCTACGCAACAAACAGAAAAATCCTGGCGGACGCCAACGAAACCATCGAACGCTTCTTCGCCAGCGGCGTGCTGCTGTTAAAACAAAAGCTAGGCCCAATCAACTGGCAATTCGCCACCACCAAAAAGTTCGACCCGGAAGATTTCGAAGCCTTCCTGAAACTGCTGCCCGCCAGCATCGAAGGCCAAACACTAAGACACGCCATCGAAGTCCGCAACGACAGCTTCAAGACCCCCGAATTCATCGCGCTAGCCAGAAAGTACAAAGTCGCCGTCGTGCTGGCAGCCGACAGCGACTACCCGCAAATCGCCGACATCACCGCGCCATTCGCCTACGCCCGCATCATGGGTACCAGCGACAAGCACGCCAAAGGCTATTCGCCCCAGGCCCTCGACACCTGGGTCGAACGCGCCCGCCAACTCGCCGCAGGCACCACACCGGACGACATGGAAACCTCGGCCGCAGCCCCCGCAAAAACCACGGCACGCGACGTCTACCTCTACATCATCAGCGGCTTCAAGGAACGCAATCCGGCCGCCGCCATGGCGCTCATCAAACGCCTCGAATAACGGTCATCCGGCCCGCACGCGCGAGTGTCATAATCCCGGCAGCAGCCAGGCAACGCACCAACACCCACCCATTCAGGCCGTGAGGCCACCCCACATACCAGGTCCGGGAGAATATTTTGAGCGCCATCGACAATCCTTTGCACGATCAGGAAGTCGGCTCGGCCGACGCCACCCAGGACACCACGCGCATCGACGACGTGCGTATCGGCGCGGTACGTCCGCTGATTTCCCCCGCCCTGCTGCAGGACGAGTTGCCTGTGCCGCAGCCGGTGCAAACGCTCGTCGAGCAAACCCGCACGGAAATCGCCGACATTCTGCACGGCCGTGACGACCGGCTCGTGATGATCGTCGGCCCGTGTTCGATTCACGATCACGACGAGGCAATCGAATACGCGCACAAGCTCAAGGTCGCGGCACAAACCTATAGAGACGATCTGCTGATCGTCATGCGGGTTTACTTTGAAAAGCCGCGCACAACGGTGGGCTGGAAAGGCTATATCAACGACCCGCGTCTCGATGGCAGTTTCCGCATCAACGAGGGGCTGCGTCTCGCACGGCAACTGCTGCTTGACATCAACGGTCTCGGCTTGCCCACGGCTACCGAATTTCTCGACCTGCTCAGCCCGCAGTACATCGCGGATCTGATCGCGTGGGGTGCGATCGGCGCACGCACGACGGAGAGCCAGAGTCACCGGCAGCTCGCATCGGGGCTGAGCTGCCCGATCGGCTTCAAGAACGGCACGGACGGCGGCGTGCAAATCGCCGCGGACGCGATCGTGGCGGCACGCGCGAGTCATGCGTTCATGGGGATGACCAAGATGGGGATGGCCGCGATCTTCGAAACGCGTGGCAATGACGACGCGCACGTTATTTTGCGCGGCGGCAAGAAAGGTCCGAATTACGACAGCGCGTCCGTCGAAGCCGCCTGCGCGGCGCTCAAATCGGCAGGCCTGCGCGAACAGGTCATGATCGACTGTTCGCATGCGAACTCAGGCAAATCGCATTTGCGTCAACTGGAAGTGGTGCAGGATATCGCGCAGCAACTCTCTCAGCGCGAGCGCCGCATTATCGGCGTCATGCTCGAAAGTCATCTGGAAGAAGGCCGTCAGGATCTGAAAGCCGGTGTGCCGCTGCGTCACGGCGTGTCGATTACAGACGCCTGCGTGAGCTGGGCGCAAACCGAACCGGCGCTCGACACCCTGGCCGAAGCGACGCGAAAACGACGCGCGGGCTGAACTCACCGACGCGGCCTGCACGATCTCGCGCAACCAGCAACCGGAAGGCGAGCGTGCATGACGCAAAACCAGAAGCCAACAACAACGGCATAAGTGCCAACGCGCACCACACGCGCCGCACCAACCACCGATTAAACACGCTTACCGGGGCTGGGCAGCGCGTGATTCCTCACACCCGATGCATCGGGCGCCGCGCGCTACAACAACGCGCGTGGATGCTCCGGCGCGAGGCGCGTTGCATTACGACGCGTTGACGGCTTCCTTGAATGCCTTGCCGGCGGTGAACTTCACCGTCTTGGCTGCCGCGATCTGGATCTCGGCACCCGTCGACGGATTGCGGCCCACGCGTGCTGCGCGCGCGCCGGTCGAGAAAGAACCGAAACCGACCAGTTGCACCGTATCACCACCCACAACGGCTTTGGTCACCGCTTCGACAATAGCGTCGATGGTTTGGCCGGTGGCCGCTTTGCTTTCGCCCGTCGCTGCGGCGACTGCATCAATCAGTTCCTGTTTGTTCATAGCACTTCCCGTATGGTAATCATGGAACCGGCGCCACATCTGTTGCGCCGGGACCGACACACTAACGCATAGGCGCATATTCACGCAAACGTTGGATGTAAGCCTTGTATCGCCCGCCCAGCGGCAATTTGACGTTTTTTTGTCCCAAAGTCCTATAAGAATCGCGCGCTTACGCGTTTCTCCCGCTTTATGGCTGCTCGCGGCGTATCACATTCCGTTGCAATTTCAGTGCTTTAGCGGCGGCAAACCGGTTGCAGTCACGCTTTTTTACTATCTTATGGTGGATCGCAACGATTCGGTATTCAGCACCCGCCGCGCTCAGCAATAAAGAATCCGGAAAGAATAAAACAATGAAAATTCTCCATATTGCAACATGAGCGATGCTCGCCGCAGGGTCCCGCACCACCGCCGCGGCCAGCGATACCGCCTGCGCAAGGCCGCCCGGCAGGGCGAATCCGGCCATGCCCCGACGCCCTGGATGAGCAAATCTCGTGCAAGCTGACGCTGCACAAATGACTTATGGCCGACTCGCTCGCCGGGCGTATTTACCGCTCATTTAATGCGCGCTTTATTTCCCCTGAAAACGCCCTCAAGGTCTCACCGATCCGGCCGATATACAAAGCTGCGTGTGCGGCGCAAACGTTACAAGGACGGGAATGGTTCGGTTAGCCAGATTGAGGGAAGCGCTGTCGGTCGCGGAAGGCGACCCTGAACTCGTGCGCTCGCAACTCCAGGCATTCGGCCGCCAGATACCGCTGCTCTATTTCATTCTGCTCGTAAACACGCTGGCTGTCGCCATCACCCATCTGGGGTCGACGCCGGCATGGTTGTCCATCTACTTCCCGGGAGTGCTCTGCACGCTGTGCATCATCCGTTGCGTGCGCTGGTGGCGGGTCCGGCAGCGGGTTCTGACGCACGACAAGGCCGTGCCCGAACTGCGCAAGCTGATCTGGCTCACGGGCATCTTCGGCACCGCCTTCAGCAGTTGGTCGCTTTTGCTGTTTCCCTACGGCACCGCCTATGAGCAGGCGCAAGTCACGTTTTACATGGCGACGACATTGGTCGGCTGCGTATTCTGTCTCATGCATCTGCGGGCGGCCGCCCTGCTTCTGCTCTCGATCGTCGTCCTAAGCTTTTCGGCGTTTCTGGTTTACACGCGCTCGCCTATCTTCATCGCGATGGCAATCGACATGACGCTGGTCGGCGTCGCACTCGCCTTCATCATCGAACTGTATTACCGGACTTTCGCTGGCGTCGTGCACGCGCAGCGCGAATTGCAGGTAAGCCAGCAGAAAACGCAAACCCTCAGTGACGACAACTTCCGGCTCGCGAGCATCGACAGCCTGACCGACCTGCCCAACCGGCGCAGCTTCTTCGCCTCGCTGCGCGCGCTATCGGAACAGGCGCTCGGCACCGGCGGCGGCTTCAACGTCGGGCTGATCGATCTCGACGGCTTCAAACAGGTCAACGATATCTACGGACATGCAAGCGGCGACCTCGTGCTGCAGGAAGTCGGCGTGCGACTGCTGGCGTTCGCCGAGCCTGGCATTTTCTTCGCGCGCCTGGGCGGCGACGAATTCGGCGTGCTGGCCCAGCACAAACTGGCGAACGAGACGCTGGTCGAGTTGGGAGAGCGCGTCTGCGAAGCGCTCAGCCAGCCCTATCGGGTGGCCGGCAATGTCGCCGAGCTGACAGGAACGATCGGCTGGGCAGCGTTTCCGGAAGCAGGCACGACCGTCCAGCAGGTTTTCGAACGCGCCGATGCCGCCTTGTACGTCGGCAAGGAAAGCCGCCGCGGCACACCGGTCATCTTCTCGACGGAACATGAGACGCGGATCCGGCGCTCGAGTCTCGTCGCCCAGGAACTCCGCCATGCGGACCTGGAGTCCGAACTGCTCCTCGAGTTTCAGCCGATTTACGATGTGCTCACGCAACGCACCATCGGCATGGAGGCGCTCGGGCGATGGCACAACGCGCGGCTAGGCGCAGTCAGGCCTGAGGAATTCATTCGGATTGCCGAGCGTACCGACCTGATTCTGCACGTCACCGAGGTGTTGCTGCGCAAAGCGCTTGAGGAAGTATCGCGCTGGCCGTCCGACCTCTACCTGTCGTTCAATCTCTCCGCGATCGATATTTCGACTTCGCCACGCGCTCGCCGCCTGGTCGATATCGTGTTGGACAGCGGTGTGCCCGCGCATCACGTGAACTTCGAGATCACGGAAACCGCGGTAACGCGCGATTTCGAGCAGGCCCACAGTTCGCTCACGATGATCAAGCAAGCCGGCTGCCGCGTCTCACTCGACGATTTCGGCACCGGCTATTCGAGCCTCAGCTACGTGCATCGCCTGCCCTTCGACACGATCAAGATCGACCGCAGCTTCATGACCGACGTGGATTCCAATAGCGCGTCGAAGAAGATCGTCAAGTCGGTGCTCGATCTGTGCAGAAATCTCGGACTCGAATGCATCGTCGAAGGACTCGAAACGGCATCGCAAGCCGACGTCGTCCAGGCGCTGGGCGCTCGCGCGATGCAGGGCTATCTGTTCGGCCGACCGATGCGGGCGAGCGCCGTCTCGACCTATTTGCAGACGACGGTCGAGCAGGGTCACGCCGTCGGGACGTAGGCGCTCACGCCTCGAGCCTCAGGCGAATCAGCGCGACACGCGCAAGACACGCGGGCAACAATCGAAACCGGTTTGCAAGGTATCCTTTCCCGAAACAGCATGCGCGCACCGGCGCGCTATTGCACCGTCACGGCGCCCGCCGCGCCGCCCTTGGGGATGCACCATGCCGCTTCGCCTGCCGCCCCTGCCCGCGCTTCGCTTCTTCGAAGCGGCCGGCAGGCATCAGAGTTTCAAGCTCGCCGCCGCGGAACTGAACGTCACGCCGAGCGCCATTAGTCACGGCATCGTCGGCCTCGAGCAGTCGCTCGGCGTGGAACTGTTCGTGCGCGAGCCGCGCGGCATTTCGCTCACGGCGGCGGGCGCCGATTATCTGTCGTACGTATCCGAAGCGTTCTCGCTGATCGCGATCGGCACGCAGCGCCTGCCGAACCACCGCGCGAATCGCCCAATCGCGCTGAGTTGCGCGCCCACGTTAGCCTCGCGCTGGCTGCTGCCGCGCCTGGCCGCCTTTCGCACACACTGGCCGGATGCAAATGTCACCGTCGACACGTCGCACCGTCAGGTCGGCTTTCCCGTCGACGGCTTCGATTTCGCCATTCGCCTCAGCCGCGCCCCGGTCGCGGGGACCGCCTGGACGCGTCTGTTCGGCGAACGCCTGGTGCCGGTGTGCAGCCCTGCTTACAGGGATAGTCTGCGCGACGAGCACGGCAACGTCGATCTGCGCCACGCGACGCTCATTCACGTGAACTCGGCAAGCGAGGACTGGCAGGCGTGGATCGACGGGGTCGCCATAGATGGGGCCGCCACCGAAGGGTTCGAATTGAACGACGGGTTACGCGTGGACACGATCCAGCTTGCTTTCGAAGCCGCGAGCATGGGCCTCGGCGTCGCGCTCGGCAGACGGCCGCTGGTGGACCGCGATCTCGCGACCGGCGCACTCGTCGAAGCCAGTCCACACACGATCGCCTCCTCCACGGCTTACTGGCTGGTGTGCGCGCAAAATGCGGATAGCGCGCAGCAGCGCCCGGAACTGTTCGACTTCAAGCGGTGGCTGCTCAGCGAGGCTGAGCAGTTCGACACGCCATCGGATGCTGCCGGCACGGGATTGCGTCGCGCCAGCTACTGAACCCCACATCCAACCTGAACAGGTGAGCCGCGCTCACCTGTCGTCAAAATCTTTTCTTTTGCCGCTTCTGACGCTCACTGCGACCATGGTGTCCAAGGAGATCAGAACCATGTCCACCACACAGAGCAAACGCCTCGCCGTGCCGTTCAATCAGACGACGCTCGTGATCATCGCCGGCGCGCTGATTCTGAGCGCCGCCATGGGTATCCGGCAGACCTTCGGGCTCTTCATCGGGCCGTTCTCGTTCGACCGCGGCCTGCCCGTCACGCTGATCGCGTTCGCGATCGCGCTGCACAACCTGGTGTGGGGTTTCGCGCAACCGTTCGCGGGCGCCGCCGCGGACCGCTATGGCTCGGCGCCCGTGGTCGCGTTCGGCGCGACGACATTCGCCGCGGGCCTGGGCGTCCCGGCCGTCGCGCCATCGGGCCCGATGCTGATCGTCGGCATGGGTCTGCTGGTCGGCATCGGCGTCAGTTGCACGACGTTCGGTGTGGTGTTGCCGGCGGTCGGCCGCATTGCTTCCCCGGAAAAACGCAGCATGGCGATGGGTCTTGTTAGCGCAGGCGGTTCGGCCGGACAGGTGCTGATGATCCCGCTCGTGCAGAGCATCCGGCTCAGCTCGGGCATCGCCACATCGCTCTTCGTGCTGGCCTTCCTGATGTTGCTGATCGCGCCGCTTGGCATCGTGCTCGACCGGCGCGCGAATGTCGGCACGCCGGTCCAGGAGCCGCCCGCCATGCCGCTTAGCAAGGTATTCGCTCAGGCGGCCCGGCATCGCGGATATCGACTCCTGACGCTCGGCTTCTTCACCTGTGGATTTCAACTTGCGTTCATCGCCACCCATTTGCCCGAATATCTGACGCTCTGTCATATGCCTGTCGGGCTGGGCGCGACGGCGCTCGCCCTGATCGGCCTGTTCAACATGGCGGGCAGTTGGGGATGCGGCTGGCTCGGCGGCCGGTTCCGGCAGCACCATGTGCTCGGCTGGCTTTACCTGATTCGCAGCGTGACGATCGGCACCGTCTTCCTGCTGCCGAAGACCTCTGCTTCGGTCGTCATCTTCGCGGCCGTGATGGGGCTGACCTGGCTTGGGACCGTGCCGCTGACGAGCGGGCTCGTAGCGAAAGTGTTCGGCACCCGGCACCTTGGGAGCCTCTTTGGGGTCTGCTTTCTAAGCCACCAGATCGGCTCGTTTCTGGGCGCGTGGCTAGGCGGTCTGGTGTTCGATCTGACGGGTTCGTATTCGCTGCTGTGGGAAGCAACGGTCGCCGCCGGACTCATCGCCGCGATGCTGCACTTCCCGATCGACGACAAGGCCGTCAGCACGCCCTCAATTCGCCCCGAGCCGGCGACGGCCTAAGGGCGTGCATGAGACGTGCATGAGCACCCGTTCTCACGCACGCCACGAGTCCGCAGCAAGCGCTCCGATGCTATTTTCGCGGCGCATCCGCTGCCGCTTTCGGCACGCGCCCCATCAGATAGAACTCGTCGTTCGGGCGCATTGAAATAACGTTGGCCATCCGGTTCGACAACCCGAAAAATGCCGTGATGGCCGCGATATCCCACACGTCTTCATCCGAAAAGCCGTGCTCACGCAGCGTCTGAAAGTCGGCATCGTCGACAGTGCCGGATTCGCGGCAGACTTTCAGCGCGAAGTCGAGCATCGCCTTCTGGCGCGGCGTGATATCCGCCTTACGATGATTGACGGCCACCTGATCCGCCAGCAACGGCGCCTTTTCGTAAATACGCAGAATCGCCCCGTGCGCGACCACGCAATACAGGCACTGATTCACGGCGCTCGTGGCGACGACGATCATCTCGCGCTCACCTTTGGTTAAGCCACCCTCTTTCAGCATCAACGCGTCGTGATAGGCAAAAAAGGCGCGGAATTCATCTGGCCGGTGCGCCAGCGTCAGGAATACGTTCGGAACAAAACCGGCTTTCTCCTGCACTTCGACGATGCGGGCGCGGATGTCGTCTGGCCACTCACCCGGCTCAGGCACGGGGTAGCGGCTGATCGGCGGAAGGTTTGCCATGCGGTGTCTCCGTTGTATCTGTACGTGTAAGACGATTGTAGCAACCGTGGCGCGGAACACCGCATGCGCCATGCGGATGCTCGTCACTCGCTCATCCCCACACGTCCGATCTCCCCATTTCCTTGAATTTTTTCAGGCTTTCGGCCCGCCCCGCAGCGCCCTTTGGCCAACCTGTGCTTAAATCCGCATTCGTCCTGCTGCGTTCGTACCGATCGGCTGAATGCGCCATGCGGCCGACCGCTGTCCGGCAGGCACCTAACCTGCACGACGCGTGCGCAACGCAGGCTGCCAACGTGCGGACGGGGCGCGGATTGTTTCAAACCCTTTCATTGGCTCAAGAGGAGCGTGGTTGTGTGGCATTTTCCGGTTGCTATTCCACCCTCGCTGGGCGTGTGGGCCGTGTTCATGAGCGTGCTCGTTACGCAACTCGGCCTGCCGATTCCGGCGGCGCCGATGCTGATCCTCGGCGGAACCATGGCCGCCATGGGACAGACCTCTTACGCCAGCGTCGTTGGCGCCGCCGTCTGCGCGACGCTGATTGCTGACTCGCTATGGTTTTTCACGGGGCGGACGTACGGCCGCCGGTTGCTGAATCATCTGGTGCGCTTCTCGCTCTCGCTCGACACCACCGTGCGCGTCGCACGCAATACCTATGAACGGTACGGCGCGCCGATTCTCACCGTCGCGAAGTTCCTGCCCGGCCTCGGTCTGATCTCGGCGCCGCTGCTCGGCACGACGCCAATCAACGTCGGCGTGTTTCTGCTGTGGGATTTTGTCGGCGCGACGCTGTGGGCCAGCGTCTGGGTGATCGGCGGCGCGGCGATTCACGATCAGATCGTGCAACTCGTTCTACTCGTGCGCCACAACGGCGGCACGATCTTCGACGCGTTCGCGGCGATCTTCATTGCCGCGCTCCTCTATCGCTTTGTGCGCCGCTGGCAGTTTCGCCGCTGGCTCGCGCACGTGCGCATTTCGCCAGATCAGCTCGACGAACTGATGAAGTCCAATGAGCCGCCGCTCATCCTCGACGCGCGGCCGCACAGCATCCGCGCAAAAGAATCGCACCGGATTGCGGGCGCGCAGTTGCTCGATCTCGATTCACCCGAGCCACTGGATCCCGAGTTACTGAAGCGGCCGATTGTCGTCTATTGCGTGTGTCCCAACGAAGCGACGGCCAAGCGGATCGTCAATCAGTTGCATCGAAAGAATATCCATCACGTCAAGGCGCTCAAGGGCGGTCTCGACGCGTGGGAAAAACGCGGTTATCCGGTCGAGCCGCTGCCGCCCGACTTCAATACGGCGATGGCCCATATGTTGGAAGACGAGGTCGACGAGGGCGAGTACACCGTGCGGGCACGATTGGCGAAGTGACGATGGGCGCAGCACGCGTCTGAACCCGAGCCTGGACCACAGCCGGGCCGCGCAAAAAACCCCTTGCGCGTCGCCCCCAATGTGTGCAACATACATATATGCACGTTGCACACATCGAGGTGTCCCCATGACGCAGCGCACAGAGAACCTGCTCGGCGTGCTCGCCCTGCTGGTCACGGACGAGATCAACGCGCAGCCTGCCGTGGCCGCGCTTGCGGGCCCCACTGCCCGCGCCATGCTCAACGCTGTCGGTCAATATCCCGACTCATCCATTGAAGTATTGCGCGAGGCGGTCGATCTTTCGCATCCGGCCGCGGTCCGCGCTATCGCGGGTCTGGTGGACGCGGGGCTTGTCGAAAAGAAATCCGGCGCTGATAAACGTGCCGTCGCGCTTGCCTTGACCGCTGCCGGCAAGCGTGAAGCCAAACGCCTGCAAACGGCACGCGACCGGATACTCCAACGTATCGTCGGGCAGCTCGACGAGCGCGAGCGCCCTGTGCTCGAAAGCCTGCTGATCAAGATCCTGTGGAACGAAACCCGCGATCCGGCACACGCCATGCAACTGTGCCGCCTTTGCGACGATGGTCCCTGCCTGAAAGCCGGCTGCCCGGTCGAATGCCGCGAATTGGGTCTGCCGATGCCCGCGCGGAGCAGCCCATGAATGCCGCCGCGCCGGTGCGTTGGCCGGCGATCGCCGCGCTGACCTCGGTCTCGGCGCTTTCGCAGATTGGCCAGTTCGGCATCGGCTTCATGGTGCTGCCCGTCTGGCTGGCGCATCACGGTCTCGACGCGCCGCGCGCCGGCCTCTTCTCCGCTTCGCAATGGACCGGCATGCTGGTCGGCCTGTTAATCGCGCCGTGGCTGGTGGAACGCATCGGTGCGAAGCGCACGGTATCGCTGGGTCTCGCCGCCACGATTGTTGCGTTCGCGACGATGAACGCGCTGTGCTGGCCGTTGTGGCTCATACCCGGGCTGTTGACCGGCCTCGGCGTCGGTTTGCGCTGGATCGCCAATGAAACGTGGCTCTACCGGCTTGTGCCGGCTGAGTCGAGCGGGCGTGTAGTGGGCGTTCACGAGGCGCTGATCGCCAGCGCAGGCGTACTCGGCCCGGCATTGGCGGTGTGGTGCGCCGTCGACGGACGCATCACGTTCGCGGCCGGCGCGGCCTTCACGTTTGCAGCGGCCGTTCCGCTGTGGCTGACCACCGCGGATGATGGGCGCCGTGCTGTTGAAACAGACCGGCCTGTGCGAACAAGCAGGATCGGAAAAGGTGCCCCAATCGGCCCATTGGTGAGCCTTGGCATGGTGGTCGTCGCGGCAGGCGGGATCGGCGATGGCGCGCTCTACGGCCTCTTCCCGCTCTTTGCCGACGCCCACGGCCTCGATACCACACAGACGGCCACGCTACTCACGCTATTCGGTGTCGGCGGCATGGCGCTGCAATTTCCGGTCGGCTGGTTTGCCGATCGCGCGGGCCTCGCCGCAACGGTGATCGTCTGCGCCGCGCTCAGCACGCTGGCGATCTGCGGTTTCGCGCTCGCCGCGCCCGCCTCATGGCTTGCTGACGCGAGCGCACTGCTGCTCGGGGGCACGAACAGCGCGTACATTACACTCGGCATGGTCGCGGCGGCATGCAGCGATAAGGCTGCCCTCACGCGCAACATGCGGCTGGTGTCGCTCACCTTCACCACGAGTTCGATCGTGGGGCCGCTCATCGCCGGCTTCGCCATGAAGGCCCGCGGGAGCGACATGCTGATGTGGCAACTGGCGATCATGAGCGGCGCGCTCGTCACCTACACGCTCGGCTTGCGCGAAGGCCGGCGTCAACCCGATCGATCGTCGTCGATGGGCTGAGCCGGTCGTCCTACACGCCGATGAAGCGTGATTAGCGTTCAGCGACCTTCCGCTGCCGCCAGAGACACAACAGATCGCACGCGATATGCGCGGCGGCAATCGCCGTGATCTCGCTCTGGTCATAGGCGGGCGCCACTTCCACCACATCCGCGCCCACCAGATTCAACGCGCCGAGCCCACGCACGATGGCCAGCCCCTGTGCCGACGACAAACCGCCCGCCACGGGCGTACCCGTGCCTGGCGCGAACGCCGGATCGAGACAGTCGATATCGAAGGTCAGATACGCGGGCCGCTGGCCGACAATCGACGTGATCCGCTCGACTGCTGCTCGCGTGCCATGTTCGTGGACCCACGCAGCATCGAGGATATTGATCCCCATAAAATCGTCGTTCCACGTGCGAATACCGACTTGCACCGAGGTCTTCGGATCGATCAGACCGTCCTTCACCGCCTTGTAGAACATCGAGCCGTGATTCAGGCTGTCCGGACTGTCGTCGGCCCAGGTATCGCAGTGGGCGTCGAAATGGATCAGCGAAAGCGGCTTGCCGTACTTCTCCGCATGCGCAATCAGCAACGGATACGTAATGTAGTGATCGCCGCCGAGCGTCAGCATCTTCGCGTCCGAACGCAGGATCGTACGCGCATGGTCGACGATCGACTCCTTGATCGTCATGGGATTGTGCGCGTCGAACCAGCAGTCGCCGTAATCGGTCACGGCGAGATCGTCGAACGGATTAAAGCCCCAAGGATACGGATGCAGCTCCGACAATTGCACGCTCGCAGCGCGCACTGCCGCCGGGCCGAGACGCGCGCCCGAACGGAAGGTCGTGGCCAGATCGAGCGGCACGCCTGAGACCACGACATCGACGCCGTCGAGTTCGCGGGTGTATTTGCGGCGCATGAACGACAACACACCCGCATAGGTGTTTTCGATCGACGAGCCATAGAGCGACGAACGACGGATCGCGCCGTCGCCGTAAACGAGTTCAGTCATAGATGACCTGATACCTGATAAACATGCCGGCGCTGCACGCGAAGCTTCCTGGTGGTGCATGCGACGTCCGGCCTCGGATTCATTGGGAACGCGGCGGCGCCTATGAGGCACGCCGCCGCGCTGGCTTGCGAATCCTTTAGCGCAGCCGAACGAGCGTGGACTTCAGCTCGGTGTACTTCTCCAACGCGTGCAACGACTTGTCACGGCCGTTGCCCGATTGCTTGTAACCGCCAAACGGGAAGTTCATGTCCCCGCCTTCGTCGTAGCAATTGACCCACACCGTACCGGCACGCAGCTTGCGCGACACTTCATGCGCGGTGGTCAGATTCGAGGTCCACACGGCAGCGGCGAGACCATATTCGCTGTCGTTAGCGATCCTGATCGCTTCCTCAACCGTGTCAAACGTAATCACCGACAACACCGGCCCAAAGATTTCCTCGCGCGCGACCTTCGCGCCGGCAGCCGGGATCTCGAAGATGGTCGGTTCGATATAAAAGCCGCCGCTCTCCTGCTTGACGCGCGATCCACCCAGCAGCAGCTTCGCTTCGGCGCGGCCCGCTTCGATATAGCCGAGCACGCGTTCGAGTTGCACGTTGTCGACGATCGCGCCCATCGAGGTTTTCGGATCGAGCGGGTTGCCCGGCGTATAACTGCGTGCGGCGGTGATCAGCTTGTCGAGGAACACCTCCTTGATGTCGCGATGCACGAGCAGGCGCGAACCCGCCGTGCACATTTCGCCCATGTTGTAGAAGATCGCGCCGGCCGCCGCGTTCGCCGCGCGGTCGAGGTCCGGGCAATCGGGCATCACGATGTTCGGCGACTTGCCGCCGAGTTCCAGCCAGACGCGTTTCAGGTTCGATTGGCCGGCGTACTGCATGATCAGCTTGCCGACGTTGGTCGAGCCGGTGAAGGCGAGACAGTCCACGTCCTGATGCAGCGCGAGCAGCTTGCCCGGTTCGCCCGCGCCCGGCACCACGTTGAACACGCCGGCCGGAATGCCCGCGTCCAGCGCGAGTTGAGCGAGGCGAATCGCGGTGAGCGGTGACTTCTCCGAAGGCTTGAGCACGACGCTGTTACCTGCGGCGAGCGCCGGGCCGAACTTCCACGACGCCATCAGGATCGGGAAGTTCCACGGCACGACGGCCGCAACGACACCGATCGGCTCACGCGTGACGAGGCCCACCAGATGATGATCGGCCGGCGCGACTTCGCCGCCGACCTTGTCGATCGCTTCAGCGAACCATTCGACGCAATAGGCCGCGCCCGGCACGTCCACTGTGGTGGTATCGGCGATCGGCTTGCCCGCGTCCAGCGTTTCGAGCAGCGCGAGTTCGTCCATATGCTCGCGGATCGACGCGGCCCAGCGCAATAGAATCGCCTTACGCTTGCGCGGATTGAGGCCAGACCACACGCCGGCGTCGAACGCGCGGCGGGCGGCAGCCACAGCGGCGTCGACATCCGCCGCGCCGCTGTCAGCGACCTTGGCGAGCAGCTTGCCGTCGATCGGGCTCAGGCAGTCGAACGTGCGGCCGCCTGCGGCGTCACGGTATTCACCGTCGATAAACGCACGGCCTTCGAGCGAAAGCGTAGCGGCTTTGTCTTGCCAGAAAGCGAGAGATTGCTTGTCCATCAGGATGCCTCATTGTTATGCGCTCGACGCACGCCGGCATCGACTTCAGGCGGCTTGGAACTGCGTCGCGGCGCGTTGGCGCGGAGTCTTTAGAACGTGGGCGGCGAATTGGCCGACACGATCTCGCAGAGATGCTCCGCGCTGGGATTGCGAAAACGATGCGGTAGACGGCTTTCGAAGTAGTAGCTGTCACCGGGGTCGAGCAGCCACGTGACGCCGTCCACCGTCAGTTCGATCTGACCGCTGACCACCACCCCGCCCTCGTGCCCCTCGTGCTCCAGCATCTCCGGCCCCGTATCCGACAGAGGCTGATACACCTCGCGCAGAATGCCCATGTTGCGGTCTTTGATACTGGAGCCCGCCAGATAGAACTCGATCGACTCATTGCCGAGATTCGGCATGTCGGCGCGGCGCGACACGACAGAGCGTTCCACCTCGACTTCAAAGGTGAAGAACTCGGCGAGACTCATCGGTATGCATTCGAGCAGTTTCTTCAGTGACCCAACTGACGGACTCACGCGGTTCTGTTCAATCAGCGAAATCGTGCCATTGGTCACCCCCGCCCGTTTCGCCAGCTCACGCTGGGACAGGCCATTTTTCTTACGAATGTATTGCAGGCGGGTCGCTACTTCTATAGACATCGCTGAATTCTCTGACATGGGAGACGATCGGGGCGCGTGAACTCGGGCAGGGATTGCCCGCGAGTGTTGAATATTCTAATCACTTTAATCTTCGCGCCGCTAGGGAAAACCCCTGAAAGGCTTCCGAAATATAGTGGACGCAACGAATGTTCCCACGGACTGGTATTCTCGCGACACCCCCGGGAAAGCCCTGATAAATCTTTTATAAAAATGATTTGACGGCTTTATTGGCTCGTATACGATGGTTCTCAGGCGGTCGTCATGCCGGCGTCACGAAATACGAATGTGTGTTTTGCGGCGCAGCGAATCAACTTCGCAACGGTAGCTCCGACCATCCCAACGTGCTGTTTCTTTAAACGCCCCCAAGCGTTTTCGAGCAAGCCGTTCAATAGACATTAGAGTGTAATCGTGAGAGTCCGAGGCCCTTTGGTTAGATGGAATCGTAGTCAGGCGAGTTGTCCTCGCGCTGACGGCGCCATCGCCGACGGCAGCAACGGCAGCCTTGCGTTCCGCCGCTTCCTGTCCGTCTTCACGATCCTGTCCCGCCGTTCAGTTCGACGTCACAACTCCATCTCCGCGCGCGCCTTCATTGCCGTGCGCACGGACGAAGTCGCCTCGCTGCTGCCGTAGCGCCTCCCCCCTTTTCGCTGTTCGATTCGTCTGTTTGCGTGTGCGCGCTCTTTCGAGCCCTGCGCTCGTGCCTGTCCGGTGCTGTCTGCCGCCTGCACGTTTCATGCGAATCAGATCAGTTGCGCACCGCGACGGATCGAATCGAACAGCCTCCCTGATTACCACGCGCGGCGCGTTCAGTTGACGACGACCGCCTGCACTACCCCGGTGGTCTGACGCCTTGCGTCCGGCTGCGGAATCGTGCCGCGCTGTGTTTAACGTTGTTCATGCCGCATCCCGCGGGGAACACACACGTCTATTCGTTATGCGAAACAAACCCCTGGTCGGCATCAGCGCCGACAGAACGATGATGGGAGTCCACCCGTCGCACGTCACCGGCGAGAAGTACATCGCCGCGATCGTGGACGGCTCGCAGGCGCTGGCCATGTTGCTGCCGGCGCTCGGCGAGCGTCAGTCCACCGAGGACGTGCTGGACGCCGTTGACGGCTTACTGTTTACCGGCAGCTATTCGAATGTCGAACCGCGCCGCTACGGCGGCCCTCCCAGCGCGCCGGGCACGCTGCACGACGCCGCACGCGATGCGACGACGCTGCCGCTGCTGCGCGCGGCGATTGCCGCAGGCGTGCCGGTGCTGGCGGTATGCCGGGGCTTCCAGGAAATGAACGTGGTGTTCGGCGGGACGTTGCATCAAAGCGTTCACGCGGTGGCCGGCTTGAACGACCATCGCGAGAACAAGGAAGACGACCTCGACGTGCAATACGCACCGTCGCATTCGATCACGCTGACGCAGGGCGGCTTGTTACAGCGCCTCGCGGGCGGCACGAATGAAGCGCGTGTGAATTCATTGCACGGCCAGGGCGTCGAGCGGTTAGGCGTGGGACTCGTGGCCGAAGCCACGGCGCCGGACGGATTGATCGAAGCAGTCAGCGTAAAAGATGCGCGCGCTTTCGCGCTGGGTGTGCAGTGGCACCCGGAGTGGAAGCATGCCAGCGACGCGCTGTCTACCGCGATCTTCCGCGCCTTCGGCGACGCCTGCCGCGATCGAATGCGCACCAAGGCCGGCTATGGCGCGGCATCCGCCGCTGCCACGCATGCCTGAGCCGGTCGCGCACCAAAACTGAGAGAATAACCATGCATGAAATCGACGACTTCCTGAAGAAGAACCGCGTCACCGAAATCGAAGCGATCATTCCGGATATGGCCGGGATCGCACGCGGCAAGATCATTCCGCGCAGCAAGTTCGAATCCGGCGAGTCCATGCGCTTGC